>CAJTOI010000006.1 GCA_910577925.1 uncultured Roseburia sp.
AGGCAAAAAGGAAGCTGCCGCTTCACCATTTTTTAATCGTTAAAGCGACAGCCCCACCTTCATTTGAAATCTTTTACAAACAAGACCGTTGACTTTAACCGATCTCCGCGCTATACTGTACTTACTATACATGTACAGTAAGACGCAGGTTAATAGAAGAACCGCAGTGGAGAAACAGGAATGAACATTGTTATATCAAATCAATCGGGCGTACCGATTTACGAGCAGATAAAAGAACAAATCAAAGCATCTATTTTGTCAGGGGCTCTCGTCGAAAATGATCCTCTGCCGTCGCTTCGTCAGCTTGCCCGTGATTTACAGGTAAGTCTGGTTACTACTACCAGAGCGTACAGTGAATTGGAGTTGGAAGGGTTTGTTCAGACAATGCCCGGAAAGGGTGTTTATGTAAAGAAAATCAACGAATCCCTTATCCGTAACAACTACTTAAAAGAAACCGAGGATGCCCTGACTGCCGCCGTCCGGCGCGGAAAGCTGGCCGGCTTATCGGTAAATGACCTTCATAAAATGCTGGACACAATTGAAAGGACAATAAAATGAACAATGTGATTGAAATCTTGAACCTTAAAAAACAATATAAAAATTTTTTACTGGATCACATAAGTTTTTCGGTTCCCGGCGGCTTTGTATGCGGTTTTATCGGTGAAAACGGCGCCGGAAAGACTACTACTCTGAAACTTATTTTAGGTATGGTTTTGAAAGACGGCGGAAGTATCAAGTTGTTTGGAAAGCCTGCGGATGATGTCTCGTTGAAAGAAGAGATCGGCGTTCTGTTTGAACAGCCCTATTATCAGGAAGACTGGACTCCCATTGATGTGGAAAAGGCGATGCGCCCGTTCTACAAGAAATGGAACAGCACCGTCTTTCATCAATATTTGGAACGATTTTCTCTTGACCCGAAGCAAAAGTATAAGACAATGTCACGGGGTATGAAAATGAAATTGGGCCTGGCAGCCACATTGGCGCATGATGCAAAGCTGTTACTGTTCGACGAGCCTACTTCGGGACTTGACCCCGTCGGACGCGACGAAATGCTTGAGATCCTCCGTGATTATATGGTAGAAGAAGGCAGGACCATCTTCTTTTCCACCCACATAACGAGTGACCTTGAAAAGATTGCCGATTATATTACCTATATCAAAAACGGAAAAATTTTGTATAGCGGGTTAAAGGATGAATTGATCGAAAAATATTGTTTGGTCAGAGGCGGCACAGGGGATTTACCGCAGTCAAAGCGTCATCAAATAATTGGATTGCGTGAGTATCCAGGCGGATTTGACGGCATGATTGCGATAACGGATATTGGAGGTTTTCCCGGAAGCGTGATTACGGAAACAGTTTCTCTTGACGATATTATGGTACGCATGAGCAAGGAGGTTGCGGTATGATGAAACGAATGGTTCTATTAGATTGGAATGCGATGAAATGCTTTCATCCGCGGATTTTGCTGCTCCCCGTAATTTCGCTGGCGGCCGGTTTTATTACGGCGCTGTTCGTAGTTCCGACGAATGTGTTTCTATTCCTGTTTTTTACGGTCAACACATTTGCGGCGGAAGAAAAAGGCGATTTAAACAAGCTGTATCTAACACTCCCCGTCAAGCGTTCCTCCGTAGTATCCGGCAGATATGTTTTATCCATTTGCATGGGACTTACCGGATTACTTACGGGTATCCCGCTTGCGGTTCTTGCAGACAGCTTTTCGTTATCACACTATTATGGTTCTCCCGGATGGTTTTTACCCGTGGCAGCGATAAGCTGTCTGTTATTTTCAATTTTCAACCTCTGCATGTTTCCGATCTTATTCAAGATGGGATACAGTAAGGGAAAATTCTGGGGAATGTTTGTACCGGCCGCACTCTTTGGGGGTCTGTATGGCGCATGGGTGGCTATTTCGGCTTTGCCGGGAAATGAATATCTGCTCTTTGATGCGCTCGAATATGCCGGTAAACATATGTTTCCGGTGAATAGCGGTATCATTGCCGCCGCCACTTTGATTTTGCTGTGTTCATTTCTGCTCTCAAAAAAACTGTATTCAAATCGGGATTTTTAATAAAAAAGAGACCCGATGGAACGCTTTAAGAACGTATGTCAGCCTGCCCGATTCCGGGAAACCTCGTTTACCGGTTCATCGCCAGTTTCACCCGCACAATCCGCGTCACTGACTCGTTGATGCGCTCCTCGGTAATCGTACCGTTGTTCACGGCCGTGAGCAGACCGTTGTACGCCGTCTCATAATCCGCAGGCAGAAGTATCATATCCGCTCCCGCGGTCACTGCCATCACCGCGGCCGTGTCGGAATTATAGGCTCCCGTCACCGCTCCCGCGCTCATCGCGTCCGTCACCACAATGCCGTCATAGCCCAACTGCCCGCGCAGAAGATCCGTCACGACGGCGGCGGACAGACTCGCCGGCACATTGTCCCCCGTCACCTGCGGCAGCGCGGCGTGTCCCACCATAATAAAGGAAACGCCCTCTTCCACCGCCCTCTTAAACGGAACCAGCTCCTGCGCGAGAAGCTCTTCCGCCGTGCGGTTTGAAACCGCGGAGCCGCCGCCTGCATCCAGACCGACACCCGGGAAAAATTTCACCGCGCCGTATACGCCCATGCTCTCCATTCCCTGCAGCTCGGCCGAAACCATATCCGCCACCGCATTCGCGTCGGCGCCGAACGCGCGGTCGCCGAGCGACAACGCATCGCCCTCGGCCCGCAGATCCGCCACGGGCGCATAATTCAGATTAAAGCCAAGCTCCGCGAGATAAGTTCCTATCACGGTTCCCGCATTGTACGCATTCTGCGTATCTCCCGTCTCGCCGACCGACTGCATCGTCCCGACATCCGTGACCGAAAAGCCTGCATTTCCCGCAATACGCGTCACGCTGCCGCCCTCCTCGATCACGCTTAAAAAGATCGGAAGTCCCGTGCGCTCCTTTGCAAAGCCCTGCATATTGGCAAGCATCGCCTTTGTCTGCTCCGTGTCCGTCAGATTGTTTGAGGCGTAAATCATCCCGCCGACCGGGCGCTTATCATACCATTCCTTCGTCGTGTCCCCCGCCGCCGTCACGCCGCCGTATCCGGTCAGCGCATCCGGCGTGATGATAAACATCTGCGCAAGCTTGTCCTCCAGCGTCATACCGGCCACCGCCGCCTTTGCCTGCTCCAGAAACGGGTCCTCTGCGGGCGCCGGTTCCGGTTCGGGCTGTACCTCTTCCGTCGCCGGCGCCTCTGTCCCCGGATTTACCGCTTCGGTCTGCGGCTTCTCCTTTGCCTTACTGCCGACAAAACGGCTGATGCCAAACGCCGCGCCGGCCACCGCCGCTATCACAACCACCGCAAATACGGCAAAAATCACCGTTGCCCTTCTTGTATCCTGCTGTCTTTTCAGCCGTCTCTCTTCGCGATCCATATTGCTCCTCATCTTTCAACGTATTCCACGTGTCTTCTGTCTCTCATCAAGTCAACCGGAAATAACCCTCAAAAAATCTTCCGGTGTGATTGCCGGTATTTCCGACCCGTTAAAATCTGCCACATTTCTTGTAATAATATAGCCTGCCCCGACGCCCTGCGCGCATCTGTCCTGCAAGCAATCTTCAAAATCCCTAAATTCTTTATTCCGGATTGCCTTTTGTACCTCATCATGGTGCGCACCTGTAACTTTCAAAAAGCTGCATATATCCATAAGCCATTTTCTGCGTTTATCCTCCGGTATTTTTCGTAAAATATACCACAAATTCGATATTGAGTGAAAAGCAATACAGCCTTCCAGTTCCCCGTTTGCGCATTTCATGACAACCTGTGAGGATGCTTTAAAAAACGGCTCTCTTGTAACAAGAAAATCGATAACCACATTCGTATCAATCAATACTACCATATTGCTCAAATCTGGCCTCCTCTAATTCTCTTTCGGCATCAAAATCCTCCGGTAAATACTGACTGATTTCCCCCCGTGCTGCATCCAACCGCATAAAAGCCTGCATCTTTGCATCTGTCGTCATCGCCTTACCGGCTGCCTGCGCCTCCTGCGGCATTAATTTTTGAATAATCTCTATTAAAAAACGTATGTTATCATCTGATAATCCGCTAATCATACTTACCGCCTGTTTTTTTAATTCTGACATGACGACTCATCCCTTTCTGTGTTACATGAACTCGTATTTATTGCACCTATAGTATATGTGATTTGCCATGCAAAATCAACCATAAGAAAACGCACCCGCGGCATGTCTAACGACACACCGCAGATGCGATCAAAGTCAGATTTCCCTGTATGCGCACATTCCCGAAACCGTCCGGCAGAATCAGATGATCCCCCTTTTTTATCGGACAGCCGCAGATCATCCCGTCCCCTTCGACAACGGAGACCGCAAGAAACGGCCACTTCTGCACAAACTCCGTCTCCCCTTCCACATCGGCCTTAAAAATATCGTAATACCGGCAGGAATACAGAAGGTTCAGCCGGTTCTTCGGAAGGTCCGCCGCCGGCATCACACTGTCCGCAGCGGATTTTGCCGGCACGGTGATCACGTCAACGCTCTTTTGCACATGCAGCTGTCTGGGCTTCCCGTTCCAAAGCCTGTCGTAATCGTAAACGCGATAGGTGATATCGCTGCTCTGCTGCGTCTCGAGGAGCACGATTCCCCCTTTGATCGCATGCACCGTCCCCGGATCGATCTGGATAAAATCGCCCTTTTTCACCGGAACCTCCCGAATCAGCTCGCTCCATTTTCCATCCCGAATCATCGAGGCAAGCTCCGCCCGATCTTTCGCGTTATGACCGACGACAAGGCTTGCATCCGGTCCGCAGTCCAGGATATACCAGCTCTCCGTCTTCCCGTAGGAACCGTTCTCATGCTCCGCCGCATAGGCGTCATCCGGGTGCACCTGAATGCTCAAGTCCTCCCGCGCGTCAATAATCTTTGTCATAACCGGAAACCGGTCATAAGCGAGATTCCCGAACACCTCCGGGTGACGCTCCCAGACCTCCGACAGCTTCATGCCCGCAAACCTGCCGCCCCTGACGGTTCCGTCGCCGTTCGGGTGCGCGGATATGCCCCAGCACTCGCCGATGTCGTCTCCCTCCGCCGCACAGCCGTATTCCGTCCGAAGCTTTGTTCCGCCCCAGATATTATGTGTACAGACCGGATCCAAAAACAGGATCTCCCTCTCTGATCGCTTTTCTTCCAAAATAATACTCCTTTACTTCTGCCCCATCCGGCAGATCTGTTCTATTTTTTCGATTTCCTCCGCCGAGAATCCGGGCGCATCCGCAAGCCGCGCGTTTTCCGCAATCTGTTCGGGCTTCGATGCGCCGATCAGCACGCTCGTGATTTCTTCGTCCTTTAACACCCAGGCGAGCGCCATCTGTGCCAGCGTCTGTCCGCGATCCGCAGCCAGCGCATTAAGCGCTCTTATCCGGGCGATCCGCGTCTCCGTGAGGTCCGATTCATGCAGAAATCTTCCGTCCCGCCGAATCCGGCTGTCCTCCGGGATTCCTCCGAGGTATTTGTCGGTCAGCATCCCCTGCGCCAGCGGTGAAAACGCAATGATACCCTTTCCCGTCTCCCCCGCCGCCTGCTTCAGCCCGTTTTTCTCGATTCTGCGCTCAAAAATACTGTAACGGTTCTGATTGATGACAAACGGACAGTTCAAATCCCGCAAAATGGCAGCGGCCTCGCGCATGCGCGCGCCGTCGTAATTGGAAAGCCCGACATAGAGCGCCTTCCCGCTTTTCACAATCTGAGCGAGCGCACCCATCGTCTCGTCAAGCGGCGTATCCATATCCATCCGGTGATGGTAAAAAATATCCACATATTCCAATCCCATACGCTTTAAGCTCGCATCAAGGCTGGCAATCAGATATTTCCTGCCGCCCCAGTTTCCGTACGGTCCCGGCCACATATCATAGCCCGCCTTGGTACTGATTAAAAGCTCGTCCCGGTACGCGTGCAGCTCCTCCCGGAGAATCTTTCCTAGATTTGTCTCCGCGCTCCCGTATTCGGGCCCGTAATTGTTCGCCAGATCAAAATGCGTGATACCGCCGTCAAACGCGGTAAAACACATCTGCTTCATATTTTCATACGAATCATTCGTCCCGAAATTGTGCCAGAATCCCAGCGATACCGCCGGAAGCAAGAGCCCGCTCTCGCCGCATCTTCTGTACCTCATTGTCTCATAACGTGTTTCCGCCGCCGTATAACCCATAAAAACCATTCCTCTTTTCTTATTCTCTCGGAACGGAACCGATCACCGAAGCCAGATAAAACGGCAGCGCATCATCCGCATGCGCCTCCGCGATCCGCACCGTCACCCGATGCGTCCCCGCAGACAGATTCTCCCCCGCCGTAACAAGCGCGAGCTTATCTCCCCAGTCCTCCTCAAATGCCGCGTCCAAAAGCACCGCGCCGTCGGCGTCTCCGTCGATTAGAACCTCCGCTTTCGGAGCCGGATGATGCACGGTTTTCCGGTACTGAACCGCGATACAGGTCCCCTCCGCCTCAACGGTAATCGAGTCCCCGTTCTCCGCGGCCATCCAGCCGTTTTTGAAAACATCGGTGATGCCGTGCTGCGGCGTATCGTCCGGCACAAAACCGCTGCACTGCGCGCAGCCGCAGTCATTCCGATAGCGCGTCGAATGCTCATAGCGGTTTAAGGTGAGCGGCTCCTTCCGCAGCTCCGCCGCGCAGCTCCCCGTATCTTCCGCGGAGCCGGACGCGGGCGCCCCGGCTTCCGGCCGGCACTCCGCTTCCGTTTCCTTCTTCACCTGCGCGAGGAAATATGTGATCACCGATGCCACCAGCGCGTGCCCCGCATCGTTCGGATGCAGATTATCGGGCGTAATCTCCTTGTTTTCAATTGCGCCCGAAAGCAGCGCCGGATATATGCTGCTCTGCATACTCACGGCCGGAAGCTCATAATAGCGGCCCACACGGCCGTGCAAAAGCTGTGCGTTCGCGCCCGTATCATAATAGACATTGTGCAAAAGCAGCACCGCAGGCTTTGATTTCCACCCGTATACCCTGCGGATCACACCCTCGTAGGTCTCCATAAAATGCTCCGTGCAGTCGTCGTTCACCGAAAAATCAATGACCACGAAATCGGGATTGTGACACAGAAGATCCTCTTTTACACGCGCGCACCCAAACTGTGAATCCGTCGCCCCGATTCCCGCATTGATATAAGTAAACTGCGCCTCCGGAAACGCGCTGCGCCACCACTCAAAAACCAGGTAAGCGTAACACCGCTCGGGCGCCGCAGACAGGGAGCCCTGTGTAATAGAACCTCCGAGAAACCCGATCGTAAGCGCCTCCCCGGCGCGCGCTCTTTTCATAATTCCCGAAAGCCGCGTCAGATTTCCGCGGTTTACAATTCCATTCTCATAATATACATTCCCTGTTATATCACACTTCATCGTTTTCCTCAACCTCCTGCCAGATATCTCCGAGCGATTCGATGTAGGAGGAGAGTTCCTCCGCCATCTCCTCCGCCTCGGGTATCCGGATATGCCCGGGCGTTCCCGCGCCGTTTCTGCGGTAGTAAAAACGGTGCACGCGCGCGTCGGATATACTCCGGCACACTTCGTCAATCGCCCTGTCCCATGCGGGATCGTGCTCTAATATCGTCGTCGTGAGGATAAACTGCGCACGCGGATAAAGCCGCATCAGCTCCTTCACCCATTCTTCGTAGCGCCGTCTCCAGTGTCCGGCCCTGCTGCCGCCGTAATCTTCGGCCATATAGTCCTCGGGGTGGCTGTCGTTCTGCCCGATCGCCGCGACGACGACATGCGGCTGCCAGCTTTCAAAGTCCCAGTTTTTCACCGCGCCGAGTCCCGGATGGTACTCGATTTTATCATAGCACGATTCCATTCCGCGGTAATCCGGCTCCGCAAACCAGCCCGTGCCGTCGAGCAGCGCAATGCCTCCCTGGGACGTATCGTGAAGCTCCGCGCCGAGCCTTCGCGCCGTCATCCACGCGTAGGAGTACCAGCTGTTTGACCACTCCCCGTTATGCTCCGGGTCCAGCTTTCCCGCAAATGCAAGCGCCTCCGACACCTCCCCGCAGGAGACGCTGTCCCCGAACACCTCCATTCGGCGCGCGGGAAGCGGATCCTGTCTTTCGGGCCGCGCTCCCTCGTCGAGTTCAAAACCGTAAAACGTCACCGTATGGCAGGAATCCATGCGCTTAAAAAGCGTCAGCTCATGCACGCCGTCCCCCAGCCCTTCCGCCAGCACATACGTGTGCGGATTTTCATCGCCTTCAAGCAGAAACTTTGTCTGTGTCCCGTCGATGATACAGCCCATATAATTGTCCCAATAATTTTTGTGATTCCGCAGCGCCGCCTTTACCGACGTCCCGGTAAATTTCATTCTGACAAAGCTTGCCGCATACACGAGCACCGGCGCCTTCGGATCGTCAAAATCAATTCGGCCGCTGTACTGCAGCTTCTCATTGTCCGCGTATATTTTCATAAATCCGGCATACCTTTCACGCTATCTTTTTCCGATTTCCGTGTCGCTTTCCGTCACGGCGCTGTGCTCCTTGATATAGTCGACGATATCGTCCAGCTCCGTAAACGCAAGGCCCACATAGCTGTCTGCAGCGCCGTAGTAAACCGCGATCCTTCCGCTCTCGGAATCGTGAATCGTCGCGCAGGGGAAGCACACGTTCGGCACAAAGCCCCGCTCCTCGTACCACTCCTCCGGTGTCAGAAGGAAATTGCCGCAGCGGTATTTCACAATCGAGGGATTGTCGATATCCAGGATCGCCCCGCCGATGGAATACACATAGCCGTTGCAGGTTCCGGTCACTCCGTGGTAGAACAAAAGCCAGCCCTCCGAAGTCTCAATCGGAGCCGCGCCTCCGCCGATTTTCAAGGACTCCCACCACTCGCTGCTCTTGCTCATCACATGTCTGTGCCGCCCCCAGTACACCAGATCCGGGCTCTCGCTGACAAAGATATCCCCAAACGGCGTATGTCCGCTGTCCGACGGACGCGACAGCATCATGAACTTGCCGTCTATTTTCCGCGGAAACAGCACCGCGTTCCGGTTGAACGGAAGGAACGGGTTCTCTATCCGCACAAAAGTCTCAAAATCTTTCGTCTCTGCCATGCCGATCGCAGCCCCGTAGAAATCCTGGCACCAGATAATATAGTAGGTGTCCTCCACCTTCACGAGCCTCGGGTCGTAGGCGTATTTCGGCATAAAGGGGTTCCCCTCCTCATCCACGAAATTTATTTTGTTCTCGTCGAAATCCCAGTGAATCGCGTCTTTGCTTTTTCCCATGTAGATATACGGGATTCCGTCGTTCTGCTCCCCGCGGAATACGCCGATAAATCCGTCCCCGTACGGCATCACCGCACTGTTAAAAATACGCGCCACGCCTTTTACCGGATTTCTTCCGATAATCGGATTTTCCGTATATCTCCAGATCGGCGCGCCGCACAGATTGCCCGGGCGCTCCTGCCACGGTACATTCGATACCGCGGGGCTTATCATTTTATATTTGCTCATCGTTTTCCCTCCAAAAATGCCATATTTTTCTCAATCAGCGCGCACCGCTGCGCCACACAGTCTGCCGAGCGGCCGGCATCCTGCGGCGTCTCAAACACATAGTCCAAAAGTTTTTCCTTCGTCGTTTCCGCCACATGCATCCGCGTGTCGGAGGATGCGTAGTAGAGAAGTACTCTTCCGTCTTCCTCCGCGATCGCGCCGTTTGTAAATACCACGTTGCCGACATCGCCGACGCGCTCTGCTCCGCGCGGCCCGATCAAAAGCCCCGACGGCTCCGCGATCACCTTTGCAGGGTCGGACAGATCCGTCGCAAACGCATAGATGACATAGCGCAGCCCCGCCGCCGTGTTCCGCACGCCGTGCGCAATGTGAATCCAGCCGCGCTCCGTTTTAATTGGCACGGCGCCCGCTCCGTTTTTCGCCTCGGTAATCGTGTGATAGCGCCTGATGCTCGTCATTTTCTCCTCGTCAATCACCGCGTGCGCGATATCCTCACACAGCCCGAAACCGATCCCGCCGCCGCTTCCGGTCTCGATAAAATCGTCCATCGGTCTTGTGTAAAACGCGTACTTTCCGTCCACAAATTCCGGGTGCAGCACCACATTGCGCTGCTGCGGCGAGTGCAGCGTCACAAGATTCGGCAGCCGCTCCCAGTCTTTTAAATCCTTTGTGCGTACGATCCCCGCCGCGGCCACTGCCGCGGACAGATCCGGCGCGCCGGCATCCTTGCTCTCCGAGCAGAAAACGCCGTAGATATAGCCGTCTTCATGCTGCGTCAGGCGCATGTCGTAGACATTCGTCTCCTCCGGGCAGGTATCGGGGAGCACTATGGGGTAATCCCGGAACCGAAAGCCGTCGACGCCGTTATCGCTCTCCGCCACGCCGAAAAAGGACTTTCTGTCATTCCCCTCAATGCGCGCCACGAGACAATATTTCCCGTTTAATTTGATTGCCCCCGCGTTCATGACCGCATTGACGCCGAGACGCTCCATAAAATAGGGATTCGTCTCCGGGTTTAAATCATAGCGCCAGGTCAGAGGGATATGCTCCCTTGTGAGCACCGGATACCGGTAACGGTCATAAATCCCGTTGTAAAAATCTGTTTTTTCGTTTTTGCGGGAGAGCAGCGCTTCCTGCCGTTCCCTTTCCGTGTAATACTTTTCATGTAACATAAAGCATCCTTTCATGCGCAGCGCCTTTCATGCGTGAAGGCCCTCGCGCCGTCTCCTTATCAGTTCCATACACATCCGGCCGTTGTGGTAGGGACATTTCCACGGCTCCACAATGGGTCTGCCCGCAACCGGAACCCCGCTTTGATCCACCTCCCAGTACCACTCGGAACCCGCTCTCCCGTCGATGACATACCGCTTGATAAACTCCCACTGCGCCGCTGCCGCGTCCAGATATTCCGTGTGCTCAGGCATTTTCTCACAGCCGTTCACAAAGCCCACCACGGTCTCCGCCTGCACCCACCAGACGCGCGTTTCATCGACAACGCCCCGCTCGCATTCATTTGCAAGCGAATGTCCGTCAAATGCCGTCTCGTATATATTTCTCGTCAAGTCCGCCGTAATCGGATTCATTTTCCGCTCGTACGCCTCGTCCCCAAGCACCTGCGTGCCCCGGTCGACAAGCCACGCCGTCTCGATGTCATGCCCGTAGGAGTGCAGGTCTAAAAGGCTGCGGTATTCCGCATCGAAAAACACTTCCTGCCGGTGCAGCACGGGATTATAAACTTTATCCGCAAACACATCCAGCTGCCGGCAGAGGCACGTTTTCACCTTCTGTGCAAGAGCGCTCTTTTCCGGCAGATTCTTTATCACGCGGTACAGTTCGGTATAAGCCTCGAACACGTGAAGCAGTGTGTTCATCGTCCGATCCGCGAGCACGCCGTTCTCGGAAAGCTTTTCGTTTGACGCCGGCCAAAAATCGCGGGTAAACGCTTCCAGATACCCGTTTTCGTCCCTGCATTTCTCCTCGATCAGCGCAAAGAGCTGCTCCGCAAACGCAAGCGCCTCCCCGTCTTCGACTGCCTCATAGTAAGAGGCGAGCGCGTAAATGCAAAATGCCTGATTGTAGGTGTGTTTTGTCATATCCGACGGTGTCCCGTCGCAATTCAGCGACCAGTAGATTCCGCCGTTTTCCCTGTCCAGACAGTAATTTTTCAAAAATGCGTACCCGCATTCCGCGGCTCTGCGCAGTTCCTCCCCGCAAAAGCCCGCGGCCAGGCACTCCTTTTCGGTGATTTCGCCCCGGCGGTACAGCGTGTAAGCATTCGCAAAAAACCAGGTGATGCGGCTGTTTAAGATACATCCCTTCTCCGCCCGCGCGTCCGGCACAAGATCGTAAGACATATATCCCAGAAAGCCGCCGCGCTCCTCATCCCTCATTCCCAGCCAAAACGGGATGAGATGGCCGACCAGCTCCTGCTTCGCCTCCTCACACAGATTCAGAAACACCGGATTTTGATTTTTTCTTATCTCCATCACGCCACCTCATCAGCCCTTTACCGCGCCCGAAGTAATTCCGCTGTAAATCTGTTTCTGACACAGGACAAACAGGATCAGTGCCGGAAGCAGGGAGATGATGACACCTGCACAGATCAGGTTATACTTGCTTCCCAGCGGCCCCACAAAGGTATACAGAGAGATCGCAATTGTGCGCAGCTCCTTTTTCTGCAGATACAGATTTGCGCAGTAATACTCGTTGTACACGCTGACGCCCTTTAAGATACACGAAGTCACAATCGCCGGCTTTAGCAGCGGCAGCATAATCTGCCAGTAAATCTTCCAGTAGGACGCACCGTCGATAATCGCGGATTCGTCCAGTGAATTTGGAATATTTTCCATAAACTGAATGAAAATATAAATGGAGATTACGTCCGTCCCGCACATCATGATAATATATCCGTACAGATGATTGACGAAATTCAGCTCTGTCATGATATTGTACACCGTTACCTGCATGGCGACCGCCGGAAGCAGCGAAGCAAACAGGAACAGATTGCGGATCAGCTGATTTCCGAAAAACTCAAAACGATTCAGCACATAGGCCAGCTGCGTACCGATGATAACGGAAATGACAAGCACGCATATCATGACAACCACGGAATTTATAAATGCATGCCCCATATCCGCCATCTCAAACGCTTTCACAAAATTATCAAAATTCAGCCAGTTCTCCGGGAGCGTCATCACATTGGTCGACTGATATTCCTCCTCGGTCTTAAAGGCGGTAACCACGCAGGATATCACCGGAACCACTGCGCACAGCCCGAAAAAAATCAGGGAAACATATTCTACGATCGTCCAGATAATACTTCCGATACTGTAATGTTTTTTCATTGTGCCACCGCTCCTTTCTTCGCTGCCTTCTCTGCCTTTAAGCGCGCTTTTTTTGCCTTGTAGGATTCATCCTCACTGTCCGCATCGCGGAACACATACTTAAAGAACAGTTTCTGTAAAATCGTACACGCAAAGATAATCAGCAGCAGAATCACCGCCATCGCAGACGCGAGGCCGACTTTCTGACTTGTGTGCGCAATTTCATTCATAATGACAAAATACGTTCCCGTTCCGTTTGCACCGCTCGTAATCACATACGGCGGCTCAAATGCACTTAAAGAACCCGTAATAGACAAAATCACATTCAGCGTGATAATCGTTTTGATACTCGGCAGAATGATGTGGATAAACTGCCGGAATTTATTTGCACCGTCTAACTGTGCCGCCTCATACAATTCGGCGTCCACCGACATAATCGCGCCGATAAAAAGCACCATATTCTGTCCGAAATAACGCCACACCGAGGTTGCCACCAAAGACCAGTTATTCACGGACTGGTCTTTCAGCCAATACGGAAGATTTTCAAGTTCAAATCCACACCACTGCAGAATCGTGTCAAGCACAAACCCTCTGGTGTAGAAAAATTTAAAGATAAATCCGATCGCAATTCCGCTGATTAAGTACGGGAAGAACATCAGTCCCTTAAATAAATTTTCCCCCTTTACCTTAAAGCTTAAAATTGTCGCCAGATATAAAGCGATCACAAGCTGCAGAATCGCACCGGCCATATAGTACAGGCTCAGTTTCAGCGCCCCGAAGCAGTCATCCCTCCGGAACACGTCAATATAATTCTGAAAGCCTACAAACACCCGCTTTTCCGGCGGAGTCGCATATTTCATTTTATAAAAGCTGAATTTTACCATCTCTCCGAACGGCAGATAGGTAAACACAAACAGCAGAAGCAGCGGAATGAACATAAACGCCACACAGATAAGCACCTGCTGCCCCTTTCTGCTCTTTACCCATTTGCCAAGACGAAACGGCTCATTGTTTGCTGTCATAATCCTACTCCTCTCTTTCCGGTTCCGAAAAGAAGCCGGGGCGCACACACCCCGGCCCGCCTTTCGCAAAGCATTATTCGGTTACTTCAATTGCGCAGGATTCCTGTGCGTTCGACCACGCCTCGTTCCACTCCGCCATAATCTCATCGTAGGTCTTTGTGCCGTTTGCCGCATGCTCGATAATTTTCTGAATCTTGCTGTCGCCTCCGGCATTAATGTTCAGCTCGGACTCTGCATTCATCTCATTTAAGAAATCTTCCTCGCCGTAAACGGCCGGTTCATCCTGGACAAAGGTCACGCCGTCAAAGGAAAGCTTTGTGTCTGTCGAACCTGCTTTTACCGGAAGTCCGTCCTCGTTGTAGGAGTAACCGGATTCCTCTGTCATCCACTTTACGAACACCATCGCCGCCGCTTTCTCATCGTCGGTCGCGTTGACGTTAATCGCGTAGGAATAATCTGCGGCGTCGGTCGCATACTGTTTTCCGTCAACGCTAATCGGGAACGGCATATAACCGATATCGTCACCGTTTTCACCGGCCGCCTTCATCTGCGGAATCGCCCAGGAGCCAAGTACCATACAGCCGATTTCTCCGTTGTTAATCATGCCCTTGCAGCCTTCCCAGTCCGTTGTGGTATAGTCATCTTCAATAAGCCCTGCTGCCACCGCGTCGTAAAGGACTTTATAAACCGCATAAGCGTGCGTGTCATCCCCATAGTCGCGGAACGGGTCTTTCGTATGTACCAGCTTCTGATTCATATAGGTGCTGTCGCCGGTTGCATTGTTTCCGATATATGCGTCCCACGCGCCCATTGTCCAGCCTGCAGCGTAGTTCGTATAAAGCGGAATCGCATCGGTGTTCTCCTTGATTGCCGAAAGCGCCGCCTGGAATTCCGCCGGAGTCTTCGGAATCTCGTTAATCCCCGCCGCCTCGAATACTTTTTTGTTATACACGATACCCTGTGTGGTCGCCGTGGAAGCAACGCCGTAAACCTGTCCTTCATACTCCCAGGTAGTCGCGTAATTTGTCTGGCCCTTCATGGTTTCAAGATCACCGTAAGAGATAAAATAGCTGCTCAGGTCGGACTTATCTACCGCCGGTATCATCATGATCGTCTCATAGTCTCCGGACTGCAGGTGCGTCAGAGCGTCATCCGCGTAGTTGGTGTCGGTCAGAAGCTCCACGGTGATATTCGGATATGCCTCATTAAACGCCGCGATATACTCTGCCCAGGTCGTTCCGCCGTAATCCTCGGAATCCATGTCTGTTCTGTGATTAAAAAGCGATATTGTCGCCGTAAGGTCCGTATAGTCCTCGCCCAGCGTTATATCCGCATAGGATAGCGTTCCGTCTGCAGCGGCGCCCGCATCCGCGTCCGTCTCTGCACCTGCATCTGCCGCTCCCGCACCGGCCTCCGTACCTGCCTGTGCATTGCCAGAATCTCCTGCCGCCGCTGCATCGTCCTTGCCGCCGCATGCCGCCATGCTGATTGCCGTCGCTGCCGCCAAAGTGACTGCCAAAACTTTTTTTAATTTCATAAATAAGATATCCTCCTTTATTTTTTTTGCTGTTTCTTTAGCTTAATTTAATTATAATATTAAAGTAATTTTAATCATCAATTATTCTTGCTTTTTATATTCTTTTCTTGCTTTCATTGTCTTTTTCCATATTTTAAACAATTTTTATTTTATTATTTTGTCTGTTATCTACAATTATTTTTTTACTCATTATTAATATATTAATTTTTATTAGCTTATTTTTGCTTATAATTATATTTTGTAACTCTTCATCGCATCTTGCCATTTCCGTTTCTTTCCATTATAATTAAGAAAAAACGATTGGGACAAGGAGGTTTCCATGACAATGAACGAATATCAGACTCCCGCCATGCAGCAATTAGAAACGGCGTTTACCTTCCAGAGCGTCTCCGGTAAAAATTCCGGTTTTCTCGCAAGCACCCGCGGACAGGATTTTGCATTTGGCTCCTATCCCTGCGGCGCGCCGGAGCTCCTTTTCATCCATGCGGCCGGACACATCTCCTACACCGTTCCGGTCAGCTACACACTCGCCCCCACTTCCTATCTCATTGTCATGCTCACGGTCAGGGGCAATGCCGTCCTGCGCTGTCCGAACGGCGACATTTCGCTTGCCAGGCATGATTTCCTGCTCTTTCCGCCCGGATTTACGCTGCAGTTTGCCACCGGGGAAACCCCGTTTTCCTACTATCTCTGCTTTGTCTCCGGAGTTCTTGCCGAACAGTATCTTCCCCCCCTCCTCGCCGAAAGTCCCTTTTTGCATCAGCAGCTCTCCCCTGCATCGGACATCGCACTCTCACTGTTTCCTTCCATGGCTCCGCTGCTGCGCGCACCGGACACAGACACCGCGCTGCACGTAAACGCCGTCTTCCACACAATCCTCTCTGACGCGGCATATTCCGCTTCCGCCAAAGCCCGCGCCCAAAAGCTTCCTCCCCATGTGCGCACGGTCCGGCAGATCTACGAGCAGGATTATAAAAACCCGCATTCGCTTGACGCGCTCTCCGCCGAGACCGGCGTCAGCAAATATAAGCTGTGCCGTGACTTTTCCGCCTCGCTCGGTATTTCCCCGCTTCAATATCTCAACCGCGTCCGCATTGAGGAGGCAAAGCGCCTGCTCGCCTCATCGAACGATACCGTCCACGAAATCGGTTCCCTTGTCGGAATCGACAACACCAATCATTTTATCCGGCTGTTTAAAAAAAGTACCGGAATCACACCCCTGCAATTCCGGCAAATTTCGGCCGAGCGGCGGCCGGGACTTCCGTAATGTCCCGGGCCGTCTCCCTTCGTTTTCGTTTTATTTTTCCGCGGATATTTTTCTGACACTGTCTTTGATCACCATGTGTCCCTCCACGATACTCACGCCCTGTCTGTAGCTCTCCCCGTTCATTTTTTTGATCAGATTGCGGATCGCACGGCGCGCCATCTCCTTCATGTCTACCTCATACGTCGTAATCGCCACGTCGCACAGCCCCGGAAATAAATAATTGTCATAGCCGGCCACCGATATGTCCTCCGGGACCCGGTATCCCGCCTCCTTAAGCTTGTGAATCAGCATGCTTGCCGTCAGGTCACAGTTGCAGAGAAAGGCGGTCGGAAGCACCTCGGGAAGACGGATAAACCGCTCGCTGTCAATCTTTCCCGTCTCCTGTTCTCTGTCGTCGAGAACCCAATCCTTCCTCGGTTCCATACCGTGTTCTAATACGGCGCGCAGATAGCCGAAATAACGGTCCGTAATCGACCCCGTCGCAAGCACCGTCCCCACATACCCGATCCGGGTGTGCCCCATCTCAAACAGATAGTTTGTCAGGCGGTACGCGCCGTAATAGCTGTCGGAAATGACGGAATCAAGCTCCTGTTTGTCATTGCAGAAATCCAGATAGATGATCGGAAGCTCGGTGCTCCGGTTCAGATACGTCAGATACCCGTCAAGGAGTCTCCCGATCACGATGATTCCGTCTGCTTTCTGCTCCTGAAGCAATCTCGGGAGCTCACATGCCCGCTCCGTCCCCTCACTGACAACCTCCATCAATGTAAAACAGGCTTTTGCCACCGCCCGCGTCGCCACCTGCTGATACATCTGCAGATAAAAAGAGTCATATTTATCGAGATACCGCTCCGAAATCAGAACGCCGATGTTATAGCTTCCGTGCTCCTTTTCCCTCTGAGAGACTTTTGTCTGCTGATATCCCATCTCTCTGGCCGCCTGCGCGATCCTGCCGCGCAGTTCCTCGCTGACGCCTTTTTTGCCGGCCAGCGCTTTCGACACCGTCACAGTGCTAACGCCGAGCCGCTCTGCGATATCCGCCATTTTTACCGCTTTTGCCATCCTCTACACCTCCCGGATATATATGAGCGCCGACTGAAAGTCTCCGCGGAACAGCGGAGCAAAAATCCCCGCATTCTGCAGTGTGTCCCCGTAATATACCGCCTCCTGTCCCTCAATGCGGTAACGCTTTTCCGGGGCGAGTCCCGGAATGCGGATTCGTCTGCTGCGGCAATTGGCCCGGTTTAGCACCTGCACATAGGTGACGAGCGCCTCCGACCGGTCCTTTGCCACAACCGCATAACAATCGTAGGAATGATTCTCGCGGTACGATGCGATCCGGTAGTAATCCCCTTCCCGCACCAGATCGTTGTAGCGGTGATACAGCGCAACCTGCTCCGGAATCATCTTACGCTCCTCCTCGCCGATTGCAGTGATATCAAGCTCATAGCCGAACGTTCCCGCCAGCGCCACATGCCCTCTGGTCGCAAACGGCGTGATTCTGCCCACGGTGTGGTTCGGACAGTCCGAGACATGCGCTCCTATCGCGGAAAGCGGGTACAAAAGCGCCGTCCCTTCCTGAATCGCGAGACGCTCGATCGCATCCGTGTCATCCGAACACCATATCTGCGGGCTATAATAGAGCATTCCCGGGTCAAAACGCGCGCCGCCGCCCGAACAGTTTTCCAGCAGCAGCTCCGGGAATTCCGCAAGCAGCCGTTCCTGCAGTGCGTAGACCGCGAGCACATAGCGGTGCATCAGCTCTCCCTGCCTGTCCTTTTCAAGAAACGCACTCCCCAAATCCGTCAGCTGCCGGTTCATATCCCATTTCACATAGGCAATGTCCGCGCTCCGCAGAACGGACGCCACCGCCTCGTAGACATACTCCGTCACCTCGGGCCGCGACAGATCAAGCACATACTGATTCCGCGCACGGCACGGTTTTCGCCCCGGCAGCGCAATCGCCCAGTCCGGATGACTGCGGTACAGCTCTGAGTCCGGCGAAATCATTTCCGGCTCAAACCAGATGCCGAACTTCAAGCCGATTTTATTGACCTCATCCGCAAGCCGTTTCAGACCTCCCGGCAGCTTTTCCTCATTTACCTGCCAGTCGCCGAGACTTGTATTATCGTCGTTGCGGCGCCCGAACCAGCCGTCGTCCATGACAAGCATCTCTATCCCGCAGCGCTTTGCCTCTCTTGCGATCGCGAGCAGTTTTTCCGTGTCGAAATCAAAGTAGGTCGCCTCCCAGTTATTAATGAGAATCGGGCGCTTCTTATTCCGGTACGGACTGCGTATCAGATGCTTTCGATACAGGTCGTGCAGCGTGCGGCTCATCCCGCCGAGTCCTTCGCGCGTGCAGGTCTGCACCGCCTCCGGCGCATAAAAAGTCTGCCCCTGTTCTAATTTCCAGCAAAACTCCTGCGGATGAATCCCGAGCTGTACCCGCAGCGAATCAAACTGGCTCTTCTCGACCTGCGCAAGAAAATTGCCCGAATACACGAAATGAAAGCCGTAGACCGTGCCCCGCTCCTGCGTCGCGCCGCGCTCCGCAAGCGCCAGAAACGGATGTTCCTGGTGCGAGGACTCGCCGCGCACGGAGCCCGCGCTCTGCTTCCCGTATCCGATCTCGCGGTATTCCATCCGCCGTTCCCTTGCCCATGAGCCGTGCAGCGTCAGCATGCGGTAATCCTCCGCATCCATATCCAGACTCATCGTCATTACCTTCGTCAGAGCGATTGGCTTCTCCCCTTCGTTTGTGATGCGAACGCTCCGCGTTATCACATCCACATCCGAAAACACGGTGTATACCAGCGTAAACGCAAGTCCCAGGACCTCATCCCTCGCAGACAGCTCCAGAGTCTCGCAGACATCCTCCCCGCCGAACGTCGCGGGAAGCCCCGGAATGGACGGTTTACCGGCGTAGATGCGGTATCCGGTGTAAAGCGGCTGCACCGCCGTATTGCCGGCTTCGTCGCGGACCGAAACCGCGCTCTCCCTGAAGTCTCCCACGCCGTTTCCCGGGTACTCCGCCGGAAAGCTGTCCATAAAGCTGCACTTATCCCGCATGTTTTCCGACGGCACAAACGGCGCTTCCCCCGTGCGCATCCAGCTACAGCCGCCGCAGTCACGGATACGCGCACCGTAGTAGATATGGCCAATATACTGTTTGTCCGCAATTCCTATGATATAACTGGTGTGCGGGGTATCCAGCTTCCATATCCCGCGCTCCTCCTCATAAATAATACCCATAATTGCCTCTCCCTCTGTCCGCCTGACATACCGTTTATTTTAATAAATCCTCTTTCAGAGCCGCAAGCCTTTTATCCGCGTCCGCAAGCGAACTGCCGCAGACACCGAAGTAATATTTGATCTTCGGCTCTGTTCCGGACGGTCTCATGCAGCACCACGCGTTGTCGGAGAGCTCGTAGTAGAGCACATTCGACGAGGGGAGTCCTGTCTTTGTCACCTCTCCCGTCTCCATGTCGCGTCTGGTATCTTCTTTATAGTCCCGGACCGCAAGCACTTTGCAGCCGCCAAGCTCACGCGGCGGATTGCTTCGCGCGTCCGCCATCAGCCGTGCAATCTGCGCCGCGCCGTCAACTCCCTTTAAGGTCTTCGTCTCAAGACCTTCGCGGTAAAAGCCGTATTTTTCGTACAGCGCAAGCATCGCATCCCACAGCGTCATCCCCTGTTTTTTGTACCAGGAGGCCGCCTCGCAGAGCATCATCACCGCCACACAGGCGTCTTTGTCTCTCGCGTAAGCGCCCGCAAGGCACCCGTAGCTCTCCTCCAGGCCGAACACATAGCGGAAGCTGTCCTGCTCCTCAAACAGCTTAATCTGCTCGCCGATATACTTAAACCCGGTCAGCACTTCGATCAGCTGCACGCCGTAGGCCGCCGCGACCGCCTTTGCCATATCGGTCGTCACGATGGTCTCCACAAGCGCCGGGCGCTCCGGCATTGTCCCCGTTGCCGTCCGCTCCCGCAGGATGTAGTCTGCGATCAGCATGCCCGACATGTTCCCGGTAAAGCTTACATACTCGCCGGTTTTCGTGTCCTTACAGTACACGCCGAGGCGGTCTGCGTCTGGATCGGTCGCAAGCACGATGTCGGCGTCCGTTTCTCTTGCAAGCGCAAGCGCGCGTTCAAATGCCTTCGGAGATTCCGGATTCGGGTAGCTCACGGTCGGGAAATTGCCGTCCGGCAGCTCCTGCTCCTTCACAATATAGACATGTTCAAAGCCCAGTTCACGCAGCACGCGGCGCACGGGAAGATTTCCGGTCCCGTGAAGCGGCGTGTACACGATCCGGATATCGCCCGCCATCTCCCGGATTACCTCCGGATGGATGGACTGCTTTTTTAATTCTTCCATATAGCGGTCGTCAAGCTCTTTTCCGATCACCCGGTAGAGTCCCGCCTGCACCGCCGCTTCCTTCTCCATCGTTTTTACCTGATCAAAGGAAGTCACTTTCGCCACTTCCGCCAGAATATTTTTATCGTGCGGCGGGGTAATCTGGGCGCCGTCCTCCCAGTATACCTTGTAGCCGTTATACTCCCTCGGATTGTGGCTCGCCGTAATCACAATTCCCGCAATACAGCCGAGCTCACGCACCGCAAACGAGAGTTCCGGCGTCGGGCGGAGACTGTCGAACACATACGCCCTGATTCCGTTCGCATTCAGACACAGCGCCGTCTCGTCGGCAAACTCCGCGGACATGATGCGGGAATCATACGCAATCGCCGCGCCTTTTTCCTGCCCGTTTTGCGCGCGGATATAATTGGCAAGCCCCTGCGTCGCCTGGCGCACGGTATAGATATTCATGCGGTTTGTCCCCGCTCCGATCACCCCGCGCAGCCCGCCGGTCCCGAACTCCATCTGACGGTAGAAGCGGTCCTCGATTTCCGCCTCATTCCCTTCCAACGCCTTAAGCTCCGCTCTTGTCGCCTCATCGAAATACGGGTCCGCGCACCACTGCCGGTATATCTCCATATAGTTCATTGTCGTCTCTCCTTGTCTCCATCTGGTTTTCATGTTTCCTTAATTTCTTATCTGATTATAAGTCTTTTTTAGCTTTTTGTAAACTAATTTTAGTTAATAGACGCAGGCTAAACTGCCGTCAGTTCTTTTCCGTCCCGATACTTCCGTCCGCACCGATTTCGGCTCCGGAGATTCCATTCAGATAGCCGAGGATATCCTCCGCCGCACTGCCCTCCGCAAGGCTCGTCACACCGCCCGACGCGTACACCGGAAGCAGGCGGTAAGAGGGCTCCCCCTCCGTGGGCACCGTAATCTCCACCACGACGGAGCGGTCGATGGTACGCCCGAAGATAAAATTCCCGAGACTGTAACATACCGGTTTCCCGTCTATGAGTTCCACGCCCTGCAGGCAGTGAGTGTGCGATCCGGCCACGAGATCCGCCCCGGCGGCAATACATTTTTCCGCAATTTTTTTCTGGTAGTCCTCGGGGTAAGCCGCATGCTCCACGCCCCAATGCGGATAGACCACGAGAAAATCACACGTCTTTTTCCCCTCCTCCACAAGCTCTAAGAGTCTCGTCTCGTCGTAGCAGGAAAAGAGACCGGGCGTACTCTGCTCGACCTTCCAGTCCGCGGTCGGAATCACCCGCGACACCGCGAGAAACCCGAATTTCTTCCCGTTCGCCTCGATCACCTGAAGCTGTTCGGCCCGCTCCACGCTCTCCCCGGCTCCGCCGTATAAAATCCCCTCGGCATCCAGCACCGCAAACGTGTCAGATAATGCCTCTTTCCCGTAATCCAGCGTGTGGTTGTTCGCGAGCGACACCACATCCACGCCGAGCTCGGCGAGCGCCTTCGCGTAGGAAGGGGCGCACCGGAACGTAAACTGTTTGTCGGGGACCGGCTGCCCTCTGTCACTGAACGGAAACTCATTGTTTATAAGCAGGATATCCGCTCCGGTCAGCCGCCCGAGAAGCTCCTCGGACACCACTCCGGCGATCCCCGCCGCATCATAGCCCGCCTGAAAGGCGTTCGCAAAAAGCACATCCCCGGTAATTAAAATCGTGGTGTCTCCCGCGGGCGCTTCCTCCGCACCTTGCGGCTCCTGCGCCGCAGCGTCCTCCGACTCCGGTTCCGATTCCGGCGTATCCGATTCCGGCGCCGCAGCGTCTCCCGACTCCGGTTCCTTCTGCACTGTATCCGCTCCCGGCTCGGCGGTATCTTCCCCTCTCCCCGCATCTTCCGCATCCGGTCCGTCATTCTCCGCTCCGTCTGCAATCTCCGCCCCGCCGTTTTGCGCGCCCGGCGTTTCGTCTGCCTCGCTTCCCGCGGCTGCGTCCTGACCTGCGGGTTTCCCCTGCTGCTTTGCCGCCAGCACAAAAACGGTCAGAAGTCCCGCCACGGTAAGAAGCGACAACACATATAACACAATTCGAACTGTTTTATTCATAATTCCTCACTCAATCTCCGTTTCTTGCATATTTTGCAATTCCGCTAATTATCTGTCAGCGGCTTTATCTCCTCATCCAGTTTTCTTCTTAATTCTTCAATGACCTTTGTATAATACAGGAACTTAGGTAACGCCTGCTCCTGCGCTGCCTTGTAGCCGGCAAAGTCTATGGTGCCTTTAATTACACTCTCATTAGGGATTTCGCCGTTCCTGTAATGCATGGCCGCATACATCACGTCTTCCTTTGATGCATACCACGTAACACAGAAATCGGTGATCACTTTATCAATACAATCCTGTTTCATGTTTTCAACAATATTAAAAATCGACTTTCCTTTATATTTATTTTCATCCGATTCAATTTCATCTATCAGATTCGCCATGATACCGGCAACTTTCGGATTGGCTTTTCTAAGTTCCTCTACGTATTGTTTCACTTCGTCAATCTGCTTTTGTCTCTGTCCCGGCGTTGTACCTTCATTATCGCCATCCGGCGTCACGATATTCTGGATAAGATTGATAATATATTCATAATCAATTTTTGTATTGCTGTATGCCATCAGCTCATAATCCAAATCAACGGCCGGTTTATCCGAATCATTCTCCGGGCTGTCAGAGTCCGGCTTTATTTCTTCTTTTACATTAAAATAATGTCCGGCATAATCTGTATATTCCTGTTCTGTGATTCCATATTCTTCAAGCACGCCATCTTCATATTTGCTGAAAGATTTTAACTGTGCAAACAGCTTATCAAAATTCTGAAACATCTTTACAAAATTTTCTTTTTCCTTACGGGAGAGCCCCGGAACGTCTTCCGGCCTTTCGGCTGATATGCGAAGCGCGGCAAGCGCCTTTCTGAATGCCGGTTCAACTTCATCCCACTCCGCTAAAAGCGCTTCTTTCGTGCCGCCTGCGGAATACAATTTTACTGCATGATCCACACTTTCCTTAAATAAACGCGGCGCCTGAAAAGTAACGATCTGTCCGTAAGGTTTACTCTTCTTATCATAGATACGATTCGTTCTGGAAAATGCCTGTATCAGATCATGCGGTCCCATTGGCTGCCTGTCAATAAATATTACAGACATACATGGCGCGTCAAATCCGGTCAGAAGCCGGTCCACAACAATCACCAGGTCAAGCTGCTCTTTCCTGCTTTTGAATCTTGGATTCTTTCGGGCAAGTCTTTCATTCAAATTAGCATTATAATTCTGTATCCGTGAAAGTTCATATGCTGTGTCAAACATACCATTGTAATCATCGAGCGCTTTCTTCATCTTCTGCTGATTCACCTGTGAACGCTCTTCATTTTCAGACACAGAATAGGTAATCGCAAATTTCGGAAAATCCGGAAGCACCTGCTTCATTCTTTCATCAATTTTGAGCGAAGTCTCTCCGTTCTTTACCCGTGTCAGCAAATCATAATATTTCTGCGCAAGCTGAATAGAACCGGTCGTAAGCAAGCCCTCAAATGTTTTCCCTTTACCGTTCTGAAACCCCAGTTTATAATAAGATTTATTCAATATCACATCCAGCACCTTTAACATATGCGCTTCGTTATCATACACACTGATGTCCGTCTCATCTGCGATATTCTTCGGACCATTATGCTCTACCTGAAAACCCAATACGGCATTGTCGTGAATTGCATTCTGAATGGTGTATCCGTGTAAACATTCTCCGTACAATTCCTCAGTTGTACGCGGCAAATCCCCCATCTGCGGATATGGATTCTCCGCAAATCTCGGTGTTCCGGTAAACCCATACCACAGAGAATTCGTAAAAAATCTCTCAAGTTCCCGCTTTGTATTCGGCGTAACAGCCCTGTGACACTCGTCTGCTACAAACGCTATTTTCAGATTCTTTATCTTATAATACTCCGACGTCTCCTCCGGCAGTCTTCTGCGAATCAGCCTCTGCAGTTTCTGAATCGTAGTTACAATCACCTGTCTGTCATCGGATTTCAGTTTTTTCTTGAGGTCGATTACATTTTCTGTCTCATCCACATCAATCAGATCATTATTTGCATACGCCTGAAATGCCATTGTGGTCTGCGTATCCAAGTCTTTTCTGTCAATCAGAAAAATTGCCTTGTCCAATGCCGGAATATCCATTAAAAGATTTCTGGTCGCCTTATACGATGTAAGCGTTTTTCCGGAACCGGTAGTGTGCCATACAAAGCCGGACTTTCCCAACTTCGAGGCATCCCTTATCGCTTCTATTGCATGTATCTGATACGGACGTAACAAAATCAGTCTCTTTGCTTTCTCATCCAATACGGTGTATCTTGCAATCATCTCATGCGCCTCGGGAATACGAAGCACGCTCCTTGCAAAATCAAGGTAATCCGATACCGGATGATTCTCTTTGTCCAGCCATCCGCTGATAAACTCTTCTTTCAGCTCCGCATCGCTTGCTGCAGAAAAATATTTCGTATCTACGCCATTGCTAACGACAAACATCTGAACCGCTGAGAATATTCCGGTAAACTTGCCTTCTCCAATATATTTCTTAATCTGCCGGAATCCCTCCATGTAGGAGTGCTGCTTATTTTTAAGTTCAATATGTATCAAAGGAAGTCCGTTAATCATGAGAGTTACATCAAATCTTCTGTCTCTTGCATGAACATTGCTATCCTCATCCGTTTTTAATGCACTGTATTGATTCATCACCTCATATACGCTGCTGCCGCCGACGATATGCTCGTGATTCATTACTACAAGATGCAATTTCTCTGTATCCCGCTGCACGTGTACCCAAACCCTGCCATTCTCCCCGGCAAGCCACTCGCCTGCTTTATAGAAGGAAGAAAACTGTAGTTGGTTTTTCACCTGCTCAAATTCGGCATCCGATAAATTTTGACCGTTCAATCGTTCCTTATTATTCTGTTCAAGAATATACCTGAAATTTTTCCATAAATCTTCTTCTGTTTTCAAATCTTTTCTGTATATCCATTGAGAATCTCCGTAAATCAATTGTTCAATCAGTTTCTTTTCTATCATTGACTCTAATTCTGGCATTAAAATTATCTCCTTGCAGTCAAATTTGTTTACGTTGTTCCCAGGAAAACGTAGATTACAATCTGTTCCGAACCATCATCAAAGTATAACCGAGCAAATTTTGTCCGTTCCATTTTGCCCGATTGAATCTGTCTGGATTGCTCATGGACAGTCCAATCCCCCAAACACGGTCTTTAACCGCACATTCAGCCAATATGGCCTCTCCTGTATCCTTCAGTTTGTTCCGAAAAAGTGGATTCTGCGAAAATTTTGCAAATAAACCTTCATATACGACAATCTGCCGTATTCCACTCCAATAATTATCATCATACCCCGACACAAGCCGTCCTGCTTCTTTGATACGGGCGGCATCCTGCATATCAAGGATTTGTTCAGCGACTTTGTCATCGCAAAAGCAGCCTGCTTTCTGATACATCATATATTGCTCCACAGAAGTAAACTCTGTTCCGTCCACAACAAAGCAAGACGGATACCAGTTACTTAAAAAACCGTTTTCTTCATCCGGATTATGGAAACAGATAATTGACATCACACTTCCCCCACTTTCTGCACTGCCAGACTCAGTTCCAGATCATGAAGTCCCAAATATGCCTTTTTGAGAAAATCAACCGGAATTTTCTTTACGATTTCTGCGCTTGGTATATTATAATACCATTGATAATAAGCATAAAATTCACCGATCCAGTCCGGCAAAAACCCTTTAAGCGCCTCACCGTTTCTCAGCGAAAACTGTTCTGTGTCAGAAAAGTACTCCCACAATTCTCTGGCATCCATCGTATTGACATACGCCTTCGCTTCATCAATGCTTTTTCTTGTTTTACCTTGCATATAAGCATTGATGAAATCCACGGTATCTTTGTCCGGAAAAGACTGTGCAACAAAGTCAAACAGCTTTCCCTGATTTTCCACTACGTCATTCAAATAAACATCTGAATATGCCCGCATAACCGTCACCTCTCAAACAGGGTACTGAATACCTTAGTTACTTTATTCGCATCGGAGTCGACCAGACTCCGCATGTTTTCTCTTGCAGATACATCCCGCCGGTTATATTTATCGTTAAATTCCGAATAATCAACGAAAAGTAAGTCCTCCCTGATCTCGCGCAATTTTGAGTAAGCCGGTTCCGATTTAATACAATACTGAATACCCAGTCCGCCCAGAGAAAGCAGTTCTTCCAAAATATCAATGTCAATATTATCTCTCACAAACTCCTTTGCAATATAAAAGTAGGACGCATTTGCCCTCCAGCCTTTAATTACATCATATTTATCAGTATCTATGCCATACTCTGCAATAAATCTCGCCGCTAACATTCTATACCGCTTAGAGTCTGCGGCATCCCGATGTTTCATAAGTTCCGCAAGCCAAACCAAAACATCCCGCTCCTGAAAATCAAGTATTTTGAGTCCATCGCAATCCAACTCGAATTTATGTACCCATCCATTTGTATCGTCTGGTCTGCATACCGCCCATTCCCTGGCAAGTTCGACACTTTCAGTCAGATAAAAACCACGACCATAGTCGTGCTTATCATTCCCACGGCCATGTGTTGGCGTAACCATTCTGTCAGGAGTACCATGGTATAAAATCATTTTCCCCATCTCTTCTTTTCCTCCTAAACAAACATATTTTGAAACATAAATTTTTTCATTTTTTTAAGTTCCTCACACTTACGCTGGTGAAGGGTGAGGAGGTGGTCGAGATAAGAAAAATACTGTCCCAGTCGATGTTGTTCATTTATATCTTTAGGAAACACTACTTTTAAATTCTCCATACATTTCTTTGTCAACTGTGGCTGTGCACTTCCAAAACTCATGAATAATATCTGATTCTGTCCCTTGTCTGATTTCATATAATGATACAGATAGGACGTAACTATTTCTTCTCTTTTTCTTAAAATAAGCATTCCTGAATTTATTCTGACATATGGTATTTTCCTTGAGATGTCCGTATTATACCAGGCTATATGCCCTAATGAACCACGAGAAGTTATAATAATATCATCTTCTTGCAATCGTCCATTTCCCATGCTATTTGATTTTTCTTCGCTTATATATTGATTCTCTAAAAACAAAAATCCATTTGTTGTTACATTTGATGCATTTAAAAAAAGTGTATGTCCGATTGTTGTAAAATCTGATTCTATGGGATAATTTTTGCCTCTGTCGCCATCCACTACTTCAACCAATTCAGACAACTTCCGCTGTTCCCAATCGCCCGTGAATCCTGCAAATCTTATTTCCGGAATGTTCATCCCATCTTGCGGAAACATTTTTTGAAACATATATTTTTTTAATGTTTTTATTTCCTCACACTTGCGCTGATGAAGGGTGAGGAGGTGGTCAAGAGAAGAAAAACACGACCCAATTTTTTCTTGTTCTTCAAATTCGGGAACAGGTATAGCTAAATTCCCTAATATAGTTTGACTAACATTTTTATTTGCACTATTAGTTGCCTGAGCCATTATCTGGTCACGCACTGATTTTATAGAAAACACAAATTTCTTAAAATTGTCATCAAGTCCAACTTCATCTCTGAACCTAATCACAAAACCAGAATATGTTGTATTTTCAAGTGTTTTAGGGACTACTGCGGCTTCTCCAACGCCTTCAAGTTTGACTGACGAACGTACAAATAGCACATCTCCTTTTTCAAGACTATATTCTTTTAGTTGCTGAGTCGAAGCTTCAGCTTTGCCCAGATTATTAACATCAATTATGTTCTTTCCAAATATATTTTGCAGATTTACAAACGGATATCCTCTGCCCATAGCATCTTTAGAAAAGTTCATTCCGTTCTTTAAGGAACCCATCTCTCCCAGCTTCCGCTGTTCCCAATCTTTTGTATACTCCTTGAATCTAATCTTAGGATTTCTCATCCCTATCACCCCTCAATCATCCCGATATAACGGTTTAATGATACCATAATGTTTTCATCCGATGAAGTCAGGTTCTTAAGAAGCGCCGCAAATTCATCCTGAACCTGTCCCAGTTCCCTGTCTGTCTGCTTCATATCATCAAGCAGCGCGTTTAAATCGATTTCTTCTTCCTTCTCAAAGTTATCCACATATCTTGGAATATTAAGATTGAAATCATTCTTTTCGATATCTTCAAAGTCGGCAAGGTACGCCTCTTTTTCTACAGTTTCTCTTTTCCTGTACAAATGAATGACTGCATCCATATGTGCATCCGTCATCTGATTTTGTTTCTTTCCCTTTTCAAACTTCTTAGACGCATCTATGAATAACACATCCCGCCCGTCTCTGTGCTTCTTAAGTACGACAATACAAGTCGGGATTGATGTATTATAAAATAAATTTGCCGGAAGCCCGATAACTGCATATATATTTCCAGACCGGAGTAATTTTTCTCTTATTTTGCCCTCTGCGGCGCCCCGGAACAATACGCCGTGCGGTAGTACAATCGCCATCGTCCCATTACATTTCAAATGATACAGTCCATGAAGCAGAAATGCATAATCTGCTTTTGACTTAGGCGCCAGCACTCCGTAATCACTGAATCTTTCATCCTGCAAAAAACCTGCTGCCGCACTCCATTTCGCGGAATATGGCGGATTCATGAGTACCATATTGAAATCAGTTTCTTCTCCGGTCGGCCAGTCCCCGTCAAGCGTATCGCCATTGCGAAGAATTTGATTTTCCGGCGCAATCCCATGCAGGAACATATTCATCCTTGCCAGATTATAAGTAGATGTATTTAGCTCCTGCCCATAATATTTTATGTAATTCGTTTTCGACGCATATTTTTTTGCGTTTAACAGAAGTGAACCGGAACCCATACAGGGATCATATACGGACAGCCCTCTCTTTGTCTCCTGACCGTCAATGGCGATTCTTGTCAGAATCTTTGATACCGCCTGGGGCGTGTAGAATTCTCCTGCTTTCTTTCCTGTTTCCGACGCAAACTGACCGATTAAATATTCATAGGCATTTCCAAGTATCTCGGCATCTGAATTCAGTAAGTCTGCCCTGTCAATTTCCTTAATCAAATTCGATATCGTATCACTCTGTTTCCGGTCACCCGTCCCCAGACGATTCGAATACAAATCAATATCTGTAAACAAATCTGCAAACAGCGGATCGCTCTGCTCGATATTGTGAAACGCTTTTTGCAACTGCTCGCGGTTAAACGAATTATTTCTTGCGGCATCCGCAAAGCATGTGTATGTCATTTCCGGCTCAATCACATAGTGACACTCGTCCTTTATCTGATCTTTTAATTCCTCTGCGTTCTCGTCCTCTAAAGCTTTCTTATACGCATCCAATGCGGTTTTCAGAGATTCCGGTTTCTCATCATATATCAAATCGTATACTTTAATTAAAAATGAATCTGATAAATATTTGTAAAATACAATTCCCAACAAATAATCTTTATATTCATTTGCGTCCATTTTTGAGCGAAGTATGTCTGCGCCGCTCCATAATACGCAAATCAAATCTTTACTGTTATCCGATTCCGCCATCTTTACGTTCCTCCGTTTTTCAATTTCAATTACGTCATCCGCGCCGCAATTTAATGCGATATATTTGCCGTCAGATATTTTTAAGGTCTACTTCCGGAATATACACTGATTTCACCGACTCCCGACAGACGTTTTGCCCTTATTGTACACGTTCCGTTTGTTTTGTACAATCATTTCGTCAATTCTCCTTCCTCTGCATCATAAAATTCTCCTCCCCCTGCAACTGGTCTGGTCATTTTTATTATAACTGGATATTTTAATCAGTCCATTTTGTGTTATTCTTAAGCGAACCGAAAAAAACAACAAAAAGCCGCCTGCGGCGGCAGAAACGGAGAAAACCATGAGAGATCAGACGATTAAAAAAACGGTCACGGCCGCCCTCTTTGCGGCCATGACCTGTATCGCAACAATGATAATCAAAATCAGCACGCCCACCATGGGCTACATCCATCTCGGCGACTGCTTTGTGCTGCTTTCCGGCGTTGTGCTCGGCCCCGCAAACGGAGCGCTGGCCGCCGGAATCGGTTCGATGTTCTCGGACATCTTTTCCGGCTACCTCTCCTGGGCGCCCGCCACCTTTGCCATCAAAGCCGCAACCTCCGCCATCGCGGGTTTTCTGTTTCGCCGCCTGCATCAGGCGGGCAAGTCTTCCCGAAGCCGCAGCGCAGTCCTGATTCTCAGCGGCCTTGTCGGGGAAGCCTTCATGGTATTCGGATATTTTGTGTATGAAGCCGGTGTCGCAGCATTCGGCAGCGGCGTCTTAAACAAAGCAGCCGTTGCCGCCGGAATCGCCTCCTCCGCAGCCGGGATTCCGTTTAATCTCGTACAGGGTGCGGCAGGTATCCTACTCGCGGTGCTGCTGCTCCCGATGCTGTCTCACGTGCCTGGGCTGTCGGAATGGGGACTGCCGCCTTCACGCAAATGATTGCCGGAAGAACGGGCTGCGGTGGTTTCGCCGCAGCCCGTTCTCACGAAACATAAAATTTTTTCCTACTCGAAGTACATTTCCAGGTTCCCCATACTGCAGCTCAATTCTATCGTTCCCTTCGCGCCCGGATGATTCACGTCCTTCTCCCCGGCAAATCCCGCATAGCTGTTTCCGTTCACCGCAAGGTTTCCCATATTGCAGTTCAGGGTATAATTGTATTCTTCTTCCTTCCCGCTCAGCCGGATATTCATATTTCCCATACCGCATTCTGCCGACAGATCGCGGTTTACGGTTCCCTTCATCTCAAAATTTCCGACTCCGCACTCAACATCCGCATTCTGATATTCGCCTCCGCCGATGATAACTTCTCCGGCGCCGATATAGATATCCATCTCATCCGTGACCGTAAATCCTTCTGTTCTCAGCTCTCCGGCGCCTACCTCCACGTCCAGCTCTCTGCAGGTAATGTCGCTCATCCTAAAATCCGCCCTTCCGGCGCCGATTTGGATATCGAAATCCTCCAGCGCAATTCCGGCGGGAATGCGTATTTTTACAATGGCGTGTTTATTATTGATCTCGAATCCCCGCATGTTTTCCCCATAGGAAACCCGAAGAACACCGTCTTTTAATCCGGTCTTATAATACCGTTCTTTCCCGCGCACCAGCTGCACGCTGATATTCTCACTGTCCGCATTTTCCTCTACAACAAGCTCCACCGCTCCCATCATAAGCTCGACATCTCTGATCTCGCTCACCGGAAAAAGTATTTCGTCTCCCACTGCCGTATTCTGTGTCATTGTCCCCTCCGTCGTCTCTGCACTTTCCGCACCGGCTGCACTCTCCGCACCGGCTGCGCTCTCCGCACCGGCTGCGCTCTCCGCATTCGCCGCGGTTCTGTCGTCATCGTCCCAATCGTCCCAATCATCCCAATCGTCCCAGTCATCATACCAGTCGTCATCATCATACCATATCCCGTCGCGGGTAATATGCCATCCTCCGTTTACAATCCCTTTCTCATCCATAATCTCCTTCGCGGTCCGGTATCCGCCTGTTATCGACGAGATTCCGCAGAACAAAAGTCCCGCTCCTGCCATAACCGCTGCCGCAATCAATCCGATTACCGTAAATTTTTTCATCTCACACAATCCCCTTTCTATGTTCGAACGGCATTTTACAAAGCTTCCAGATTCCTTTTAACGCCCACGGAAGAAACCATCCAAAGGTCCATACCACAAGCACCACGGCCAAAACCCCGAGTGCCAGCAGCAACAGTCCTGCTCCCACAAGGCCGAAGCCGACCGCTGCACCGCCGCCGAACATGAAGCTGAATCCCGTTCCTACCAGCACAAATCCCGCAATGATCAGCGCCGCCATCACCGCGGCTGCCGCCACTGCAACCGCAAAAACCGAGATAACTGCCGCGAGCAGCACACACGCTGCCGCAAGCACAAGCGTCAGCCACAAGGGAGAGGTAAACACCAAAAGCAGCACCATCCACACATTCGATGAAGCGTCCTTCTTCGCACCGTTCATATTGTTTACCGTATTATTCAGATTCCGGTAATATTCCTCATCCCGATTTGCATAGCTGTTATAGTAGCTGCCGTTCCCCTCGATGCCGAGATTTTTCAAAATACTCTCCGCAGCCTTCTGCGGGGATTCCAGCTCCGCAATCACATCCTCGTCACTCCCCTCGGCCTCCTCGAAATAGCTGCGGTAAAACTCCATTGCATCCTGCCGCTCCTCCTCGGAGATTCCGGAGAGAAGCAATTCGAGCTGTCTTAAAAATTCTTCTCTGTTCATATCCCTAACCATACCTTTCCGAATTTATTTTCCTTCTTCGTCCGCTTCCTTATTCCCGTCTTCCCCGCCGGAAGATTCCTCCGAAAACAGCGCTGTGATATTTGCGGAATAGATTTCCCATTCCGCGCGGTATTCCGACAGCTTTTCGGTGCCGCTGTCCGTGATTTTGTAATACCGCCGATTTCTTCCGGCACATTCCATGTCATACACAATCAGACATCCGTCTTTCTGGAGCCTTCGCAGAACCGGGTAAAGCGTCGATTCCGATACCTCCAGCGCACGCCTGACATCCTGCGTAATCCTGTATCCATATGTGCCCTGATCATCCTTCGACACGACTGCAAGAACAATCGCATCCAGCAATGCGGCGCCTGTATTAAATACCATATGTCTACTCCTTTTCTATTTATAATATTATATTTATGCCCATATTGTTTTGTTGATAATACTATATATCATATAATATTGTATGTCAATACTATTTTACAAAAAAAGCAGGTTCCGTAACGGAACCTGCAGCATCTTTTCTCTTATGAAACGGGAATCTCTGCTTTCTTAAAGCACATCCCCTCTCTTTATAATACCCACGCCGAGCGGATACGGCCCCGTGTGGACGCCGATTGTCGCCCCGATCTGGTGAACCATGATATCGTCGATTCCGAGGCGCTCCCTCACCGGCTCCGCAAGCATCTCCTTAAACCCGCAGGCCTCCTCATAATCATAGCCGTAGCCGATACAAAAGCTGTACTCTCCCGGCTTCACCTCCCGCTCGTCGAAAAACTCCCCGAGCAGTTCGATTACCTTTTTCATCGATTTCTGACGGTTTCTCACAATGCCGGAATTAAAAATTTCCCCTTCTTTTAACGTGATGATCGGCTTAATCTTCAACGCGCTCCCCGCAAGTCCCGCGAGCTTTCCGATTCTGCCGCCGTGTTTCAGGTAGTCGATGCTGCCTACCGTAAAGAAAATCCTCCCGCTCTCTCTGATCTCGAGCAGGCGCGACACCATCCTTTCATATTCCCATCCCAGATCCCGCAGACGGCAGGCTTCCAGCACATAAAGCCCCTGCAGTACCGTGTCGAGAATGGAATCGATCACCGTGATCACGGCATCGGGATATTCCTCCAGAATCATATCTCTTGCCGTCACGGCAGACTGCAGGGAACCGCTGAATTTCGCGGTAATGCAGATGCAGATAACGGATTCCCCGTCCTTTGCGGACCGCTCAAACACCCGGTAATAGTCGTCCACCGAGGGCATGGATGTTTTGGGGAACACCGTCGGGTTTTCTACCATTTTCCGGTAAAATTCCCGCACCTCCAGCTCCTCGATCTCTTTTTGATACGTTATGCTGTCAAACGATACATAGAACGGGACAACCGTGATATCACGGGACCGGGCAATCTCTGCCCCGAGGTCGCAGGACCCGTCGCTGACAATTCTCACTTTTTCTGATGCCATCTCTTCCCTCCTGTCAGCACCGCTCTGAAAGCCATGCTGCAATATCCGCATACACCTGTTCGCGGTCCGTCTCGTTTAAGATCTCATGCCGGTCGTTCTCGTACAAACGGCAGGTAACGTCCTTTACCCCGGCGTCCTTATACATCCGGTAAACACGCAGCACACCCTCGCCCAAATCTCCCACCGGGTCGTCTTTTCCCGACACGAAAAACAGCGGCAGATCGGCCGGCACCTTGCGCACATTCTCCGGCTGGTTGTCATAGAGCACCGCCTCCATAAGCCCCTGGTAACCGTTTACCGTAAAAAGAAACGTGCAGCGCGGGTCCTCAAAATAAGCTCTGACATTCTCCGTATTCTTGGAAAGCCAGCTGTTTTCATAGCGCTCGCCGTAGAGGTCAAATTTTCTGTAAGGCTTGCTGTAGGACAGCGACTGCAGCATTCTGCTGCGGTAATGCGAGCCGCGGACTGCTGCAAGCACCCTGCACACAAAAAGCCCCAGCTTTGTCGTCGCGTCCGGCACGCTCCCGGTCCCCATAATGACCGCTCCCGAAACGCCGTCACTGTGGATACTCAGGTATTTGCGGAGCATGTAGGACCCCATGCTGTGTCCCAGCATAAAATAGGGGATCTGCGGATTTTCCGCCTGCACCTTCTCCCGCAGCTGGTGCATATCCTCCACGACCGTATCGCTCGGGCTGCCCTCCCGGAAAAATCCCCACTCCGACTCCGAAGTGATCGACGCTCCGTGTCCGAGGTGGTCGTGTCCCGCCACGAGAAACCCCTGTTCATTCAGATATGCGGCAAACTCCCGATACCGCTCGATATACTCGACCATGCCGTGCGTAATCTGTAAAACCGCCTTATAACTGCCGTCCTCCGGTATCCATTTGACTGCGTGAATCGTCGTCTTTTTGTCCTTCGACAAAAAGCTCATCTGCTCTTCTCTGTTCATAATCCTTCTCCTTTATCCCGGAACGCTCCCGCGGCGTCTCCGAAAAATGCTATGCCTCATACCCGCTTCTCGCGGACTCGAGAACACCCTGACAGATATTTTCCAGCTCGTCCGCGCTCTGCTTTTGCTCCTGCAGCTCGTCCAATATATTGCCGACCTTCCGCAGCATCCGCTCTTCAGTCCTCATGCACTCCTCCACGGACTGCTGCAGCGCATCCGCCTTTCCGACAAGAGCGTCATCCATCAGTTCCGCCAGCACAAGCTGGCCCGACTCGTAGGCCGAAACCCTCTCGGAGCTGTCGTTTAAGAGTCTGCGCATGGAATTATTGTTTTCCTTGAGCAGCTCGTTGAGATGGCGCACCTGCTCCGTAAGCTCGGCCGCCCGCGCGTCCGCAGCGTCAAGCTGCGCTGCAAGCTCCCTCGCCTCCTGCTCGTGCTGCTCGCAAAAAGCCCGTATCTCTTCCGCGGCGGCGACAAAGCTCCTGCCGGATTCTCCCATCCGTCCCGCCTCGATCGCACAGTTTAAGGCGAGCACCCCCATATTCTTAGAAAAATCCGCCATCCGGGACGCATGTCCGTGCAGCTTTTCCTGCTCTCCGAAAAGCCCCTGCGCCATTTCGGAAATAAATTTCATCGGCGTGGTAAAATGCTTGTTATTTTCGACAATCTCCATGATTTTTTCATTCCACGCCTTTGCCTCTCCCAGAAATACCGTGTGGTTTGCGTCAAAACGCTCCACGCCGCTTCCGATATCCCGGATTGCGCCGCAGAGTACTCCTGCTGTCTGATTCCCGTTCTCCGTGAGCTCCGAAATATGTGTAAGCTGCTCCTTTATCTGTTCTGTCTTCCGCTCCATTTCGGACCGGGAAGCCGTCATGTGTGCAAACCGCTCTAAAATGTCGTCCCGCTGCTCCGTGATCTGCTCAAATGCCGTCTGCTTTACCTGCTCCGCCTCCTTTGCCGCCCGCAGCGTTTCCTCCAATGCCTTTTCTCTTTTTCCGCCAAACATATGTCATCCTCCAGGTTGTTTCTACTGATAATAACGGATCACGAGCTGCACATTCTCTACCCCCTGATATACATTGATTTCCGGGTAATACACCGCCGACATCCGAATACTGTTTTCCTGCCCGTCAAACGCCGCCTGCACTTCCGCTGCGCCGTACTTTGTCTCGTAGTAGCTCTTCCATGCCGGGATATCCCCGAAATAGACGGCCGAAACCCGTCCGCCCCGCTCCGTCACAAGCGAGAGCCGCAGAACGTTTTGATTTTTACCGACCACACCGGCGCGCACAATCCGAAGTCCGCGGTCCGCAAACTGCGGCTTGACATTGCCCTTTCCGAACGGTTCAAGCAGTGAGAGCTCCCGGATCAGTTCCGCGGTCGGATAATCCGCCGGCATCGCGATATCTATCTTTATCTTAGAGATAAAATCCTCTTCTGTCAATTTACAGCACGCATTTATTTTTTCGCGGAACATTTCCGGCGTCACGCCCTTGGCAAGCGAAAGCCCCGCAGCCATGGGATGTCCGCCGAATTTCGAAAAACATTCCCTGCATCTGCCAAGCTCGTCATACATCGAATACGTCTCAATCGAGCGGCCCGAACCCTTGACGCCCTCCTCGCCCTCCGTCAGCACAAAGACGGGATGTCCGTAACTCTCCCGGATTCTCCCGGCGATAATTCCCGCAAGACTCTCGTGCACGTTCGGCAGATAAATCACAAACACCCCGTCTCCCGCGCCGCCTTCCTCGACGACGCGCCGCGCTTCCTCCACACCGCGGGCCGTCATTTCCTTGCGCTGCCCGTTGAGCGCCACAAGTTCCGCCGCAATGTTTCCCGCCGCGGCCGCATCTTCCTGCAAAAAGAGATTCAGCGCGATCCGCGCCGTCTCAAGCCTTCCGCTTGCGTTGATGCAGGGGCCGAGCACAAACCCGATATGATACGCCGTAACCGCTTCCGGCATCAGCCCGTTCTGCAGAATCAGCGCCCGCATACCGGGATTTTTCGTCCGGTGCAGACGGGCAAGCCCTTCCTTTACCAGAATCCGGTTTTCGTCGGTCAGATCCATCACATCGCCGACAGTCGCAAACGCCGCAAACTCCAGAAATTCAAATGCATCCTCCGCCCGCTTCCCGCAGCGCTCATACAAAAGCTGTATCACCTTAAAGGCCACCGCGGCCCCGCAGAGTACTTTGCAGGGGTAAGGGCATCCGGGCTGTCTCGGATTTACGACCGCGTCCGCCTCGCTCTTTATATAGATTCTCCCGCCGTCCGCCTCGCGGTAGGGCGGCTCATGGTGGTCTGTCACCAGAACCGTCATACCGTACCGCTTTGCGCAGGCAATCTCCTCGATCGCTGCGATTCCGTTGTCGCAGGTTATGATCGTATCAACCCCCTCCGCGGCGGCCTCCTCAATCAGGTGCAGATTCAGCCCGTAACCGTCCCGCATCCGGTCCGGTATTTTGACGCTGACCGTCCCGCCGCACGCGGTAATCCCGCGCTGTAAAATATACGTCGACATCACGCCGTCAATATCGTAATCCCCGATGACGCGGATATGTGCTCCGGCCGAAATCCGTTCCGCCAGGCGCTCTGCCAGACGATCCCCGCAAAGCAGCAGATGCGGGTCGTACAAATCCGACAGCCCGCCGTTTAAATAGCGGTCAACCGCCGCCTCGCCGACCACATCCCGGTTTCGAATCAATCTCGCCGTCACCGGGCTGATTCCGAATTTTTCCGCAAGCGCATCAAAATCCGCCCGCTTCTGCAATACAAACCACTTTTCCATCTTCTGTAATTCTCCCATATCCGGCATTTTACCATATCCGCACCGAAAATCCAATTGACAATGCGGCGGGTATGTCGTCTCACTGGAGCTCGGCGATTCTGGTCACGGCCACATAGATTTCCGAAATACGGTACCAGGTTCTGTAATCAATAATTCCCGTCACCGGCAGACCGAAGACAGCCTGGAACCGTTCCACCGCCTCCCTGGTCGCAGGTCCGAAAATACCGTCCGGCGTCACGGTCGGGATCGCGGGATAGGACCTTGAAATACGCGCGAGCTGCTCCTGTATCTGCCGTACCTTGTCTCCCGTGGAGCCGACAGTCAGGTCTACACGCGGCCAGGACGCGGGGATCCCCGATACCTCCTCGGCCGTATTGATGTACATGCTGTTGCCGTAGTAATAGCGGATAATATCGATCGCATCGTAACCTTGGTCCCCGAGATATTTGCTGCCCCACTGGCTCAGCCAGTTGCTGCAGGTCACCCGCTGTCCGTCACAGTACTGTGTCAGAATCGGCTGACTGACATTCGGACGCGAGAGATAATTTTCAAACATCTCATCCACCACATTGGAAATATTGCGGTAGAAGTTCCTCCCGTAGACAAATTTCTGGTCATAGGCCGTGGACGACGTGATGGTAAAACTGTACCCCTTATTGCGGTACCACTCCGTATACACCCTGTTTAAGGTAAACGACATAATCGCAAGTATGTTGGCCCGTATCGTGGCATCCGGCCAGGTGCTGTAGATCTCGCTCGAAGCCACATTTTTGATGTAATCCCGGTACCGCACATAGTAGTCCCTGGCCGTCGGGTCATTCGGGTCCCCGTCATGTACGATCACAAACTCTGGGATCACCACGCGGCTGAGTACGATCTCCCCGGTCTCCGTCACCGGTTTGATCTCCGACTCCGGTATTTTCGGCGGATATTCCGCAAACAGCGTATGCGCCGGAATCACGATATTGCCGAACTGACTGTCTTCTACTTCTTCCTCTTCCAGCCGGACTTCCTGCAGCGACAGCTGTTCCGAAAACACTTCAATTCCGGAGATATTAATCGGCTGATATCCCTCAGCAGTAACTTCAATGGTATATTCGGCATATGGCTGTTCTTCGCTCGGCTCCATTGACAGCTCAAGTGGAGGCGCAGCAAGCGCAATTTCTTCTGACATTCCTGAGGCATCCGTATTTACCTCCTCCAAAGGTCCCGTCGGGTCTCCCGAATAGGAAATCGATATTTTTGCATTCTGAATCGGCCTGTTTCCCCCGCGGGTGACCACCTGAATCCGCAGAGCGCCTTCATCCGGATTCTGTGTCTGTCTGATATCTGGCATAAATAACCTCGCAGTCTCTTTCCTGTTATTTTATGCGGACGCCGGCACAGATGTTACCGCTGCCGGTACCCTCGATTGAAAGGGCAGGGATTCGGCGTTTCTTCTGTTCTCGGATACGCAGTCACAAGGGACTGCCTTCTCAGACATTGTTTTCGTTATCATTTATTCTACCGTCACAACCTTCGCAAGATTTCTCGGCTTATCCACATCAAAGCCCTTGTCGGAGGACACATAATAGGCAAGCAGCTGCAGAGCCACGGACGCGGGCATCACCATAAATTCATCCCGCATCGCCGGCAGCCGGAACATGCTGCAGTCTTCCTTTAGATTTGCCGCAAGTGTCTCCTTGATAAAGATTACCAAATCCGCCCCGCGGGATTTCACCTCTTTGATATTGGAAATTTCCTTGGAAACCAGCTTCTCCTGCGTCACTGACGCCACCACGGGCGTATCCTGGGTAATCAGCGCAATCGGCCCGTGCTTGAGCTCTCCGGACGCATATGCCTCGGAATGGATATAAGAAACCTCCTTCATCTTCAGAGAACCCTCGAGCAGTGTCGAGTAATCGAGCCCGCGCCCGATCATAAATAAATCTTTTGCCGCGAGCAGCTTGCCCGCGAGCACATGAATCTCTTTCCTCTGCTCCAACACCTTCTGCATCGCCTCTGGCACGCGCTGCAGCTCACGCACAAAGCTCTGTGTCTCCTCCGCGGAAAACACTCCCCTGCTGCGCGCCATGCGCGCTACAATCAGGTAAAACACCGCCAGCTGCGTCGTGTAAGCCTTGGTGCTGGCCACCGCGATCTCGGGCCCCGCGTTGGTGTAGAGTACAAAGTCACTCTCACGCGCGATGGACGACCCTTTTACGTTGATAACGGAAAGGCACTTCGCACCGCGGCGCTTCGCATACTTCACGGCCTCCAGCGTGTCGATGGTCTCTCCGGACTGCGATACCGCAATCACCAGTGTCCGCCCGTCAATCACCGGGTCCGAGTACATAAATTCCGACGCCATCTCCACGTCAATGTGCATGTGGAGAATTGATTTGACCAGCGCCTGCGCCACCAGTCCGGCGTGCATCGCCGTCCCGCATGCAATGATGCAAATGCGTTCGCAGTCGGTAAACAGCGTATCCGGTATGCCGTCCGCCGTAAAATCGGGCATCCCCGAACGGATACGGTTTGCCATCGTGTCCAGGATGGCCTTCGGCTGCTCCATGATCTCCTTTTCCATATAGAACGGATACCCGTTCTTCCCCGCACTGTTTAACTCCCAGTCCGCCGTCTGATAGTCTGGCTCCGCCCGGTTTCCGTCAAAATCGGTAAGTGTCAGCTCCGTGTCCGTGAGCTTTAAGACGTGATACTCCGGCACCACAAAATAACGGTTTGTAAAACGGCACAGAGCCGTCAGATCCGAGGCGAGCATTGCGCCCTCGTCACAGATCGTTGCCACAATCGGACTTACGTTGCGGGTGCAGTAAATCGCGTTCCCCTGGTCCGCAAACAATATGACAAGCGCAAAAGTCCCCTTCAGTTTCCGCACGGCCTTTTTGATTGCCTCCTCGGGGTTTCCCTCATAAAAGCGGTCTAAGAGCGCCGCAGCCACCTCGCTGTCCGTCTCGGACGCAAGTCCGTCAAGATGATATTCCTCGGCAAGCTCTCTGTAATTCTCGATAATCCCGTTGTGCACCAGCGTCACCTTCCCGACCTGATGCGGATGCGCGTTTTTATCGCTGACCCCTCCGTGGGTCGCCCATCTGGTATGTCCGATGCCGCAGCCAAGGAGCGCCTGCTCGGATCTGCAGATTGCGCGCAGATCGCTGACTCTGCCCGCGCATTTATGCACCTGTATCTCCCCTGTCTCCCTCTCTTTTGCCGCGATTCCCGAACTGTCATACCCTCTGTACTCGAGCAGCTCCAGCGCATCCAGCAATACTTCTTTTACATTCTCACTTCCTGTATAACCGATAATTCCACACATAATTTTCCTCATTTCTGTCTCAAAACTTCATCTGTCTATAAACATGATCTGTCTTTCTGTCTTTCGTTCTATTGTGCCGTATTTGTTTTGCGGTTACCCGCATATTTGCCGTCACATCTCGCATTAGAACAATGCGGAAGGGCATCCGCCGAATTTTCGATGACCCTCCTCCTCGTCAGCCTGCCGTACGCTCCGCAGGCTCTGGCGCTTTGGGGAAAACTCTGTCTGTCACAGTCATCCGTGAGACTGCGTATCTGAAAACAGAATCCATATTTAATTTTCAAGGTTCTCCGCCAAACGCCCGGCGCCGGCCGCCGGGCGTTTAACGTGTATACTATACTATTATATGCCCAAAAAGTCCATACGCTATTTTTTGTCAGAACCGAATGCACCCGGCCGCTTACCGGCCGTCCCTGAAATCTTCGACATCCTCCGGCCAGATCTTTGTGTACGGCATACGGATATATTTCCCGTTTTCGAGTTCGAGCGGCTCCAGATCCTCCCCCGCTGAGAGCGCATACGCAAGCTCCAGCATCGCCTCTGCCTGTCCCTCTTTATCATTGTATACGGTTCCCGCCATCTCCCCGTTTTCCACCGCCGCAAGTCCCACGTCCGTACCGTCAATCCCCACAATCACCGGCCAGTCTTCGCGCAGAATTTCCGCCGCCGCAAGCGCGTCGATCGCTCCCAGCGCCATATCGTCGTTGTTCGCCAGCACCAGTTCTATCCGGTCTCCGTGCTCACCGAGCATCTGCGCCATTTTCGTCTGCGCCTGCGCCCGGTTCCAGTTCGCGATGGCATACCCTATCTTTTCCGCCTCCACGCCGTTTTCTATCATTGTCGACACCGCGTACTCCGTGCGGACAATCGCGTCCTGATGTCCCGCCTCCCCTTCGAGTACCATATACTGGCAGATTCCGTCGCCGTTTTTGTCGACCGCGGGATTCCCCAGAAAAACTTCCGCCGCAATTTCTCCCTCCATAATACCGGATTCAAACGCCTTTGCCCCGACATAGTATAACCGCTCCCAGCGCTCCAAATCCTCCTCCACAAGCTCTCTGTTAAAAAAGATCACCGGCACATTGTTTTTTTCCGCCATATCGATAATCGTCGTCGGTTCGGTCCGGTCCACGAGATTGACGCAGATCACATCGCAGCCGTCCTCAATCATCTCTCCCACCTGCTCGTTCTGCGCGGGCTGGCTGCCGGCGGCATTGTATAGCACAACATTGATTTCGATTCCCGTCTCCTGCCCCTTCTCCTTTGCACAGATATCAAAATATTCCACCAGCTGGGACACAAACGTGTCATACTGGTCATACAGCGTCACGCCGATTCGAATGCTCTGCTTTTTAGTCTGCACCGACGCCGGCGCACAGCCGCCCGCAGTCCCCGCAAGCATGCAGACGATCAGCACCGCCGACAACCGTTTTTTTCTCCTCATACACTCTCCCCCTCTTTTCTTATCCGTATTTCCCCGCGCAGACGTCCCGTTTTTACTGCACCAGCGGGAAAAGCTGCTTCTGCCTGTCCGCGTCGTAGAGATTATCCCGGTCTACGACAAGGTAGTCCACCGCGCTGCTCTCCATTTCACTCAGCGGATACTGCAGGCGCCGCGCCATATTCGCCACGCTCTGATATCCCATTTTAAACTCGTCGGGCACCACCAGCGATTGAATCTCGCCCCGGTCAAGATAGTATACCGCTTTTCCCGAACATCCGATCCCGTAGAGCGCCCATTTCCCCTCGCCGTCTTTGCCCTGCAGGTAATCCACGGCCGCTTCCGCCGCATTATTTCCCAGCGCAAGCACCGCGTCGGCCGGCAGTCCGGCAAGCTGCGCTGCCGCTTCTTCCGGCGGCACATCCGGTGTAAGCGCAAGCTCCCACGCCGTCTCTATCCCTGCGCCGCCGAGTGTTTCCCGCACGCCTGCAAGACGGTCCTGCATGGCCGGATACGGCACGTTTTGCTCTGCCTCTTCGCCCGCGGCCTCATACAGGACTCCGACACGCTCTCCCAAAGCCTCCCCTTCCGCCAGAAACGCTTCCGCAAGCGCACACCCGAGCGCATAGTTGTCCGGCGCCGTCAGCGGGCAGACCTCCTGCGGTTCGATATCGCTCTCCAACAGCATAACCGGACTTCCCGCTAAAAACCGTACCGCATCATCCTCCGCACCCGCAGCCGTAAACTGCACGATCACACCCTCCGCACCGTTGTCAAACTCCCGCCGGATCACGGCCAACTCCTCCTCAAAACTCTGAAAATTTCCGGTCGTCGCATAATTGATATCAATGCCGCAGTCGTCCGCCGCCTGTTCGATGCCCTGACGCATGGCAATCCACCGCTCGCTTCCGCTGTCGTTGACAATCACCGATACTTTATGAATCCTCCGCGTCTTTCCGCTGTTTACCATCCCGTAATAGGAGAGCGCGATCGCCGTGAGCATTCCGAGAATCAGAATGCAAAACCAGACTTTGTTTTTGTTCCACTTACTCTGCATGCGCCGCACCTCCTCCCGGCTGCCTGATCTTTCCGTTCTCGAGGCTCTCGGCCGTCTCGTCGGAATACTCGATAAACGGAAGATGGATGCGCGCCGCCGTCCCCTCGTCCGGCGCACTCTCTATCTCGAGTCCGTAATCCTTTCCGAAGCGGAGCTGAATGCGCGTGTGCACATTGATAAGCCCCACGCCGGATCCGTGTCCCCGCACATGCTGATTCCCGACGAGCAGCCGGCTCACCGTATCCTCCGTCATCCCGAGTCCGTTGTCCTGCACCTCGATACAGACATCCCCGTCTCTCGAAAATCCCCGCACCGTAATCTCCCCTTCATCTTCCATCGACTCCACACCGTAGTAGATCGCGTTTTCAAGCAAAGGCTGAATCACCAATTTTACCGTACAGCAGTTTAAAATCTGCTCGTCAATCAAAAATTCTATCCGGAATTTATTTTTATATCGTATTTTCTGGATATTCATATAATTTTTCGCGTGCAGGATCTCGTCCGCCACGCGGATGATTGTCCTTCCCCGGCTTAAGCTGATGCGGAACAGACTCGCGAGCTCGGTAATCATAAACACCGCGTCCTCGTAGCGCTCGCCCTCAATCATCCACACAATCGAATCGAGTGTATTGTACAAAAAATGCGGATTAATCTGCGACTGCAGCGCGTCCAACTCGCTCTTGCGCTTCTCCTCCTGCTCCACTAAAATATCGTGCATGAGCTGACGCAGCTGTCCCTCGACAGAGCGCAGCGTTTTGCCGAGATATTCCACCTCCATGGAACCGCCCACATAGATATCGGGGCTCATATTGCCGGCCTCCCACTCCTCCACCGAAGCGGTCAGCCTGCGCAGCGGCTTTGTGACTCTCGCCGAGACAAGCCGGTTAATCAGCACGATCATCAGCATGAGAAGCAAGACCAGAAGAATCACAAACATCCTTATACCGTACAGTCCCATATTAAAAGAGCTTTTCGGCACGACGCTGACGATTTTCCACCCGGTATAGCTGACGGTCTTTACCGTCACAAGACGCTTTTCCCCGCCGAACTCTTCCTCTCTCGTTCCGTCCTCGTAGGCCGCGGCCGCCACATTGTTCTCCTCAAACAGATTCGCATAGATCAGCTTCTGCTTCGGATGATAAATAATCTCCCCGTTGCTGTCGGTGAGATAGACATATTCCGACAAATTGTCTGTATTTGCCTTTTTGAGCAGCTGTTCGATACTGCTGTAATTCATGTCGACCAAAAGTACGCCCAGCGTGGAATTTCCGTTGTTTGTCAGCTCCACGGCGCGGCTTAAGGACACTACCCAGTAATAGCGGTAGCTGTTGTCGTCAAACAGATTCTGTACATGCGGCGTCGAAAAATGCAGATTCTCCATCTGCCCCATCGCTTCGGTAAACCATTTCTGGCCGACGACGTCAAGCCCGTCCTTTTCTGTCGCAAGCGGTGCTGCGGCCACCCTCTCCCCCTCATTTGTGTAACAGGCAATGCTGATCAGATTGTCCTTATTCGCCTCGTACAAAAGATTCATTTCCGTCTCTAGGGACTCTGTCGCCAGATCTTTATCCTTAATCACACTGTAATACATGGCATCCGAAATCCGCCGCATACTGCGCAGATAAGATTCCAGATTAATCGCCGTCTGGTTCAAAAGCTGCTTTGAGCTCTCAATCGTCATATCCTCCATCCGCAGCGCAAAACGGTTGTACAGCGACACGCCCAGCACGACCATCGAAAGCAGCGATACCACCGTAAACGACAGCATCACCGTAAGCTGAATCGACTGGTGTACCCTGTGCTTTCTGATATATGAAATTATCCCGCCGTAAATATTTTTTATTCCTATCACTTCGACTCCATCTTACCTGATTTGTATTTTGACGGCGATACGCCGAACTTTTTCTTGAACACATAGCTGAAATAATTCGGGTCCGCATAGCCCACCTTTTCGGCGATGATATAGGTCTTTTCATCCTGATTCAACAGAAGCTCAAGCGCCTCCTCCATACGGTAATCCGTCAGATAATTGATAAAGGTCTGTCCCGTCTCCTTTTTAAATACCGTGGAAAAATAGGCGGCGCTCACATTCAGATAACCGCATACCGACTCAATGCTTAAATCCGAATCCGCATAGTGCTCACGGACATACTCTTTTGCCTTTGTGACAAACGATCTCGTTGTATCGCTCCGGCCCGCGAGCACCTGCTGCTGCAGTTTCAGACAGTTTTCTTCGAGCCAGAGGCCCAGCATCTCGGAAGATTCGAGCTGTATCGCCCGCGTGTAGACATCGCAGTCCTCTTCCCCTCCGAAAATCCCGTCCATGCTCATCCGGTTGTTTGTGCCGAATCGGAAGAGCTCGGTAATCAGTTCCATCACAAGAATACGGTACTGCTGCAGCGACATCCTGCTGCGGTCAACCTCCTCCATAAATTCCCGGATCGCCTCCTTAAGCGGTCCTTCCTCGCCCATCTTAATCTTTTTAAAAATTCTGCGGATATAATTCTCCTCCCAGGGCACATCGGCACGCTCTCCGGGGTCCGTCTCCGCAATACTGATCGCCTTTGTATTTCCGTAGAGCACCCGGTAGGACGTCGCGGTCTTCGCCCCCTGATACGAAGCCGGAAGCTGCGCCGGCTCGCTGCACACACGCCCGACTCCCGCCGTCACCCGCGCGCTGCACATGCGCTTTGCAAGCTTGCATATCCGATCCATCTCATCCGTAAACGCCGTGATGGCATCTTCCGCGGAAAGCTGCGTAATCACAATGATATCGCCGAGATAGGTAATGACCCTGCTGTCCCACTCTCCCGCCAGCGCCTCCTCGGCAAGCTGCTTTACGGAAACCGAGAGCAGCAGCGCGTCAAGCGGCAGCGTCTCCCCGGGCTGCGGCGTGGTCGAGATATGCAGTACCGTCACCACATAAAACGGTCCCTTGAGTTCAATCCGGTAATTTTCGGCATACTTTAAAATATCCGCCTCCGGGATACGCCCGTCCAAAAGCAGCGTATAAAAGCTTTCCTGCAGCACCGGAAGACTCTGCAGATAATACTCGCGCAGCTTATCGATGTTGCGTCTCTCATCCAGCTCCCGGTCGAGATTCTCCTTAATCCGCGTAAAAACCTCGCGCAGTTCGCTGGCGTTAATCGGTTTTAATATGTACTCCTCCGCCTCGATTTTGATGGCTTCCTTCGCATACTCAAATTCATCAAAGCCCGAAAAAATAATCACCCTGATATTCCGGCAGAGTTCCTTTAATTTTCTGCAGAGTGTCAGCCCGTCCATGTAAGGCATCTTAATGTCTGTCATCACGATATCCACCGACAGCTCCTCGGCCATTTCGAGCGCCTCCACACCGTTTCTCGCATACCCCGCAATCCGAAACCCCATCCCTTCCCAGTCCATTTTTTTGATTATGACGCGGAATACCTCCTCCTCGTCATCCACAAGCAAAACAGAATACTGATTCATCGCACATCCCTCATTTCCGTCATACTTTTGTCAGGCTCCGTCTTAAGCTCCGTAACGGTCGGCGATCCGTTTCCACGCCGCCCCCATAAGCACCGTGCACACTGCTATCTGGACAAACGCCGCATAGACATTCACAAATATCAGCACGGCCATCACAAGGGTTGCTGCCCCGTAAATCAGAATCAGGATCCCCGCAGCCTTCACATATCCCTCCTCCTCTCTGACCGGCGGCTTATCTTTCGGACGGATGGCCGCTATGTCTTTGAGAACCAAAAGCCGGATTCCGTAATATACACAGATTACAAACAGCAGCAGCGGGATTCCCGCCTGTTCCAAAATTATATCCATCTTTTCCTCCAGGCAAAAACAGCGGCTGGAGGCACGTGCTCCCGCCGCTATGTATTGCAGTATAGTGTTTATTTCTTCGCGATATACTTTCTGATATCCAGTGAAATCGCCACAAAGATTACGATACCGATTGCTATGTACTGTGCATTTGCATTCATACCCAGGTACTGCAGCGCAACCTTCAGAAGCTCAAATACCGCCACACCGATAATGGCCGAGGACACCTTACCTCGTCCTCCCGTCACGGATACGCCTCCGATCGTACACGCCGCGATGGCCTCCATCTCATAGCCGTAACCGGTCTGAACCGAAGCTCCGCCCGCCTTTGCACCGAGCATAAACCCTGCAAGGCCGTACATTGCAGCCGCTTTCATATAGATTAAGATCAACGTCTTCTTCACCGGAACGCCGGCCACCTCCGCCGCCTGCGGATTTCCGCCGATTGCGTACATATATTTTCCGTGGCGGGTCATATTAAAGATAAACCATGTGATGGCCGCCACAATAATCGCAATCCAGATCAGGTAGTTGATGCCGAGGAACTTTCCGTTCGCAACATTCGTGTATTCCTTGACATAACCGCCGAGCGGCGTCGCGTTCGTAAAAATAAGTCCGAGACCGTATACGATTTCCATCATTGCCAGCGTTGCGATAAACGGCGGCACGCTTAAGTACGCGATAAAAAAACCGGTTACCGTGCCGAACGCCGCGCAGATCACCATTGCAATGAGCGCCACCAGCAACACGTTGAGCGGCTCCATATCCGGGAAAAACTTGCCCGAATAGTCCATGCGCTGCAGCAGCACGCCCGAGATACAGGCCCCGAGACCGATCATACGTCCTGCGGACAGGTCGCACCCCGCAGTGATAACGCACCCTGCAATACCGAGTGCAATCACGAGACGCGGACTCATGTTCATCAGAATATTCATGAGGTTATTCCCCGTAAAGAAGTTATCCGAGGTAAATCCGGTGTAAATCACCAGCACAAACATGACGATGATAACCCCGTTATTGATTAAGAAATCTTTGATTTTCTGCTGTTTCGTCTTTTCCATTTTCTGCTCCTCCCATCAGAATTTCGTCGCGTAACTCATAACCTTCGCCTGCGTCATATCCTCAGGCTGATCAATCTCCCCGGTCAGCTTTCCGTTGCACATCACGCAGATGCGGTCCGCCATGCCTAAAAGCTCCGACATTTCCGACGAAATCATGATAATAGCCTTCCCCTGTTTTGCGAGGCTGTTCATAATTTCATAGATTTCATGTTTGGCCCCTACGTCGATACCGCGGGTCGGCTCATCCATAATCAATACGTCCGGGTCATTCGCAAGCCACCTCGAAATGATAACCTTCTGCTGGTTTCCGCCGGAAAGATTCGAAATGTGTTCCTTCATACTCGGTGTTTTGATTCTCAGTTTTTTAATATTGTCATCCACGACACTGTTAATGTTTTTGTGGTCCAGCACAAAAGCCGCCTTGAGATATTTGTTGTACACCGATACGCCTACGTTATCTTTGATGGATAGACAGCCGAAAATTCCGTTTCCTCTCCGGTCCTCGGTAATCATGCCGATTCCCGCGTTCATCGCGTCAATCGGATGCTTGATATTCACCTTTTTGCCGTGGACAAAGATTTCCCCGGATGCGATTCCCCGGATGCCGAAAATTCCTTCCATCAGCTCTGTTCTCTGCGCTCCGACAAGTCCGCCGAATCCGAGAATCTCGCCTTTCCGCAGGGTAAAGCTGACATTCTGGAACGATTTCTCATGAATCGAACACAGATTTTTGACCTCCATAATCACTTCACCCGGCGTATTTTCCTTCTCGGGATATACATTCGTGAGCTCCCGGCCTACCATTTTCGCGATAATCTGATCCGTTGTCAGCTCATTCGCCGGCCAGGTTCCCACATAAGTGCCGTCGCGCATTACCGTGATATCATCCGCAATACGTTTGATCTCATCCATCTTGTGAGAGATATACACCATCGTAACCCCTTTATCTCTCAGCTCATTCATAATGCGGAACAGCGCTTCCACCTCATTATCCGAAAGGGAGGATGTCGGTTCATCAAAAATAACGACCTTTGCCTGCTGCGAGACTGCTTTCGCGATCTCCACAGACTGCATCTGACCGATGGATAACGTTCCGAGCTGTGCTTTCGGGTCAAATTCCATCCGGACTTCCCGAAGCCATTTCTCCGTCTCCTCATACATTTTCTTATGGTCAATGACCTGAAACGGTCCGAATCCTTTTGTCGGAAACCTTCCGAGATAAAGATTCTCCGCCACACTTCGCGCCGGCACCGGCTGCAGTTCCTGATGCACCATGGCAATTCCGTGTTTCATGGCCTCATCTGGATTTCCCACCTCGATTTTCTGCCCGTCCAGGTAAATTTCCCCCGCATCCATTTTGTAAATGCCGAAGAGACATTTCATCAGGGTAGATTTTCCTGCGCCGTTCTCACCCATCAGCGCATGGACAGTCCCCGGGCGAAGTGACAGCTGTACATTGTCGAGCGCTTTGACACCGGGGAATGATTTGCAGATACCCTTCAGCTCCAGTTTGTACTCAGCCATTTTGTTCCTCCTTCTAAGCAGCGGATGCCGCGCCCCGCGCGTCACCCTCGATATTAAAATAAGTGCGGGCGCCAAAAACACCCGCACCGGTTATTTCTTTCTCGATTATTTCACCATATCAAGGATTTCCTGTGCATTCTCTGCGGTTACCTTCACGTAATCACAGCCGATGTAGTGCTCGTTGCCTGCCCCCTTGATGTAGTTGATCGCCGCATCTGCCGCACTGTGGGACTGCGAGAAATGGTCGTTAAACACGGTACCGGTCATGGTCCCTGCAAGAACGTCCTCAAGCGCCTCAGACAATGCGTCCACGCCTACCAGATAGATATCCGTGCCGACGGTACGTCCTGCGGACTGGATGGCCTGCAGTGCGCCGAGCGCCATTGCATCGTTGTTGCAGAATACGACCTCAACGTCGTTGCCGTACTGTCCGAGTGCGTTTGCAACGATCTGCTGCGCCTGATCCTGCTGCCAGTTACCAACCTGATCGGATAAGCATTCTACTTCCCAGCCTGCATCGGTCAGAGCCTTTACCGAAAACTCGGTACGATACTGTGCGTCAACGTTCTCCGGATCACCTTCTACCATGATATAGTCAACCTTGCCGTTGCCGTTGAAATCAACCGCCTCAAGTCCAAGGTCTACAATCATCTCGCCCTGGAACGTACCGGACTGTCTCGCGTCACAGCCGACATAGGTCACATTCCAGTCATTGTCCGCCCATCTCTTCTGCTCCGCCTCGTCGGGCTCACGGTTAATATATACAAGCGGGATTCCTGCCTCAACCACTTTGTCCGTGATGGTCTCTGCGGAGGAGGAGTTCACCGGATTGATAATCAGCACATCCACTTTATCCGCGATAAAGATATCAATCTGTCCGGTCTGGGTCGCCTGATCGTTTGCCCCGTCAACGATTGTGATGTTGTCTGCGGAAAAGCCCTGGCTCACCAGATAATTTTCCAACTCTGTGCGGAACAGGGTCATAAAGTTATCGGAGAACTGATAGATACAAACGCCGACTTTCTTGTCGGCCAGCTCTGCATCCCCCGCCGCATCTGCTGCGGCATCCGCTGCGTCTGCTGCCTCTGTCCCCGCATCCGGCGTCGTCTCGCCCGCATCTGCTGCGGCATCCGGTGTCGTCTCACCTGCGTCTGCTGCCGCATCCGCTGCCGGAGCATCTGCCTCTTTCTTGTCTCCGCATCCGGTCATCATTGTCGCTGCCATAGCTGCTACGAGGAACAGACTAACTACTTTCTTTTTCATTGAAAATCCTCCCTTAATGTATTGTCTGAACTTTATGTTACGCTGAAATTATAGCAATCCGTTTTATCCATTAACATATAAAATCCTTCTGTGATTCTTGAAAATTCTTCTCTTTCTTTATGCACTTTCTCTTTTTTCCTCTGTATTGTGCGCCTGCGTCTGTCTATTATGCACAACAAAAAAAGGATGCATCCGCAACTGCTTTCGCAGTTTGCGATGCACCCTATGTGTCGTCGTATTCGGTTTACAGTTCGCAGTTATTCACGGTTCGCGGGAACGGAATTACGTCGCGGATGTTCGACATTCCTGTCAGATACATCACGCAGCGCTCAAAACCGAGGCCGAAGCCCGCATGTCTCGCGGAACCGTATTTGCGCAGATCCATATAGAAATCGTAATCTCTTTCGTTGAGTCCGAGCTCTTTGATACGGGTCAGAAGCTTCTCATAATCGTCCTCTCTCTGGCTGCCGCCGATAATCTCTCCGATGCCCGGAACCAGACAGTCAACGGCCGCAACCGTCTTTCCGTCCTCGTTTTGCTTCATATAGAAAGCCTTAATCTCTTTCGGATAGTCCGTGACAAATACCGGCCGCTTATAGATTTCCTCCGTCAGATAGCGCTCATGCTCGGTCTGCAGGTCACAGCCCCAGGACACTTTGTACTCAAACTTGTCATTGTGCTTTGCAAGCAGCTCAATGGCCTCCGTATACGTCACCCGGGCAAAATCGGAATGAAGCACATTGTCCAGCCGTTCGAGCAGCCCCTTATCTATGAAATTGTTGAAAAACGCCATCTCTTCCGGCGCATGCTCAAGCACATAACCGATAATATACTTTAACATGCTCTCCGCGAGCATCATATCGTCCGCTAAGTCCGCAAACGCAATTTCCGGCTCAATCATCCAGAACTCTGCCGCATGGCGCGTAGTGTTGGAATTTTCCGCCCGGAAAGTCGGCCCGAACGTGTAGATATTCTTAAACGCCATCGCGTAGGTCTCGCCGTTTAACTGACCGCTGACCGTAAGATTCGTCGGCTTGTTAAAGAAATCTTTCGAGAAATCCACTCTACCGTCCTCTGTCATCGGCACATTGCCGAGGTCCATCGTCGTAACCTGGAACATCTCTCCGGCCCCCTCACAGTCGCTTCCCGTGATGATCGGCGTGTGCACATACACGAAATCCCGCTCCTGGAAAAACTTATGGATCGCGTAGGCAATCAGCGAGCGCACCCGGAAAACCGCCTCAAAGGTATTCGTCCGCGGCCTCAGATGAGAGATGGTCCGCAGATACTCAAAGCTGTGTTTTTTCTTCTGCAGCGGATAATCCGGCGTGGACTCTCCCTCCACCGCAATCTCGGCTGCCTGAAGCTCAAAAGGCTGCTTCATCCCCGGCGTCGCCACCATCTTACCCGTGACGATAATCGCCGCGCCGACATTTAATTTTTCCACCTCGTCAAAATTTGCGAGCACATCCGAGTACACGATCTGCACCGGCTCAAAAAAGGTACCGTCATTCACCACGATAAACCCAAAATTCTTAGAGCTGCGGATGCTTCTGACCCAGCCGCCGATTGTCACGGTCTGATCCGCATACTTCTCCTGATTCCGAAATAAATCCCTTACATTCACCAAATTCATCTTCTTCCTCCTTTACTTCCTTATCGGAAACCGCGTCATAAAAGGCTCCTCTAAGTCTCGTCCGCAGTCTCGGTCCCGTTCACTGCCTCGGTCCCCGCTTCACGCTCCGTCCCGTCCGCAGTCTCGGTCTCCGTCCCGTCCGCAGTCTCCTCCGGCGCTTCCTCAACCGTCACAACCGCGGTCTCCTTCACCGCGTCGAGCGCTCTGTCACACAGGTAAAATCTGCGGAAAATCGCTTCGCCGTATGCGGTGTCACCGTAACCGTACATCGAATACATGGCCTCCGCCGACTCGTACCCGCTGCTGCTCACCATCTGCTGTACATACGCGTCAAATTCTTCCTCAACGGCCGTAATTTCACGCTCCTCTGCGATCGTCATCATAATAAACTCAATGCGGACGCTCTTTTCCATGCTGGTATACCACTCCTCCTCGAGCTCCTCCAGCGTGACGCCGAGACTTTCGCTGACCGTCTCCTCAAGCTTCGACTCGTCGCCGCCGCAATACTGCTCGACAAACGAATGCCGGTAATCCGCCACACGCGCATCCAGATAGTCTTCCGGAATCTCTACCGTACAATTTTCAATCAGATATTCCTGAACCGTATTGTAGATGTCGTATTCCTTATTGTAATCGGCATTGTCCGTCAGCATCGTGCGGATCTTATCGAGAAGCTCCTCCGTATTGGAAACCCCAAGACTCTCGGAAAAATTCGCCGCGACGACCGCATCATCCACCTGATCAAACGGAATCTCTTTCTGAATCGAATTTACCGTAAACGTAAATACCACCGCTTTTCCCGCGAGGTCTTTATTGCCGTAATCCTCCGGAAAAGTGACGTCCCAGTCGATAACATCCCCGACGGATGCGCCCTTTAAGCCTTCCGAAAAGCCCTCGATATAACCGCTTCCCGATACGGATGCGTTTGCGTCCACATCAATCAGCTGATGCTCTGCGCTTCCGCCCGCAAACGCTTCTCCGTCCAGCGTTCCGACATAATCGACATCCGCGATATCGCCCGCGCCGATCTTGGTCTTCGTCTCGTCCGCCGTATAATACGGACCGCTGCTGTTGTACCAGCTCTCAAAATAATCGGTCACGTCGCTCTCGTCCACCTCATAATCCCCGGTGAGTGTGACCGGGATCGCACTGTAGTCACAGAGTGTCGTATAGTCCGACGCCTTTAAGTCATACCGGCTTCCCTCCGGGACATAGGTCTCCTTTGCATCCTCCCCGCCTTTTATGCTCTCCGTGTTCTCTGCGTTTTCCGTACCGTTCCCATCCGTCCCGCAGGCGGCTGCGGATAATCCCAGAACTCCGCAGAGCAATAATACTGCTGCTCTTTTTTTCATATTATAATATTACCTTTCTTTTCCCTCTTAGACAGTCTTTCCGCCTAACTTTACTAACATACCACAAATCCCCCGAAAAAAAAAGCCATACCACCAAACTTTCACAAATGTTTACGATTGCTTTTTTGTCCAATCAATGCTAGAATAATTAAACAGTTTGTTTTCAGGGAGGATACTTTAGATGAATGTTAGCCCGCTTACCATCGTGTTATTGGTTATTTTAGTAATCTTGACGATCGGATTGGTTGTGCTGTACTTTCTCGGCAAGAAAGCCCAGAAGCGGAAAGAAGAGCAGGACGCGCAGCTCGCCGCAAACGCACAGACCGTCACCATGCTGATCATAGATAAGAAGCGTATGCGGATCAAAGATTCCGGTCTTCCGCAGGTCGTCATCGACCAGACGCCGAAGCTGATGCGCCGTTCCAAGCTTCCGATTGTAAAGGCAAAGGTCGGCCCCAAGGTCATGTCACTGATTGCCGACGAATCGGTTTTTGACCTGATTCCTCTGAAAAAAGAGGTAAAAGCCTCTGTCAGCGGCATCTATATCACCCGTGTCACCGGTGTCCGGGGACCGCTTGAGAAGCCGGAGGGCAAGAAGAGCTGGCGCGCGAAATTAAAAGAAAAAGCGGACAGAGCACAGGCCGAATTGAACACCGAAAAGAAAGAGAACGAGAAAAAAGAGAAGAAAAAGAAATAACCGAGATCTGAGATTGCGTAAACCTCCGGACTGATGTAAGATAAAATTACACGGTCCGGAGGTTTTATTTCATCTAAAGTAAAACCAGCATACAAGTTGAAAAAACAAATGGAATGGGAGTATGTAAGTGAAATCCCAATGCAGGCCAAACTGCAATATATCATTACCTCTTATGAAAAAATATCGGAGGAATTTTGGAAGAAAAAAGGAGTTCCTGAAATCAGTATAGGAAAAGAAACTCTTTATGAGGACAATGGAGATTTTTACATGGAATCTGTTTTTGAAGGTGATTCTACATATTGCCGTATTCCGGAGTCAGCAGGAGAATATATCATGGAATTGGCAAGTAATGGTTCTGATATTATAGACAAAAATGATATTTTTGCCTCATGGAATATCAATGATTTCGATGTTGAAACTGAAGATGGAACCGCCTTTAAGGAGCCGGATAAAATCTCAGAATCGGAAAATGAGCATGAGCATCATTTATATAGTGCGGATGAACTTGCAAAAGTTTCAAAAGAACAAAAAGTAGAAATTCTTGACCAAGATTTAGAGATTGTTTTCACAATGACAGATTTAGAAGAAATCGCAGATTTTTATAATCAGATAAAACGTGAAACATGGTTGGAAATTGAAGGTCTGCCCGAAGAAAAAAGTAACATATGTGAAATAACGATTTATCAGCTTGAGCGGCATACAACAGATAAAAATCTGGTTGAAAATGAAAAATTGATATTATTTGAATCTCAAAAGCAATATTATCTATATGATATTATTCCAAGTTGTTCAAAAGATATTGACGATATGGAGATTTTTTATTCCATTCCAGATGATATTGCTAATTATATTAATAAATTGGCGAATCAAAATTAAGATTTTGTACAATTCAACTTTATAAAGCTGCAGCCAGATAAAAACTGAATCCCCCCGTCTGCGCCACGTAGAAGCGGCATATCCGGCACAATGATATCCGCTTCTCATCCCACACGTTCCTCAGATGCGGAAGTCTCCCGTCCCTTTTGACTGTACTTTCATGACAATCGTGCAGTCGGCCAGGTGCTCGTAATTCACCTCGAGCGCATAGTCCACCGTCACCTCAAGGCTGTCCTCCGCCTCTTTTACATCGAGCTTCGTGGCGTCAATCCCGATCAGGAGGCTGCCGTAAGGCGTATAATAATACGTCACGTTTTTCTTGTCCTTCTCGAACATCATATGTACATTGGAGACGCCGCGCTTCGTGATATCGAGTACGTTTTCTTCCAGCTTAATGATATTTCTGGTCTTCTCCGCAAATCCCTCGGCCACCTCGTCATAAATGATATAATGCTTCCCGTTTTTGTTGTAATAGTCCGCAGAGGTAATCACCTCCACCGGCTCTGCGTCTGTCTCCTCAGCAAACTGCAGCCCGCTGATCGACACCAATACTTCTTTCGTCATGCTATCCTCTCATTCAAACAATACTGATAACATAGTAACGGCTTTTCCCGAAAGATTCAAGCATTAATCTTCATTTTAATATAAAACAGCGGCAGCCCCGTAAAAGCTACTCTGTAAGCCCGTTCAGAAAAGACAGATACCGGAAACGCACCTGATAATTTCCCTCCGTAAATACTTCGCGGTATTCCTCCTCTGTCAGCACCTTCCTCAGTGATTCCTCCGCATCCGTATCCACCACCTCATACACGCTGTCGGAAAAGCACATATTCGGATACATCACGCACCACCAGTTATGTCCCTCGCCCTCTCCGATTACAAGCTCAAGCGCCTCATAGGTTCCGGCCGGAAACGTATAATCCCCGTAAGTCTTCACCGGGAAATCCACCGCCGCAAGCTGCGCCGTGACATCGTAACTGCAGCCTTCCTCCGCAATGACATGCTCCGCAGTCTCTACCACCTCGTCCATCGATGCGCGTATCACGGCTTCACACTCCGCGCGGTCTGACGCCGTCTTCATCCGCTCACCCAGCAGCGCCCCCACGGCGTCGCGCACCTCGAGTTTCAGCTGCTGGTCTTCCTCGCTGTCACTGTTGGCGCGCACGTGGAACCGCACGATTTTTTCCGCAATCTCCCGCTGCAATTTTACCTGCTTTCCGTACTGCGCGCCCAGTACCGACGCGAGCAGTACAACCGCTCCAAAACATACATATAACACGGATTTTCTGTATTTCATATCCCACGCTCTCTTTCTCATTTATTTCATTCGTCCGAACTCTTTACACCGGATACTTCCCATATTTTTCCGTTTTATACATACGATTTAAAATTTTTTCCAGTCTATCTGCAGATCGCAGACAATTTCCACCGAAGCTTCGTAAGTCTCCGGGGCAGACCGGTACGCAAAATACCAGTCGCGCTCTGCTCCGCCGAGCTTCCGGTAGCTGTTTGCAAGGTCTATTCCCTGTTCCTTCCGCAATTTTTCCGCCGTTTCATTCACATATGCGGTCAGGGCTTCCGTCAGTTCCTCCTCCGATGTCTCCCCCTTCTGACTGACAATATTTCCGCTGCAGCAGATCTGCACCGATACCTGCCGCCGCCCGTTTTTCTCGTCAAAAGTAACCCGGCTTCGTCCGCCGCCAAGCTCCACAATCGCCTGGTCCCCCACGGAGAGCAGATACGATTTCAGTTTATTCTGCATGAAAAAGGAAACCTTCGCCTCCTCCGGGCTTATCATTCCTGCGGGCGTTCCCCGCTTCCATACGCAGTAAGCCTGCACCTTCGGCTTTCCGTCCGATTCCTCCGCAAAGGGGATAAACAGTGTTTCCTGCCGGTTCTCCTGTTCCTGGTAAAACATCCCGAGTGTCGGGTACATCCGCTTGTCGATTTCCGATACCGTCTCAAACTGCTTTTCCAAATAGGTCCCCACCGATTCCCCCAGGGTCTCCGACAGCTCCATAATCCGTTTTGCGTCCTCCACGGCCACCACATAGGTATTCCGCGGCACATCGCTTTTCTGTTCGAGCAGATCCAGAAGTTCCCGCATCTGCGCCTCGTTTTCAAGCAGTGCACGCTCCAGAAACAGCACTTTCAGGTGGTTGTAATCCGGCCGGCTGTTATCCGTATATTCTGCCGCAAGCCATGCCTCGCTGACATTCGCCGTCTCTTTTACCGCCAGCTCCGCCGGGAAACTCCGGTCCTCCAGCTCGGCCGCCCCGCAGCCGCCGCACACCGTGCCCGAAAGCAAGACAAGCGCAATCATTGCCGCCGTCCTTTTTGCCGTCTTCTGCCCCTTAAAAAGCGACGCAAACCGCAAAAGCAGCGGCACCGCGATCAAAAACGGCGTGCCCGCGTACCACAGGAACAATTCAAACCACCGCAGCGCGGATGCGCTCTGATAGAACACCAGCGCCAGAATCAGCACTGCCGGGAGCACTCCGATTGAAATCTTCCTCTCCCTCTCCCGCGCGCCCTTCCCGCTCCCGAGCCCAAGCAGATAAGTCAGACAGTATCCGCCGTAAAAGACGCTTCCGTTCAGCAGCGCATACAGCGAAAAAAACCAGATTCCGAACATAAACGCATCCGTCCGTTTGAGAAATCCTCCGTAGGTCTGTACCGTACTCATCATTGTGATCGCCGGAAATTCCATCTCGCCCAAAGCGCCGGCTCCAAAGATCCCGAGCAGAATCAGATACAGCGCCGCATAGACTCCGCCGCAGAAAAGCACCGCACCTTTTCCCGCGCGAAGCAGCGCCGCGCGCTTTTCGACATACCCGCCCAGAAACAGCAGCAGCGAAATCAGCCCCAGAAACACAAACACACAGTACCCGCCCAGCGCGATCCTGTCTGCGCCCTGCGTAAATACGGGCGCCCAGTAATCTGCCTGAACCTCGTCCGTCGCGAAAACAAACATTGCAAACAGCGGCGCCGCAAGGAACCAGAACAACAGCTCATATGCTCTCGCACGCCCCTCGATACCGCCCCACACGCCGTAACCGGCCAAAAGCAGCAAAACGACGAGCACCAGCCAAAAAGACTCCTCCCCAAGCAGACTTTTTATAACCACGTCCGCAAACAGATAGGCCACATACCCCGCCAGCAGCACAAAGTACAGTACATACCCCGCCGTGCAGACTCGCCCGCACGCCTTCCCGAGCTTTCGCTCCAGATAGAGCGGAAACGCCTCCCCCATATCCCGCACAAGCGGCGCAAGCAGCCCCAGATACAGCAGTGCCGCCGCCACGCCGAGCGCAATACAAAAAATTCCGTCCCTGCCCGCCGTCTTTGCCAGCACCGTCGGCAGAAGCAGCGTGCCGGCGCCCAGCAGATCAAATGTCAGCAGGCGAAACGTCTGTCTCCCCGATATTTTATGATTATCCGCAAACATATGACGCCTCCCTACTCTCCTTTTTGTCTCCGATCAAAGCGCAGTCTGACCCGTTCCCCCTGTTTTGTGTAAATGGGCCGTTTCCGCAGCCTGCGCATCGGGAATCTCCACAGAAAATCACGCTCATCCTCATAATCGTTTAAGTCTGCCCCCACAAACGGCGTCAGATAGGGAATCCCAAAGCTTTTCAGCTGCGACAGATGAATCAGCACAAACATAAGCCCCACGAGCATTCCGAAAAACCCGAGCCACGCACAGATACCGATAAACAGGAATTTCAGCAGGCGAAAGGCTGTCGCAAATTCCTCGTTCGGAACCGCAAACGAACACAGCGCGGTAAACGCGATCACGATCACCACAATCGGGCTGACCAGATTCGCCTCGACCGCAGCCTGGCCGATGATAAGACCTCCCACAATTCCGATCGTATTTCCCATCGCTCCGGGCAGACGCACGCCGGCCTCCCGCAGCAGTTCAAACGACAGCTCCATAATCAGTACCTCCACCACGGCGGGAAACGGCACGCCCTTCCTCGCCTCGGCAAAGGACAGCAGCAGCGTCGTCGGCAGTATCTGTGTGTGGAAATTTGTGACCGCAAGGTAAAGCCCCGGCAGCGTCATCGCAAAAAAAGACGCCATGTAGCGTATCAGCCGCTCAAAAGTGGCGATCTCCCACCGGTTATAATAATCGTCGCTCGTGCGGATAAACGAATTGTAATCCGTCGGCAAAAGCAGCGCCTCCGGCGAATTGTCCGACATCAGCACCACGCGCCCCTCGAGAATCGACATCGCCGCGCGGTCCGGGCGCTGGGTGGTCTGGAACTGCGGAAACGGAGAGTACCACTTTTCCTCCGACAGCTGTTCGAGCACGCCGCTGTCTAACACTCCGTCTATCTCAAATCCCTCAAGCCTGCGCTCAATCTCATCCAAAAGACCGGGGCGGACCAGATCATCCATGTACACCAGAAAGACATTTGTCTTCGAGCGGACGCCGATTTTTTTCTGTTTGACTTTGACCTGTGCAGTGCGGATGCGCTTCCGTATCAGCGCGGCATTCTGCTTGACGGAATCCGTAAATCCCTCGTTTGAACCGCGCACGACCTTCTCCGAATCGGCCTCGCTCACCCCCATATTCGGATAGCCGTCATCCGGGATTTTAATCGCCTTTGCAAACCCCTCCACAAAAAGAATACTCTCCCCTGCGAGAAGTCCGTCGGCCGCCTCCTCAATCGTCATAAAATAAGTCGCATCCGAAGTCGCGAGCGCATTCTCCTCCAGCGCCCGAAGCAGTTCTTCCCTCGGAATGCTGCGCAGATATTTTAAAAGCTCAAGCAATGCGGAATTTCCCATATCGACCGCCACCTCGATAAACGTCAGGTAGCAGGGGACGTCCCCGTCCTTCCCCAGCTTCAGCCGCTTTTTCTTGATGTCGTCGCAGTCCGCAAACAGCTGTTCCATCCGGGCAATGTTTTCCGCAAGATTTTTTGTGACCGCAGTCTCTTTTGCCATCGTTTCCTCCCTTTCTCCCGGCACACGGGGCGTATTTCCGCATTCATTCGTATAAAAAAAGGATAAGCCTGCGCTTATCCTTTTCTCCTTCTGTTATTCTGTTCGCAAATCGTAAAATTATTCCTGTTCCCGAATCATTTCCTTGATCGCCGTCACCTGATTGCGCACATGTTTGTGCATCGTCGCGGTCACTTTCGACAGATCCTTGTCGGAAAGCCCCTCGACAATCTCGCTGTGCTCCTGAATCAGCGCCGGATAATTTCTCTCGTCCTTGAGATATTCGACGCGGTACCGGTACATCTGCTCCCGCAGATTGCTCAGCATGCTCACAAGCTTGGGATTCCCCGTCGACTGATAAATAATGTCGTGAAATCTCACATCCGCCTCGGCGATTCTTCTGACATCCCCGGTCTTTGTGTAGGATGCAAACTCCTCCATCGTGCGCCGCAGCAAATGCAGCTGTTCTTCCGTCATCTGCCTGCACGCAATCGACACCGCCAGCTCATCCAAAGCGTCGCGTATCTGAAGGACATCCTCCATGTCCTTCTCCGTCATCTTCGCAACCTCGGCTCCCTTTCGCGGAATCGTGACCGCAAGTCCTTCCTGCTCCAGCATCCGGATCGCCTCCCGGATCGGCGTGCGGCTCACCCCCAGTTTTGCGGCAAGCTGCAGCTCCATCAGACGTTCCCCCGGCTTGAGCTCGCCCTTTAAGATCGCTTCCCGCAGCGTGTGAAATACCACATCGCGAAGCGGCAGATATGCGTCCATATGAAGCGTCAGATTATCCGTCATATTTCCCTCCATATATCACACTTCATCGTGCATTGTTGTAAATACTTGTCAGATACACCTGCTTTGCAAGTCCCGACTCACGCATTGCCTGACAGGCCTGTGCGGCGGTCTCCTCGTCGTCGAAAAGCCCGAATACCGTCGGCCCGCTCCCGCTCATCATAGCGCCGACGGCGCCGTGCTCCGTCATATGCCTCTTGATATCGGCGATTACGGGATAATTCGGAATCGTGACCGTCTCCAGCACGTTTCCCATATCAGCCGCAATCGCCCCGAGATTTTTATCCCGGATATCTTCTATAAGCCGGTCGATATCGGGGCGCTTTGTTTCCGCATTTAATTTCAGATTCTCATAGACAAACCGTGTCGAGACGCTGATCTGCGGTTTTGCGATCAGCACGGGACATTTCACCATCGGCGGCAGCGGTGTGATCTTCTCGCCGATTCCCTCCGCGAGGGCCGTGCCCCGCATCACACAGTAGGGGACGTCCGCCCCGAGATTCACGCCGCGATCCATCAGCTCCTGTCTCGAAAGACCGAGGCCAAACAGATGATTGAGTCCGTACAAAACAGCCGCGCCGTCCGTACTGCCGCCCGCGAGCCCTGCAGCCACCGGAATATGCTTGTGCAGCTTCACGTCAATGCCGTCTCGAATCCGAAATTCGTCTTTGAGTAATTTCGCCGCCTTATAAGCAAGGTTATTCTCGTTTGCGGGCAGAAACGGCAGATTCGTCGTCAGCGTAATGGCGCCGGAATTTGTTTTTGTGAGTTCAAGACGGTCAAACAGATGAATCGTCTGCATCACCATACGCACCTCGTGATAGCCGTCCTCTCTTCTGCGGACCACATCCAGTCCCAGATTTATCTTTGCAAGTGCTTTTACCGATATATTTTTCATAGCAGCATTCCTTATGTTTTTTCATGTACTTTGTATACAATATGGATATTAACATATTATCCCGCAAAACGTCAATTCTATCCGTTCTATCTTTTTTCCAGGAATTTTCTCCCTCCGCAGACTAATGTTCCCGGTACTTTCGGTCGATATAAGGTTTAGGAGTAACTACGCATGGATGCACCGCAATACCGCAGGCATTGCGGAAAAATATTTTTTTCCAAAGGAATGGAGGATGGGAACATGAGCATTAATTCAGTAAACAGCAACGTACCAACCACAACCGCGCAGCAGACAAGCACGTACCAGAAGCCGGCAGCAGAGACGACAGAGACCGCAAACAAAGAAACCAACACCAGCGGCGTCGTATATGAGAAGGGGTCTTCTGACAACACCGTTACGAAGAAGACGAACTATGCTCTCGTTGAAAAATTAAAAGCAGACGCCGAGGAGCGCACTTCTCAGCTCCGCAGTCTCGTTGAGAAAATGATGACGCAGCAGGGCACCGCCATCGGCAAGGCAGACGATATGTGGAAGTTCCTCGCAAAGGGAGATTTCACCGTAGATGCCGCGACAAAAGCACAGGCACAGAAAGATATCGCCGAAGACGGCTACTGGGGCGTAGAGCAGACTTCAGACCGCATTCTTGACTTTGCAAAGGCTCTCTCCGGCAACGATCCGGAAAAAGCGGATCTGCTGTTAGACGCATTCAAGAAGGGATACGCAGAGGCGACAAAGAGCTGGGGCGATAATCTTCCGGATATCTCCTCCCGTACCTATGACGCTGTCGTTGAGAAGTTCAACGCATGGAAGAACGGAACCGAGACAGCAGTGAACGAGACACTTGTATAACGTATATTTCTCTTGTGAATAAAAGAGGGCGCCCCGGAAGTCATTTCATGACTTCCGGGGCGCCCTCTTTTTCTGCCGCACGTCTCTATTCCGTCTCTAAAAACTTCTCAATGCTCGCCAGCTTTACGCAGACAACAAAAATCTGCGCCGCCATCGTAAGGTCCTCGAGGCAGGGGAACGAAGGAGAGATACGGATCACCGAGTCTTTCGGATCCCTGCCGTAGGGGAACGGCGCGCCTGCCGGAGTCATGACAACGCCTGCCTTCTGCGCCTTCGCCACCACGTTTTTCGCACACCCGTCAAGCGTCTCGTAAGTGATAAAATAGCCTCCCTTCGGCGTATACCAGGTTCCCACTTCCAGGCCCTTAAGCTCCTGCTCAAACAGGTTTACAATCATCTCGAACTTCGGGCGCATGGAAGCCGCATGTTTTTTCATGTGCTCGGTAATGCCGTGAATATCCTTAAAAAACCGTACATGGCGCAGCTGATTCACCTTGTCATGACCGATGGTCTGTATTTTCAGCTGCTGCCTGATGTCCACCAGATTGTTGGCGGAAGCCGCAATCGCAGCCACACCGGAGCCCGGGAAGCTGATCTTGCTGGTCGAACAGAATTTGTATACCATATCGGGGTTTCCGGCGCGCTTGCACTCCGCCAGAATCTCGATCAGGTGATCCTGGTCGATATCGTACAGATGGTGCACGCTGTACGCGTTGTCCCAATAGATCCGGAAATCCTTTGCGGCGGGTTTCAGCCTTGCAAAACGGCGCACCGTCTCGTCAGAGTAGGTAATGCCCTGCGGGTTGGAGTATTTCGGCACACACCAGATCCCCTTGATCGCCTCGTCCTTCGCGACAAGCTCCTCGACGATATCCATATCCGGGCCGGTGGGAAGCATCGGCACATTGATCATCTCGATTCCGAAATACTCGGTAATCGCAAAATGCCTGTCGTAGCCCGGAACCGGACAGAGAAATTTCACCTTATCAAGCTTGCACCAGGGAGTATTTCCCATAACGCCGTTGGTCATGGACCGCGAAATCGTATCGTACATGATATTCAGGCTGGAATTTCCGTAGATAATAATGTTGTCCGGATTGCACTCGATCATATCGCCGAGCAGCACCTTCGCCTCCGCGATCCCGTCTAACACACCGTAATTGCGGCAGTCCGTGCCGTCCTCACAGGTGAGATCCGAATAGGGGGAAAGCACATCCATCATTCCCATTGAAAGATCCAGCTGCTCCTGAGAGGGCTTTCCCCTTGACATATCCAGTTTTAACCCTCTGTTCTGAAACTTTTTGTATTCCGCTTCCAGCGTCTTCTTTTCCTTCAAAAGCTCTTCTCTGCTCATTTCCCGATATGGCTGCATTGCTTAATAGTCCTCCTCTTCCATTCCTTTTATTCTGTCAAAATACGCCCGGATCTCCTTTTCATATCCGTTTTCGGTCGGCCGGTAGAACCGTCTGTCCGTGAGTCCGTCCGGCAGATACTGCTGCTTTACATAGTGATTCGGATAATCGTGCGCGTATTTGTACCCCGCCCCGTGTCCGAGCTTTCCGGCCGCCCTGTAATGGGCATCCTGCAGATGCGTGGGAATCGGTGCGGTCACGGTGTCTTTTACCGCGTCCATCGCCGCAAAAACCGCGCCGGACGCCGCGTTGCTCTTTGGAGCACTCGCCACATAGGTCACGGCCTCGGCCAGAATGATCTGGGCCTCCGGCATTCCGATGCGCTCGACGGCCTGCGCCGCCGCGGTGGCCGTCACAAGCGCCATAGGATCCGCGTTGCCAACGTCCTCGGCCGCGCATATCATGATCCGCCGCGCGATAAAGCGGATATCCTCCCCCGCATACAGCATCCGCGCGAGATAGTAGACCGCCGCATCCGGATCGGACCCACGCATGCTCTTGATAAACGCGGAGACCGTATCGTAATGGTTATCCCCGGACTTGTCATACCTTACGGCACGCTTCTGAATACACTCCTGCGCCACGGCCAGATCGATATGTATCTTCCCGTCCGCACCACGCTCCGTCGTCAGCACTCCAAGCTCCACGGCTGTCAGCGCCGCCCGCGCGTCCCCGTTCGCAACGTCCGCGAGAAACTCTGCCGCGTCCCCGTCGATGACGGCCCCGTAAGAGCCCATTCCCTTTTTCGAGTCCTCTACCGCTCTGTGAATCAACCGCACAAGATCCTCTTTTGAGAGCGTTTTCAGCTCAAAGATAATCGAGCGGGACAAAAGCGCTCCGTTTACCTCAAAGTAAGGATTTTCCGTGGTCGCTCCGATGAGCACCACGGTCCCGTCCTCCACAAACGGGAGCAGATAGTCCTGCTGACTTTTGTTGAACCGGTGAATCTCATCGATAAACAGGATCGTCTTTTTTGCGTACATTCCCTGATTGTTTTTGGCCTGGGCAATGACTTCCTCCATATCCTTTTTGCCCGCGGAGGTCGCGTTGATCTGAAGAAATTCCGCGCTCGTGGTATTTGCGATCACCTTCGCGAGCGTCGTCTTTCCCGTCCCCGGCGGCCCGTAAAGGATAAGCGAACTGAGTTTATCCGCCTTGATTGCCCGGTACAAAAGCTTATCTTTCCCGATGATATGCTGCTGACCGACCATCTCCTCTAACGTCGTCGGCCGAAGCCGCGATGCCAACGGCGATTCCGTTTCCTTCTGCTGTTCTCTCATGTAATCAAATAAATCCATGCTGTAACCCGCCTTCTCCATCGTCTACTACCTTACAGGAAACGCGCCCGATTTACAAGAGTTCCGCCGCAATTTTGCCATTCTGCATAGTTTTTTCGCAAAATCATTTTTTCGGCTGTTGATACCTCACAAGTCCGCCCGTTTCTCTATTGCCATTTATTCCCGGTATGTTATAATATCCACGAAAGCAACGAGCGGCGCCGCGATGCTGGATGGAAAAATGACTGCCTGCAGTCACTTTTGACAGAGTGCAGCGTGATAGGCCGGCAAGCACTATTTCAAGAAGGATGGATTTGTCATGTTTGAATTTACGGATGACTGTATCATAGGAATCGAGCAGATTGACGAGGAGCACAGATACCTGTTCGATCTGCTCAACAGAACACACACTCTCACGAGCATGGATTTTCAGAACGACCACTATCAGGTCATCAAGGACATTATCGCGGAACTCGACAACTACGCCGAGCAGCATTTCGCAAACGAGGAAGCGTATATGGAGCAGATACGGGACCCCGAACTGATCCTCCAGCGGACCCAGCACGCCTTTTTCCGCGAAAAAGTCCTGATGCTGGATCTGGCCAATATTGACGAGGCCGAGGAGCAGTGGAATCTTCTTGACGAGCTTGTCACTTTTCTCGCCAGATGGCTGTACCACCACATTTTGAGCAGCGACATCCTGATCGGAAAGCTTCCGCCTCTCGAGGAGTGGATGATAAAGGAAAACCCCTGCGAATTTACCGAGGATTATCTGGTCGGCATTGAACTGATTGACCGCGAACACGAAGAGCTCTTCCGCATTGTCGGCAGGGCAAACCAGCTGGTGAAATCCTACGACACCGCCGTGGACTATGATGCGCTTATGAAAATTTTAAATGAATTAAAAGCGTACACCGAAGAGCATTTCCGGGACGAAGAGGAATACATGGAATGGATTCACTACGAGGGGCTCGCCGCACAGAAGCGCGCGCATGAGGCCTTTATCGACAAACTCGCAAATATTGACCTCAACGAGATTGAAAACAACCCGCAGGAGTATCTGCAGAAGCTGCTGGAATTTCTGCTGGGCTGGCTGATTAATCATATTTTGTACACCGACAAAAAGATACCGGCGACGGATTCCGCATCGTACGCTCCGCATCGTTAAATCGAGAATACGGTATCCGCCGCGCCTGCAAAAAGGGACTGTAAAAAGAAGCTGTTTTGGCTCCGTTTTTCACAGTCCCCTTTTTGCCGCTTACCGGGCATTATTTACCTCAGATATCAAGCGCCGCATGATATCCCCAATAAACCGCATTGGTGATGGTGGACACCTTTGCCGCGTCGCCGATCACACGGACGAACGGCGCCGCGTCCAGCAGCTTCGCCACAGTGTCTTTTCGTGAGCGCTGACCGAGCGCACAGATCACACTCTTCCCCGGGACGAAAACTTCGCTGCCGTCTTTCTCCTGACACACCACACCGTCGGCCGTTACCCTCAGGCCTTTGCAGCCGGTGTGCACCGCCGCATACCGTTCAATCTCTTTCAGCAGCAGCGGGCGGTGCCTCACATTGGCATCCACAGCCAGTTCATCCCTCATTTCTATCAGATGAACCGTCTTCCCTTCCTGTCCCAGATGAATCGCGCATTCGCAGCCTGCCAGTCCGCCGCCAAATACGGCCACACTTTCCCCCACTTTATCCTTTTCCCTGTAATAGTTGTTGACAACCACCACATTGTCTCCGTCCAGCCCCGGAATCGGCGGCACCAGAGGTTCGGAACCTACTGCAATAATGAGTGCATCCGCATTTTCCTGTTCTGCGTATTCCTTTGTCACTTCCGTATTCAGACGAATCTCTACACCGGCCCGTTCCGCCAGCAATGCATAGGTTCCCGCCAGTTCGTACATCTCATGTTTAAACGGAAGCGCCTGTTCACTCTTTAAAATGCCCCCTAACTCGTTCTCCTTTTCACACAAAATCACCTGATGTCCGCGGCGGGCCGCAGTATAAGCCGCATACAGGCCGCCCGGGCCGCCGCCCGCAACCAGCACCTTCTTTTTTACCGGCGCTGCCTGTATTTCGTCCCCTTCGCACTCCCGGCCAATCAACGGGTTGACCGTGCAGCGGCGGGTTGAGGTGGCGGCGCGCTCCGCCATACATGTAAAGCAGCGCAGGCAGCGCACGATCTCGTCATCCCGATTCTCCGTAATCTTCCTCGGCAGAAACGGATCCGCCAGCAGCGCGCGGGCCATGTATACCACATCCGCCTTGCCGGAGGCAATAATCTCCTCCATCTGCGCTGGATCGTTGAGCCCTCCCAGCGTGGCAACCGGTACTTTGACATGTTTTTTGATCTCCGCCGCCAGAAAAACGTTCCTGCCGTGCTCCGTAAACATAGACGGATGCGTGATGCCGAATGTCCTCTGATAAGTGCCTGCGGTGACGTGCAGCAGATCAATATACGGCTCAATCTGCTCTGCGATGCGGATACCTTCCTCCAGGTCATATCCGTCCTCCACAAACTCCGCGCCGCTTAAGCGGAATTCGATGGGAAACTGCGGCCCGACCGCCTCGCGAACGGCTTTCAGAACTTCGATCACAAACCTGCAGCGGTTTTCCAGAGATCCGCCGTATTCATCCGTACGCCTGTTAAACATCGGGGACAAAAACTGATTAATCAACCAGCCATGTCCGCCGTGAATCATCAGCAGCTCAAACCCCGCCCTCTTTGCCAGACCGGCGACGCGCCCATATGCCGCTGTAATTTCTCCGATCATTTCCTTTGTCAGCGCCCTGACCGGCACGCCGTCCGGCCGGGTCGCATCCGAAGGCCCCCACTGGTTCATCGACTTTTGTTTTGACTTGTCAGTCATATATGTACCTGCATACATTCCCGAATGCGACAGCTCAAGGCTGGGAATTGCCCCGTGACGGCGAATGGCGTCGGCTGTGTAAGCGGCGCAGGCCAGCGAGTTCAATATACTTTCATCCAGATGATAGGCATGCGAACCGTCCGTCTGCGGGTGAACCATACACTCGGAGACAGTGACGGCTCCTGCGCCGCCCTTTGCCCGCAGCTCATAAAATGCTGTGGATTTCGGCCCGATACAGCCGTCGTTGGTGATATCTGTGCCGCCCATGGGCGCAGAAAACATCCTGTTGCGAAAAGTGACATTCCCCAGCGTGATAGGCTGGGAAAGATGTGGATATTTACGTTCCATAATCGTGTGTTCCTCCTGTCTTTCTTTGCAGGCTCCACACTTTTTGAAAAATGCGGCCCGCGATTATATTTCCTCCCCCATATACAGCAGTGTCCCATCCGCACGCCTGGAAAATTTACTCAGAAATTCATCGTAAGCAATCCAGCTCTCACGCGGATAATTGGCATGAGACATTTCCTTCACAGTCCCTACAATCAACAGGGGGACGCGTTTTTCGTTCAGATACACATAGTAACTGATTTCTCCGCAGACATAGCGGCGCGGCGTTTCATTCAACCGATAAATCCTCATGAGATTTTTAAGGAATGCCGCAATATCCGGTGTTACATGGTATTCCATCTGACCCTTTTCCCGGTCTACGCACAGCCAGTCATTCTCTCCAAACAGGAATAAGTAAGGAACCTCGGAATCCATATTTTCCGGCGGCGGACCGTCGTAGTCCGGGTCTTTGATCGCAGACCAGGGAGAGACTGCCGCAAACACCTCCGGCGCGCGGACTGCAAGTTCGGAAGTCATCATCCCTCCGCTGGACTGACCGCAGGCATAGATCCGCCCGGAATCAATCGCGTATCGGCTCTTTACGTCCTCAATAATTTTCAGGACAAACGACACGTCATCTGTTTTCTCCCCTTTATAGCTTCCGTTCCATAACAGGATATTCCGCAGACCGCCGGGGCGCTGCTGATAAACGCCCGCTTCGGGAAATACCGCAATAAAATCACGTTCTTCCGCGACCCGGTTAAGACCGGACAAATCCATAAAAGTTTCCGCGCTGCCGCCCCGTCCATGCATACACACCACAAGCGGTACTTTTCTGTCACCGGCTCTGATCCCCTCCGGCACATACTCATACCAGCGGCGCGTAAAGCCGTCCAGTTCCATCGTGTGCAGCTGTGCGCCGTAAGCGATGGGATCCTCATAAATACGAAGCGCTTTCCGCGTAAAACTGCGGTGACGGCGCGCCTGGCTGATATAGCCCCAGACCGCGGTAAAAAATTCCTCGCCCGGCTCTCCCCGAAAACCGTTGGTGACACGCACCTGAGAAATAGTTTCTTCATTCACCTGGCTTTTCTTTTGAATACGATCCGGAAAATAGATTTCATCCGCCCATCTGTTGGAAAAAATCTCACTGTCCGCATGATTCTCTGCTTTCCAGTAATTACAGACCGCCGCATTCTCTCCGGTGTTTTCACTCCACGCCATCCACACGGGCAGCTGCGCCCTGCCTGCGCTCACTACCAGTTCGGTCCTGCCCGTATCCTCGCCGGCATGAAGCCTTCCCGCGCTTTCAAGTACTTCCGGGAACATTTCTCCAAAAGTAGCCAGTCCCGACCACTCACCTGTCATTTCTATCGCCGCCTGCTGCGCTACCGCCGCGCCTCTGCCGACCCCCACAGCATAAATGTTGTCCTGCATGGTAACGTAATACCGGCGGGACTGAATCTGTACATAGACGCGATTCATATAGGACGCATCACTGCCGTCCAGACTGTACTTCCCGTTCACAGGCTCCAGAACATGGAGGAAAAACCGATGTTCTCCTGCAAAACGCAGCCAAAAGCTGTTTTCCAGGTATTCCGGCACAGAGATATCCTCCGGCGGAGCAAGCACCAGACAGGGCCGGTTATAAGACATTCCTTCCGCAATATAAGTATAAAACGGCCGGTTGACTCCCGCGACATCCACCGTTTCTTCAAAAAGACCAAAAACAAGGCACCGTTTGGGATCTTCACGGTCTACTTCCAAAGCGCTCATATCCCCGGGAAACTGTTTGATTTCTAACATACCGTAAACCTCCTTATATATTACAGCAATCACATAAAAATAACAATCTCTCATCTCTTATAGCCGGAGCTGCCACATTTTGCACAAAATGCGACAGCTCCGCTGAGATTTTAAATTATTTTAGTACATGGGAAATACCGTCATGATCCAGCCGACAGAAACGATACACAAGATTGCGGCCGGAATCAGAGACTGTTTCATCAAAGACGCCAGATTATAACCTCCGCTTGCCATACACATAGGAACAGCCGGTGTCGCCATAGGCGTCATAAAGGAACTGAGGCAGGCAGCCTGAACCAGAATAATGATTCCCACCGGATTCGCTCCCATAGCCTTGCATGCCAGAATCGCAATCGGAATAAAGATAATCATGACTGTGCGGTTCATCATCACCTGTGTAAGCAAAAACGGTACAATAAAGAATACGAAACCGATAATATAAGGATTGCTGATGGTGTTGGCAAAATTTGCCAGGACATTTCCAACCACCTCGCCCGCTCCGGTCTCCGTCAGCGCTCCGCCCATAGACAACGCTCCCACAAACAAAAACGCCATCGGCCAGTTAATGGACGCTATCGCCTCCCTCTCGGACAGTACGCCAAAGAGAATCATCAACAGAGCTCCTGTAAGACAGATCACCCAGGTAGCAATCTTAAGCTGAGGCTGGAAAATCAACGCCACTGTCGTAAGAATAAAAATAATATAACCGGCACGCTCCTGAAATGCAGGCAGGGGCTTCTGATTATCCTTGCGTGCCTCAAGTCCGCTGGCTTTCACCACAGGGGCATCAGGCGCCAGTTTTGTCGCAAAGAAAATACAGTAAATCATAACCACGATCAGCATCGGCAGGCGGGCTTTCATCGGATCTGTCAGCGCGACTGTAAAATCGGTATAAGCGTTTGCTTCCAGATAACCGTTCAGCTCGGCAAACTGGGTCGCACCGCTTCCTAATGGCAGCGCGGAAATTGTCGAGATACTCACGATTGCCAGCGGAAACAGCGTCTTAGACGGACTGATTTTTAATTCCTCGCAGCTGGCGATCATCATCGGCGCCATGATTCCAAACACGATTACAGAACTCTGGATAAACTGCGCCAGCAGCGCGGTAATAAGTACATAGCCCAGCATCACCATCATCAGGGAGCCCTTCGCAATTTTGTTGACGCTTGCGGCGCATTTTTTTACAAACTGCGTGCGGTTAAAGCCTGCAGCTACTACAAACATGGAGAGCATCATCACGCCGTTGCTGTTTCCGAAATAACCCAGCGCCGTATTCGGGTCGAGACAGCCGGTCAGCACAAACGCCGCCATGCTGAGCATCGCTGTCAGCCCCATCGGAATTTTTCCCCAGACATAACTTGCCATTGTCAGCAGGCAAATTATTAAACATATCACTAAGCTGTTCATAGCTTTTCCTCTCTTTCCTCTTTCTGGTAAAAACCTCACACAAACCGGCAGACATGGTCTACCGCGACATCGGAAAATCCATAAGCCTCCGCTTTCGTCAGCTTTCCGCTGCAAACCTCGCCGACTTCATCCAAAAGCAGTTTTCCCGCCTCCGGAATGGTAATGGAACCCTGAACGATACCGCTAAGATCCACATCCATGTTATCTTCCATCCACTGATAGGTATGAGCGTTTGCCGTGACTTTCAGCACAGGCACGATTGCGTTTCCCGTGGGAGTTCCGCGGCCAGTCGTAAAAATCACCGCATTGCATCCTCCCGCTACCATTGAGGTGACAGAGGAAATATCATACCCCGCCGTATCCATCACAATAGCCCCATGCTCCGTCGGCCGCTCGGCCTGTGCCAGAACCTGAACGATGGGCCTTGTTCCTCCTTTGCGGATACATCCCAGACTCTTTTCATCCAGCGTGGACAGTCCTCCTGCCTTGTTGCCCGGCGTGGGCTGACCCGCTCTGCAGTCCTGTCCCGCCGCTTTCAGATGCTCCTCATAGTCCCTGCACACCTGAATGATCTGATTATGTATTTCCGGAGTGGCGGCCCTCTTCGCAAGTACATGTTCCCCGCCAATCCATTCGATAGATTCACTCATAATCGTAGACGCTCCCAGATCCACCAGCAAATCGCTCAGTTCCCCGACTGCGGGATTCGAGGCGATACCGGAAGTCGCGTCAGAACCGCCGCACTCGATTCCCAGCAAAAGTTCCGAGATGTCACACAGTTCTTTCTGCTGTCTGGCCGCTTCCGCCGCCATTGTCCGCGCAGCGCGGACCGCCTTTTCAATCGTCTTTAATGTTCCTCCCTCTTCCTGAATCCCAAAGGACACCACCGGCTTTGATGTCATTTTCTGAATTTTCTCCCGCAGCACATTATGCGGCACTGTCTCACAGCCCAGTCCGATTATGACCACGCCGTACACGTTTGGGTTGCAGGCGAAACCGGTCAGCACCTTCTGAGACAGCGCAGTGTTTGCCGCGACATCGGAACATCCGGTGTTAAAGACGATATTTACCGCCCCTCTTACCTGGCTTGCCACAATCCGGCTGCTTTCGCTTCCACAGGCACAAGTCGGCAAAATCAAAATATGATTGCGGATCCCCGCGCGCCCCTCCGCACGTTTATATCCCCAGAATTTCATTGTTCCGTCCCCCCTTCTCTGAGCATTTCCCTGTCATAATCCCTCGGTACACTGTATATGTTTTCGTGATTCACCAGATGCCCTCTGGCAATCGGAACATTTGTCCGCCCGATCATCTCTCCGTATTTGCGCACCTCTGCACCCAACGCCAGATCTTCCAATGCCGCTTTGTGGCAATAAGGAATATCCTCCTCCGCCGTCAGGCTGCATGTCTCATGCCCCTTTTGCCAGACAATCCGACCGCCCTTCGGAACCATTTCCACACAGGTCGCCACATTATCGCTCTCATCCATCAACAATGCATTGATATCCATAACTCCCCTCTCCTTTCTTCCAAATTTTGTTCCAAAAATCTATTTATTTTTGTGATATCTTTACAATAGCATGCGGATAGTATATAATCAATTTTATGGTTTTTATACATATATAAAGGAGATTTATAATATGGAGCAGAATATGCAGTATATCTATCAGGTCTACCGCGACGGCAGCTTTACGAGAGCCGCCGAAAATCTCTACCTTACTCAGCCTGCCCTGAGCATTGCCATCCGACGTGAGGAAGAAATGATCGGAGCAGAACTTTTTGACCGCAGCAGACGCCCCTTAGAATTGACGCAGGCAGGCGAGGCATATATCCGTACCATTGAACACATCCAGTATCTGGAATCAGAGCTGGAGCGGGAACTGGGTGACCTCCGAGACCTGCGTGCGGGACGGCTTCACATCGGCGGCACCCATTATCTGAACTGCTTCCTGCTGGCGGACATCTTAGCCGGATTTTCGAAAATGTATCCGGGGATTCACCTTGAAGTAACCGAGGACAGCTCGAACCGTCTGGCCGAGGCTCTGGAAAACCGCGACCTGGACCTCACCTTCAGCTGTGATTCTGACCTTTTAAACCACTTCGAACATCAGCCTGCTTTCTGCGACCACATTCTTTTAGCAATTTCAAAAGATACCCCGCTCCCCCAAATGCTGGCAGACCGGGCGCTGACAACCGGCGATATCCTTGCGGGACGACATCTGTCCGCCGCCTGCCCGGGGATCCCCCTCGAATGTTTCCGGGATATCGACTTCATTCTGCTCAGTCCGGGAAATAACCTGTACCACCGCAGTGTTCAGATGTTTCAGGAGGCCGGATTTACCCCGAAAATCAAAATGAACCTGGCCCAGTTAGTCACTGCCTTTCGCTTTGCGGAGCATGGCTTAGGCGCCGCCTTTATCAGCGACCGGCTCATCTGTTCCATTCCCTCGGATCGTATGCTGTTCTTTCCGATTGATTCCCATTTAGCAGAGCGGCTTTTCTATATTTTGCTGCCCAGACGCAACTACACGGCTCACGCTGTGAAAGCGTTTGTGGACTACGCATTAGAACAGTTCCGGAGCCAAAGGACATAAAACGGCACAGCCATGATATTTTCCTCTATCATGGCTGTGCCGTTTGAAGTATTTATGCCATTTAAAAATCCCGTGGCAACGGACGGAATTAATCGGCTTCCTGCAGCCCCTTTAGCATCTTCGCCCGCATCGCGATATTCTCCTCAAATTCCTCATCCGTATACTTGGGATCTCTCGTCGCCCGCCAGATATCGCACGGCAGTTTTTCGCAGCCGCCGCAGTCTTTCAGATTCTTCCCGCAGACGCACTCGTAAATCTTACAGGTCGTCCCCTCCGGCATGTGAAACACTTTTCCCTCACAGTCATTGCAGCCGCTGCACATCGATCCATAGCAGTAGCACGTGCCGCAGTCGGTACCGCAGACGCTGATCCTTGCGCGCCCATACGCCGCAAACCATTCCTCCACCACATTCTGCGGATGCTGCAGCAGTTCTGCCGCATCCCCGACGCTTTTCCCCTCTTTAAACAGACGGCAGGCCACCGAATACATGCTTTCGGCCACTTCGATCAAGTGTCCGTTCGGGTCAAAAATATGGATACCCCTCTGCAGCCACGGATAGGTCTTTGCCTCGTGAAGCCGCTCCACGTCGGGATATTTCTCCAAAAGCGCCAGAAACGCTTCGAAGTCTTCCGTCTCAAAATAGAGCTCCATCGTGTTCGGCCGATACTTCATCGTATCTGCGGGAAATCCCGCAATCTCGTCAAAGCGTTCCTGCAGCGTCAGCCCGCAGTCCAAAGTCTTGCACAGGCCCAGATCGACCGCAACCTCCTGCCCGAACAGTTCCCTGTAAAACCGCAGCGACTGCTCCATATCCTTTACGGCAATCAGCGTATTGCTGTATCTCATAAGAAAGTCCTCCTTCACGTATGATAACAACATCATACTATGATTCCGGCAATCCGCCTTGTATATTTCCGACATTTTGTCTCGCGTATTCCCCCGCATCCGACAGACTCATCGAATGATATTTTTTAAAATCATGGCACAAGTGCGCCTGATCGGAATATCCGTACCGGTACACGGCGTCCATCATATTAAAATTTTTCTGACACAGAAACTCACGCCACAGGCACTGATAGCGCACCATGGACGCCAGACTCTTCGGGGATACCCCAACATACTCCAGAAACAGCCGTTCCAGTTGCCTTCCGCCGACAAGAACCTCCTGCTCGATATCTGTCATTCGTATATTTCCCCTGCTCTGCAATATCTTAGATACCGCCTCAAATACCGTTTTATTCCGGTGCCTGTCGTTAAACTGTTCGAGGAGTATACGCTCCGCAATCGGAATAAACCGGTAGATATCCGCGGCGTCAAACAGCCGGCTCCCGATTTTTTTCTTTATTTCCGAAAAGTGACAGCCCGCGTCAAAAAACGCATTTTTCGTGTTTCTCAGAGATTCCTCGGCAAACATGGGAACTCCCCACGGATAAAACCGAATCGCAAACACAAAACATGTTTTTCCCGCCTTCCCCACGCTTTCCGTGACAAAGGTACGGTCATCGATTCCGCAAAACAGGCTTTCGATTCGGTTGTCCGTAAAATCCGCAGTGAAAATAATATCCATGCAGGTATCGGGTATCACGATTTCCGTCTTCTTCACCTGATTCCCGCTGCCCGTAACCACCCGCGGTGACCCCCAGAAGCACCGGATATAAGGCTTTAAGGCATCGCACGGCTCAAACTCCATATAGTCCCCGGTGCATTTATACGGGGCCGCCGTGACGGGCCTGTACATTTTATGCAATTCCATATAAGCAGTTCCCTCTCATTTGCATTTCCCGTGCACACTTTATCCGACGCTTTCTTTCCCGCGCCAGACGCAAACACACATGCCCTGCGCGCCGGCTGTCAGATCAAAAAAACTCTGTCTAAGCAGTGATTCTGCACGCAACACCGTATGCGCGCCGCGATGTTCGGAATATCGTTTTTCAGATAATCCGCAAGCGCAGCCTCGTTCTCATAATAGCGCTCCAAAAAAATCTGCAGCAGCATTGCAATCTCACGCGCAAGCGCTTCGTCCGATTTTCCCTGCAGCATTTTTTCTGTGTTTTCCAGTTCCGCCCTGTCAAACCCCATAGAGTCCAGCGGTTTGTCCGACACCATATGACCGATCAGATTCTGAAGCACAATCTCACAGATATTTTCTGCCAGCTCCCCATAATTATCGTCATATGCCCCGAGCACCTCTGTCACATACGCGCTGCCGAATTTGGCGAGAAACCTCTGTTCGGCCGAAATGCATGTCACATAGTCCAAAACCCGGTCAATGCCGGATGAGGCGCCCAAATCTTTCAGAATCGGATAGTCCAGTGTCAGCAGTGTTTCCTGCGGCGCAAATTTTGCGTCATACCTCAACAGAAACGCCGGGATTCCGCGGGCAACGGTTTCCTTCAGAAATACGCAGCCGTAATCCTCAAAGCCGATAATCATCTCATTGTAAAGTTCCCGCAGCTTTCCCACCTTTTCCGTCACAATCCGTCTGCCTGACTCATACATTTCTTCGGCAGAGGCGTCCCGGAGCGCAAGCGTCCCCCCGCCGGCATGTTCCTTCTCATTGATGCAGTATAAAACGGCTTCCATAAATCCCTGCGCCCTCTCGTAAGTGACGGACGAATGTTCATAACCGGTATATTCGGCCGCGAGCCGTGCCACGATGGCGACAAGCTCTTCCTGCGGATAATCAGAATACTCGATTGTAATCACCTCCATGCCAGTTCTTTTAACGTTTCCAGATACAAATCTTTATCCCAGCGCATTACAATGTCAAATTTTTCAAATTCCCCCCGGCCCTGGGACTGTGTGTGCCCCGAATAACCGGCCCGAATTGCCTGGGCAAAAATATCCAGACAGGTTCCTTCGAGATAATCAAAATCGCCGCAGCATACATTTTCAAACTGTTCTCTCATAAATTCCAGCAGCTCATCATCTGTAATCTCATCGAGCATCTCGTTTTTATACAGATAAAAAATATCCTGCAGACGGTTCAGCGAATCGCGGTAATCATCCTGCATAAGATAGGCCGAATCGCAAAACGCCTCTATGATTTTCGGCAGTATGCCCGCCCCAAACTCGACCCGCTGTTCCCTTCTTAGGGCGTCCGCCCTGCTCTCCGCCAAAAGCACTGCATCCTCCTGACTCAATGACAGACCGAATTTTTCCGTGTATCGGTTCGTGTCAAGAACCTGTGTCATCTGCATCTGCTTTGTCATAAGCTCCAGCCAGTTTTTTTGTTCCTCACCCATATGAAACACCTCCCGGAATGTCGATTATAGACAATCCCGGGAGGGTTTACAAGGCTTGAATTTCGGCGGTTTTTGTGGTAATATAATTACAGCATCGTTTCATAAAATTTATTCATTTTACACACTTTAAAATTTGGGGATAATTAAAATTTTTCCCCACATATTTATCTCTGTTTTCTTATCATATAATATGTCCTTTCTTTGCTTCGTGGCTTCATCAAGTGTTTTATACAGCACATGATCAGAAACATATGTAAAAATCTTCCAAATTACTGCATAGATTCTGTTCAATCCTTTATATTCTTGATCAAAATAATCTTTCCATACAAATTCAAGCACTTCATTAAGATTATTATGTTGAAAATAAAATTCCTCTTTGCCCATTTTTCTTCTTTTACAGAAAAACATATGTCTGTATATATATTCTGATTTTCCGCTTGCTTCTAAAAAATAATAATGTGGTGTCCCTTTATAATTACAAGGATAAACCACATAATTATTTTCCAACTGCTGATTTAAATCCTGTATGCCATTAATACAAACTATCTGCGCTTTGATTTTCGGAAAATATTTATGTATAATTTCCATCATTTTTTCTATGTCAAATATTTCACCTACGAAACTCTCTTCACTATTTATAAAATCTGTAATTATCCTTCTTGTTATCTTTTTCTTATTTATATGCTGTACCCTACTTACTGCATATATTAATGCATAAAATCCACATGTTGAACCGATTTGCTGATATAAAGGCTTCATCAATAATACCAAAATACCTAACACGATAACAAAAGCAACTATAAATTTAAATAACCATATCATAATCTTACCCTCCTTTTCTTTTGCCTGTATTTTCTATAGCTTTCTCCTATTAAAACTTCTATTTTTTCACTATAAATATTTTTGCAATTCTATGCTATTGATTCGATATAATAAGGTTCTGTTTTGGTCCCTTCGCTCACAAGATAAGTATAGTGCGGCAGTTCGTAATTGATCTCTTTTTTCTTCTTCTGCATTTTTTTCTTAAGTTCTTCCTGTTCCATCCTAAGTTCACTGAATTTTTTGGGCTTAAGACTCATTCATTATCCTCCCAATTTATGATTCTTTGGATATATGGGTCTGCTCCATATCGTCCTTCAATATAGCGTTTTCCGTAAGCCTCGTCATTTCTTATCCGCGTTCCGTTTTCTTTACGAAAAGAAGCTAATGAATACAATTTAGATGCCCCGACGGGATTTTTTGCGCAAAACCAGATCTCATCCCTGCGAAACACATCGTGATTCATCGTTGTAATATCATGCGATGTCAGCAAAAGCTGCGCGCCGTTTTGGTTAATCAGCGGATTCGTAAACAATCCTATCATATATCGCAGCAGCTTCGGATGTAATTTTGCATCTAATTCATCCGCAATCAATAAATGACCTCTTTCCAAACACTCACTTATCCTTGCCAGACAGCTAAGCAGCTTTCTTGTGCCGCCTGACTCTTCTTCCAGGCGCATCTCACACATTTCACCATTTTCCATCCTGTGTTTTGTGTACACATTTTCTATATTTCCATCCAAATCCTTTTCCAAACGAATATCCTTAATGGGTATATCCATCTCTTCCAACATCGCAAAAAGCATGTTTCGCTTATTTTCTGCTTTCGGCAACAATAATTTCCTTTCGCTTCGGGGATTATCATAATTCAGCATTTCTATGCTGAAAAACCATTCGACGACTGTATCAATTGTTTCTATGTCATAATTAATTGCAATATGCGAAAGCAGCGGCATAGTGTTATTTACTCTTTCCACTGCAATGTCTTCTATCTCCTCCCCTAAAATGCATTCGTCCTCCGAACGCTCAAAAATCAACGTTACATCATTCGTCCCTACCTCCTGTAAATATAAATTTTCTTTTACTATTTTATTTTGAATCATAGAAAGCTGGTAACGAAACTTCTTACCTTTTGTATGAAATATAATATCAAATTTTGTAGGCAGCTCCCTATATTCCCGAGAAAGCTTGTAATATATTTCCTTAGAAGCAACTGAGGATAACTTGCGCATCAATGACTCATATTTATCTTCCGCATCCTGCAATTTTGTAAATAATATAGTCCGCAATACGGTATCCCTCAGAAAGTTTAATGCCTCAAGTACCGTCGACTTTCCTCCCCCATTCGGTCCATAAATTGCTATGACAGGTACTGCCTCTTCCCCACCGCTCTCATCAGTGATTAAACTATTCTCATACTCATCTATTTTTTCTGCAGAAAAGTCAAGTATTGATTCATTTTTAAAAGCCTTATAATTTTCAAATATAAACTGACTTATCACCTTATTTGCCCTCCTTATGAGACTTTTTCTCACTGTCTACCATTTATTAAAATATTATCACCGCTTTTTAATTCATTCAACATATTTTTTTCGAGTTTTTCTCCTGCATATCAGCGCAGCGGGCAGGCATATTCCTGTACCTGCCCGCTGCTGATTGACCGCTCGGCTTTCTTATTTTATTCCGTTTAATTCCTGGTAAAGATTCTTTGCATACGAATCTGTCATTCCGCTTATAAAATCAGTAACCATCAAAAGCCGCAGATACAGATTGAATGCCGCATCCTCCCTCTTTGCATATCTGTAATCTTCACGCAGGTTTTCGGCAATCAGACTGCATAGCTTTTTTTCTTTCTGCGTCTGCTTATACGTCCCATCCTCCTCCTCAAAATAAAGTACTGCATATACGAAATCATCTAATAAAGCGGACAGCATCTTCTGTGCGGACAGCTCTAATTTGACAATTTCCGGATTCTCATATACAAATTTCCTCATAGCCTTTTTCAGTATTTCCATGGACGTCCCATGAAACGTCCCTGCAATCAGTTCCTTATTATAGGTTCCCGCCATAATATCCGAATAATTTTTCGAAAAACTGTAAGCGACACAATACATAAACCATTGTCTCACAAAATCCATCCAGTTTTGAAATGCAATCATATACGCTTCTCCAATGCACTCTGTTTTACCGGCCTCCGCTTTTTTCACTCTTTTCTTAAGATTATCAATCAGCAACTCGGCCTTACCTGCTTCTTCCGTTTTCTTTTTTTGTCTTATCTCTCCTTCAAAAAACTCAATAAATTCTTTTAGTGAAAACAGCTCCTTTTTATATGCGTCCTCCAGATCAGCCGTTGAATAAGCAATATCATCCGCAGCCTCCATCAAATACGCCAGCGGATGGCGCGCAGCCTCATTTTCTGCCAGCCTCGTTCCTGTCTCATCCGCAATCTTCCAGAAACTCTCCTCCTCGGCACAGTAATACCCCAGTTTATGTTTTCGGATGTCTGTATCCTTCTTTCCCCGACAGCTCAAAGAATCAGTGGGATATTTGATCAATGCGCTGATCACTCCTTTTGCCAGATTTATTTCATGACTTACATCCTTATTGGAAATCTTTGAAAGAATCCTAAGCGCCTGTGCATTTCCTTCAAAATTACTTAAATCACAGCGCATCTGCTCACTCAAGAGACTCTTTATGCGCTGCCCCTTATACATAAATCTGTCGCTGTCAAACGCATTCTGAAACCATTCTCCGATAACGACTTCCCCAAAATGTCCGAAGGGCGGATTTCCCAAATCATGCAGCAGGCCGGCACATGACAACACAGACGGAATTTTATCATTTACTCCGCCTTCATTCCGCTCGAATACTTCCGGCAGATATCCGGCCGTGTTCCGTGTAATCATAATTCCAAGCTGCCTTGCGATTGTGGACACCTCCAGCGAGTGTGTCAGACGTGTCCTTACAAAGTCGCTTTTATCCAAAGGAAATACCTGCGTCTTATCCTGTAATCTGCGAAATGCAGAGCTGGATACAATCGCATTATAATCCTTTTCCAGATCACTGATCGGATATTTCTTAAAATCGTCAGGTACCGCTTCCCTCGTCACCTGGGTCTGCAACGACAGTAATGTTTTCCACTCCATAGCCTTCTCCTTTGTCAATCTAATCATTTCACAATCCAACTACATTTATTTTAAACGCATCCAACTACAAATGCAATATATGACTTTATCCCCTCCCTTTCTCACAAAAAAGCAGCGCGCAGACACTCTCTCATGCCCGCGCGCTGCCGGTTCCCCGCCTTTATCGTATTCCCTTCAATCAAACAATATCTCATCCACCGTCACAAACGTATATCCCTGCTTTTTCAGCGCGTCGATAATCTTAAACGCCGCCACAACCGAAGACTCCGATGCATCGTGGAGTAATATGATATCATTCTCCTCCACCTTATCGACCACGCGCTTTGTAATCACGTCCGAATTGCTTGTCTTCCAGTCCAGCGGATCCACATCCCAGAGCACCTCGATCATACTCGTCTCGTAATCGAGATTACATTTCCAGCACCCGAACGGCGGCCGGATAAATTCCGGAGACTCTCCCGTAATCTCTTTGATTGCTTCGTTTGTCCTGTCGACCTGCTCAATCGCCGCCTTATCGTTCAGATTGCTCAAATTCACATGTTCATATGCGTGCGTTCCGATCAGATGCCCCTCGTCATAGATATCCCGCACGATATCCGGATATTTTTCCACTTCTTTTCCCAGCAGAAAAAATGTGGCGCATACCTCGCGCTCCGCAAGTCCTTCCAGAAGCATCTCCGTATAATCCGGATTCGGACCGTCATCAAATGTAATCGCGATCTTCTTCTCAAGAATCTGTTCTGTCGTCACCGTCTCCCTCTGCATATTTACATAGTTGATCAGACATGCCTGAATCAGCAGCACCAGTAAAACACCGCAGCGGTTTCTTCTCTGTCGTCTTCCCGTACCATATAAGTTACCCGCTAGTCTCTGCAACGCCTGCGTCCCCATTCGTCACTCCGTCACTATTACTATATGCGTACCGGGGTTTTCCTAGTATCAATATGACAAAAAATCCGCGCCGCCTTCCTCCTGATAGAAGGGCTCGTCGCTGTCCGGCAGACTATCGTAATAATCATTATAGTAATCATAATAATCATCGTAATCGTAATAGTCATCAGAATTATAATAGTCCTTAGAATCATAATAATTGTCATAGTAATCGTAGTAATCATAATAATTCATGTTCTGCTCTCCTGCTCCGCTCCAGAACAGAAAAATCCAGAACATAATATTAAACAGCAGGGACATACCTGCGGTAATGATCCCCCCGATCGCAAGCCCGTGCTCTCTGTTCGCCGTAATCTGGACAATCCCGAAAATAATCGCCAGTATCGCCGTAATCCAGTTTATGCAGGTACAGAAAAGCAACAGCGAGACAATCCCGAGAACCAGAGAGGCGATTCCGAATCCGACTCCGTTTCCCTTTCTCTCCGGCTGCTGATAATAATTATTATTCATATTGTTCCCATAATAATTTCCCTGTTGATCCACGTTATACACTCCGCTTTCTCTTGATCCAATCTTTTTCTATTGTGTTCCCTATTTAAAAGTCTACCAAAAAGTGCGCTCATACGCAAGGCGCGGCTCTCCGTTTTCGAGATAAATTCTGCCGCAGCGGGCAAAGCCTGCCCCCGCAAGAGCCCGCTGCATCGGCTGATTATCCGCGTGCGTATCCGCCCTTAAGCTCCCGCAGCCGTGTGCCTTTGCCCGGTCCGCACACCAGTCAAAACACAGCGCGGCCGCGCCGCGGCCGTTTCCCGCCGATGCAAGCCGGTGAACCGTCGCGTAAGCGCCGTCCTGCTTCCATGCACCGTCCTCAATCCTGCCGTAGGTCGGGTCCTTACCCTCAAAATAAGCAAACACCGCCTGTATGACGCCTTTGGCTTCGAGCACATAACAGTTTCCCTCCGCGATATCCCGCTCCGTGACCTCCCTGGGAGGGTAGCTCTCGCCCCACTGTCCGGGATTGCCGGAAGCCGCCATAAACGCTCTCGCCCGCGCGTAGACTGCAAGCAGTACCTCCAGATCCTCCTGCCCTGCCGGCCGCACTCCGGCCGTCTTCCAGCTAAGCCTTGCCCCGGGAATCGGATGCGCTTTGATATAATCGTCCAGAATTTCCGCCGCACAGCCCGCAAGCGCAGGGCAGGGCCGCTTCTTATAATAATCCTGCGTGCGCGCCTTGGGCGCCGGCGCCTCGCGCTTTACGTCAAGCCCTAACAGCTCCCGGCAGACGATCGTTTTGTTCCGCTTCTCAAATTCCGCCGCAAGCTCCTGGATTCTCGCATAGTGCTCTGCTTTTTCCTGCGGCGCCACCGGGCTGTCATAGCCGTAGAGCGCCCCCGCAGCCAGGAACATTCCGCTGACCGTCCCGCAGACCTCGCGCAGCCGTCCCATTCCCGCACCGAACGAAGAACTTAAGGCCGCGGCCGCGCTCCGCTCTATCCCGTGCAGATCCTCAAACGCCAGAAACACCGACTGCGCGCAGTTATATCCCTCCATAAACAGCTCCGTCGCCCGCTCTTTTCTCGATTTCTCCGCCATCTACTCCTCATTTCCGCGTGTATCTTCACACTTCCTTCACTTGCTGCTCCTCTGTAAATAATATATAACTTTTCTCATCTTTTCTCAATGTTTTTACACGGATTATGTTATAATATCCACAAAACCAACGAGCAGCGCCACTCTGCCGCACTCTACGAAAGGAGCGGAACACTTTTGTTCCACAAATTATGAGCACATTAAATCTGACCTTACTGACCGACCTGTACGAACTGACAATGATGCAGGGATATTTTAAAAACAAAAACCGCGACATTGTAGTCTTTGACGCTTTCTACCGCAATAATCCCTGCGACGGCGGCTATTCCGTCTGCGCCGGGCTCGCTCAGGTCATCGACTACATCGAGAACCTGCATTTTGACACCGGCGATATTGCCTACCTGAAAAGTCTCGGTATGTTTGATGATGATTTTCTTGAATATCTGGCTGATTTTCGCTTTTCGGGCGATATCTACGCCGTGCCGGAGGGCAGCCTGATTTTCCCGAGGGAACCTTTGGTCAAGGTGATCGCCCCCATTATGGAGGCGCAGCTTGTGGAGACGGCGATATTAAATATTGTCAACCACCAGTCTCTGATTGCGACAAAGGCCGCGCGCGTGTGCTACGCGGCGGGAGGGGACGGCGTTATGGAATTCGGCCTGCGCCGTGCCCAGGGGCCGGATTCCGGCATCTACGGCGCAAGAGCTGCCGTTATCGGCGGATGCCGCGGGACTTCCAACGTTCTCGCCGGGCAGATGTTTGACATTCCGGTGCTCGGAACCCACGCCCACAGCTGGATTATGAGCTTCCCGGACGAATACACCGCGTTCCGCAGATACGCCGACCTCTATCCCGGCGCCTGCATCCTGCTCGTGGATACCTACGACACCTTAAAATCCGGCGTCCCGAACGCAATCCGTGTCTTCACCGAACTGCGGGACGCAGGCATCCCTCTCACCTACTACGGCATCCGCATGGACAGCGGCGACCTTGCCTACCTCTCCAAAAAGGCCAGACACATGCTCGACGAAGCCGGGTTCCCCGACGCCGTCATCTCCGCATCGAACGATCTGGACGAATATCTGATCGAGACCCTAAAGCAGCAGGGCGCGGCCATCACCTCCTGGGGCGTCGGCACAAACCTGATTACCGCAAAGGACAACCCTGCCTTCGGCGGCGTGTACAAGCTTGCCGCAGTGCAGGATAAAGACGGGAACTTCCAGCCGAAAATCAAGCTCTCCGAAAACGTGGAAAAAGTGACAAACCCCGGAAACAAGACCTTCTACCGCATCTACGACAAGGCCACCGGAAAAATCAAGGCGGATCTCATCTGCCTGTGCGACGAAGTATTTGACGAGCATGCGGATTTAAAGCTGTTTGACCCGAACGCCCCCTGGAAGAAAACAAGGCTTCCCGGCGGCAGCTACACGATGCGCCAGATGCCGGTTCCCGTCATAAAAGCGGGCAGAACCGTCTATAAATCCCCGACCGTCATGGAAATCCGGGCCGTCTGTGAAAAGGAAAAAGACACGCTCTGGGACGAGACAAAACGGTTTGTCAACCCGCAGGAAATCTATGTGGATCTGTCTCAGAAGCTTTACGATATGAAAACCGAACTGTTCCATAAAATGAACCGGGAGGACAATTAACGCGCAAGACTGCCGCGCTCCCGAAAACAGGCAGCCGCATTACTTCTGCGGCTGTCCGCGTGACGGGACAATACACGACGTACTTGATCCGATATTACGGCAGCTGTTTTAGGCCAAGTTCTTTCAGAAATTCATTATGTTTGATTTTCGCCTGCCTTATCTCTTCTTCCGTCTTTTCAAGTTCCCGCACTACCTCCCCCATATCAATCACCTCTTCCTCCGGCGCGGTACTGACATAGCGCGAAATATTCAAATTATATCCGTTCTTTTCAATCTCATCTATGAAAACCCGGCGGGAATATTTCTTATCGTCCTCTCTTCTGTATTGATAGGTATCGATGATTTTATCGATATGCTCTGGCAAAAGCGTGTTCTGACGTTTTCCTTTTTCAAAATATCCGCTTGCATTTATCACCAGCACATCATCAAATTTTTTGCACTTTTTCAGAACAAGGATACAGACAGGGATTCCGGTAGAGAAAAACAGGTTTGCGGGCAGCCCGATCACCGCGTCGATATTGCCGTCTTTGAGCAGCTTTGTTCTGATTTTTTCTTCCGCCCCGCCGCGGAACAGCACTCCGTGCGGTAAAATAATCGCCATGGTCCCGTCGCTGCTCAAAAAATGAAAACCGTGGAGCAAAAATGCGAAGTCGGCCGCCGATTTCGGGGCGAGTCCGTAGCCTTTAAACCGAAAATCCTCCGCGAGCTCCTCCCCTGGCTGCCACCGGTAGCTGAACGGCGGATTCGCCACAACCGCATCAAACTGAAGCTTCTTTGCCGGATTCATTTCCTTTAAAATGTCCCAGTCGTTCAGCAGGGAATCTCCGTGATAAATTTGAAATTCGGAGTCTTTGAGTCCGTGAAGCAGCATATTCATACGCGCAAGATTGTAAGTCGTAACGTTTTTTTCCTGCCCGTAGATCTGCCCGATACGGTTCGGACCGAGCTGTTTTCGGACATTGATCAGCAGGGAACCGGAACCGCAGGCAAAGTCTAAAATATTTTTAAGCTTCTCCTTTTTTCCGGTACTCGGATCCTGACTGTCGAGCGTCACAATCCGGGAGAGAATCGTGGAAACCTGCTGCGGCGTATAAAATTCACCGGCCTTTTTCCCGGAGCCTGCCGCAAACTGCCCGATCAAATATTCATAGGCGTCGCCCAAAAGATCGGTCTCGTTCGGAAATTCGGAAAGTCCCTTTGCGATTTCCGTGATAATCGAACACAAAAGCAGGTTGCGCTCCGGGTAACCTTTTCCGAGTTTTTCGGAGTCAAGATTTACCTCGGAAAACAGGCCGCGGAACTTGCTCTCAAACGATTGATTCTCAATATAGCGAAAGCCGCTCTGTAATGTTCGGAGCAATGCCAGATCCTGCGTCCTCGCCAGCTCGTATATGTTGCTCCAAAGATATGCGGGCTTTATCACATAATGAATCTTACGGCGCATCTGTGTTTCCAATATCTCCACCTGATCCAGATTTCTCACATACCACACGGCAAGCGGCGTCACCCGCTTGCCGCACACCATCTGACTGCTGTCTTTGATCAGGGCCTCTCTGACTTTCCCAATTATGTCCGGATCCGTTTCAGTTTCTTTCAGCGGCAGTTTGTCTGCAGGCAGCGCTTCGTAATAATCCGCAATGGCCTGTTTCAGTTCTTCGATGTAATCGCCTGCTTCGTCGTCGCCGCAACGAGCCTTTATCTCTGCCTCCGCCTCCCTGTAATCACTGCCCAGCTCTTTTTTCACCGCCTGCTCATAATTGTCAGACAGGTAGCGCAGGAAAAGAAACGCCAGCATATAATCGCGGAAATCATCCGCGTTCATCGCCCCGCGCAGCTTATCCGCAATCGCCCACAACGTCGTGCCCAACTGTTTTTGCTGTGTGTCATTCATCCGTGTCCCTCCTGCGTCTGCTCCGGTTGAAAGAGATCCGGATTAAACTTATAGTCCTCTATAAAATTGCTTAATATCGTTCGAAAATATTCCTTATTTTCTTCCACCATTTGTCTCGGCTCAAAAACAGAATAGTCACCGTGGCTTAACAGATTTACAATTCTCGCATAGACGGGGGAATTTTCATCGTTTTCTTTTCTTAAACAGGCCGAAAAATTCCTGTACCCATGAAAAGATGCGGTCTTTTCCAGAATCCCTCTTAAGATATTAAAATGATACGTGTACAGCTCCCCCGCATCGGCGGCTTTTTTGAGTTCCTGCAGCAGCGCGACATGATAGAAATACGGCGTCTCACCCGTATCTTTTAATATGTATGTCTCGTCTTTCCCTGCCCTCTGTAAAAACAGCTGCTCCGGCTTTTTCGTTTCGTTGCACAGCACATTATAAAACAGGGTGTGATGGGACGAAACGACAAACCGCACATCACTGTCTTTCATCAGCTTTGCCAGATCGCTTGCCACGGCGACCACATGGTTGTCGTCCAGCGAGGAAATCGGATCGTCGATGTAAATATATTTTACCCAGCTATAGGCGATATCTTTATCTGTCACCAGCTGTACAATCGCGAGGAAAAAACACCAGATAAATATATTTTCTTCCCCGCGGGACACTTTTATATTCTCAATTCTCTGCACGCCGCCGGAAGTCCTGATATCTCTGTGAAATCTGACTTCGTATTCGTCATAATCAATATCGAAGTCGAAATCGGCATACCGGTGCAGAAACCGGCGAATGCGGCTGTCCATTTCCAGTTCCTTTAACCCCAGGAAAAACCGCGATTCACTGTTGATTCTCAATAACCGCTCCGTATCGTTTTTCAAATCGTTATTCCAGAAAAAAAGGTCCTCGGTGAATGCATTGTAGTACAGCGTGTCCGCCGTTTTTTCTCCGGTTTCCTCATTCAATAAGGTCTGTCCCAATGTTTTAAATTCCGCGGAAAGTCTCGTCTTGCCCGTGCCGTTATAGGCAAACAGCAGAATATATTTCTTTTCCTCTAACAGCATGCGGAAATATCCCGCAATCTCTCCTAAGCTGTCAAACTGTTTCACGCCGATTCTCTTGAAAATAAAATCCAGCTTTGCAAGCAATTCCTCCGACAATCCGTCCTTTAAGAGATATTCGTCCGAACCTCTCAGTTTTTTATAGCTGTCGGTAACCCGGCTTTTATAATGTGCAAAAGCTTCCTTGTTCAGTGTTTGATTCAGCTTTCGGTATTCGTCTTTTGAAAATCTTTCCGGAACCCTGATACTCATTCGTCCACCTCCGCAGAGGACGGGAAAAGCCCCTGCATCAATCCCCTTTTGTGAAGCTTTAATGCTTCCACCTTATCCGACTGCGCCTTAATCAGCATATCCGTTTCTGAGAGGCAGTCTGCAATTTTTTGCTGTTCGCCGGAAGCTTCGTCGGGAAACATCACTGTCTGTTCTTTTAAGGCTGAATAATGTCTTTTGTATCCGTCAGAATTTATCGGAAGATTCTCCAGGCAGTAATACAAGAACTGCGCATCCACATTCCTTTCAGCCGCAAAAATTTTAATTCCGTCCGCTCCTTGGGCAAATGGTTGATCCACAAATTTTAAAATACATGTGTGGTCTCCGAAAATAATCAAAGGCAGTTTACTTCTATTCAGAGCTTTTTCGTCGTCAGTCCATCCTGAAATATATTCTCTGGACTGATCTATAATCGGATAACTGCCCACCGACTTATACTCTGATTTTGCAATCTTTTTAGATGGTATAATCGTATGTAAAACATTGCCTGCTTTGCTTGTCTCCCACTCGCCGCAATCCCGAAACTCCGGGAATCTCCATTCCGGAACCGTTTTTCCCTGAACCGGAAACAGCTTTTGCATCAGTCCCTTTTTATATTTTTTGAGTAATTCAAGTTTGCCGGTTTCCGCACGGATCAGCACGTCAACGGACGCCAGACAGTCGGCGATTTTCTGCTGCTCCCTCAGACAGGGCATCGCTATCGGCATCATCCACAGATATTTTGTATCAATGCTGAGAGAACCGTGTGCACGCGCTCCTACTTCAATGTATTTTCTAAGCCAGCGTCCGTGATAATTATTGTGAAAAAGATAGTCTAAAAAATCGGGATAACATTCGCTGTCAATAATTCGAAAACAGGTAAAAATGCTCTTCGGTATCGCTGCCGCATCATATTCGCTGAGCATACATAGGTACCCCTCCGGGAATTGCTTTGTGGCGCTTTTATTGTAAGCAAAATCATACTTTCTGATCACAATATAGTTTTTATAGGAGTCCCCCGCTATTTCCCGCCCGAATTTTTCCACCTGCAAAACAAGGCCGACCCCTGATGTCACACTCATAAGAAGATATGTATCATCTCCGGCTCGCTCATTCACTTCCACCGCTATCTTTCCCAGTTTCGTTACCTTCCATTTGCTATTATAAAATTCAGAAAACCTTAACTTCGGTACCAATTCTTTCTTTTTACTCATACGCATTTAACCCCATAATTTCACGGCCGCACGCCAGCTTCTTTAAAAGCGGGATCAAATCCTCCATTAATTCCAGCTCTTTTTGCGTTCTGTCTCTCCACCCGAGTTCAAGCGGCTCCAGCAAATCGCTTAATTTTTCTCCGTCAAAAATCATCCGTTCCATAATATCATCAATAAATTCCTGTAAATCATCCGTTTCCACTCCGTGCTTTTCTGCGGTCGCTTTAATCTCGTCCGCTTTCTTTCTGTCTCTGAACTTCTGATAGCCCGCTTTGATCTCGTCTTCGCTCAAAACCTCGCCGACTTTAAGAGAATTGATATATGCAATCATATCGTCTCTCTCATCCAGCAGATTGGAAGTGGAGCGAATCATACGGATCAGCTCCTCCTTTGTCACCTTCTGCTTTCCGGTACTCTGGGTACACTTTGAAATAAGCGCCATAATATAATCATAGTCGATAATCGCAGACGAAAACAGAACAAACTCAAAATCAAGCTGTTCCGCTTCGGCGTTTTGAAAATCACTTCCCTTTTCCTGCTCGGCTTTCAATCTCTGTGCAAGCTCGATATAGGCTCCGCGAAATGCGCGCAGGGTATCCTTCGGCAGCAATGCCTGAATTTTGGCCGCGTTTTTCTCATCGATTTCCGTATATTGATCGAGCTGTGTCTTAAGGCGCTGCACTTCTTTAAATTTTTTGATAAACTCACATTTTGCCAGATTTCCTCTGAGGTTGCTTACCTCCTGCGGCCTGCATAAAAGTCCCTGGCCCTCCATAAATTCTTCCAGCTCACCGACCGCCCGTTCCAGCTTTTCGACAACCTGCGGCGCGGAATCCACAAGCCAGATCTCTTTCGCGCGGCTGGCATTGCTCTCACCTGAGAATAACGCAATCGCCTTGTCTACCTCTTCTCTCTGATTCCGGAAATCAAGAATATTCCCGTACGGTTTCGTGTCATTTAACACACGGTTTGTCCTTGAAAATGCCTGTATCAGTCCATGATACTTTAAATTTTTGTCCACATACAGCGTATTTAAGTATTTTGAGTCAAAACCGGTCAGCAGCATGTCCACAACAATCGTGATATCAATTTTATTTGCATGCGGATAATCGGCGTTTGTATATTTCTGATCCTTTATCCTCTGCTGGATATCCTGATAATATAAATCAAACTCCTCGATCCCGTATACCGTGCCGTACCGTTCCCCGTACTCTTTCATCATCCGCAGAAGCGCCTTTTTCTTTTTTGCCGGTTCTTTTTTGTTGTCCTCCTTTTCCTGCGGGAGGTCCTCCTGAATCTGCCGGATATCTTTATTCCCCTCCGCGGGCGGCGAAAATACGCAGGCAATGTTCAGCGGCTCAAATCCGCCGTCCGAACCCCCTGCAAGTTTCTGCTGCGCTTCTTTGAATAAATCATAATATGCGATCGCATCGTTAATCGAAGCCGCAGCCAGAATCGCATTGTATCTTCTTCCGCCCGTAACTCTGTCGTGTTTTGACAAAATGGTTTTGATCACAGCCCTTTTATGTGTTCTTTTCGCAGCCGTCGTATTGCCTCTGTCCTCTGCCGGCTTAAAATAATCGACATGAAAACGAAGCACATTTCTGTCCTCAATCGCATGCGTAATCGTATAGGCATGCAGTTCCTTTTCAAAAATATCTTTTGTCGTCGCACAGGACTTTACCGTCCCGTCAATCTGCTTTGCAACCGCGTTATCTTCAAAAATCGGCGTCCCCGTAAATCCGAACAGCTGTGCATTCGGGAAAAATTCTTTGATTGCCCTGTGATTTTCTCCAAACTGCGAGCGGTGGCACTCGTCAAAAATAATCACGATCCGCTTCTCTTTCAGCGGCGCAAGCCGCTCTTTGTAGGTCAGTTCCCCTCTTTTTTTCTTTTCCTGATTCCGCCTGCTGTTCTCGTCAAGAGCCAGTCCGAGCTTCTGTATCGTCGTCACGATTACCTTATCTCGGTAATCTTCCGAGATCAGTCTGTTTACCAGCGTCTCGGTATTTGTATTTTCCTCCACACAGCCTTCCTGAAATTTATTAAATTCCTCTCTTGTCTGTCTGTCAAGATCCTTCCGGTCTACGACAAACAGGCATTTTGCGATATGGGGATCGTCCTTGAGCAGGGTGGACGCCTTAAAAGAGGTAAGCGTCTTTCCGCTGCCAGTCGTATGCCAGATATAGCCGTTTCCCCTGTTCTGCTCAATGCAGTCCATGATCGCTTTGACCGCATAAATCTGATACGGCCGCATGATCATCAGTTTCCGTTCACTTGCGACCAGCACCATATATTTGCTGATTAATTCCCCCAGCGCGCATTTCCGCAAAAAAACCTCGGAAAAATCATGTAAGTGATTAATATTTTTATTATCCTTACCGGCAAGCCGATAGACCGGCAGAAACCGTTCGTCTGCGTTAAAACTGAAATGCTCCCTGTTATTGTTTGCAAAATAAAATGTACTGCTCTCGTTGCTGACAATAAAGAGCTGTACAAAGCATAACAGTGAATTTGTATAACCGTTCCCCGGATCGTTTTTATATGCTACAATCTGTTCCATCGCCCGCTTCGGCGTGACTTGGAGCGACTTTAGTTCAACTTGGACAACCGGTATGCCGTTAATCAGAATCATCACATCATAGCGGTGATAGCTGTTGTCCGTATTGATGCGGAGCTGATTGATAATCTCATACTCGTTTTTGCACCAATCCGCCGTATTCACCAGCGTATACTGCAGCGGTGTGTCATCGTCGCGCTGAAACGTATTTATCTCCCGCAGTTGTTTTGCGGATACAAACACATCCGGGGTAATGATGCTCTCCTTTAAACGCGTAAATTCGGAATCGCTTAAACTTACCCGGTTGAGTTTTTGAAAATGAGTTCTGAAATTTTCTTCAAGGGAATCTTTATCCTTGATATCGTCACGATATACATAGTTTAATTCCTTTAATTTTTCAATAAAATTCGTTTCTATCTGCCTCTCATTTTTCATGTCGCGATTCCTCTTTCATAACTCCGGAAATTGCAGCGAAACGGAAAGCTCCCCGCCGAAACTTTCCGTCCTGTCATTCCACTTATTCTAATTAAAGCCCACAACCTTCTGTGAAATCTTATATGCGGCAACGGAAATCTTCCGTCCCCCCCTGCCCGGCAGATTCATCGCGTTCCCCATGATGCCGGCGCGCAGATGATGAAACAGCCGCAGATCGTGCTCCTTGATGTAGCTCCACAGCTCGCGCTTCTTTGCAAGGTTTTCCTCCGTCCCGGAGCGGATCAGCATAATTGTCGAAATCACCGTGATAATCTCCAGATAATTAAACATATAGCGCCGCAGCTTGCGGTTTTGAATTTTCCACAGGTCAAATTCATTGATCATAATTTTGTTCACACGGATCTGCTGGTCGATGCGCCCGATCATCACCTTCTCGTTGACGGACTGATCTTCCCTTCCGATATAATACCGGTAAAAATCCACATCCATATAGTAGATGTTGTGCACGCTCGGCAGCGGCTTGTATACATAGATGTTATCCACATAAAACGTGTGTTTCGGCAGTTCCAGTCCACATTCCCGCAGAAGCTTCGTGCGGTAGATCACAGAATGCATCAGAATATACTGCCCCTTTCGGAAATGTCCGACGTCACTCCATGTAAAAAGCTCATCCTGCGGCAGCGCCGGATAGCGCATGACCTTTTTCCGCTTTGCGCCTTCCTTCTCATAGACATAATTCGAAACAAACATATCAAGCGTGCGCTCGCCTCCCGCAAGCTCGCGGAGCTTCGCAAGAATCTTTGCATACGCGTCCGCATCCACCCAGTCGTCACTGTCTACCACCTTAAAGAAAAGCCCCGATGCATTTCGAATCCCGGCGTTTACCGCCTCCCCGTGCCCGCCGTTCTCCTGGTGAATCGCGCGGACAATCCCCGGATAGCTGCGCTCATACGCGTCGGCAATTTCACCGGTGCTGTCTTTCGACCCGTCGTCTATCACGAGAATCTCAATGTCGTCTCCCCCAGGGAGCAGCGATCTGATACAGTTTTCCATATAGTTTTCCGAATTGTAGCACGGAATCGCAAACGTCAGTAACTTCATATTCTCCCCCTATTCCGCAGCGTTTCCGCTGCCGCTCCTTTGTCTGTCACAAGCGCCCGGCGAGCTCCATCGCCTTTTTTGCCATCGCATCCATATTGTAATATTTGTACTCCGCAAGTCTTCCCAGCAGATAAAAATTCGGGATTCCCGCCGCAAGACCACGGTATCTCTCATAGAGTGCCCGATTCTCATCATTTAAAATCGCATAATACGGAATCTCACCGGCCGCACCGGTGTAGGCAAACGGGTATTCTTTCACGATCGTTGTCCCGTCGGTATCCTGCTGCCCCGTCAGGAACTTAAATTCCGTAATGCGGGTAAAATCCTCGCTGACCGTATAGTTGACCACCGACCGGCCCTGATACGACGGCCTGTCATAATGCTCGAACCGAAAATCAAGCGAACGGTAGGGCAGTCTGCCGAACCTGCAGTCAAACAGTTCGTCTAACGCGCCGGTATAAATCACCTCGCCAGAAAATTCTTTCCCTTCAAAACTAACGCCGCTCTCCGAAAACCGTATCAGGTCCCTGCAGTCGACGCCGCACTTTACGGTGATGTTCTCATGGTCCAACATCCGTTCAAACATCGGCGTAAAACCGTCTTTGGGCACCCCCTGATATTTCTCCTGAAAATACCGGTTGTCGCGGGAGATCAGCACCGGCACGCGCCCCGTCACCTCGGGGCTGATTTCCTCCGGCTTCTGTCCCCACTGCTTCATCGTGTAGCGCAGGAATACGTTCTCATAGACGTACTGCGCAATCTCCCGGATATCGGCATCTTCGCTCTCCCTAAGCTTCATAATCGGCACCCGGCTTCCCTCGCCGTAAGCCGAAATCAGCTTCCGCTCAAGCGCATCCGCCTTCTCCTGCCCGTAAACCATATGCAGCGTATTCAGATTAAACGGAATCGGCAGCAGCCCGTCTCCGACCTTCGCCGCGACCTCATGCCCGAAAAAATGCCACTCGGTAAATCTCGAGAGATATGCGAACACATCCTCCATCGCCGTATGAAAAATATGCGGGCCGTAATTGTGAATCAAAATCCCGTAGGCATCCCGCTCGTCGTAACAATTCCCTCCGATATGCGCCCGGCGCTCGAGGACGAGAACCCGTTTTCCCTTTTCTTCCGCTATTATCCTAGCTGCGACGGCCCCCGCAATCCCCGCGCCGACAACAATGCAATCATACATCTTTTCTTCCGCTGCCTTTCCTTGTTTTTCAAACACTGTTCTTATTATACACATATTCCGGCTGCAATCCAATTTATTTTTTCTTAAGGTTATCCAAAGAGTCATTTGTTCATAATTTATTTACAAAAATCTCATAAACCGGGCACAGGGCTGTCACATTTCATGTGTATATTATAGATGCACACAAGAAAGGAAGACAGTGAGTTTTCACTTTCTATACACAAACTTTTTCATATGAAAAGCCGATGCATTTTGCATCGGCTCCCTCTTTTTCCGGAGAATTTTCCGGGGGACTTACGGGAGCCCCGCAGGTCCCTCTCCCGCGTCTGCCTCTCCCGCATTTTCCGACATGTCCTTCCCCGCAAAGCGATTGTTTCCCAGCCTGATATTCATATACTCCGCATAGGCCGCAAACGCCGCCGGGATCGCATAGCGTCTGCCCGCATCCTCCGCATCCACCAAAAGCAGCTTCTCATCCTGCGGCAGTCCCTCCTCCACAAGCACCGCGTAGCCCTGCATATGCCACTCGATATGTGAAAAAATATGCTTCGCCTCCGCAAGTCTTTGAATCCGCAGCGGCAAAAAGCCCATATCCTTTACGGCGGCAAGCGCTTCCCCGTCGTCTAAGTTCCCTTCCACATTCGGCAGCTCATAAAGCCCTGCCAGAAGTCCGCGCGCCGGGCGCTTGCGGATCGCAACCTTATCGCCGTCCCGGATGATAAGCACCGTGCGCCGCTCGATTTTACGCGCTTTCGCCCTGCTCTTTACCGGCAGTTCACTCACGGTATCATGACGCCTTGCAAGGCAGATTTCCCGCCACGGACATTCCCCGCAAAGCGGCGCCCCGTTCGGCACGCAAACCGTCGCCCCAAGCTCCATCAGCGCCTGGTTTAACGCTCCCGGCACATTCCTATCCCGCAGCCTTCCCACCAGCTCCTCCGGCAGCACGAGCTGCTCCATGCCTTCCCGCAGGACCGTCTCTGTCTCATTGCGGAAAGACTGCTTTGCAATATCCGTATCATCCTCCGTCAGTCTGGTCAGCACCCGCAGCACATTCCCGTCGACCGCCGGCGCCGCAATCCCGTAGGCAATCGATGCGACGGCCCCCGCCGTGTAGCGGCCGATTCCCTTTAATTCCAGCAGCTTTGCGTAGTCTGCCGGAAGCGTTCCCCCGTATTGTGCGGCAATCTGTCTCGCCGCCTCCCGAAGGTTGCGCGCCCGATTATAGTAGCCGAGTCCCTCCCAGAGCTTTAAAAGCTCGTCCTCCGGACACTCCGCGAGCGCCGCCGCATCCGGCAGCCGCTCCACAAAGCGCGCAAAATAAGGCTTCACGGCCTCCACTCTCGTCTGCTGCAGCATAATCTCCGAGATCCACACCCGGTAAGGCGTCGGCTCCTCGCGCCATGGCAGCGTTCTCGCATTTTCAAGATACCAGCGCAGCAGCGGCTCCGCCGCCTGCGCCAAATCCAAATCCCGCAACATATTTCCCTCATTTCCGCGCTGCCTCTCGCGCAGCCACAAATCCGTAAACCGTTCAACCGGTTATCCCTTTTTACTAGACAGTACACATTTTCGATATTATAATAACAGAATAGTCCGCATATTGACACCCTTTTAAAGAAAAGAAAGCGAGATTCACACATGAAATATCTGACCTATGATTTATATAAAGAATTTACATGTATCGGCGGCGACTGTCCCAATACCTGCTGCGCATTCTGGAAAATTTTCGTAGACGACGACTCCGCGAAATACTATCGCAGTGTCCCCGGACCTTTCGGCCGGAAATTAAAGGACAACCTGATTACCGATGATTCGTCGAGAACCCACATAAAGTTACACGATGGCGTATGCCCTTTTTTAACGGATGCGAAACTCTGTCAGATCTATCAGGAACTCGGCGAAGATAAACTGTGCACGACCTGCAGCCTTTATCCGCGTTTTCAGTGGTTCTACGGTGACCTCGCATTCACCGGATTGCATCTTTCCTGCCCGGAGTTTGCCAGAACTTTACTGCTGCGCCATGACACCATACAATTTGATTACGGCGAGGACAGCTTACCGCCATCCGACGACACGGCGGACTGGCCGCTCTTTAACACCCTCGTTTCCGGAATGACCCGCAGCATTGAACTCATGCAGAACCGCAGTCTCTGTCTGTCCGACCGCATGCGCCTGCTGCTGATCTTTAACGATGCCCTCACACAGCATCTTGACGACGGCACGGACTGCGCGCCGCTCTTTCCCGTTTTCGACTCCGGCAATATAGGCGCTCTGGCGGCCCGGCTCGAGAATATCCCGAAAAATCATGCGGACAAACTGTCCTTTTTCTTAAATTTCGGGCGCCACCTGAACAAATTCAACTCGAACACAATTGTAGTTTTGCGTCCTTTCCTCACACTTCACTCCTCCTATTCCGTGGACGAAATAAATTCTTATCTGGCGCAGTGTGATACGCCGGAATACCGGCTGCAGTGGGAACAATACAGCGTTTATTTTCTTTTCTGTTTTTACATGAAGGCATATCAGACGCGCAATCCGCGAAAATGTATCGCCCTTTATGCTTACATGTACTGTCTCGGATACTATTTTTCCGCACTGCTGGCCGCGGAGAAAAAACGTCTCCCGACGCTCCTCGAACGAACGGAACTATTGTCGAAACTTGCGCGCGCCTTCGAGCACTCATTCGACAAACAGTTCGATGTTCTGTACGCCGTTTCCGAAGCGGGCGGATTCGCGGAGACCTCCGCTCTACTGGCTCTGCTGTGCTGAGCGGTCACAAAAATGAATTTTACAGACGCCCGGCTATTGACAAATTCTTCTAAAAGAAGTACTCTATTATTATACTTATTGTTAATTTTTTATCAAACCGTGCAGGAGGTTTTACATGAGCAACTTTAATAATCTGACACTGGAAATCGCTGACCAGACAGCCGTTCTCTCTATCTCAAGACCGGCGGCATTAAACGCTTTAAACAGCGAGACGCTCGACGAACTCAATGTGGCTTTGACCGAGATCGAGGCGATGGACGACGTAAAGGTTGTCATCCTCACCGGCGGCCCGGACAAGAAGGGCAACGCGTTCAAGTCTTTCGTGGCAGGCGCCGATATCGCAGAGATGGTGAATTTCACCGCGGCGGAGGCGAGAGCGTTCGGCATGAAGGCTTCCGTTCCTTTCTTTAAACTGCAGAACATGCGTCAGGTCACCATCGCCGCGGTAAACGGATTCGCGCTCGGCGGCGGCTGTGAGATTTCCATGGCATGTGACATCCGCATCGCTTCCGACAACGCTATTTTCGGACAGCCCGAGTGCGGTCTCGGAATTATCCCGGGCTTCGGCGGTACCCAGAGACTTGCCCGCCTTGTAGGCATGGGACGCGCGAAAGAAATGATTTTCACCTGCGACAATATCAAGGCGGACGAAGCTTACCGCATCGGTCTTGTCAACAAGGTTGTCGCTCCCGAAGAGCTGATGCCTACCGCAAAGGCTATGGCTGCAAAGATCATCTCCAAGGGCAGCTATGCCGTTTCCATCGCAAAAGCAGCGATTAATAACGGCTATGATATGGACATTAAAAACGCAGTCGAGATGGAGGCAAACCTCTTCGGCGTTACCTGCTCCACCGAGGACAAAAAAGAAGGAATGACTGCTTTCCTCGAAAAGAGAGCGGCAAACCTTACCGATTTCTAAATTTTATCATTGACCGAAAAGGTGCAGTTCACGCCGGACTGCACCTTTTTTACATCCGCCGTACGATTCGGTTCCGTCGTCCGTGGTTGACGTTTTTTCAAAAATAGACTAGGATAAAAGTATGTACAGATGAAGGAGGGTTCCATATGTTTGACAAAATCATCGGTTTTATCGGCGCCGGAAATATGGGAAGCGCTATGATCGGCGGCATTTTGAATGCATCCTTAGTCACCACCAGCCAGGTCATCGCCAGTGCCGCATCCCCCGCCACCCTAGAGCGGATTCGGACGCGCTTTTCCATCGAGACCACCCCTGCAAATGAAACCGTTGCCGAGCGCAGTGACATTCTGATTCTTGCAGTAAAGCCGCAGAAGTTTGAGGAAATCATTCCGAAAATTGCCCCTCGTATCAAACACGGATGTATCGTAGTCTCGATTGCCGCCGGCAAAACGCTTGCATCTGTTGAAGCGCTGTTCGGCCGCAGTATCAAACTGGTACGCGCCATGCCGAACACTCCCGCTCTCGTGGGGGAGGCCATGAGCGCTCTGTGTGCAAACGACGCTGTCACCAAAGCCGATATGGCGCAGATACAGGCCGTTTTCAATTCCTTCGGCAAATCCGAGCTTGTACCGGAGCACTTAATCGACGCGGTCGTAGGGGTATCCGGTTCTTCGCCCGCCTATGTCTATCTGTTTATCGAGGCCATGGCGGATGCCGCGGTCGCAGAGGGCATGCCGCGGGCACAGGCATACAAGTTTGCAGCCCAGTCCGTCTATGGCGCTGCCAAGATGGTATTGGAGACAGGAGAGCATCCCGGCGTCTTAAAAGACGCAGTGTGTTCCCCGGGCGGAACCACGATTGAGGCGGTCGCAGCCCTCGAAAAAGGCGGACTCCGCAATGCCGTGATCTGTGCACAGCGGGCCTGTACCGAAAAGTCACGGGCCATGAGCGAAGCCTGACGTACATACGGGAGACACAGAAAAATCAACGCGTTTCCCGCTATAACATTATTACAGCTTAAGAAAGGCAGGATATTTATTATGTGGGCTTATGAAAGTGTTTTTTATCAGATTTATCCCTTGGGATTTGTGGGCGCACCCTTCGAAAACGACGGGGTCCTCACGCACCGCATCGAAAAGGTTGCGGACTGGATCCCTCATATCGAGAAATTAGGCGCAAACGCCATCTACTTTTCTCCCGTCTTTGACTCCGACACCCACGGCTACAACACCAGAGATTACCGTGTGATCGACCCGCGTCTCGGCGCCAACGAGGATTTTTCGTCACTCACGAAGAATCTGCACGAGCACGGAATCCGCGTGGTTTTAGACGGCGTATTCAACCATGTGGGACGCGGTTTCTGGGCGTTTCAGGACGTGTTAAAGAACCGCTGGGAATCCCCCTACAAGGACTGGTTCTTTATCCACTTTGACGGGAACTCCAACTACAACGACGGCCTCTGGTATGAGGGCTGGGAGGGCTGCTATGACCTCGTAAAGCTGAACCTGCGCAACGAGGAAGTGGTACAGCATATCTTTTCCTGCATCAAAGGCTGGGTTGAGGAATTTGACATTGACGGGCTCCGGCTCGACGTCGCGTACTGTCTCGACCACGATTTTCTCCGGCGGCTCCGCAGCTTCTGCAACGATTTAAAGCCGGATTTCTTCCTTGTCGGCGAGACGCTGCACGGAGACTACAATCAGATTATGAACGACTCCATGCTGCACTCGGTGACAAATTACGAGTGCTACAAGGGACTGCATTCGAGCTTCAACAGCATGAATATGTTTGAGATCGTCCACTCTCTGCTGCGCCAGTTCGGACCGGAACAGTGGACGCTTTACCGCGGAAAGCATCTGCTCTCCTTCGTGGACAATCACGATGTGACAAGAATCGCAAGCCTTCTGAATAATGAGCGTCATCTTCCGCTGATCTATGCGCTCGCCTACACGATGCCCGGCATCCCCTGCGTCTACTACGGAAGCGAGTGGGGCGCAAAGGCGAGAAAAGAAGAGGGAGACCCGGCGCTGCGCGCCTGCTTTGACGCGCCGCACCAGACGGATCTGACCGATTTTATCAGCCGTCTCTCCGCCGTAAAAAAAGCTTCCAATGCCTTAAATTACGGGGATTTCCGCTCCGTTGTGTTGACAAACAAACAGTGCATCTTCGAACGCAAGACGGCAGAGGAACGGGTTCTTGTCGCCATCAATGCCGACGGCGAACCTTATACGGCCCACTTTGACGCCGGCTGCGGGCAGGCGACGGAACTGCTCACCGAGACGCTTCACGACTTCGGCGGAGGCAGCGAACTTCCGCCTTACTCGGCCGCAATCTGGAAAATGGAGCGGTAGCCGGAATCCACGATATGTAAAACAGGGGCCGACACATTCACGCAGATGATTATATGCCTGTAATTTTCACTATGTGCGGCAAAAATTGCCCGCTTTCCAAATGAAAAACGGAATGCAGTATTTCGGTCGCAAAATTCCGTGTTTCTTATGCGTCCGTCCCCGCATCTGCGATGTTTCGTGTCTTTCCAATGTTCGGGCAGACTGCAGGATGTGTCCGCAGGCGGTAAGACAATAGTTAAGAACTTTCGTGCGGCACTTGGCTTACTTCTTTGGAAAACGTAACCGCGCAGCAAAATGTTTGAGGCGCCTTCTGCAAAAGGTTTTCATAGCAGACGGCGGCCGAGTTCTTTGCTGCGCGGTTTTATCGCGATTTTGCGAAGAAGTAAGCCTTAGTGCCGCCAGGAAGTTCGCCCTGTTGTCTTTCGCCTGCGGACACATCCGGCGTCTTGCCCGTCCAGAGGAAAGACACGAAATTCGATGCTTGGATTCGGACGCATAGAAACTCTGAAATTTTGCTCCAACGAAATCGCCGCATTCCGTTTTTATTTTGGAATGCGGCGATTTTATCGCACTTAATGGAAATTGCCCGCTTTTCTGTTTAGTTTTTCCGGCCGAGTGTCACCGAGATCGTGGTCTCCACATACTCGCCGTCCGATGCTCTCATAATCACCACGTCGACCGTGGTCCCTGCCGCATAGTACTGCAGTCTGTCTGAGAGTTCCTGCATGCCGGAAACCTCTCTCCCGTCAAACTTTGTGATGATATCGCCCTTGCGGATGCCGGCCTGCTCCGCCGCGGATCCGCCTACAACCTGCGCCACATAGACGCCCATCGGCATATTATAGGTCTGTGAGACATCGTCGGAGACATCCACGCCGCTGACGCCAAGGTACGCGCTCTGGGATTCGTCCACTTTCTCTTTGGTAATCAAATCCTCGATAATCGGCATCGCGGTGTCAATCGGAATCGCATAACCGATTCCCTCCACATCCGTATCGGAATATTTCACCGAATTGATCCCGATCACCTCGCCCAGCGCATTTAGCAGCGCGCCGCCGCTGTTGCCCGGGTTGATTGCCGCATCCGTCTGAATCAGCTCCGCCGTGTAAGCCGTCCTGCTTGAGGAATCGGAGACCGAAACCTCGCGGTTTAACGCGCTGATGCATCCGGTCGTCACGGACTGCCCGTAGCCGAGCGCATTACCGATGGCAATAGATGCCTGGCCTACTTTCAGGTTATCCGAAGTGCCGAGCGTCGCAACTTTGATGTTCCCCTTCGTCTCCTCGGAAATACCGTCCATCGACACACTCACAACCGCAAGATCCGTGGACGGGTCTGTCCCCTTCACCGCCGCGCTCGCCGTCGTATTGTCCGCAAAAGTCACGGTCAGGCTGTTTGCCCCGCTCACCACATGATTGTTTGTCGCGATATATAAATTGGAAGCGTCCTGACTTACAATAATGCCGGAGCCGCAGCTGGTATTCTCGTAGATCTGGCTTCCCCAGAAGCTCTGATACTCGGTCTCGCTCACATTCGTGATCGCAACGATGGAAGGCATAACCGCGTCCACGATATCGGAGACATCCGCCGCCGCGTAAGTATTTGAGGTTGCGGTGGCTTTAATGCCGCCGTCCGAATCCGACTTCGTCAGCACGCTGTCCGCTCCCTGCGCGGACGACTCGCCGAAAATTGCGCCGGAGGCCAGATGCACGCCCTCAAAGACAATGCCGGACACCAGTCCGAACACAAGCGCAAGCGCCGCACATTTTGCAAGCTTCACGCCGAATCCGCCCGGCTTTTTCTCCCTCTTTTTCTTTTCTTTTACCGGCTGCTGATAAGCGGTATTCTGATATGTCTGATTCGCGTATGTCTGGTTCTGCCAGGTCTGATTCTGATACGGCTGAGCCGTGTAAGGCTGAGTCTGCCCGGTCTGATTTCCGTAACTTCCGCCGGAAAATTGATTTCCGTAATCGGAGCTTCCGGCACTCTGGCTTCCGTAGGAATAAAAACCGTCTCCGTTCCCTCCCGGATTGTCACTGCCTGCCGTGCTGCCCTGGTTCTGATTATGATTGTATTGATTGTTATCCATAATTCCTGTTCCCCTTTCGCAAGAGCGCCTGCTGCGGCCTCTTTGATGTTGTTCTGATATGAAGTCTAACGCGTAATTGTGTTTAATCTGTGACCAATGTTTCAAAATTTTATGAAATGCAGCACTACGGGAAACTGTACCAGAAAATGAAGCGCCGCCGCAATTATCACAATCCCGTAATACCGTCTCCGGCTTTTTTCCCCGGAGAGTCCGAACGAGAGCGCAAGCATTACAAACAGATACAGAAGATCCGTCAGATAGTACACCCGCGCGCCGGAGGCGTACATCGTCGGGGAAAAGAACATAATCGCCTCGCTCGCGATTCCCGCAAGGTACGCGAGCAGCAGCACCGGCTGACTGCCGGACGCCCGAAAAAGAAATACGGGTGTAAACAGCAGCGCCGCGCCGCACCAGCCCATCGCAAACAGATTCTGCTCCGTCAGCTGCGCCGCCGTCGGAACCGCATCGACGCGGGCCGTTATGTCAAGGTGAAGGCCCATGTCCGACAGCACGGAAATGCCCGTAAGAGACAGCAGAAACGACGCCGTAAATACCGCCGCACAAACAATCAGAAACCAGTCCCAAAAACCTTTTTTCTCCCTCTGCATAAGGAGCATGATTCCCGCAATCCATATGCCGCAGAGAAACATTTTATTCTCATTTGCAAATGAGGACAGCAGCCACTGCACCAGAAGGAACAGATGCTCGGAAAAACGCATACCGGCGTACTGCGGCATCCAGTTTATGATCTCCTGCGCCGTCCGGACCGCATTTCCCGGCGCGAGAAACAAAACCAGAAACGCGGCAAACGTCACGGCGGTCTGCACGGCCAAAAGCGGCTGAAGCCGATGCCATTTCGCCAGCACATACCACACGCCGAGAAGCTCAAACACCAGCAGCACCGCCCCCATCTGCTCAATCGACATCGCGGCAATCAGCGCGCAGGGAACGGAAACCGCAAATTTCCACGGCCGGCACCCCTCCGCGGACACATGCCAGCCGCCCTTTCCCCATACCGGTTCCTCGGTGGAAAAGAGATACTCCGCAAACGGCAGCAGCGCCCACACGCCGCAGGTAAAGCACCAGGTATAAAAAATCGAGCCGTTCACCCACACCGCCGCGTAGCCGACCGTCCAGACGCTCATAAGAAAATAGCCTGCCGCCGCGGCAGCCGCCGCGCCGATTCCCATATCGCGGTAATCCCCGGATGCGACCGCAGGCCTGCTCTCCTTCCAGTACATCAGGCTCCCCTCCGGCACCCGCGCGGCGAGCGCGGCAAGCCTCAGAACGCCTGCCGGCAGCAGCACAATCATCACCGCATTGACGGCGCGCCAAAACCATAGCCCCAGCCGAAACGTCAGATAGACAAGCGCCTCCGCCGTCATACGCCCGACCCAGGTCTGATATCGCCAGCCCAGATATTCCAGGAATCCCATACTGTGTGTATATTCATAAAAGTAAGCGTCGTCACCGTCCGAATAACCGCAGAAGCACAGGACGGCAAATACCGCAGCCGCCGTCAGCAGCCAGAACAGCCCTATTATGCTCCGTTTTCTTTGCATGTACGTCACTCCACCTCCCCGTCCTCCCGCAGGAGTACAGACTCAATGATATATCTCGGCCGTCCTTTGGCCTCCATATAAGTCTTACCGATATACTCACCGATAATACCGACGGCAAACAGCTGCAGGCCGCCCAGCACCCAGATCGAGATAATCAGGCTCGTCCAGCCCGGCTCCACATTTCCCGCCGCGTAGTCTGCAAACGCTTTGATCAGCATAATCAGGCTGACGATGCAGACCGACATACCGCCGAGTGTAATCATGCGGATCGGCTTCACCGAGAGGGAGGTGATGCCCTCAAGCGCAAAACTGATCATACGTCCCAGCGGATATTTGCTTTTTCCCGCAAAGCGCTCGCCTCTTTCATAGGCGACCGTGGTGCTCGGAAACCCCACCATCGGCACGATTCCCCGCAGAAACAGATTTACCTCGTCAAACGATAAAAGCGCCTGCGCCGCCCGCCTGCTTAAAAGCCTGTAATCCGCATGGTCAAAGACGATATCGGCCCCCAAAAGACGCATGATGCGGTAGAAGCTCTGCGCCGTGCTCCGCTTGAAAAACGTGTCCTTCTCGCGGGAGGAACGCACGCCGTACACCACATCATTTCCGGCCTCGCAGGCTTCTATCATCGCATCGATGGCATTGATGTCATCCTGCAGATCCGCATCCATCGATACGATCATATCCGCATGCGCCGCCGCAGTTTCAAGTCCCGCCAAAAGCGCATTCTGATGACCGCGGTTTCTCGACAGGTTCACTCCCCCGTACACCGGATTTGACGCCGCAAGCGAGCAGATCATCGGCCAGGTCGCATCCTTTGAGCCGTCATTGACAAACAGAATCCGGCTCTCCGCCGCAATCCTGCCCTTCTGCACCAGCCCCTTAAGCTTCTCGTACAGCCGCCCCGCCGTCTCCGGCAATACCTCCTGCTCATTGTAACAGGGGATCACAACATACAATACCTTTCCCATCCGGTCCAATCCTCTCTCATTTCCAGATTTTCTTCCAGTACTCCGGGCTTGCCGTGCATGCCAGAATCCATCTCTTACTCAGCCTGCGGTATCGCTTCCCCAGAAAATAGCCCGCATATTTTCCGACGCACTGCCATCCGAGATGCCAGATATACCACGGCTTTCCGATCCTGCACAGATATTTTACCGCACTTTTTACCAATTTTATTCCTTCCGCTTCCGATGCTACCCGCTCGAACACCTCCGGGTGCATCGCCTGGGATACCGCCATGTCAAAGTTTCGGTGAAATTGCTGGCGGACGGAATAATTGTGCGAATGGATGACTCTTGCCTTTGCCGCATACGCTACCGCGTAGCCGCAATCTATCGCAGACGCGGCAAAAAGCATATCCTCGTTAAAAATAACCGGCGACGCAAAGCCTCCCAGCCGTTCGAACAGATCTCTGCGATAGGCCGCACACACATCCGAGCAGAAAAACGTCTTGATCCCGAGCCTCGGGATATCCGCTTTCGTCTTGACGCAGCCTTCCTTCGGATAATTAAAGGATCTGGTATAGCGCTCCACGACATGGCAGTCTTCCCGCGGAAGCTGTCTTGCGTAAGCCGCCGCGACCGCACCGCTGCCGCAGTCCGCCGAGTCAAGCGGGCGCGTCAGCTGCTCTATCAGATTTTCATCTGCCGGCACCGCATCCTGCGTCATAAACACAAGCACATCCGCATCGGAAAACCCGGCCCCCATACGCCTGGTTCCGCCGTGGTCAAAGCGTTCCCTGCTCACATGGTGTATCTCGCAGTCAAACGGCAGCTGCCTTATGCATTCCTCGATCGGATATTTTTTCTTTGCCTCTTCCCAGAGTGTCTCTTCCGTATTCATCAGAATCAGCCTATGAACGACAAAGGTCTGCCCCCGCAATTTTTGCAGGAGCAGACAAAATGTGTCATCCGGCTTATAGGTCGGAATAATCATATCTACTTTCATTAATAGCCATCTCCCTGACGGAATCCGGTGTCATTGATAATCTTTGCGCTGTTCGCCTTCACGGTCTCCGTCGGCATGTACGTCTCATCCCCATACAGGAACACATGAAGCTGTACCACGTTCGACTCGAGATCGCAGGGCGCGACAATGCTGCCCTTTGACGCAAGCGTCTTGCTGTTCTTCTCAAACGGGAAACCGGAGGTCTCTCCCAGATTATAGCTGAATACCTGAGATGCAAGCGCAAGCAGATCCGCGCTGCTGTAGCTGGTCTTGATATCCCCGAACACCTCGTTGATCAGACTGTTGATCGTCTTTAAGTTGGAGCGCTGCGCCTTGTCAACCATCGCCGCAATAACGATTCTCTGGCGCTCCGCACGCTTATAATCATCCCCTGCCGTATAGCGGATACGGGCATATGCACACGCCTGGACTCCGTCCATATTGTAGCGTCCCGCCCCCGGAAGGTACTGGGATTTTTTCTTGGTGATCTTGCTAATCTCATCCATGTAGCCCTGCATGAGAATCGCTTCCTCATCCGTGATCTCCACTTCCACGCCGCCGAGCAGATCCACACATGCCACAACCGCGTTAAAGTCCACCGCCACATAGTCCGTGATGTTCAGGTCAAGGTTTGTGTTTAACATGTTGATGGCCTTTTCGGCACCGCCGTGCGGATATGCGTAATTGCATTTGCGGAACTCACCGCCGCCCACATCCAGATACGTGTCGCGGTATACCGAGCACAGCTTCACTTCCTTTGTCTCGTTATTGATCGTGGCTATCATAATCACGTCACTGTTGCTGTTGGCCGCATCGAGACCGAACAGCGCGATCGTCGTGGATTTTTCCATTATCTCTCTGGACTCCTCGGAAATCCCCTCGTTAATCTCGATATCCGCCGGGGTAAAGCTGTTATCTTTCTCAATCCGGGAAAATTTGATTACGACAAACAGCACAACCGCAAGAATCAGCAGTACCAGCACCTCAATCACGAGCATCAAAATTTTTTTGTTTTTCCTCTTCTTCCGCAGCGCCGCCTTCTGCGCCTTTGTCAACGGTTTCTTAGTTCCTTCTTTGCTCATATGCGTTTCTCCTAATATGCATTTTTATTAATAAAACCTCGAAAAATCGTAAGGAACAGAATTTTAAAATCCAATCCCATGGTCCAATTCTCGATGTAATATAAATCATACTCGATTCTCTTCCGTATTGAGGTATCTCCCCGATAGCCGTTCACCTGTGCCCAGCCGGTCATTCCCGGCCGCACCTGATGCTTAATCATATATCTCGGTATCTCCTCACGGAACTTCTCCACATACTGCGGGCGCTCCGGCCGCGGCCCCACCAGGCTCATATTGCCTTTTAACACATTAAACAGCTGAGGAAACTCGTCAAGGCTTGTCTTTCGAAGGAAACGCCCCACCGGCGTAATCCTCGGATCATCCTTTGTGGTCCAGCCTTTGCGTTCTTCCTCCTCGGTCTGCACATACATTGTGCGGAATTTATACATGTAGAACGGTTTGTTGTGCAGTCCCACCCGCTCCTGTTTAAAAATGAGCGGTCCCGGAGAAGTCGCCTTCACAAAAACGGCTGTCAGTAACATCACCGGAGAAAATATGAGAATACAAAGCAGCGATCCGATCAGGTCCATGCAGCGTTTGACAAACGCATGAAAGGTATTCGAGAGCGGTACATACCGGATATTTACGACCGGCAGCCCCAGCAGATCCTCGGTGTAGGGACGCGTGGGAATGATATTGCCGTAGTCCGGTATAAACTTGGTGTGGACTCCCGACTTCTCACACTCCGCCACAATATGCTCAAGCTTGTAATACTCCTCAAGCCCCAGGGTGATCGCGATCTCGTCAAGCGAGTTCTGCGGGAGGATATAGTTCAGGTTCCCGATGCTTCCGATGACCTTGATCCCCTTATAGACGGTTCCCCGGGCAATATTGTCGTCGAGCACGCCCCGGATATTGTACCCCCACTGCGGGTTCTGCAGGATGCGGTCAATATACTGCTCCGTCGCCCGCGAATACCCCACAAGCAGGATGTGTTTGAGGTTGTACCCCTTTTTGCGGATCCGTCTCAGCACATAGCGGATCAACAGGCGGACCGCTTCCTCAAGAACAATGTTGATAACATAAAAATAACCGACCATCCCGCGGGAAAAATTGCGGAACTGCGGGTCATAAGTAATGAGGGTAAACAGTGCCGTAAAGCCAATCAGAACCCCCACCGTATTGGACATGATAATATTGGAAAGCTCAAGCCGCCTGCCCTGCACCCTCTTCGGCGTATAGAGGTTAAAGGCATAATACAGCAGAATATATCCCGGTACAATAAAAAACAGGACACCCATATAGGTCCCGACCGGGAGAACACCTACTCCGGCATCCACAACCGCTACCTTCAGCCACCACGCAAGTACATATGACATGACAACCACACACGCATCAATCACCACATGCAACCTGTTAAAGTGCTGCTGATTATCTTTTATCATATTGTTATCCTTTTACAATTTTCAACCTATCATATAGGTATAACTATACAATAATTTATCCAAAAGCACAACTTATTTTTCATAAATTGTCCATATCGGGATTCTTAATATTTTCTTTAGTATTCTTTGACCGTCAAACAATTTCACCGCTTCAGAAGTACTTTTACACAATTTGCCCATAATTCCAGTTGAATTCTGACATAATGCGGCAGGTTGCACCGCCGGAAACGCACCCGCTCGCACCTGCCGGCGCCGACGATTCCGCAGCGGATGCCGCGCAGATATTCTCCGGCAAATCCCTTCCGCAAAAAAAACAGAGCCTTTATCCCCACGCCCGCCGCAAGAAACGGCAGATTAAAAAGCAGCTGAATCGGCGGCATATTTTTATAGGCGAGATACACGGAGTTGCGCGCCGCGAGAAATACCTTTTTTTCATTGTAGCGCGCCCCCGTCGTGGCGCTGCCCACATGATACACCTTTGCGTCCGGCAGGTAGCGGTTTCGGTACCCGTAAATACGCGCCCGATATCCCATATCCACATCCTCGAGATAGGCGAAATGGCGCTCGTCAAACCTTCCGATTCTGCCGACCGCCTCCGTGCGGTAAATGGCGGCCCCGCCGCAGGCGGAAAACACCTCCGCCTCCTGCCCGTACCGCGCTGCCATCCTGCCCTTCCCCCGCGCCAGCGCCCAGCCGAATACGGTGTAGTAATCCCCGGCATTGTCAATCAGCTCTCTGTCCCGGTAATCGAGCATCTGCGCGCTGCACGAAAATATGCGCTCCGATTTCTCGATTCCCGCAAGCATCTCCGCAACAAAATGCTCCTCCGCCTCCGTGTCATTGTTCAGCAGAAGGAAATACGGCGTCTTTGTCCGGGCAATCCCGACATTGACCGCGCCGCAGAAACCGGTATTCTTTTTTAAAAAGATCCATTCGATATCCAGCGTTTCCGACGTCACCGCGCCGCTTCCGTCCGTGGAACCGTTGTCCACAATCAAAAGGTGAAAATCCCGGCAGGTCTGCCGCTCCAGAGTCCGTATGCAGTTTTCCAGCAGCTGTTTTCCGTTATAATTCGGAATGATAATCGTCACCCGCGCCATGTTTTCCTCCGTTTTTCGCTCTGCCCTTTATTTGCGCTTTGACCGCTCCAAATCCCGAAGCGAATAATTCGGGTAAGTGGTCGAAAAATTGGGGTTATAATAAGGGTCCCCGTTCTTTAGGATTTCCATCCAGTGATTTCTCATGTATTCAATCTCGCGCTGAAAACGCGCGGCCTTTTCGGGCGAATCCTCGCTTCCCCGCGATTTCGATTCAAAGTGATAGCCCCATGCCCGCGGCTGATAGACCACCAGAAGGCCCAGCCTGCGCACCTTCAGGCAGAAATCCACATCGTTAAAGGCCACCGCAAGCTCCTCGGTAAAGCCGCCGGCCCGCTCGTAGACATCACGCTTTACCATCATGCAGGCCGCCGTGACCGCGCTGTAATCCATTGTCAGCGACGCCTTGTGCAGATAGCCGCTGCGGGCCCGCGGCAGACCGATAAACATATTCTGCGCGACGCCCCTTGCGTTTCCGCCGATGCCCACCACGATCCCGGCATGCTGCACCGTGTCGTCCGGATAATACAGCTTTGTCCCGACGACTCCGACCTCGCTGCGCTGACAGGTGCCGAGCAGCTCGGCCATCCACGACTCCGACTTCATCTCGACATCGTTGTTGAGCAGAAGCAGATACGCGCCCTTCGCAAATCGCACGCCGAAATTATTCAGCTTGGAGTATTGAAAACCTTCCTCCCACACCGCGACGGCAATGCGCTGTCCGCCGGACAGCGTTCCCTCCATGCACCGCACGCCGTCCGCGACGCGCTCTGCGGGCGCAATGCTGCGGTAATAGTCAAATGTGGCCGCACAGCTGTTGTTCTCCGCCACGATGATTTCAAAATTCCGGTATCCGGATTTCTCGACGGCCGCGATACACGCCGCAAGGCTTTCCGTCTCATCCTTGTTCGGTATCACCACCGACACCAGCGGCTCTCCCTGCACGGGATAGCGGACCGAATAAAAGCCCATGTCCTTTGTCGCGGTCACTTCCCCGGCCACGCCTGCGCGCGCCAGATGCTCCGCAATCGCACGGCGCCCGGCGTCCACCGCGTACTGTTTTGCAAACGGGTTTTGCGCCGTGGAATCCGTGTGGCAGCGCCAGTGATACAAGATGCGGGGAATGTGCCCGACGGCCGACGCACACTCCGCGCAGCGCAGAATAAAATCATAATCCTGCGCGCCGTCGAACTCCTTTCGGATCTCCCCCGCCTTTTCAAGCAGGCTGCGTTTCACCAGCAGAAAATGTGTGATATAGTTGTTCGAGCGAAGCAGATCAAGGTTAAAATCCGGCTTTAAATGAGGGTCAAAATGCGTGTTTCCCTCCATGTCTACTTTGTCTTCGTCCGTGTAAAGCATGTCCGGTTCCCGGGGATCGGCATTGATGCGCGCCGCCGCCTCGTACAGGGCATCCGGCGCCAGCAGATCGTCGTGATCCAAAAACGCAATCCAATCCCCGTCCGCCATCGCGACCGCGGCATTGGTATTCCCCGCAATCCCGAGATTCTCCGCAAGCCGCACATACGAAATCCGCCCGTCGGCTGCCGCATACTCTTTTGCCGTACGCTCCACCGCATCGGCGGCGCCGCCGCTCCCGCCAGCGGAAGGACTCCCGTCCGCGAGACACAGCTGCCAGTTCGGGTAACTCTGCGCCTGCACGGAGGCAATCATTTCCCGCAGAAAACGCTCGTCTGTACAGTAAAGCGGCACCGCAATACTGATCCGCGGCGTCTCCTTCCACCGGGCCGCCTTCTTCCTCTGAGCGGCAAGCTCCGCCTCCCCGGCCCTGTGCTTTTCATACCACGGACCGTAGGGTACCTGTTCCGCTTCCATTTTCTCCTGTAACCGGATCACAAACTCTTTCAGCCCGTAATGTCTGAGATAACGCAACCCTTTTATGACCTTTTGCACCGTAATTTTCATAGCTATCCTTTTTTCTTCTGGTGAATATACAGCCACCCTTTTGAATAATCTTCCCTCTCCTCCTCCGACATTGCCGTAAAGGCGGAAAAATCCACCTTTGACAATGTCATGCGCGTATTGCCGCACTTATAGCACTCTACATCCTTGCGCCTGGACACCACGCGCGTCCAGCCGCATTCCGGACAGATATATACCTTCATCATAGGAACATTCCCTCTTACTTTCTCAATGAAAAGTCCGAATTATCAAGCGTCAGATTTGGATTATAATAGGGATCCCCCTGCTCGATCCTGCCGCGCCAGCGGGACAGCAGAATTTCCACCTCACTGTTAAAGCGTTCCACCTTCTCCGGAGAATCCTCAAGTCCCCTGGACTTTGATTCATAGTGGAACAATTCCGCATAGGGATTATAAACTACCAGTTTTCCGGCCTCCCGCACCTTCAGGCAGAAATCAATGTCATTAAACGCAACCGCAAGCGCCTCCGTCAGACCGCCGACCTGCTCATACACACTGCGTTTCACCATCATGCAGGCCGCCGTGACCGCCGAGCAGTCCTGCGCGCACAGAATCCTCCCGGCATACCCGGTATCGTAGCGCCCTTTTCCGATAAACGCATGACCTGCGGTTCCGCCAAAGCCAAGCACGACCCCTGCGTGCTGGATCGTCTCGTCCGCATACAGAAGCTTTGCGCCCACGATCCCCACATCATCCCGCATACAGAAGCCCAAAAGCTCACCGATACAGCTGCCGTCCGTCATCTCGGTATCGTTGTTCAGCAAAAGCAGGTACGCGCCCTTCGCATGGGCCGCACCGAAATTGTTAATCTTTGAATAATTAAACGAGCCTTTATACGTCACCACGCGCACATTTTCGTGTGCTTTCTGCAATCTGTCGTAGTACGCAAACGTCTGCGGCTCCGTGCTGTTATTCTCCACGATCACAAACTCAAGATTGCGGTAGGTCGATTTTCCGAGAATCGAATCCATACACTTTGCAAGATCCTCGCTGTGATCCTTGTTCGGAATCACCACCGACACCAGCGGCTCCTCCTCCCACAGGTAAATCGTGCGGTACATGCCGGGAAATGTTCCGTGCTCCACCCGGGCAGGGACGGAAAGTCTCCGGTAATGCGCCTCGACGGCCGCTCTTCCGGCCTCAAACGCGTACCGCTTACTCTCGGGATTTGACGCCGTAGACTCCATATGGCAGCGCCAGTGATACAGAATTTTCGGCACATGATATATTTTTTGCGCGCGCTCGCAGCAGCGCAGGATAAAATCAAGGTCCTGCGCCCCGTCATATGCGCTGTCGAACGCCCCCGCCGCCTCGGCCACATCGCGCCGCACCGCAAACAGATGACAGATATAGTTGACGCTGCAGAGCAGATCGGGATTATAGTCCGGCTTGAAATGAGGTTCAAAACGGCATTTCCCGTCCATGCTGATTTTGTCCTCGTCAGAGTATAAAACATCCACCGCACGGTCCTTATTTACCGCGGCCGCAAACTCATAGAGCGCATTGGCCGGCACGATATCATCGTGGTCGGCGAGCACAAGATAATCGCCCGAAGCCATGTTCCAAGCCGCGTTTGTATTCCCCGAAATTCCGAGGTTCTCCGCAAGCGCCGTATAGCGGACGCGCGCATCCTGTCCGGCATATTCTTTGAGAATTTCGGCAAGCGCCGCGTCGGAGTCCGCTTCCTTTGCCTGTGCCCATGCGAGACACAGCTCCCAGTTCGTATAAGTCTGCGAGACAATCGACGCGATCATCTCCCGCAGAAACACAGGGTTCGTCCGGTACACCGGAACTACGACAGAAAACTTCGGCATAAATGCAAACGTCTCCTGCCGCTCCCTTGCGAGTTCCTCCTCTGTCACGTCATACTTTTTCAGCCAGTTTCCGTAGGAATTCGGCTCGCGCCCGCTGAGTTTGCTTTTGACTTTATAGACCGTCGCCGCAAATCCGTTCCGCGCCAGATAGCGCAGCGCATCCCCGGCTTTTCCCGCCGCATACTGCAGCGGCGTTCCGCTGTCCCATTTGGTCAGTTTTACCACGGAAATCCGCTCCGCCTCCCGCATCCGCAGATAAAATACGCCGTTCTCTGACGCCTCCCCGGGCGCCTCAATCAGAAATCCGGGTTTTCCTTCCCTGCCGCACTCCGGGAACACAGAGAGCAGATCCCTGCGGAAGTATCGCTCCGACCGCCCCGAAACCGGCTGCTTTCCGCTGTCTAAAAGCTCCAGCTTGACCTCACCGGCTCCCATGCACCAGCCTGTCACCGTCACCTTTCCGTCCCCGCGGTGACAGTTCTCAATATAGTATTCCAGCTGAGATTCCATTTTACACAGCTTCCTGACGGAAACCGCATATGCTCTGCTTTTGTGTCCTCTGAATGAGGATTCTATGCGCAGTCTGCGCCCCTGCTTCCAGTCTGCGGGAAGCGTGACAATCCCCACCGCCTCTTCCGTGATCTCGTTGATGCTGCGCAGATACTTCTGCCGCACTTCCGCTCCTTTGTTTACCTGTATCAAAAGCGGAAGCTGCCCGCCGTCTAAAAAAACCGAAAGCGTATGCTCTGCGGTGCTGCCGTCAAAAAACCAGCCCACGAACACAAGCTTGTCCGGCTCCGTCAGATGAAAGCGCAGCTTTTCCACAAAAAATCTATGTGCGTCCATTCCTACCCTTTCCGGTCCATCCCGGTTTAGTCTCTGAAATAAATGTCCCTGCTATACACCTTGTCCCTCACGCCAAGGAGCATATCGTCTATCCGGTTTGCCACAATCACATCACTCAATCTGCAGAACTCGTCAAAATCACGCACCACGCGCATCCTGTCAAACGTGTCCTCCGCGAGGCTCGGATCAAAGATAATCAGCGTAACCCCCTTCGCCCGCAGCCGCTCCATCACGCCTAAAATAGAGCTCTGCCGGTAATTGTCGGAATTGGCCTTCATCGCAAGACGGTAGATGCCGACCACCTTCGGCTCCCGCTCCAAAATCTGCCCGGCAACAAAATCCTTCCGCGTAGTATTTGCCTCCACGATGGCTCCCATAATATTATTCGGCACATTGTCGTAATTCGCGAGCAGCTGCTTCGTATCTTTCGGCAGGCAGTAGCCGCCGTACCCGAACGACGGATTGTTGTAGTGCATCCCGATCCGCGCATCGTAGCCGATTCCCTCGATAATCTGCCTGGTGTCGAGTCCCTTTAACGCGGCAAAGGTATCAAGCTCATTAAAAAACGAGACGCGCAGTGCAAGGTAGGTGTTCGCAAACAGCTTGACCGCCTCCGCCTCCGTCGGATCCATCAGAAGTACCGGAACCTCCTCCGCTGCCGCGCCCTCTTTTAACAGTCCCGCAAACCGCTCGGCCGCCGCGCGCATGGATGCGTTTTTTGGCATGCTCCCGACTATGATGCGGGACGGATACAGATTGTCATAGAGCGCCCGCCCCTCGCGCAGAAATTCCGGGGAAAACAGGATCTGCTCCGTGTGATATTTGGCGCAGGCAGACGCCGTATACCCCACCGGTATCGTGGATTTGATCACCATGACCGCCTCGGGGTTTACGCTTCGCACCAGCTCAATCACCGCCTCCACCGACGAAGTGTCAAAATAATTCTTCTTCTCATCGTAGTTGGTCGGCGTGGAAATAATCACAAACTCCGCATCCCGGTAAGCCGCCGCGGCGTCCGTCGTCGCCGTAAGCCGCAATGTGCCTTTCGCAAGATATTCCTCGATCTCTTTATCTGCCAGCGGGGATTTCCCCGCATTAATCATCCGTACTCTCTCTTCTATGACATCGACCGCATACACCTCGTGGCGCTGCGCCAGCAAAATGGCGTTTGACAGGCCCACATATCCGATTCCCGCAACTGCAATCTTCATTGTCCATCCTCCTTTTACATTTCTCTATACTACCATCTTATGGCATTTCGCGCAAGAAAATTGACACGGCGCCGTTCTTTTGCTAATGTAAAATTATAATGTCAGACGACATGGAATCCATAAAAACGAGGTTTTAAGATTGAAAATTAAAATTTTCAATCCCAGGTTTGCGCGCACACGCACAAACCTGATATGCGCAAAAAGCCGCGCAGAAATGAGGAAAATTATGAAAAAAAGAGTTTCGCTTCTTGCAGCCGCCGTCACCGCTGCCGCCGTCCTGCTTTTCGCCGCCGCATCCTTCCTGCTCCCGGGCCGCAGACAGGATGCCATGGGCCATACGCCGGATTTATCCCGCGAATATCTGGTCACTCAGTACGCCGATGCGAGCGGCGCACAGGGCACATTCTACACGATTGAAAACGACAGTTCCTTCCTTATTATTGACGGAGGCTGGGCCGAAAATGAGCAGGCCGTGCGCGAAGTCATAGGAGCGCACGGCAATGTCGTGGACGCCTGGATCATCTCCCATCCCCACCGCGACCACGCCGGCGCCTTTAACGCCGTTTTTGCCGATCCCGGGGAGATTGAGATCAAGGCCGTCTACGACAACGGTTTCGACTATGACTTCATCGAGTCCGTGGGGGAACCCTACGACGATATCACGATGATGGAGACCTACCATGCCCTCACCGCGGATGACCCCCGCGTCACCCACCTCGCGCGCGGCCAGGTCACGGACATCTGCGGTCTGACTTTTCGCGTATTAAACGCCTACGACGATACGGTGCTTGCGGCCGTCGGCGACGAAAAGGATTACCAGAACAATGCCTCCCTGCTGCTTCGGGTCGAGAGCGCACACTCGTCCATGCTCTTTTGCTCGGACATCAAGTACGATATGAATGACACGCTTCTTGCCGCCTGGGGAAGCGCCGGGGCCGACCTTTTGTCCTGCGACTATGTCCAGACGGGCCACCACGGCAACTGGTCGTTCTCGGACGAATTCTATGACGCCACGGGAGCGTCCGTCTTCTTTTTTGACGCGCCCTCAGGAATCACCGAAAACGCCGATTTTCCGGCCAGCCGCCTCGCGTCCTATCTCTCCGAAAAAAACGGGACAGTGCTGGATTTTCGCACTGCCCCGAATCGTGTCACCTTAAAATAGTGTCTGCGTATAAATTTTATCCGACCGGAGAACCCCGATCCCCCGATGCGCCTGCTACTCCACGGGTTCCTCGGTGTCCGGCTGCAGTGTGTAGAAATAATAGCTTCCCACCGCATTCACATCCGAGCCCTTCTGCCTGTTATGTACAAATACGCGGTACTTGCCGGACTTGACAATCTGAAAATCATATCCCAGACGATTGTACCCGTCGACATAGCGCACGTTGTTCGCCTCATCCATAATGCCCATCCAGCAGTACACATTGTTCGGGATCAGAGCGGTTGACACAGCGATGCACTGTCCCGACTCTACTTCAAACGTGCCGGTGACATACCGCTTTCCCGACTCGATCTCCCAGTCGAACTGTACAATTTCGTTCTCCTCCAGATTATAGAGGCCCGCCTCCTGCGGCACATACACGATGTCCTCCTCGGCGCAGTCATCCTCCTCCGCCGGCAGGTAGTACTCGACCGGCGGCTCGCCCATATCCTCGCGCACCGCATTCTCGGTCAGCCCGTACAGTTTGCCGTGCAGCTCGGACAGCTTCATGCCCGCCGCGTAAGTCGTTGTCACGTTCAGCAGCAAAAAGAGTACCGCCAGCGCGGCGCTGTATACCTTCGTGCGCCGCGTCATTTTCTGATATCTTTTCATATATTCGATTCTCCTCTCCAATTGTATCTCGCTCTCACACAGCATTGAAAAAACAGAATCGTCCTCCGGTATCTGCGTTGCTCTCCCCGCGGTCTCTATAATCACCTGAAAATACCGCACGGCGCTCATCTCGTCGCCGATCGCCTCTATGGCCTTTCTGTCGCAGTTGTACTCGCTCCACTCGTCCATCCGGCCGCGAAGCTTTTTGGCAATCGGATTTAAGTGCTGTGTCAGCTGTACGCACAGAGCGCACCACTTAAAGAATATGTCATGGTTTTTGTAATGCGTCAGTTCGTGATGAAAAATCACCGTAAGCTGCTCCCTCGTATACTTCCGGTACGGAAGCAGCACGCAGGGCCGGAAAAATCCGTACAGCTGCGGCGTATAAATCATATCATTGCGGCACAGCCCGATCTTCCTGCGTATGCGCAGCTTCCCGCAGATGCGCGCAAATTCCTCCATCGCCTCCGCGTCGTCCTCCGGAATGTTTCCTTTATATATCCGGCGGACATTCAGGTTTCTCCAGATATGCATCGCGACACTCTGCACCGTCACCCCAGCCCAGAGGAACAGCAGGCATACGACGACTATCCACAAAATCTCCGTCATTAAAAAACGTGTCTGCACCAGTCCGTCACTCTGAAACATATTTCCGCTCGACGTCAGCAGCAGACACACATATTCCATCGGAACCAGATAAAACAGGCATACAAACTGCAGCGACAGATACATCAGCTGTGCGCTTACCCGCTCAAACTGTTTCGAGAACAGGCGCCAAAATATGCCTGAAATTGTTCCGGTTACCGATGTGAGAAATATAATCACAAATATTTGACTAATCCAATTCATCTATCTTCTTTCTGAGCCGTTCGATGTCCTCGTCCGACAGAATATCTTCACAGAGACAGCACGCCATGGCTCCCACGTCACCTTTTGTAAAAAACATTGCGTTCTCCATCATGGTTGCCTTCCAGAAATCACTCCTGCTGACAACCGCCTGATAATACGAATATCTTCCCTTTCTGTACACAATCAGGAATCCCTTTTTCACCAATCTGCCGAGAAAAGTCGAAACCGTCTGCGGTTTCCAGGACTTGTCATTTTCCTGATTCACCCTTTCCAAAACCTCCTGTAACGCTAAATCTTCTGTAGAATCCCAGATGATTTTCATAACGAGTCTTTCGCATGCTGAAATATCGTTCGTGTGCATAAATCATGCTCCTTTCTACAGTCGCAGTTCTCTCTGCGCCCGCCTCAAACATATCATTCTTTATTTTGGATTTCAAATCTTTTCCTACTACAATCGAAGTCAGATGAAGGTGACACTTTATCGTTCAGACAAGCAGGAAATCGTCGGAAATCCATGTGTATTATAGCGCAATTTTCCCCGAAACGCTACCGTTTTATCCGACTGCAACCTCTGTGTCCTCTCCGATATGGATCACGATGCAGCGCAGGTCACTTCCGAGCGCTTTGATGGAATACGCCTTGCCCGCCGCAACACTGACTGTGGAGCCTGCGGTCAGATCTACCTCAATTCCCTCGAGGATCAGCTTGCCCATGCCGGAGAGCACCGTAATCGTCTCCGTGCTGTTCTCGTATTTGTGCATCGGCACGGTCTTGCCCGCGACAACCTTAATCCGCTTTGTCGTGCTCTTGATCCCGTCATCCTCGTCCTCGTCAATCGTCTTAATTGTCCCCCAGCGGCGCTCCTCATACCGCGACGTATCCTCCAAATCCGTCAGACAATCCTTGATATAGGAGCTCTGATGCTTGTCCGCCACCAGTATCCCGTCGTGGGAGGCCGCGATTACCATGTCTTTTGCCCCCATCACCACCAGCGGTATGCCTAGCACATTGACGGCATGGCTGTTCTCGCAGGTACCGTCCCAGGTCACGTCGCCGATGCTCTTCTCCGGCATTTCCTCCGTCAGCGTATTCCAGGTTCCCAGATCTTTCCAGATATCGGCATATCTGACCGCCACAATCCGATCCCAATGCTCAAGCACCTCATAGTCAAAGCTCCGCTTCGGCAGCTTCTCATAGTCCGCCGCCATCTGCCTGTAATCCATGCCCACTCCGTACGGCGCAAGCCACTGCGACGCCGTCGACAGCTTAAAACAAAATACCCCGCAGTTCCAAAGCGCGCCGCCTGCCACAAGTTCCTCTGCGGCAGGTTCATCCGGCTTCTCCCGAAAGCCCCGCACCGAAAGCAGTTCGCCGTCCGCCCCGTCCTCCGGCAGAATATAACCGTATTTTGTGGAGGGGTAAGTGGGGACACCGCCCAGGAGGCCGATGGTCTGCTCCGCCGACGCGATCGACTCCCCGAGCCGCTTGATACGCTCAAAAAACGCGCCTGTGGTGTAGGGATCCACCGGCAGAAACGCGACCACGTCCTCCGGGTCGGCCCCTTTCTCAGACAGAAGATAGGCACAGGAAAGCATCACCGCCGGAAACGTGTCCCGGCGCATCGGCTCCACCGCGACCTCCGCCTCCCCGTCTAACTGGCTCTCGATAATCTCCACCTGCGCGTCGCTGGCACAGACAACGGTATTGCCGGACAATCCTGCCGCTTTCAGCTGACCGAACACGCGCTGGAGCATGGAGCATTTCTCCTCCCCGTCTGCCCCGTCGTGATTCATCAGCTTAATATACTGCTTGGAACAGAGGTCATTGGAAAGCGGCCACAGGCGCTTCCCCGAACCTCCCGATAACAATACAATGTACATATCCATTCCTTTCCGGAAAACGCCGCGTTTGCGTTCTCCCTAGCGCTCCGCGCGCATCGGATTATTCAGAAAGTCCTCGTACGCCAATCGGATGCCTTCCTCGAGTTCCGTCTTGTATTTCCATCCGAGCCCTTCGAGCTTGCGCACGTCCAAAAGCTTTCTCGGCGTTCCGTCCGGCTTCGTGGAATCCCACTTCACCTCGCCCTCAAAGCCGATGACACGCGCCACGACTTCCGTGAGGTCTTTAATTGTCAGCTCCTTGCCGGTTCCGACATTAACCGTCTCGTTCCCGCTGTAATTATTCATCAGGTATACGCAGGCGTCCGCCAGATCATCCACATACAGAAATTCACGCATCGGCGTTCCGGTCCCCCAGCAGACAACCTCGCGAAGCCCCGCCTCTTTTGCCTCGTGAAAACGGCGGATCAGCGCCGGCAGCACGTGGCTGTGCTCCGGATGATAGTTGTCGTTCGGCCCGTAAAGATTCGTCGGCATCACCGAAATATAATCCGTTCCGTACTGTCTGTTCAGATATTCGCAGTATTTGAGCCCGCTGATTTTCGCAAGAGCATACGCCTCGTTTGTCTTCTCAAGCTCGCTGGTCAAAAGACAGCTCTCCGGCATCGGCTGCGGCGCCATGCGAGGATAGATGCAGGAGGAGCCGAGAAACAGCAGCTTTTTACAGCCGTTCTTCCATGCCTCATGGATGACATTCATCTCCAGTGTCATGTTGTCGTACATGAAATCGGCAAGCGCCTCGTTGTTCGCCATGATCCCGCCGACCTTTGCGGCCGCAAGGAACACGTAATCCGGACGCTCCGCCGCAAAAAATTCTTCCACTTCCGTCTGCCTGCAGAGGTTTACTTCCTTATGCGTTCTGGTGATGATATTGTGATAGCCCTGCTTTTCAAGCTGCCGTATAATCGCGGAGCCGACCATTCCCCGGTGGCCCGCCACATATATTTTCGCATCTTTTTCCATCATGATTCTATTCCCCCTGTTAATCTTCTTTCGCAACAAGCTCCATATCATGCTTTACCATAAGCTTTACCAGTTCCTCAAAGCTCGTCTTTGTCGGATTCCAGCCGAGCTCCTGCTTCGCCTTAGTCGGATCTCCCCAGAGATTTACAACGTCTGTCGGCCGGTAAAACTCCGGCGATACCTCGATGACAACTTCGCCCGTAGCCTTATTGACGCCGACTTCCTCCATGCCCTCGCCTTTAAATTCCAGCTCGATCCCCGCCTCGCGGAATGCAAGTTCGCAGAATTCCCGCACGGAGTGCTGATCCCCGGTCGCAATCACGAAATCTTCCGGCGTATCGTGCTGTAAAATCAGCCACATACACTCCACATAATCCTTCGCGTAGCCCCAGTCACGCAGGGAGGACAGATTTCCGAGATAGAGCTTGTCCTGTTTCCCCTGGGCGATCCTTGCCGCCGCGAGAGAAATCTTTCTCGTCACGAACGTCTCTCCGCGGCGCTCGGACTCATGGTTGAAGAGGATGCCGGAGCAGCAGAACATATCGTACGCCTCACGGTACTCCTGCACAATCCAGAAACCGTACTGCTTTGCCACCGCATAAGGGCTGTACGGGTGGAACGGCGTGGTCTCGCGCTGCGGTACCTCCTCCACCTTGCCGTACAGCTCCGAGGTGGACGCCTGATAGATGCGGCAGGTCTTCTCAAGCCCGCAGACACGGACTGCCTCGAGCACGCGCAGCACGCCGACCGCCACGACATCCGCCGTGTACTCCGGCACGTCAAAGCTTACCTGCACATGAGACTGCGCCGCCAGATTATAGATCTCGTCCGGGCGCACCGCGCCGATAATCTTTACAAGGCTCATGGAATCGGCCAGATCCCCGTAGTGCAGATGAAAATGCGGATTCCCGTCAAGATGGTCGATGCGCTCCCGCTTCTCGGTGGATGCGCGGCGCACCATGCCGTGAACGTCGTAGCCCTTCTCCAGCAGAAGCTCCGCCAGATAACTTCCGTCCTGTCCGGTCACACCGGTAATCAATGCTTTTTTACTCATTCTTATTCTCCTTTTTGTTCTATCATAATTATTTTGCTTCCAGTCTTTTTAAGGCCGATGTTAAGAATAATCTAATTTTTCTTTTTTTACAATTGAATATATTGGTTTATAATAGTATTATATTGCTATATCGAAAAAATCCCGTTCAAATGGAGGTTTTTATGGACAAGCCGTTTTTTGAAAAATACAAAACCTCGGAGGTCACCAATACCAGAAGTGTCATCAATACGCCGTCCGCTTTCACCAGGGAGCATTTTTTCTATATCCAGGAAGCCGGCTATCTCAAAAGCTTAAAGCCGCATTTAAGCCGGCGGTCCGGCCTGCCCTCCTACCTGTTTTTTGTCGTACTCTCCGGCAGCGGCGAAGTTTCCTACCGCGAGCCTTCGGGCGGTCCGGCAGCGGTTTCCCACGCCAGCACCGGCGACTGCTTTTTCTGGGACTGCACCGGGGAATACACGCACATCAGCACCGACGAGGACCCCTGGGAGCTTTTATGGATTCATTTTTACGGGCCGCAGGCTGCCGCCTATTATTCTTACTTCCGCGAGCATCATCACTGGCAGTTCCGCTCCCGCCATTTTACCGAGCTGACCGCCGCCATCCAGAATATTATCCGCTGCCATGAGGAACCTACCGACGACACGGACATTCTGACGGCGCAGCAGATTGTCACGATCCTCACGCTCATCTGCACCGAATCCGACGGGCGAAACGAGCTGCTCTCCGACAAGCTTAAAGATATTCTCCACTATTTAGACGAACATTATACGGAGCACATCTCCCTTGATATGCTTTCGGAACGTTTTTTTATCAGCAAATATTACCTCTCGCGGGAGTTTAAAAAAGAATACGGAACCACGGTCATCCGGTATGTGCTGGCAAAAAAAATCACCAATGCCAAAGAGCTTCTCCGTTACAGCAACTACTCCATCGAGGAGATTGCTGCGCTCTGCGGCATTGATGACGCCAGTTATTTTAACAAGGTCTTCCGAAAAATGGAAGGCTGCACCGCCTCCGAATACCGGCGGCGATGGTAGAACCCCCACCGAGGCCCGCAGCCGACACAAGCGCGGCCGCGGCCGACACCGCTTCCGCCGCCCGCCAGTACCACGGCTCCTCGAAAAATACCCGGATGGTCCCGGCCGTCTTAGCCGGTACGGAAAAGAGCATCACATGCTGGTCGCCGCTTCCGATCACATAGTCCTGTCCGGTCTCCAGCAGGATCGCCCGGTAGCCCCTATAGGCGTAGAGCGGTATTCTGATATAGGTGTCCCTGTCCAGCCTGTTTTTGAAGGAAAACGTGACCGTCGTGCCCTCTTTCTCGTAAGTCTTGATATCACAGCCCGCTTCTGTCTGCGGGTCCTCCTCATTTGCCAGCATCGCGTAAGCATCCCCCAGCATATACTCCCCGCCTATGACCGCATCCCTCGTGTCGATCCCGGCCGCGCTCGTGACCTTTACCGACGGGCTCTGCGCGATCAGCATATTGGAATACCAGGCAAACTGCAGCAGGGCAAGCATGCAAAACGCCCCGGTTATCATCCGTACCGACGCTTGGCTGCACAGATGTTTCAGCAGTCCAAACGCAAACGCTCCGAGGAAAATTCCGGCCGCAAGCGCGGCAACGGAAAACCGCATCGGAAACTGGTACGGCGCGAGCAGTTTTCCGAGCACAGGTATCATTTCGATCTTCCTCCACGGGAAATAGCACATCGACAGCAGGATCGCAAGGAGTACAAGGACCGCCATCTGCCCCGGCCCCTTCCAGTCGATGCGGCATACCCGCTTTGCGAGCACATCCCTGTAAATAAAATACTCCCCCAGATACAGCAGCAAAAGCGCCGCGGCCACGGCTCCCGCTCCCATCAGAAGCTCCCCTCCGATTCCGTAGGACACCGGAGACATCAGCCCGGTCGTATCATTCTGGAACGTAAAAATCTGAAAAATCTGCGGCACAAACAGCGCCTGCTCCTGCATTTTTACACTTTCGGCCCTAAAGACATGCAGATCCTCGTGCAGCATATAATCCGCCATCGGGACAAGGAAAAACAGATTCATCCCTATCGTGAGCACGGCAGTCTTTATGAGTACCCCAAGCTTCTTCCAGAATATTTTTAGATTCAGCAGGCAGTATACCGCCGAAAAAAGTATCATCATCTCAAAGGAGAGCAGATGGCTCTCAAGGATTCCCGTATACCCGATCATGAGACAGCGCACACTGCTCTTTTCCTCTTTCGGCCGGTAAAAGAGCTGCCACAGGCCGAGCAGCACAAGCGGTATAAAAAGCATCGCCGTCGTCTCCCCGAGCGCCGCCCTGTAAAATTCATTGGTCAGGCGATACCCCGAAAGCGTGTAAAAAAGGCTTGACGCAAGGCCGATGCCGACACTGCCGGACACTTTTTTACCGCAGTGGTATGCCACGGCTGCCGTCCCCATATTTACCGCAAACAGATACATCTTATACACACTCTGTAACGGAAAGCCGATCAGCCGAAGAAGCGCCGGAACATACAAAAACATGTCTCCGTACATCACGGACACCGGATATCCGTAGCCGTTAATCCACACGGACTGCATCTTCACCGGAAAGCTTCCCTCCCGCAGCCCCTGTGCGATCCCCTCGATGCGCAGCAGGTGAAACGACAGATCCGCTCCGTGCAGCAGGTAGTCGGTAAACAGCGGAACGGAAGCTGCGCTGCCGATTACCGCGACGCCAAGTATCGCCCAGCGCCGCGAGACGGGCAGCTGCCACCACCATTTTCTCCGGTGCAGATAAATCAGGACATCGAGACCGGCAATCAGGCAGGCCAAAAGAAACCCGCGCGCCTGCTTCCACTGATTGGTCTCCCGGATTGTGACAGACTCCACCGTCACGGCCCCGCCCGGCGCGCTCAGATAAAAATTGCCCGCATTCCGGCAGAGCATAAGCTCGATCTCCTTTTCCTGCGTCTCCGCGGGCAGCACGACCGTATCCCGGTATTCCGTCCCGTACGCGGTCTCCGTCACAACCCGGCATTTTGTCTCCTCCGCGGCCGTATAGCGGACTGTCATAAGATAAGACCCCCGCCGAAGTCCCGTCACCGGCGCCGCACCCTCGCTTCCCTCTGCGAAAAAGGGAAGCCCGTCACCGGTATATTCCCGAAAAGACAGTTCCCCGCCAAGCCAGATTCCCATCCCCGTCACAAATATCACAATCTCTGTTATCACAAGAGCAAGCCATTTCTTCCGCGCTGCCATCCCCGTCTGCACAGCTTCCACCTCCTGTTTTCGGCTCTGATTTCCTGCATTTTACATAATTAGTGTCATTTTACATTCTTCACACCTTTTTGTCAATTTAAGATATCATTATGATATTCTTATATCTTTCTGAATATATAAATGTCATAATGATAATATAATATCTTTCCGAACATAAAATATCACAATGATAATGCAATATCACGCTGGCTACTTTATTCTATTATTATCAGAAAGAGAGGATATACCATGACCGCCGATAAAATCAAAAGACTGCGTGAGGCCAACAATCTGACACAGGCAGAGCTCGCCAAAAAATTAAACGTCACCCGCAGCAGCGTCAACGCGTGGGAGATGGGCATCTCGGTTCCTTCCACCACCTATCTGGTTGAGCTGGCCCGGCTGTTCAAAGTCTCCACGGATTATCTGCTCTGTCTGCAGGGCAACAATTCCATTGACGTATCGGAGCTGAACGAACAGGAAATTCTTCTGCTTTACGAACTGATCGACTACTTTAAATCACAGAAAAAATGAGGTGCCGCCAAAGGCGGTACCTCATTTGTCATAGCGGATATTCCGCTTTTTTTCCGCCGCAGCCCGGTGCAGCTCCATCTCAAAATCCTGCCGGTTTTTCTGGCGGATCGTCTCTAACATAAACCCGGTAAACAGCGACTGGATTGCCGCAAGCATCGTAAATCCGCAGACGATCAGCGTCGGGAAATTCGGCACAAGCCCGGTTTTGAGATAAGTGCCCATCACCGGGATAAAAAACGCCGCGGATATGAGTGCGAGCACAAGCGCGACCGCACCGAAAAAGCCTGCCGGTTTGTAGGCGCGATACAGCTTTGCGATCGTCCGAAGGACCTTAAAGCCGTCCGCACAGGTGTCAAGCTTTGACTCGCTTCCCTCCGGCCTGTCGCGGTAGCCGATCACGACATTCTCCACATACATATTCTTCTCGACCGCATGGATGCTCATCTCCGTCTCAATCTCAAAGCCCGCGGACAATACCGGAAATGTTTTCACAAACTCATAGCCAAACGCGCGGTAGCCGGTCATAATATCTTTCATATCGTTTTCAAACAGGGTATTGATACTCCAGCGCACAAGCGAATTGCCGAAATTATGAAAGCGCCGCTTGTTTTCGGTAAAATAGGTCGAGGACAGCCGGTCGCCGACCACCATATCGGCTCCCCGCAGAAGCACCAGCTCCGCCATCTCTTTCGCGCTCTCGGCCGGGTAGGTGTCATCCCCGTCGGTCATGAGATAGCATTCCGCATCAATCTCCCGGAACATCCGGCGGATGACATTCCCCTTTCCCTGCCGATACTCATAGCGCACCACCGCGCCGGCCTCTCTCGCAATCGCATCCGTCCCGTCCGTCGAATTATTGTCATACACATAGACGACCGCCTCCGGAAGATGCGTTTTGAAATCCGTCACGACCTTTTTTATCGTCTTACTCTCGTTATAGCATGGAATCAGCACCGCTATCTTATCCATTCCGCCCAAATTCCTTTCCGATTCACTGTTCTCGCGCCGCACATCAGCCCCCGATCCCGAATTTCAGCACCTGCTTGATCTCCTCTAGCACCTGCGGATAGCAGACCGTGAGATTGCCGTCGCTCTGCACCAGATACAGCAGGACGCATTTTCCGACCGCCAAAAACGCCAGCAGCGTGATCAGGCAGCTAAACCGTTTCCTCGCCCGCTCCGAGAGCGTTTCATAGTAAAAGCCAATGACAAGAAAACACAGCACGCCCATGATCCAGTACTGGTCCATCCGGTACCGCTCCATCAGATACGGCGACCACAGCAGCTGCATCACGACGATCACAAGCGGAATCAGAAACAGCGTTCCCACAAACGCCCGAAGGCGCTGTTCCTTCAGCCTCTTCCACACGCCCTCCGGCGCAAGCCCGAAAAACATGAAAAACAAAATCGGGAAATTCAGAAAAATTCCGCAGAATGCGACGTAAGGGAACGCGTTATAATAGGAGTTAAAATACAGGAAATTAAAATAAATCCCGTTTAAAATCCCGGCAAAGCCCGCTGTCCGAAGATACGAAACAAGTCCCCCGAAGGCAGTCTGATCCGTATTCGTCAGCTGGTAGGCCTGCCCGAATTCAAACGCGCTGCCAAACCGCGCATAGTTATAGCACATCAGAAGCGCCGCCACAAAGACGTAGGGCGAAGCCGCAAAAATCAGGCGGCGGCACAGCCGAAAATCAAATTTTTTCCCGCGCAGGTATTCCGCGAGCATCGGGAGCACAAACAGATTCGCGAGCGCAATCGGCGGCCTGCACCCGAACGCAAGCGCGCCGAAAAGGCTGCCGAAAAAGGCCAGAAGGATCTGCTTTTTCTCGTCCCGCTCCACCCACACGGCCCTGAAAAAGAAAAACAGGCTCCATATCTCCATGCAGAGCGCCGCCGTAATCGCCGTGCAGTAAAGCGCCGGGGCGGTCACGCTGTACCAGACGCTCATCGCCGAAAAGGCTGCCGCCAAAAACAGATACATGCCAAACGACAGCTTTGCAAAAAAACGTCTGGAAATCATCGCGAGACACGCAAACATCCCCGGGATAAACAGCGCCACAAACACCTGCGTCGCGTGGTAGGCCGCGAGCGCCGTGCCGGTCAGGATGCGGAACGGCAGAAACAGAAGCACCACCGGCACAACGCCGAAGTACATATAGTAATGCCCGTTATAATACACCGTGTCCCACCGGTAATCGACGCCGAGCTCCTCTCTCGCCGCAGGGTCATACGGATTCTCCATCTCGGTCAGCAGCGGGTCCACATCGCCGCTGTCGATATACAGGCGGCCGTTCAGAAAAGCCTCCGCGGTCAGCTCATACTGGTTCCTGTCATTGTCCTCCTGACCGGTCCAGCCCGGAACCCAGCCCATCGGTATCACGCACGCCAGTATCAAAAGCAGCATCACCGCAGCGGCTGCAATTTTCTCCTTTTGCCCAAGCGTCTCCATCGTCACACAGTGCAGCCGCGATTTCGGTCGTATCAAAAATAAAACCGCAGATATGCTGCCGTACAGCAGTATCCCTCCCGCCAGATAAGCCATGCCGTCACTCCTTTCTCATCATTCGTTTTTCTTTTCTCCGCACATACAAAAAGCCGCCTCAGATACCGGGAAGTTTCGTCTCAATTTTCTTCCAGAGTCCCGTCCAGAACCGGTACAGGCATCCTGCAAGCCACTCCTCCGGCACATGCAGAAGCAGTCTGCGCAGCGCCTCGATTACCGATCCCGCGGCGACCATCGCAACCGCAAGGCCGATTAAGATCAGGTGGTAAACGCCGCTCCCGTTCCACGCAAGATAGTCAAACAGATAGTGAATCGTGCATTCGCGCAGCGTCCACTCCATAATAAAAATCGCCGGCACATACGACGCAATGCGGTTGACAAAACCGTTTTCAAAGCGCATATCCGCAAAAATCAGAAACGCAAGCACCGCCTCCGCAATGATAAAGAGCGTATTGTCCCTCGCAAAACGGTTCTGCACGGTCCCCGTGACGACATAGAGCGTCCCGTTCAACGCGATATTTACCGCGGCAGCCGCCGCAAAGGCTGCGGCCAGCTTCCCTGCGCGGTACCTTCCGACCATCCCGGATATCCGGATATAGCGGCCGATCAGATACAGCATCACCATCTGCACGATCCCCTTGCCGCTGTCCCCTGTAATATCAAAAAAGAAAAACGTTGTAACACCGGAAAATATCAGCAGCATCACAAGAATCAGCTGCTTTAACCGCCGCTGTCCGAGCCGTTCAATCGCCTCGTTGAGAAACGGCGACAGCGCCGCCAGCGCAAAATAACAGGTAAAATACCAGGAATACTTCCCGATAACCGGAAACAGATAGGACAATATGTTCTCGCCGCTCCCGGCAGTCCCCCACGCAAGCCGAAACGCCAGACCGATCCAGCAGTAGAAGATCAGCATCAAATCCAGCTTTATCATCTTTTTCCCGCTCCATCTTATGCCGAAGTAACCGGAAATCAGAATAAAGCAGGAGACTCCGATATTTCCCACGGAATCCGCCGCAATCGCAAGCCAGGCGTTGATCCCGCCTCCCGAAAAGCTGCCTGCCCCGTGCATCCAGAAGATCAGAAACAGACACAGGATGCGGAACAGCTCAATGCTCGAATTTCTGCTCGTTCTTTCTCCGCTCATACGCGCTCTTGCCCCCTTCCACAAGTTTTCCAAACGCCAGGCCGCCAGCCACGGCAAGCCCGATACGCACCGCATGGTAAAGCGCGTAGGCCGCCGCGGGCAGGCTGCCCACATCGATAAATCTGCCGATCACAATGCCGACAAGCTCAAGTCCTAAAATATGCAGCGCCAAAAGCACGATCGTATTCTGCCCGATATAGCCGAGCACACATCCGATCAAAAGGTTCTGCACCAGTTTTGCCAGCCAGATACACAAAAGGGAGCCCGATATACCGATCAGGATAAAAAACGGCACGCTCAAAGCCCCGTACACGCCGTACTCCCGCACCGACATGTTAATGCCGGGGTTTATGTAGCTAAGGCCCACATAAACCGCGAACACAAGGAGCACAAGCGGGATATTCCAATCGCGCTCAAAAAACTTCGCGCGTCCCAGAAACGTCCCCACGATCAGAAACAGTGTTCCCACGCAGGCCAAATCCAGGCTCCACGGCAGCAGAATCGGAAGCTCGGCAAGCGCCATGGTCACCGCAAGCAGCACCGCAGCGCAGCCCGCGAGAAATTTCCTGCTCGCAAGGCAGCGGTCAATGACAAGGTGGTACACAAGGCTCGCGGCAAAAAAGGCCGTCAGATACCACATGGCCCCGTTTGCAACCGTAAACAGATAGCGGTTGTCGGCAAACTGCGTCGTATCGTACAGGCAGTAGCGCGAATACACAATGCCGAACGCCGACTCAAGAATCTCCGACGCATTTCTGCGTATCGCCGCATAAAACGCAAAGAGCAGCGCACTGTACCCGAAATACGGGATTAACAGGCGCTTCGCCTTGCGCGAGATATTCTCCCCGTAGCTTCTCCCCTCTTTGTAGATGTAACCCGACACCAGAAAAAACAGCGGGATATAAAAATTAATCAGATAGTGGCTGAGCCCGCAGCTGTGGGAGATAATCACTAACATCAGCCCGATTCCGCGGGCGATGTCCAGATATTTATAACGATTCATATTCAATAACCATGCCTTTCCGGCGCGTAACATCTGTTTCTCACGCCTGCGCTTTAAAATTGCGGCGCGTAAAGTCCTGCTTTATCATCGCGCGCTCCCACAGATACGGTTGGATCCGGTTCCAGATATCCGCCGCCTCATGAAGCGTGCCGTCGCCGCCGCTTAAAAACCGCTGCAGATCCTGCCGCACCTTCTTTGGGTCGTCAACCAGCTCACAGGCCGCAAATTCCGCGCTCGCCGCCGTGTCCTCAAAAAACTGCCGGTACGGCCCGCGCATCCAGTCCGCGAGCGGCGCGTTAAAGCCGAGCTTTGTCCTGCGGTAGCAGACCTCGTCCGGCATAAACGGCGCACAGGCGTCCCGCACGATCGATTTTGACCAGCCCCCGTGAAGCTTCGAGCGCCAGCCCAGAGAAAACGCCAGCTGCACGATGCGGTAATCCAGAAACGGCATCCGGATCTCAATGCCGGAAGCCATGCTGTCCCTGTCGTAATTGCGCAGAAGCGTCGGCAGAATCGTCTCGTGCGTCGAGACGAACAGCGCCTTATTCAGATTGTCGAGCCGGTTCCAGTTCGGATGAGACGCGTAGGCGCTGCGCACGTCCGCCCTCCCGAGCAGCTTTTTCGCCCGGTACCGAAACATATAATCCCGGTACAGCCGGTTTCTCTGCCGCTTAAATTCCGCGCTTTCGACCGGAATCCCCTCCTCGGAATTCTGGTTCAGATAAGCCGTCGTGATCATGTCGATTTCCGCCTTATTCGACGCGTCGGGATACGCCTTTACAACGTCAAACCCGTAGCCCGCAAACAGCTCGTCGGCCGCGTGCCCGTCGAGTGAAACCGTCGTGCCGTCCAGCCGTTCGCTGCGGTAGAGCTGCATCATCGGAACCTGCGGATTCCCCCAGAGCTCCTCAAAGCAGTACAGCTGCTGCAGAAAATCATTCTCCGAGACCGCGGTGTCCACATTCAAAAACGTATGCGGAATCCCGAGGTAATCCGTGACGGCTTTCGCGTACTTCGTCTCGTCAAGCTCCGTCCCCGGGAAGCATGCCACATAGGCATGCTGCCAGTCTTTATTTGCGCGCTCGTCGGCGACGTTCCCCGAGATATGGGACATACCGCAGATCGTCGCGGACGAGTCGAGACCGCCGCTTAAGCCCGTGCCCAGCCTCACATCGCTTCTCATGCGCAGTTTCACCGCATCCAGAAACAGTTCTCTGAACTGTTCCACCTGCTCCCCGTAAGACTCCGGCACCGTCACCAGATGGTCGAGCGTGTTCCAGTAGCGCTCGATTTTTAATGTCCCGTTCTTATACCACGCGTTATGCCCTGCGGGGAAACGCCAAATCCCGCGGATCAGGCATTCTTTCTGATTTTCATAGTGGTTGTCCGCAAAATAGCGGTCAAACATGGCCTTGTTAGGCTCTGCCGTATCAAGCAGCGGCATCAGCGCTTTCATCTCCGACGCAAATGCCATGCCGCCTCCCGGAAATTCGGTATAAAACAGCGGCTTTACGCCGAAACGATCACGCGAGAGAAACAGCCGCCCCAGCTTCGCGTCCCAGACGGCAAAGGTCCACATGCCGTTGAAGCGCTCGACGCATTTCTCTCCCCATTCCGCAAAAGCCGCCAATATTACCTCAGAGTCGCTCTCCCCCCGGAACGTATGTCCCTTTTTCCTAAGCTCCTCGCGTATCTCGATAAAATTATAGATCTCCCCGTTAAACGTCATCTCGTAGCGTCCGTCTGCATAGGACATCGGCTGGCTCCCGGCTCCGGACAGATCCAAGATCGAAAGCCTGCGGTGGCCGAGCGTCACGCCGCCCTCCTGCCAGAGCCCGCTGCCGTCCGGCCCGCGGTGATACATCGTATCGAGACATTTTATCGCCAGTTCGCGGTCTATTTTTTTCTCAACCACACCGTAAATTCCGCACATAGTTTCCCTCCACAGCCATACGGCTTACTTTTTGTGTATCAGATACAGATAGCGGGTATTGGTCACCAGATACCGCTTAAACAGCCGTTTCGGGTCCTGCGCCAGCCGGTACAGCCACTCGAGCGAAAGCTTCTGCATCCAGGCAGGCGCCCGCTTAATATTGCCCGCATGGTAGTCAAAACCGGCTCCGACGCCGATCATCACGCCGCCGACCCGGCCCTTATGCGCATACATCCAGTTCTCCTGCTTCGGCGCGCCCAGTCCCACCCAGATAATATCCGCTCCCGATTCGTTGATGGCATGCACCGCATCCGCATCCTCTTTTTCGCTTAGCGGGCGGAACGGCGGCGACACCATCCCCGCAATCTTAAGACCGGGATACTGACGCTCCAATTTTTCCCGGAGCATCGCAAGCGTCTCCTCGGAGCTGCCGTAAAAATAGTGACTGAGTCCGTTGTCTCTTGCAAAGAGCGCGAGCATCAGATCCGGCCCGGTCACGCGCCTGGCCTCTGCGTACCCGTGCTTTCTGCTGTACACCGACAGCGGCTTGCCGTCCGGCAGCACGAATGCGGCCTCCTTCTGCACCGTGTGATAGTGCGCGTCGTCATGCGCCGTCACGGTCGTGTGGACATTGCCGACACAGATATAGTTCCCGCGCAGCTCCCCGATATGCTCCTCGATAAGCGCCACCGTCTTTTTCATATCGGTGACAAGAATCTCTGTCCCCAAAATATTGCATGTCGTAAGTTCCATATGCTTCCTCATGATTTTGAAACGACCTCCAGCGGGATATCGCCGATGTAAGACGGCAGCAGACTGAACGTGCTGTTGTAGCTGCCGAGAATCTTTCTGCACTTTGAGAGCGCAAGCATCTCGACAAACGCGTCCTCAATCCCCTCCTTCGAATCCCGGTCGATAATCCCCTTCTCGTTAAAAATCAGCTTCTGTGCCGGAAAGGCGGCTTTTAACTCCTCCCTCACGCCGGCGTCATCCGTCGCCACGAAAAATTCCGTCTTTTCATCCGCCGCAAGCTCCCGCTCCATCCGCTCAAGAAACAGCGACAGCGGACTGTTTGCGATCGCCTCGGTGTGGTCGGTGCGCCGCACATGCACGCCGACGGAATGTTCCCCCAGCCGCGCAAACAGCGCTTCCCCCTTCGCCTCGATCTTCCTGCCGGGACGAAGAAAACGGTAGCTTCCCGCGCCAAGCGCACAGACCGGCCCGAACGTCTTAAAATAGACCGCCGGCTCTTTTTGGAGCGTTTCAAATAACCCCTCATAGCCCCGCCGCGCTTTGATGCGTTCCACGTCCTCGCACTCTAAAAACAGGCTCGCCTTTCCCCGCCATTTCTTTTTTTCACGGTCCCCGCGCAGCTGTGCGATCGGCTCCTTTTTCAGGCCGTTCTCGCTGATTTCGACCACCTCCATCGGCAGATCAAACAGCTCCGACGCCCGGATATTGCAGCCTGCCTCGCGCTTCCAGATGACGACAAGCCTGCGCCCGAGCCGTTCTGCGAGCGCATACGCGCTTGCCAGCCCCAGCAGACGATTTCCGAGTCCCGCACACGGTTCCACAATCAGCATCCCGTTTCCTCCCTGTCATACGCTTCCTCAAAGTTTCAGCATCACCCGGCCCCGCCGGCCCACGCCCGCTATTACGCTTCCTGTTTCCGCCGCACCGCCCCGTTTTCCACCTGATAGACGATATCGCAGTTTTTAATCGTCGACAGCCGATGCGCGATAATCAGCATCGTCATCCGCCCCTGCAGGCTGTCGATGGCCTCCATCACCGCCTCCTCGGTCTCGGTGTCAAGCGCCGAGGTCGCCTCGTCAAGCACCAGCACCTCCGGTTTGCGGTAAAGCGCCCGCGCAATTCCGATTCGCTGGCGCTGCCCGCCGGAAAGCCGCACGCCGGCTTCGCCTATCATCGTATCTAAGCCGTCATCCAGCGATTTTACAAAATCATCCAGCTGCGCCTGGCGCAGCGCGTCCCAGACCGCCGCATCGTCAATGCCCTCGGCCTGACCGAACGCAATATTGTTTCGGATGGTATCGTCAAGCATATAAATCGTCTGCGGAATATAACCGATTTTGTCATGCCAGCCCCGGTAGGATTCTGCGATATCCGTTCCGTCCACGGCAATCCGGCCCTCCTGCGGCTTTAACACGCCCAGAATCAGGTCCACCATCGTGGTCTTTCCCGCGCCGGACGGACCGATAAAAGCCGCGGAAGCATTCTTCGGAATCGTCACATTGATATCGGAGAGCACCGGCTCCTCCGTGTCCGGGTAGGAAAAGGTCAGATGCTCCACCGCAATCTCCCGCTCGAGCGAAACCTCTCTGTAATCCCCGCTCTCGATATCCGCAAGCTCCATGTCGCGGATCGCCGCATACTGCTCTCCGATCTTGCGGATCACCACACCGTTGTGGATGATGGACGCCAGATACTCGGACATCTTGTTCGCGGAGGGAAGCAGGTAAAATGCCGCCGCAGCAAATACCGCAAGCGTTCCGACAAACTCTCCCGGGTCCGTAGCCGTCGTGCTGATCCGCACGATAATCGCGGCCATCAGCCCGACGATGCACAGTGCCTCCATCACCGGTTTCGGCACCGAGCTCAAAAAGGAATTCTGTTTAATCACATAGGTATATTTTCCGTTCTGCCGAATGAATTCATTCTCAAAATAGGCTTCGCGGTTGGCAATCTTGATCTCCTTGATGCCGCCGAACGCCTGCTGCATGCACTGGAGAATCTTCGCGTTGTAAATTCTGCGATCCTCGCCGAAGCCCGACAAAATCCTGCGCAGTTTTTTCATAAAGAGAAACACCATGATTCCCATCGCGACCGCGACAAAAAAGGTAATCAGCGGGTCCTTCACCACCAGAAAGACGACCATGACGCCGCTGACGCAGACCTCCGACGCAAGCTGCAGCATATTCTGCACTGCCGCATAAAACATTTCCGGGTCCGTGTTGATATCGCGCATCAGCTCCGCGCTGTTGTGATTCAGAAAGAAGGTGTATTCCTGTCTGATATAATATTTCATCATGCGGTCCTGCATTTCCTGCTTTCCGTAGTAGGCAAAGCAGTAGAGCAGATTGTTCATGTAGATAATAAATCCGTTCTTTGCCACATACACAAACATAATCGCCACCGCAATCGCAATGACCAGCTGGCTGGTATCCGAAAACGAAAACAGGTCGTAAAACCAGCGGACATACTCATTTGAAAGCAGCTGTTCGGGATTCATGACCGCCTGAATAAACGGAAGCAGCACGCCCACCCCAAGCAGACTGACCGCCGAGTTGATTAAAATCATCACCGCCACATACAAAAGTCTGCGCTTTTGTTTTCTGTCAAATACCTTAAATACACTTTCGATCAAATCTTTCATATTTTTCCTCATTTCTCTGCTGTTTCTGCGTCCGCTCCGAAAACCGTGCGTCAGCAAATCAGCCATCCCTTCCGCCTCATCCGCTCACTTAAAATGTCGTCCGGCATAATCACAAGTGCGTCCGGATTCCGATTCAGGTAGGCCGCCCAGGTAGAAAACGTACTGTTCGATAAAATCTGATTCCGGCATGACGCCATCAGGAAAAACTCATCCGCATCGGAGAAATCTCCGAGTTCCGACACATAGGTCATCCGGTGCGCCTTATCCAGCTTTTCGAGCGCTTCTGCGGCACGCATTCTGTCATTCGTAAAAATAATGTACGAAACCCCCGGCCGCTCCTGTTCCATCCGCGCGACGGCACGCAAAAAGTACGCGCCCGACGGCCCTCCGATATCACCGCCGCGGATGTGCACCGCACAGGTTTCCTCCGCGGCAAATTGCTCCCGCAGCTTCACGACGCGGCCGCTCTGCGCATAGGCCGGCGTCATCATCTCCCGGATTTCGTCCAGGTATTCCTCAAAATAAGCCAGATGCTGCCAGTATCCCAGCAGATACTTGTCGCGCACTCCCTTTTTCTCAAAGACACGCGGATCGATGTCGTTGACATCGTACCGCCCGCCCCGGTTTAAAAATACTTCGCGCTCCTTTATCACCCGGTATCTGAGGTTCCGCCGCAGACGCTTAAACAGCTTTTCGACGCCGTTCCGGTTCGGGAAGGACTCGCGCGCGTCGTATTTCAGATTGAATTTGTCCAGCTCGAAATCCCGGAGCGTAGAATTGTCACACTCCGAGGTATCCAGCATCAGGGTATCGTTGTCACGGCGGGCCGCGGCATAGCCGCACGCATAATTAAACAGCTGATTGCCCATGCCGTCTCCGATTTTTACTGCCACCATTTCGGCTCTCTCCCATCTTTCCTTTCATTGCGCCACAGACGGCGCAGACCTCTCACTCCGTCCCCGAAATACGGTCTCATGATTCCTCGTCCGGGATATAGACGCTGTACTCCGCGGTCTGATACGCCAGTTTGTAGGGATGCTCCTCGATAAACGCCGATACCAGCGCCACCTTCGGATGCCCCTGCTCCACGGCCGTCTTACACATCACCACAATCGGATAGTCGGTAACCTCCGCAAGCTGCTGTTCTATCTTCTCATAGGTGATAAACTCCGTCTCAATCCAGCCGCCGCAGCCCTCGTTGTAAGGCGGCATACCGGACAGATAATTCAGAATCGGCGCAGCGCCGCCCACGATCAGCCTGCGCTCCCCGTCGTCATACTGCCGCAGATGCGCCGTGATATCCTCAAGCTCATCCACCACCGCAGCCTCATAGCTCATAAAGCGCAGTTCTTCGATGGAAAACGCTTTGACCTCGTCCCCCGCCGCATAGCGCGCTCTTGTCAGATACAGGCTCTGCCATGCGGTCAGTCCGACACACCACACAATCGCAAACAGCGTCAGCTGTACACCCACGTCCGGCAGCCGCGCCGTCCCGTCGGCCGCGGCATTGCCCGCCGCTCCCGTCACCGGTTTCCCGCCGGCAAAAAATTCGGATTTCCGCAGCGCGTCCCCGACAAAGATTGCGATAAACGGAAGCGCGAAGAAAATCTCGTTGCAGATATGCGGGATTCCGGTGTTTGATCCGATCGGCATCAGCACCGTAAGCACTCCCGCGCACAGCGCGAGATTTTTAAATTCCTGCGGATACGTTTCGCTCCGCAAAATCAGGATCACGCACACATAAATCAGCGCGACCACGACGGCCAGCGCATTCAGATAGTCAAACACAACCCCGTAGAGGATCGAAAAGCCCATGACGCGGTCAAGCCCGAACAGCTTTCCGGCAAGCAGTAGCACGACGGCCGCAGGAACCGCGCACCGCAGCGCCCGCTCCGCCCTCGGAAGCTTCTTTGCGGCAAATGCGACCGCCGCAAGCGCCGCAAGCAGCAGCAGTCCGCGCAGCGCCCCCTTCACATTCGCCGTCACCATATTTCCGATCGTGTGCCCGTCCTTGGAATTTCCGGCATACAGAAACATCTCGACGAGCATCTCGCCGTATTTCTCAAAGCCGCAGGCGCCCGCGATCAGCGCCGCCGCAAAGGCAAGTCCGGCCGCAAAGCCGATCACGCACCAGAGAATCTGCCGCCAAAAATACGCGCCGTTTTTCTTTTGATACAGGTCATAGAAAAGCACCGCAAACACGCCGAACTGCAGCAGCGAAGAAATCTTGCACAGACATGCCATCACCATAAAAAAGACAGAGAGCGCAAGCATCCACGGCTTTTCGTCATTGACCGCAAGAATCAGAAAATACAGAGCCGTCAGCGCCATGACCGCCACGCCCGTCGCATAGATAAAATAGTGGAAATTACATTTTGCAAACAGCACCGCGAGCGCGAGCGCCGGCAGCACCAGACAGTCATTGCGGTATTTCCGGTAAATATGGTAGCTCAGATAACACATATAATACACCGCAAGTACCCAGATAATCTCGGTCCCCAGATACGTCGGGATATGCAGCCAGTCAAACACCACAAAAAAAGCCGCTCCGATCACCTCTGTCAAAAGAATCGGCAGATACACGCTGCCGATGTCCTCAAAGCAGAAGCGGTACTGATTAATGCTGAGTCCCACATCGCTGACATCCACGCCGTACAGCAGGCCGGACAGCGGGAAAACCGGAATCAGCGCAATCACCGCAATCCATATCCATTTATAGTTCCCTGTCATCCATCGTTTTGCCTGTTCCATAATCACCTCATGAGAATGCCACGCACACGGCGCCCGCAATAATACACGCGACGCCGATGATCTTCTTTTTCGAAATATGCTCCTTTAATACCAGAAAGGACAAAAGCATCGTCCAGATATAGGTCAGAGAACCCATCGGCATCACGACCGAATAATCCAGATACCGCAGGATATAAATATTAAACAGCGCCGCAAGCACATAGAGAAACCCGCCGATATACAGATCCGCACACTTTAACATGCCAAGCACCCCGCCGCAGCCGGATGCCTTTTTAAAAAACAGGGAGGCCGTCGCGGCGATGGCCGCCATCACAATCATAAGCACATAAATCATTCCTCGTCACCTCCGCTGATTAATACGATTCCGGTCATAATGACGAGAACCCCGACAATTTTCCCCGCGGTGACGGCCTCGTCAAACACAATCGCTCCGAGCACGATGCTGATCACATAGTTGATGCTCTGCATCGGCTGCAGTACCGACAGTTTGCCGAATTTGTAGGCGATCAGCATAAACAGCGCCCCGAGTCCGTAAAAGCCGAATCCGCACAGCGCCGCGAAGATCCCCTGCTCCGCCGACAGCTTCCACAGCAGCTGCCCCACACAGGCGCAGACGGCGGATGCCATCATAATCAATATTCCCTTTTTGTTCCTCGCAAATGATTCTAACATCATCGATTCCTCTTAAAAGTTTAGTCGTTCCTCTTCCACCACAAGCGGACGCTTCATAATGCGGGCGTTCATATTCAGAATATATTCCCCCACCAGGCCCACAAAAAACAGATTAATTCCGCCAAGCGCAAATACGCCGATGCTGATCGCCGCGATACCGACCGGATAGTCGATGATATGAAACAGCTTTAAGATCAGCGTCACAAACGCGATCAAAATCGAAATGCCGGATATCCCGAAGCCGATAATCGTCGCCATGCGCATCAGCACCTTGGAGTAGGAGGTGATTCCCAGCATCGCAAGGTCATACATGCGGAAGAAATTAAAGTGCGTCTTTCCCTTCCTCCGCTTGTCCTGCACATACTCGACCTGCTTCATCTTAAAGCCAAGCTCCGCCACAATCCCGCGGAAATATGGAATCGGGTCCTCGAGCCTGCGCAGCACGTCAATAAACTCCCGGTCGTAAAGCCCGAAGCCCATAAACTGCTTGATATGCTTGTTCTCGGTAATCTTGCTCAGGAAGTCATAAAAGCACTCACGGATAAAATATTTGAACTTGTTTTCGTTGCTCTTACTCTTAATGCCGATGACAACCTTGTACCCGGCCTCCCACTCGCGCACAAAATCCGCCATCATTTCCGGCGGCTCCTGCATATCCGCGGCAAGCAGCACCGTGCAGTCCCCGGTTGTCTGGATCATCCCGTAAAACGAAGAGCGCATCCATCCGAAATTATTGCCGTTAAAAATGACCTTGACATTCTCGTCCTTATCCGCGAGAATCCGCAGCAGATCTCTTGTGCCGTCGGTGGAACAGTTGTCGATAAAAAGCATCTCATAGTCATACGCCGACAGGGCCCCGTCCATAATCTTTTTGAGCCGGTCATAGTCGTCAAAAATATTGTCTTTCTCATTGTAAGTCGGAATGACCATGCTTATTTTCTTTCGCATTCTGCTATCCTCCTAGAACCCGCCGTAGGTATCCATAAATTCGCGGAAGGTCTGCAAATTCCTGTCCTTGTCCGCCAGAATCACCTGCTCTTTTCCGCCGATCTTATCGAGCGGCCACTCTACGGCGATATCCTTATCATTCCACAGAATCCCGTCATCGTATTCCCCGTAAAATTTTTCGGCGCACTTGTAGCTGACGATGGATTCCTCCAGCACCAGATACCCGTGCGCGCAGCCCGCCGGAACCAAAATTTCATTGTGCCTGCTTCCGATCAAATCAAAGCCCAGCCATTTTCTGAATGTCGGACTGTCCTTTCGAAGATCCACCACCACGTCGTAGACATGACCGCAAATGCAGCGCACCAGCTTCGGCTGCTGCTTCTCGCGCTGAAAATGCAGCGCGCGGATCACGCCCTTATAAGACGTCGTGTAAAACACCTCCATCAGATCGTGCCGGATGCCGTTCGCCTCAAACACCTCTTTGGAGTAATCTTTTGTAAAGCACCCGCGCACATCGTCCGCGTTAAAAGGCGTTACCTTGATCAGGCCCGCAATCTCCGTCTCCTCAAACTCAAATTTCTGTATCATCCGCCCCTCCTCTTATTCCTCTTCGCGTTTTATCCAGTCCCTTGTGCGCCTGCATCCTTCGCCAAAGCTGACCGCGGCTTTAAATCCGGTGTCCGTCTCGGTTTTCGTGCAGTCGAAATCCGCGAGCGGCTGATTCACGCCCGTAAACGGGATATCCCCGAAAATAAAGTCCAGCTCCGGCGCAATCGCCGCTTTCATCTCCAGCAGAAATTCCTTTAGCGGCTTCGCCTCACCGGAACCGATCAGGTATTCGCAGAACGGTCTGCCGTTTTCCCCAATTAGCCGGAACGCCCGCGCCACATCGTCAATATACACAAAGTCATAATTCTGGGTGCCCGCCGTAAACTGCGGCGCCTCCCCCCGGATGCATTTTCGAATCGTCGTATTTACCATGCGCGGGCTCTTCTCCCCGGCGCCGTACGCGTTGGTAATCATCGCCCACACAAGCTCTATCCCGATATCCGCCGCCACCGACTTGCACATCGTATGCGCCGCAAGCTTGCCGCTCCCGTAGATATAGCCGAGTCCGGGCTTATTTTCCGGCTGCCACACCGCGCGCCAGGTCTCCGTCTCCATGATGCTCCCCGCGCCCACAAACCGGCTGCAGCCCAGCGCCTTCGCCGCGCGCAGACAGTCCGCCGTCCATTTTGCATTGTCAAGCTGCAGTCCGACATCGGCCCGCGCGCTTCCCGCAGATCCGGTCCATGCAAAATGGAAAAACGTATCGCAGTCCCTGTCCGGGATTTTCTCCGCAAGCTCCGCCGCATTTGCAATGTCAAACGAATAACAGGTCACGAGACTGCTCTGCGGCAGATTTTCGCTGTGCGCCTTATGCGCCAGCGCAAGCACCTCGATTCCGTGCTCCGTCAGTTCCTTTACAACCGCGCTGCCGACAAACCCGTTCGCGCCCGATACGATTACTTTTTTCATATCCGCCCTCTCTATTCCAGATAATGTGCGATCTCCCGACGCATCTCGGCGCAGATATCGCCCCCGCTCAGATACACCTTGCTCCACGCCGCGGCATGTTCCACCGCATCGTCAATGCGCCACTTCGGCCTCCAGCCCGTCACGCGCTTGATTTTCGAGCAGTCCAGCTTCAGAAAGCCCGCCTCGTGCGGCGCCCCCGGCTCCGACACATCCTCCCACGCCGCCGGCTCCCCCCAGCTCCCGCAGAACAGATCCGCCAGCTCTCCGGTCGTCACGCAGTCGCACTCGTCCGGCCCTACATTGTAGCTGCCCTCATAGCGCACCCTGTCATGGTACTGCAGTTCCGCCAGTTTCAGATACGCGCAGACCGGCTCCAGCACATGCTGATACGGCCGGATGGACGCGGGATTGCGCACGATGATTTTCCTGCCCGCCTCCACGGCGCGCACACAGTCCGGGATAATGCGGTCTTTGGCAAAGTCGCCGCCCCCGATGACGTTCCCGGCTCTGCAGGTAGAAATCGCCGTTCTCCCGTCGCCGAAAAAGGACTGCCGGTAGGAATCCGTCACCAGCTCGGAGCAGGATTTCGAATTGGAATACGGGTCGTAGCCGTTTAGCGTGTCGTTTTCGCGGTACCCCCACTCCCACTCGTTGTTCCGGTACACCTTGTCCGTCGTGACATTGACAAACGATTTCACGCAGGGGTGCAGCCGCACTGCCTCAAGGATATTGACCGTCCCCATCACATTCGCTTCATAGGTGTAGACCGGATTCGCATAACTCTCCCGCACGATCGGCTGCGCCGCCATGTGAATGACAACCTCCGGCAGATACGCGTCAAAGACCTCATTCAGATGCGGCAGATCTCTGATATCCCCCGTCACGGAGACCATTCCCTCCGCCATATTCGTCAGCTCAAACAGCGACGGCTCGGTGGGCGCGGAAAGCGCGTATCCAATGACCTTCGCCCCCTGCCGTTTTAACACCTCGCACATCCAGGTCCCCTTAAATCCGGTATGCCCCGTCACGAGCACGGTTTTATTCCGATAAAAACTTAAATCCATCTTAATCTCCCTGATTACTTGTCTCACAAACCGCCGCGCTAATCCCAGACCTTCCAGGGCGCCCGGTTCTCCTCGAGCAGACCGTCAAGCATCGTCTTGTCCCGCAGCGTGTCCATACACTGCCAGAATCCGTCGTGCTTGTAGGCCTGCAGCTGCCCCTCGGCCGCAAGGCGCTCCAGCGGCTCCCGCTCAAAGGTGGTATCATCCCCCTCGATATAGTCGATGACCTTCGGCTCCAGCACCATGTAGCCGCCGTTAATCCAGCCGCCGTCTTCCTTCCGCTTCTCCGAAAACCGCTCAACCGCATTGTCCCCCGCGATATCCATCGTGCCGAATCGCCCGCCCGGCTGAATCGCCGTCATCGTCGCAAGCTTCCCGCTTCGCCTGTGAAATTCGTAGAGCTTTGCAAGATCGATATCGCAGACTCCGTCGCCGTAAGTGAGCATAAAGGTCTCCCCGCCGATATACTCCCGCACGCGCCGGATTCTCCCGCCGGTCATTGTGTTCAGCCCGGTATCCACCACCGAGACCTTCCACGGCTCCGCCACATTGTTGTGCACCACCATGGAATTTTCCGCGGTAAAGTCAAACGTGATATCCGAGCGGTGCAGATAATAATTCGCAAAATATTCCTTAATCACCTGCTGTTTGTAGCCCGCGCAGATGACAAACTCGTTGAACCCGTAAGCGGAATACTCCTTCATAATGTGCCATAAAATCGGCTGATTCCCGATTTCAATCATCGGTTTTGGCTTCAGATGCGACTCTTCCGAGATCCTTGTCCCGAATCCGCCCGCCAAAATAACTACTTTCATTATATAATACCCCTTTTTTCGCCATAATATCTTATCTTCCTATTCTAACAATTGCGCCCCCAGATTGCAAGTTCTTTTCACGGCGGGACGGCATTGCCGGCGCGGCCATTGCAAAACCGTACAATCTATGCTACGATTGCAAAAAGCTGCAATTTACTGCGGCATAAAATTCTGATAGGAATTTACGCTTTTATTCTGTGAGGGTTTATGAAAAATATTATTGGAGAATCTTATTATTACCTGAAATACATGCTTCGAAACAAATTGCGCGCAAAATACGGCGATGCGGACTGGCTCTATGCCCATTATGCCGGAAAGCCTTACTGGGATACCGACACGCTGAACCGCGAGGTGGCGGCGCTGATTTCGTCCGGCGCCCCCTTTATGATGGGGCGTTTCGGCGCGGTAGAGCTTTTTAACATGCGCACGGACGAATTTCACCGCAGCGGCAATGCCGCAAAAGCCTGCGGCCAGCTCTACACCAACGCGGGATTTTTCCCCAATGATACCTCTCTGCTCCCCCGATTCAACGAAGTCATGAAGGATGCCTGCGGCCAGCTCGATATTCTGGGTGTCTGGCAGAATTCCTGTGAAGATTATTATATCCGCAGATACTGCCGAAATCTCAAAGCCACCGCAAAGCTTATCTCGATCGAGCCCTGGCGGAACGAATTTCCCTGGTCTTCGGCGCTCGCGGGCAAGCGCGTGCTCGTCGTGCACCCGTTTGAGGATTCCATCCGGCAGCAATACAGAAATTACGATAAGCTTTTTTTGAATCCGCAGATGCTTCCGAAATTTGAGCTTTTGACCCTAAAAGCCGTTCAGACTTCCGGGGATGCTTCCGACTCCCGCTTTTCGGACTGGTTTGAGGCGCTTGACTGGATGTGCGGCGAGTGCGACAGGCGCGATTTCGACATTGCCCTCTTAGGCTGCGGCGCTTACGGTTTTCCGCTCGCGGCCCACATCAAGAAAACAGGCAGGCAGGCGATTCATCTGGGCGGCTGTCTGCAGATTCTGTTCGGTCTGCGCGGCAAGCGCTGGGACGAGATGGAGCCTGATATCGTCGCCATGTACAACGAATACTGGCATTACCCTCTCGCGGACGAGGCGCCCGCCGGGAGCGACGCCATCGAGGGCGGAACATACTGGAAATAATATTATTTAGGAGGCCGGAGTGAGAAATAAGCTCGATAGCTTATTTCTCACTCCGGCATGGAGGATTTTTATGTCACACACCATTCCCGTCATTATCCATCACGAAACCGGAGCCAAAAAGCAGTCCGGCGGCAAAAAGAATCAGGAATACCTGCGCTACTGTATCGAGCAGGCCGCAAAATATAATAAAAAGGTCGTGCTGCTGGGCGACGAGAACAACCGCGCCTGGTGCCACGACTGGCACCATGTGGACGAATTTCCCTCCGCGCGCTACGAGGCGTTTGCAAACGTCTTTCAGAACTTTTCCGCCTACCCGGATTCCTGGGCAGTCAGCTTTTTCAAGCGCTTTTTTCTGATTTATGAATTTCTGGTTAAGGAAGATTACGAGGACTGCGTAATTTTGGACAGTGATATCCTGGTTTATGTCAATTTCAGCAATTATGCGCCCTTCGCGTCCTGTGATACGGCGCTCGAAATTCCGGAAAATCAAAATCTTCCCGGCGGTCCCTCCGGAAACGGTATGCGTCAGACCGCATGCGCCGGTATTTCTTATTTTAAGCGGGATGCGCTCGCGGCGTTTCTCGATTACTGTATCGAAACGTATGCAGACCATGCGGACGAGATCCGAAAGAAATGGGAGTTTCACCAGAATTATCACCTGCCGGGCGGCGTCGGGGAGATGACCCTGCTCTACCGTTGGACAAGAACCCTGCCCGAGGATAAGGTGTTAAATCTGCTGATCCCCTATGAGAATACCGTGTTTGATCTGAATATGTGCATCCCCGAGTGTTTCCGTCCCGGGGAATATGAGCACGACGGGCTGCTCCGCATCAAGCGGCTGCGCTGGCAGAACGGCGAACCTTACTGCAGACGCCTTTCGGACGGCCGGCTGATCCGTTTTCACGCGCTGCATTTCGTGGATATATCCAAGCTGTATATGTACGATTTCTTTACCGCGCAGAAAATTTCATTTCCCGTGCGCGTCACCGGATTCCTGTGGCATATGCGGAGCATCCTTGCGGGCATCAAGCACGGGGATTTTCATCCCTTCCGCAGATAACACATACCGCCGGAGATTTTTCCGGGACAAAGGAGATTATTATGAAGAAAGAACGCTCTTCCAATTTTGAACTGCTGCGCCTGCTGTGCATTTTCGGAATCCTTGTGATGCACACTTTCGCGGGAATCGATACGACCGTAAGCACGCAAAACCTGCTGCTGCAGGTATTCTGCAACTCTCTGTTCAATACCGGCGTCACCTGTTTTGTGCTGATTTCGGGTTATTTCGGCATCCGCTTTGACCTCGCAAAGCTTGTGCGGCTCGATCTGATGATTATCTTCTTTACGCTGGCCGGAAATCTGCTTCTCGGCGATTTCGGCATAAAGACGCTGATCAAATCCTGCATCCCGGTGATCTCGCGGCAGTACTGGTTTATCTCCTGCTATTTTGTCCTCTGCATTCTGGCCCCGTACTTAAACCAGATTCCCGAAAAAATGAAAAAGGAGCAGTTTCGAACTCTGCTCCTTGTGCTTCTCCTGATATTTTCGGTTATACCGACCGTCACCACCTACGATATCATGCAGGATGCCGGCAAAGGCCTTGCGGATTTCGTCATGATTTATCTGATCGGACGCTATCTGGCGCTCTACTGCAGCGGACCGCTCCGGATTCGACGGCTGCTGGCCGGCATCGTGCTCTCCGTCGGCATTATTTTCGCGGCCGACGGTGCCCGCTCTCTCGCATCCGGTGTGATTTATACTACGTTTGCGAGAGACTGTTCCGTCTTTATCATCTTCGCATCGGTTCTGCTATTGCTGCTGTTTCAGGAGCTGCGTTTCAAAAACGGCGTCATTAACCGGGCCGCCGGCAATGTGCTTGCTGTCTATGTTCTCGACGGCTTCCTGCGCGCTTTCTTAAACCGCTATATCGACTGGGAACTGTATGCCGAAAAATGGTATCTGATTTTCCTCGTGTTCGCTTATGTGCTTGCCGTGATGCTTGCCGCGATTCTCGCAAACGAACTCCGAAAATTTACGATCGGACGCGTCGAGCCGTGGCTGTCGGAGCGCATCGTCCGCCTCTGGAACCGGCTGCGGGCATGGCTGCTGCGGTTCGCCGATAAGACGCTGGCATTTTTTTCGTAATGCCGCAGAAACGCCGGACCGAATGTGTTTCTCCGCAAACCGGGACATGTAAAATCCCACACAAAAGGGCGCTGTCCGCAAAACACGTGAAAAATAAAACGTGAATGCAGACAGCGCCCTTTTGTGTCCCGACTATTCGATTACCAGGTCTTCCCAGTCATCCACCGGCACAAAACCGATGTAAGTCTTACCCGTATTCAGTGTGATCTCCTCGCCTGTCACGTTATTGTAGTAGCGCGTCGGAGAGGTCATATCACTCTTTTCCCATCTCACATAGACTGCCTTGCCGTTTGTCACATAGTAACCGTATCCGGTGCTCACACAGTCAAAGATACAATAGCCGTGCTCGTCATACTGCGTGAAGCCGCAGCTCTGAATCAGAAGATTCTTAAAGCAGAGCTGTGCGTTGTCATTGCCCGGGTCCACATGCGCTTTTCCGTACTCGGAATAGTAATACAGCCCGTCGTCTGCATTGTACTCTAAGAAGGAACCGTTATGCGGGAACGGCAGATCGATCGTCGTCGCATCAATCACCTCCGCCTCATCCGAGAGATCCACCGGACTGTTCTCGTCGGCAAACTGATAATGCGCTCCCGGATAGTAAGAGTTGTACTCCTTTTCCACGCTGCTGTTTGCAAAATTCTTCTCCATATCGCCGGGCAGGATATACTCGGTATACTCTCTGGACTTTCCGTTGTCCACGCGGGAGAAGGTTCCGCTGAAATTATTCACGGACGGCTCAGCGATATACTCGTTTATGTAGAACGGTCCGCCGTCATGGCAGAGAATCGCGTTCCACTCCGCAGAGAGAATCACGTTCGTCGGACGCACGCTTCGAATACTTCCGATCTGATCCACGCTCTCGTAATCCTTATACAGCGCCATAAATCTGGTAATGCGCCCGTTCATCGTACTGTTCATCATCTCATAGACAATGTCCGCCTTTGACAATCCGTAATGCGGCAGTGCGATCGACTCGTTGTCCACCATAGCGGCGATCGGACGCTGATTTTTAAGTTCCTCGCTGATTAACTCATTTGTAAGCTCACTGCGGTACATCCCATCGGGCAGCACCTCCGCCTCCACAATCTCAGCCTCCTCCGTCTCTGTCCCTGCGGTTTCCTCCGTCACTTCCGTGGATACCGCCTCGTCTTCTTTGTTCCCGCAGGCCGCAAGTGAAATACTCAGCGCAAATGCAGCCAGCAGAATTACTTTTTTTCTTTTCACTGTAAATTACCTCTCATACTTTTTTATTCCTACAACATCACAAATTCTCAGCGCATAATTTGTGCTGAGAATTTGCAATCGCTCACGCCAGTGAGATTATTATACCATATCCGCAACCTGTTTCAACTTTTTTTTGACAGGAAGCTACTTTTTCTTCCACTTCGCATACAGCGTCTTATTTCCGGTACTTCCCTTCTTTATCTCGGTTATCTTGTTTTTATACTTCGAATCGGTGTACCAGCCCTGGAAGGTATATCCTTTTCTGGTAGGATTTTTCAGCTTGATTGTCGATGTCGTGATATAGTATTTCGTCGGATTCTTGCTGCTGTTCTTCCCCTTGTTCAGGTTGTAGGTAATCGTGTATTTTGTCTTTGCCCACTTCGCGTACAGCGTTTTGTTTCCGGTACTTCCCTTCTTTATCTCGGTTATCTTATTCTTGTACTTTGAATCGGTGTACCAGCCTTTGAACGTGTACCCTTTCCTGGTAGGATTTTTCAGCTTAATCGTCGATGTTGTAATGTAATAGCTCTTCGGATTTTTGCTGTTGTTTTTTCCGTCGTTCAGCTTATAGGTGATCTTGTATTTCGTTTTCTTCCACTGTGCATACAGCGTGACTGTCTTTCCCGCGTTTGTGGTCAGCTTGGAACCGTCCGCCTTGTTCGCATAAGTTTTTCCCTTTCCGTTTGCCTTGGTATTCCAGCCCGTAAAGGTATAACCCTTTTTCTTAAAACCGACGGATGCGAGCTTCGCACCGCTTCCGTATGTCACGCTTCTCGTCTTCATGCTGCCGCTCGTGCTGCCGTTTCCGTTAAACTTCACCTTGTAACTGACGCCCGCCCATTTCGCATAAAATGTCTTGTCTCCGGTGCTTCCCTTCTTGACGGAAGTCGCCTTGTTCTTAAACTTCGCGTCCGTATACCAGCCCTTAAAGGTATAGCCGGAACGGGTCGGGTTCTTAAGCGTGATCGTTGACGTCGTGATATAATAGCTCGCCGGATTCTTACTGTTATTCTTTCCGCCGTTCAGCTTATAAGTAATCTTGTATTTCGTCTTTTTCCACTGTGCGTACAGCGTGACTGTCTTTCCCGCAGTCTTGGTCAGTTTGGAACCGTCCGCCTTATTCGCGCACTCCTTGCCGCTTCCGTCCGCTTTCGTGTTCCATCCCGTAAACGTGTAGCCTTTTTTCTTGAACGCATTGGCCGTGAGCTTCGTACCGCTTCCGTACATCATATTCTGGCTCTTCATGCTGCCGCTCGTACTGCCGTTCCCGTTGAATTTCACCTTAAAGATCACACTGATCCCCTTGGAAACATTGCTGTCAAGCTGTCCGTCTTTTACCGCTACCGCTTTAATCTCATCATAGGAATACGCCTCAAACGGCCCATAATATTTAAAAGACTTCGTGGCCGCAGGCGACGGCGTCGACCCGTCTAACGTATAATAGATCGTTGCCCCCGGAGTCGCGCATTCCATCTTAACCTTGAACTCATAATCGATAAAATCAACGTCAACCGTCGGCTGTGCTGCCCTTGCGCTGATCGCGGGCCAGGTTCCGACCGACGTATTCGAAGAACCGGTATCCAACGTACACGGCGGAAGATATCCGCTCCAAAGGCTCTCCTCCGCATGGCTGGCCGCATTCGCTGGGCTGTCCGAATCGTAATAATCATCGCTACGCCCGTAATACGCGTAGTAAACTTTATCCTTGCCGGCGTCATTCCAGGTCACATCGACGTTGTACCAGGAATCGTTGATGCGGACTTTATTCCACTCATGATTGTAGCTTGTGACTGCAACACAGTCAATTCCCATACCGTTGCAGAGCATCTCAAGCGCCTGTGCGTAGCCCGCGCAGACAGTCAGATCCGTACAGAACACACTGTACGCCGACTGCGTATACATCGTATCCTCGGCTTTGTTCTGTTCATCCGCAGGAAGATCGATAAAATCGTAATTGTAATCGACATTCAGCGCAACCGAATCGTGAAGTGATTTGAGTTTTTCCGCGTCCGAGCCGTACCTGTTTGCCGCCGCCGTCCATGCGTCTACCGTGCTCTTCACACGCGCCGTAGCCGCTTTTCTGTCGGCGCCTTTTGCGAATGCCGGATAGATCCCCAGCGCAAGACGGCTGAAACTTCCGACCGTTGACCTCCAGGCGCTTGTGTTCAGGAAATAGTACTGGGGATTGGAAATGCGGAACATCCGCGCTACCTCATAGGCCTCATCCCAGCTTAAAATTCCGGTCATCACATACTCCGTCATATAATAGGTATCACCCTGATAGTCAAAACCGTCAATATTCTCCGTGCCCGTCAGATAGGAAAGACACATCTCGTCGAGATCGTCCCATATTTCCCGCTCTTCCTCGGACAGCTGATTGTAAAAATAGTTTGTGGAATACTTATCCCACTGCGAATGATACGCCGCGGAAGCGCGGATGGAATATTCCGAAGTATCATCCCTCTGATAAATCCGGTCAGCCGATACCTCACCTACCTGTCTGACCTGCAGCGGAAGCAGGCCTGCAGGAAGATTGTCGGGATCATACGGGTTTTCTTCTTCCTCGGTCTCCTCCGTCTCCTCGGTCTCTTCCGTCTCTTCGGTTTCCTCCGCAGCCTCCGTCTCCTCGGTTTCTTCCGTTTCCTCGGTCTCCTCCGTCTCTTCCGTCGGCTCGGTTCCTTCCGCATCCTCGGTTTCTTCCGTTTCCTCGGTCGGCTCCGTTGTCTCGGTATTTTCCGTCGGCTCCGTGCTCTCTGTCGTCACGTCCGGCCCGGTGCTTTCGGTATCTTCGGTGCCTTCCGTACCCTCTGTCATTGCATCCGGCCCGACGCTTTCGGTATTCTCCGTTCCTTCCGTGTTCTCCGTCGTCTCATCGGCTCCGGTGCTTCCGGTATTCTCCGTGCTTTCCGTCGGCTCTGTCGTCTCGCCTGTCTGAGTCTCTTCTTCCGCCGCGGCATCCGGATCTTCCTCTGTCTGTTCCGTCCCTGTATCCTCCGCCGTCACCGCTTCGGTCTGCGCCGCTGCCTCCGCTGCGGCAGCAGTCACAGCCCCGACATCACAGAAGATTGTACTTATCGTGACCATTACCGCCATGGCCAATGCTACATATCTGTTTTTCATCTGACCTGCCTCCCCTGTCCGTTTCTTTTCATGCGCCTGTAATCGCGCACTCCATATGCTTATTTTACCACTTCCGGAGAAATCTGTCATCCGGGTTTTGTACCGGAATCTGTTTAATACACACAAAAAAAGAGAAAGAGCGCAGGCTCTTCCCCCTTTTACGTACAGCGGAACCAGCATGCCAGGTCTCCCCGCCGTCGCACTACAAGCATAATACATCATCCCGGCTTTCGCAAGAGAAAATTGGAAATTTTTACCGGTTTCCCAATATTTTAGCTTTTTTGCGGTTACTTTTTTACTTTTACGGTCTTTGTCTTACTCCATGAACCGCGGAAAGTCCCGTCCGCCGTTTTTTTGTAGGCGCGAATCCGCACATAATACGTTTTCCCTCCTTTTAGACCGCTTAAGGTTGCCTTTACCGTGCTGTTTTTTTTGATTGTTTTCTGTTTTACATTTTTCTTAAAGCTCTTATCCGTAGAATAGCGGATTTCATATCCGTCCACGGATTTATCGCGCTTCCACGTCAAAACCGCCTTTTTTGATTTTTTGCTTGTGAGTCCGGCGACGCTTACCTTTTTCGGAACGATTTTAAACGTCAGCTCCGTCTTCCCTTTGAATGAACCCTTTCCCTTAATCACTGCGGTGGCGATTCCGGGTTTGATATTATTTTTATATGTGACCGTGTAATGGGTGCTTCTCACCATCCCGTCCGCTGCGTAAACTTTTGCCTTTACCGCTTTCCCTGTATACGTGTATGTGTCGTCGGCGAGGTCCCACGCCATATTTCGTATCTCACTCGGCGCACCCGGGTTTTCGAATTTTATCGAAAATTTGACGAAATACCCCCGGTTGATATCGTACTCATAAGTTATCGTATTGGTCGAAAAGTCGGTCAGCGTCATCACGGATCCCGTCCCGTAGCTGCTCCTGTCGCAGCCCGTCCAGTTTATCGTTCTCGACAGTTCAAATCCCGGCAGCGTTCTCATGTCAAAGACCGTGCCGTTCTTTACCGTATAGCAGTTCCCCTCATAGCCGATCTGTGATAGCTTTTTATTTTTCCTGATGTCAAGGCAATATAGCCGGTTTCTGTTGCACTGCAGCAGTTCCAGCCCTGTGCACTTTGAAATGTCCAGCGTCTCAAGGAGGTTATCGGCACACTGCAGCTTTTTGAGATATTTGTTTTCCGTCACCTTCAGCACCGAAAGCCGGTTATCCGCACAGTCCAGCCATTCGAGTTTTTTGAGTTTCGAAACATTTAATTCCTGCAGCAGATTATTCCTGCACCAGAGATATTCCAGCGATTCGGCGCCCGAAATTTTCATTTCGGTTATATGATTGTTGCTGCAATTCAGTCTCTGAAGTTTTTTACAATTTCTGACATCAAGTTCTGTCACATTGCTGTCATAACAGTAGAGTACCTTTAAAGCCTCACAGCTTTTTGCGGTAAGCGTCATAGGCGCCCGGTTGTTATCGCAGTAAATCTCTTTTACCGCCGGACACTCACGCACATCCAGACGTTCCAGCCGGTTTCTGCCGCAGTTTAACGTTTTTAATCCCGCACATCCGAATAATCGAAGCTTTGCAATCTGATTATCGCTGCATTGGAGGTTCTCTAATTTGGGACAGTTTCTGACTGTCAGTTCCGTCACCTGACCGCTCCCCAATACCACACGTTTCAGCAAAGCGCAGTCACTGACAGAAAACCGCACAAGTCCCGCCGCTCCGCTTTTATTCCCGCCGCCGCAGTACACCGTCTGCAGCTGCGGCATATTTTTGATATCCAGGCTCGTAAGCTTATCATTCAACTTGCAGTTTAACACCTTAAGCCGCGTCAGAGGCTGCAGATTTAAGTGCTCAATCTTTGTGTTATTGCAGTACAGCTCCTCCAGTGCCGCACACCCGTCCGTCTGCAGCGATGTCAGCCTCACATTATTTCCGCAGTTTAACACCCGCAGTTTTGTGCAGGCCCCCACATCCAGACGCTCCAGCTTATTGATGCTCACATCAACGCTTACCAGCGCCGTGCACCCGCCCAAATCCAGACTTGTCAGGGCATTGTCTGCGGTCTCAAGCACCTGCAGAAACGCAAGATCGCTCACTGCTATCTTCCTCAGTCCGTTGCCGCCGCACACCAGCGTTTCAAGCCGACTGCACTCACGTACGTCCAGCATGGACAGCCGGTTATATGCGCAGTCGAGCTTTCGCAGAAAACCGAAAAATTCTACTCCCTCCAGCGATTTTATTTTCTGACTATCACTCCACTTCCTTGCATTTACGTTGATCTCCGTAACTTTTGATAATTCTGCCGCGCTCAGAAATCCGTCGTTATCCAAATCAAACCGGAGCACATACGACCGGAAATTTTCATCGGGAAAATTCGTTTCGTCCACCGCAATCCGGGTCTGTGCGGCGCCTTTGAGCTCCGCCTTTCCCGCAATCTTTTTCCCCGGATTCCGCGGCGCACGCGCGGAATCCTCCTGTGCTTCCTCGGTTTCCTCCTCGATCTCCGTCGGCTCCTTCTCGGTTTCTTCCTCGGTCTCCGTCGACTCCTTCTTGGTTTCCTCCTCGGTCTCCATCGGCTCTTCCTCCGTCTCCGTCGGCTCCTTTTCTGTCGCCTCGGTCTCCTCCGGCATTTCTGTCGGTTCCTCTGTTTCTCCCGGTTCCTCCGGCGTTTCAGTCTCCGTCGTGTCCGGTTCCTCCGGCATTTCCGTCGGCGCCTCTGTTTCTCCCGGTTTCTCGGTCGTTTCGATCTCCGTCGTGTCCGGCTCCTCCGGCGTTTCGGTTCCTTCGGTCTCCGTCGGCTCCTCCGTTTCTCCCGACTCGGTCTCTCCCGCTTCCTCGTTTTTCTCCGTTTCCTCCGCCTCCAAATCTTCCGCTTCCTCTGTCAGCTCCACAGACTCCGTTTCCGCCGCGGACTCTGCCGCTTCAACCGCCTCCGTCAGTCTCTGTTCCGCCCCCGCATACGCTGCAAGCGGCTCCGAAAGAACCAGCAGCGCACATGCAAACAGCACCGTTCCCATCCGTATTTTCTGTGTGTTTCTCTTCATCAAGTCTCCTCACCCATCCGCTTTCACTGCTATTTCCGAACCATTGTGCCGTCCGCCCGGCAATAATAACGCTTTCCGTCCAAAACCACATACTTTTTCACATACATCGCACCGTTTTTCCCGAAGTAATAATAGTTTCCTTTTATCTTTATCCGCGCATTTGTCCGCATCGCGCCGGTCTTTCCGAAATAATACTTATATTTTCCGATCTTCACACACTTGTTTACCGCAAGCGCTCCCGAGGTGCTCACACAATACTTTTTGCCTTTGACAGAGATAAGCTTACTGCCCTTAGACGCTCGGACCATCTTGCCGTTGTTTCCGAAATAATAGTAAGATTTCCCGATCTGCACCTTTACGCCGACCCGCATCGCGCCGTCTTTTCCGAAATAATATTTGTCCTTTCCGACAGTTCCGATGCCGTTGACAACCAGGGCGCCGCTTGTTCCGACGCAGTACTTTTTCCCTTTAAACTTCACAATTTTCTTGCTGCCGGACGACTTTACCATCTTCCCCTTGCTGTCAAAAATATAATATTTTCCCCTGACTTTCACTTTGCAGTTCTTCTGCAGCACGCCGTTCTTCCCCGCATAATATTGGGCGGAACCGATCTTTGCCCGGTCATTCCGCACGATAATGCCGTCGGCCGTCACCGCATAATATTTGCTTCCGAGCTTTACACGCTCTGTCTTCCCCTTGCCGTGCAGCCGCAGCCCGTCTTTTCCGAAGTAATACAGCTCCCCGGCAAATTCCCGGAATCCGACTGTCATATATGCCCGTGTCTTATCCTCGGAAAGCATAAAATGGCGCCATTCCCCGCCGTAATCTTTCCAGTACTTGTATCCTCCGCTCTCGGAATAATCTCCGTATTCCATACGGCCGCCGGTTCCGAAATAATAATAATGTCCGCTTAAATACTGTACGCCCTTCAACGGTCTTCCGCTGCCGTCAAAATAGTAGGTGTCTGTTTTCCGGTTCCTGCCGTCCGCTCCGACAAATGTCTGCCATCCCTGAAAGCTTTTCGCCGTCTGCAGGGTCTTTCCCTGATACATTTTTACCGTATTGCCGCTCACATGATAAATCATCGTCTGCTCTTCGCTTCCCGCCATATAGCAGACACCGTACTTCGACGCACATGCAAGGCCATCTGCAAATTCCCATCTCCCGGTAATCCGATTCTCTGTCGTCCAGCCTGTGTTGGAGGCAAAGGAATAAGACGGTGTGACCGCATCCATCAGTTCCTCTATATTCCCGTTACCCGTTCCGTGGTGCGACAGCTTCATGATATCGCAGTCAAGTACGCTTTTGTCATACCTTTGCAACAGGAAGCGCGCCTCCTCCGCATACATGTCCCCCGCCGTAAAATATTTTATATTTCCACAGGTCAGTATCGAAACCAGCGAACAGTTATTTTCGTAATAGGACATTTTCTCCGTCTCCGTATCCACATAATCATACCGGTTCGGGGTCAGCAACTCCGTGCTCACCGGCCCGATTACCGTTCCCTTCACATCGCCGACCGTAAACGTATCGCCCACATTCAGATATACGACCTTACCGCTCGATGCCATAAAGTTTTCGAGCCTTCTGTATTTTCCCGCATTCGAGACCGACAGCGGCGCAAGCTCCGGCGCCGGGAGATACATGGTTTCGATTTCAATCCCCGCCTTCTCAATCGCCTTAAGCCCCGCAAGCTTATCCTGCGGCAGGGTTCCCACATGGTCTCCGTGCAGATGGCTGAAATAGATGTCCACCCTCGTCGCGTCGAGCAGCTTTAACTGCTCGATAATCGCAGGTGCATGATTCCCCGTCCCAATATCCATCAGCAGATATTCGCCCTTTGACTCCACCAGAACAGAATCCCCCCTGTCCGCATGTCCGAGATACATGGCATAGATATTCATCTCCGGGCCTGCTGCCTGCACCTCATATCTGAGGTTCGCGGTACATGACAGCAGCACGGCAGTCAGAAGACATATTTTTATCCAAAAAAGCTTTTTCATAAAACCGCTCCTTTTTGTCCGACACTTCATTTGTAAGTACTTTCGAGGTAATTTTCTCCTTATCTATCATACTTCAAATCCCCTGAAACATCAATTCCCATCCTGCAATACCGTTCCGGTACTGCGGGATGGGAACTTGTCTATCCCTCATCTCCGTTTTCGTCAAACAATTTCTGCGCAGCGATCGCCTCAATCACACTTGTGCTGTATTTTTCCAACATCCGTACGGGTCTCCTGCAATAATTGATGCAGCGCACCTTATCGTCATCGTCGACACCGTCTCTTGTAATCAGCGTCTGCAATTCGTCTTCCTTCCGCAATTCCTCGTTTTCCATCAGTCCAAAATACGCATCGAGCTGACACTCAATCCACACATAAAGCCAGTCGTCCCGGTTCTGCTCCCGCATGGTCTGCACGTTATCCTCCGTCATATCAATGGTATCCGTCCGGATGATCTGCGCCATCTTCCCGTCGCTCCACCTGATGCTATCACTTTTCATTCTCTGATAGCATATATTGATATCCCGCACAAGATTTCCAAACGCATCGTCTTCTATCTCCTCAATGTCGAGCAATTGCTGACAAAGCTTTAAGGCCACCGGATGCTTCTCGTTCGTCTCTCCAAAGTAGCTCTTCATCTCCACAAAGCGCAGGCCGCATTTCTGCTCCCTGTAATTTTCGGCCACAAACGCCCGCAGCCCCTCCGTAAGCTCCTGCTCCTTCGACCAGACCTCCAGAATATTTTCCTTTGTGAACGCAAGCTTATTCTTCTTCAGGAGCTTCTCTAACGTGTCGCTCCATATAATTTCAGAAGCGTCCTGAATTTTCACCTGCATGCCGTCAATCACTTCGTCCTCCCGCTCGTCGCGCAGCCCTTTTTCGTTTAAAAGTTCTGTCAGCACCTCGACTTCCTCAGAAGCAGACACATAATACGGGGCATAAATCTCTTCAAAGTAATACGTTTTGTTCTCTAAAACATATTTCGCCAGAGGCGCATCCTCCTGCCGCATAATCAGCGCATAATTTCTCTTCGGAATTTCCTCCTCAGCAACCTCGTCATAAAACCGCCGCAGGATGTACTCGACATTCTCTTTTGTGAGAACATAAATCGAATGTTCATATGCATACCGCCGCAATTCCTCCGGAAGCTCAAAGATACGGTCAAACCGGTAGCCGGCCCTCGCAAGCTGCTTAATCTCTTCTATTTTACAGCGCGCACACACATCCTCCTGATTCACGCTCAGTACCTGCGAAAAGTCGGCTTCTTTTATCTCCTCGTCGGTCAGGAACGGCAGAAGTCCGACGATTTTATCCAACGTCTCATATACATTGCGCTGCATACCGCCGGCAAATGCCTGTCCAAGTTTTTTCCATACGCGCAGCACCGCCGCGATCCATTTCCGCTCCAGGCTTTCGCCTTCCGGCTGTCCCGCCGTTTTTGCCTTTTCCAGAATTTCCAGCATAAAATCCACATTCTGATAGCGGGCAAGATTTTCCGCCGCCAGCACCAGCTCTTCCTCCGATCCGTTCATGAGCACATACAGATAAAGCGACGTATTCGGCAGCGCCGCGCTCAAAAAGTCACTGCGCTTCAAATGTCCCAGCACCAGCTCGGGGTGAAGGATTGGAATATCTTTCTGACCCGCATCGCTCTTCCGCTCAAAGACACGGTTCAGATAAACATATTCCTCCTCCGAGATGCTGTTCGGGTAAAAATAGGTCATATATGCCGCGTAATCCTCCGCGATCATACCGTCCCGGATTAAAACCGGTATCAGCCGCTCTCCCCATTCAAATGCACCAAACAACCGTTCTTCAATTTTCTCATCTGGCAACAGTAGCAGCGACTGCAGGGATGCCTCCCCGCACACGGCAATTTCTTTGCTTTTCTTTTGAATTTCCTCCTGCAGGCGCTCCGCTCCGCCCTCACTCCGCTCCGCAAGAAGCGCGCTTCGTCTCGCATACGCTTTGTCATTGTCCAGCGACCGCAGTTTTTCCTTCACCGCCTTCGTGACATCCTGCCGCGCATTGCCGCCGTATTGCCACTCAATCTTTTCGGCCTCCTTGAGCGCATGCACCATCTCCTTACGGGTTTGATACGCGTGCTCGTTCCTCCCATCAATCACATAACAGCCGAAATCTCCGGACCCCTTTTCGTCCTCGAAGAAAATCGCATCCAGCTCGTCCATATCCGCCGCGAGCTCCCCCTGGATATCCGCAATCTGCCGCTCCAGCCTTTTTATCTCCTCGGCAAGCTCTTTTACCCGCTGTTTCCTCTCGTCCTCCGCCTGCCGGAAACAGTTCCACACCTTTCCTTCCCCGCGCTGCAGCAGCGCGAAATCAATCGGCGCGATATTTTTGTAGGTAATAATGACAAAAAGCTTTGTGGCGTTTGTCCCGTATTTTTCCGCCTTAATCTGCGAGTAATACATCACAAATTCATTGTATATATTTTTGAGAATCCGAAAGTCCTTCACATACAGACAGATTGTTTTCAGATAATTCATGTCGAGAACCGCCTGCCACTCCTCCCCGAGCATTTCTTTTAACAGTTCATAGGAATTGCTGTGGTCCATCACCGGCACAACCGGAATCATAATATCGAAAAACTTGGTGCGCTCCCCGCTGTCGCGAAACAGCTCGTCCTTTACCAGATAAATAAATTTAATCTTTTTGTGTTCCTTCTTTTTCCAGATCCCATGCAGCTTTGCGCCAATCTGCTTCTGATTCAGCAAAAAATTAATCTGGCGCAGTTCATTAAAGATCTCTACCCCGTCAAAGCGGTCCACATCCTCTATGATTAACGCATCCACATCGCTCTTCCGAAAGAGATAGATAATCTCCTCCATGTATTTGTCAAACTTCTCTTCCGAATTCCCGTTCTCATCCTCCCCCACCAGATTAATCTGGCTTTTATCCACCTGAATCGCCCTGATAATCGGCCGCTGATACTGCGCATTGACGATGCAGAGCAAAAGTACAAACGCGCTGATTCCCGCCGTCGCCAGCGCCGCAATATTTCCCTCATATTTCCAGAAGCTCTCATACAGCGTAAGGCCCGTATTCTTGTCCCACTGCGCAGGCGGCACCTGAAACAGATAAAGCATCGATGCCAGCAGCGCAAAAATCAGCAGCGTACACCCAAGCACCTTCCATCCTGACACAATATTTTTCCGCTGAAATCTTGTCTGCGGGATTACCTCGGGCTTAATCTGATGAATGATCTGATTGATGATTTTCGTCTCGACAGAATCCGTTCCGCCGTCACCGGTTCTGCCGCCTCCCGTTCCGTCGGCTCCCGGTTGCCCTCCGGCTGCATCGTCAAACTTCGCAAGGGATATATGGATGCATTTCAGGTCGCTGTGGTCACGAAGCCAAGTGTTCATAATCGTGCTTTTCCCCGCACCGTACGCGCCCGTCAGCGCTATGTTGCACACCTCCTCGCTCTCCATCGCATCGTTGATTACCTTTTCATAATTCGCGTAGCCCAAACGCTCTTTCTGTTTTTCGTCAAGTGTGATCGGCGTGAGCTTCTCTAGCTTTATCTCCTGTCCCATGACCCTTCTCCTCTGTACCGCAGTAAAACTATATCGTTTTCATTTTACTACATTTTTCGAACAAAAGGAACTATATGGTTTTCATTCTCCTAAATACAGGCAGACTCTTCTGTGTGATAAAAATTTTGTGATTATTGATGATTTTCATTGACGGCGCTGCCTTGGCAGCGCCATAGAATTTCTGATATGACTTTCATTTATTTACATCTGTTCCATGAACTGTTCGATCGAATCGACCTTTGCGGAAAGCTTGTGCCAGCGCGACAGTACCCCGGCATCTCTCTGCTCATAAATCTGCGCTTTCAGGTCCTCCGGCACGGTACCGCAGTCTTCTAAAAATTCGAGGATAAACTCTGCTTTTCCTTCTGCCAAACCGGCCAGTCTTCCTTTTCGTTCCCGCTGTCTCATCAGTTCTTCACCTGTCATAAAACGCGCCTCCAATTCCCGCCGCTTTTTGAGCTCCGTTACCCTCTCATGCAGCTGAATGATTGACTCTTCTGTCACCTCCGCCACATATGCATCGGTGCTCTCCTCCATGTATTTCAGGAAATGTACAAGCTCCGCCGGTACTTCCGCATCATTTTTCCCTTTTGTGTTCAGAAATATCTTTCGTGTTCCGTCTCCGAGTGAAAGATCGCACTCCAGACAGCGCTCTTCAAACGTATAGCGGTGCAGTCCCATCCCAAACGGGTCAAATGTACAGATAAAAATAATATATCCCGGTTTCAGCTCATTAAAATCTTCCCCCGGTCTCAGTGATGATACATCCAGCTCCGCCTGATAATAGCGGCTCCGTTTAGGCAGATTTCCCTCGTTTTCGTTCTGCGCTTCTACATCATAGGCAACCAGCAGCTCATCTCTTGCATACACATCAAACCGGACGCTCCTGAAATCCGAACTGACCAACACACTGTGCTCCGGATGTACCTTCACATGCGGTACTTTGTACCCCAGTATGATTTCCAGCACAAGCCGACATATTTCCGGCTGTTCTAACGCCGCGGCAAATAAAAACGAATTGCATAAATCCAGTTCCTGAAATGTTTTGTTTCGTATTGACATAGGCTGTCTCCCCCAATGGTCTCACACAGCTATGCCGCCTGCCTGTACATGCATGTTACCACAGATGTAGATTTTTTTCAAGAACGTCCGGTCCCGGGTTTCCATATCCGCAGATCCGTGCTAAGATTAAACTATATTTATAGTACAAAAGAGGAGGAACACCGCATGACACAACCGTTAGCCGTCGCATTTGTCTGGAACGAAAACAACGAAAACGCTTCCGAAACGGTACGCTATGCCGCCGGCATGCTCGCAAGAGACGCTTCAAAACCTTTCTCGCGGGCAATCGATATCCCGGTTTTCTTTTACCCGGGAACGGCAGTCCTCACGCCGCCGCCCGTCGAACTGTGTTCGGAACAGATCCTGATCTGCGCGCTGATCGATCCTGAGATGGTCGTTAGCGCGGACTGGCGGACCTGCCTGCTTGCGCTCCCCTCCCTGAAAAATGCGACAGTCATACCGATCGCCCTGGCGCCTCAGGCGCTGAAAATAGGCTCTCCGCTGTCTGACATCAACTTCATCCGCATGTACGACTATCCTTCGCTTCAAAAAGAACATGTATTTATCCGAATCGCACACGAGATATACCGGTATGGCTTTAACGGGCTGTGCCGCCGACTGGAGCCGGGCGCCGACAGTTCTCTGAAACTCTTTATCAGCCATGCAAAAGACGGCGGAACGGGACTCTCCTGTGCACGGCAGTTAAAGGACTTTCTTGACCGCTCTTCTTTCCGGCAATTCTTCGACGTGTACGATATCATGCCGGGACAGCCGTTTGACAGCGAGATCGAAAGAAACATCCGCCAGTCCACGGTCATTCTGATCAACTCCGATGTCTATTCGTCACGCTACTGGTGCCAGAAAGAAATCCTGCTGGCCAAAAAATATGAGCGTCCGATCATCGAAGCGGACGCGCTCGATTCCTATATGGATCGAAAATATCCGTATGCGGCCAATATACCGGTTGTCCGGGTCGGCAGGACCGACGGCATCGGTCAGGAGGATATGCTGCGCATCCTTGCGGCAGCGCTCCTGGAAACCATCCGTTTCTACTATGCGGATGTCTGGCTGAAGCTTACGGCAAACCATATGGGCATACCCGCCGTCCGGCTGAACCGTCCGCCCGAACCCTTCGATATCGACAGGCTTTTCCCGCATAAAACAGACACGCCGCCTCATATACGCCGGATTCTCTACCCGGATCCGCCGCTGTACGCAGACGAGCTGCAGTATCTGGAAGAACGCGGTATCCAGGCTGTCACACCTCTTACATGCAGGCAGAAAAATCTCAGGCAGCTTCGGGCGGGCATATCCGTCTCAAATATTCCAAAAGAGGAATCCCGTCTGCTCGGGCAGGATTCTTCCCATCTGAAAAAGCTGTCGCAGTCCATTGCAAAATATCTGCTCTGCCGGGGCGCCCGGCTCGTATACGGAGGCGATATCCGCCAAAACGGCTTTACCGGGTATCTGATGGAGGAGGCGCGGATTTTAAACGAGCGGCTCAAAGCCCCTGCCTCCCGCATCATCGATTATCTGGCCTGGCCGATTTACTGTGACGACAAGACCGCGCTTACCCTGTGGGAAGCCGACCACATTCAGCTGGCCAAGGTGATCCGCACCGCGCCCGATGCCGTCGGACCCGAGATCGACACCTCGCAGTATCTGCCGGACAACTCCCCGCGGAACCGGTATATCTGGGGAAAATGCCTGAGTAAAATGCGCGATGCGATGCTCGACGACTGCGATATCCGCATATGCGCGGGCGGCCGGAAAACGGGCTTTAAGGGCAGTATGCCCGGCATCCTCGAAGAGACGGCTCTCGCCGCGCGCAAAGGAAAACCGCTCTATCTGCTCGGCGGCTTCGGCGGCGTGACGCAGAGTATCTGCAGACTGCTGGAATACGGGGATGTCGATGAATGTCTGCGGGCCGACTGGCAGGCTGAACAGAATCTGCAGTATGCCGAGCTGCTTGCAGAATACAGAGCACACGGCGAAACGGTCGACTACGAGCAGGCTGTCAAAGACGTGCGGGGCGCCGATTTGAAAAACGGCCTGACCGAGGAAGAAAACCGCCTGCTGTTTCACACCTGCTACGAAAGCGAGGCAATTCGCCTCGTCCTGAAAGGATTAGAAAGGCTGTACCATGAAAAAAAATGAGTCAAAAGAAAACGGTTACGACGCATTTATCTCCTACCACCGCGTTCCCTTAAACATCAAAGTGGCGCAAAAGCTGCAGGAGCTTCTCGAGAGTCCCCGCCTGTTACGTCTCGCGCGGCATGCCCTCCAGTCTGACTTTTCGACCGGGAGCAGGCAGCGTGACGCGCTGTCCGCTTCCGTATCAGGGAGAAACAGGCTTCATGTCTTCCTCGATCAGGGCGAGCTCTCCGCGAGCAGCCACCTGACCGAGGATATCCGAGACGCCCTGCGGCGCTCACGCTACCTGATCGTCGTCTGTGCGAAAGACCTCAAAGAGTCCGAATGGTGCATGGAAGAAATCCGCATGTTCCGGGAGCTTCACTCCGGAAACACGGATAAGATCCTCACGCTTCTCGTAAACGGAGAACCGGGTCCCATCCTGTCGCAGCTCCCTCTCTGGGATGTTCATCCGCAGGCAGACACAGACGGCCGCACTGTGAATGACAAAAAAGTCTCCGACATGCTCGGCGCCGATGTCCGCGCAAAAAGCACCCGAAAAATCCTGCGCAAACTAAAAACCGAGTATCTGCGGCTCGCCGCCCCGATTCTCGGCTGTGACTACGATGCGCTCTACCGGCGGGACCAGCGCAGGCAGAAGAAAACCGCTATCACCGCCCTCTCCGGCACGGCGCTGCTGCTTACCGCCGTCCTTGCCGTTGTGTCCGTGTTTGCGTACCGCACCTGGGTATCCGAAAACAATTATCGGACCATGCTCGTTGACAATTATACGCAGGAGGCCAACCGCTATGTCCGCGCCAAAAATCCGCAGGAAGCGCTCCTATACTACGCCAGCGCGCTAAGCCTCGACCCCGAAAAAATGCCGTCCGCCACGGGCGCCGCACTGCTTCTGCAGGACTATCTGTGGCCGGCACTGCGCGAAAAAGGTGCCGCAAAAGCAGCCGAAGAAGAATCTTCCCTCGCGCACGATATCCCGGGGTCCGACGAGATGAGTCCCGGCTGTGCGGCGGACGAGGATTTCCTCGACTTCGGCGCGAGCGCACGCGAACTTGCGGACGGAACCATGATCGTCGCGCACAACGGACTCGTGCATCTCTATTCTTTTGACGATTCGGGGGATGCATCGGAGCTTGCCCGCGCGGACCTGGCCGACGCGTTTCCCTATGATGCGTCAAAAAACGGGCTCGCACGGACAAATGAAGTCTGCGTATCCGCGGACGGCTCACTGGCGCTTGTTAACAGTTACTCTCTCGCAGCACTTTATGATACGGAAACCTTAAATCTCAAGACAACCGTCATGCGTTATCTCGACTTTCTGCAGGGCATGGCCATCAGCCCTGACAACCGGTATTTCGGCCTGTCCTACGGAACCAATTATCAGGACAACCTGCTCAATCCGGGCGGCCATTTTGAAATTTATTCCACAGACGGAGAACTCCTGTTTTCTTCGCCGCAGAACAGCAAGGAATCCCTGCTCGGAATATCGTTTCATCCCTCAGATCCGGATGTCGTACTCGTGTGGAGCTCCGGTTTTGTGCATGTCTGGAACTGGCAGGAGGGCAGGGAGATTATGGCGCCCATCTGCGCGGCAAACATCCGAAGCGCCGAGTTTTCGGACGACGGTGCATCTGTCAGCGTCTCTGACCGTCAGAATGCTTTTGTCTACTCTCTGGAAAAATTCGCCTGCACTGCCCCGGCGTTTGATCCGGCTGCCGACCTTTCCGCCGTGCCGACCGGGCATTATTATATGGACGCGGAGGGGCCGGACGGTATGTCCCTGTCTCTGAGTGTCTCCGCCCTCACAATGTCCGACGCAGACGGCAGAGAACGCGCCAAAATCGATCTCCCCGGATACGGCGAACGCCTTGCCCTGTCCGAAGATTTTCGGACGGCATATCTGTACAATACAAATGCAGCCGCGCTGATGACACTCCCCGTAGATTTTGAAAACGGGAAATTCGGGGATCTCCTTCAGTTAGACACAGAAGAGGAACCCACACTTGAGATCTGGTTTGACGACGGCTGGCTTGCGGCCGAACTGATCTCCCGCAATCTGCTGATTTTCGATGCAGACGGGAACCGCATCGGGAAAATTCTGCCGCAGCATGAAGGAAATATCGCTTCCGTCCTGATCGACCCTGCCCTGCAGTATCTTGTACTGATTTTAAAAAATACCACCGGCGCAGCGGACAGTTTTCACTACGATAAGACAGGAATTGCAGAGATATGGGATATCTCCTCCGGCCTTCCGCTTGCCTCCTACGAGACGGCCGACAGAGAAATAGACTTCGCCTGGCTTACCCCGGACGGGACGCTTAATTTTTGCACCGACAAAGCCTCCTTTGCAAAACGGCTTGCGGTACCTGCCCCGGATGAGGATGCCGTCCGCTTTCTGCGTCAGCTCTGTTCCCTCGATTTCGACTCCGGGCAGAATCTGATATCTAAGACGCCTTCCTGCTCCCGACAGATGGGAAACTGGAACTTCCTGGACAGCAGCACTATCCGGGATTCCGGGACAGACGGCACGCCGGACACCGACACATCAGACGCTGACATACCGGACAGTGAGATTTTGGCTGATGCCACGCCGAATACCGGCGCTGACGCCTCCGGGTATTCTCTTACTTCTCTCGTCGATGCGATGCGCGGCACGGATAACTCCGACAGCGATGCGTGGTTTGCGGAATGCGATGCGCTGTGGCAGCGGCTCTGTGACGGCGAATTGCCCTATACCGCACAGGAACTTGATTATTTCTACCGCTATTACAACAACACCGCAGAGAATTTCGAGCAGACCGAACACATGTCTGCGGGCGTGAATGCCTACATCAGCCTCACAATGCGGCTGATAGACCCGGAGGACGTCTCCGAATCGGACGAGACTGTCATGTCCGATTTCTGCGCAGTGCTTATGAGAACGCTCTCCTCCACCCGGGAATACGACTCCGTGATTGCGGCATTCTTTTCCGATGCGGCCGCTCTTGATGAGGAATCCGCGGATACGCCGCCGTCGGACGACGACATCCTCGCCCGCCTCGATGCGCTTTCTTTCGCTTACATAAAGCGGTACCTGAACGCCTGGGCCGCCTGTCTAAACGGCAGCGGCGGCGCCGAAGCGATGATGTCCGCCGCCTCCTTCTGCGACTCTGACCCTCTTATAGAATCGCTCAAGCCGGAGCCGCTCGCCCTCGCGCAGCTTATGTCGGGGAATTCTGCCGCTGCCGCCGATACAATAAATCAATGGCTGCGCGACGCTTCGTACCGGTTTTCACCCGATGACGCGGATGCAGTGGAACAATACTTAGAGATGCTCCTCCTCGGCGGAGAGATTTTAACATGGCGGGAACAGATCGATGCCTCCGTATATGAGGAATATCTGGAAGCCATTGACGCCGACTTCGGAATGGAAGTGTTCGAGGCATCGCCGGAAGCACAGAAAGCAGGCATACAGCCGAAAGATCTGATCACGCGGATAGACGGCCGGCGCATCACCTGTCCCGCGCAGTACCGCCGCCTGCGCAGCCTGCCAGGCGCAGCGTCTCTCACGGTTCTGCGGGACGGGGAGAACGTTACAATTCCGCTATCAGAAAACGCATCCTTTTACGGGATGATGAAAATACGGTTGAAGAACTGATGAAAACACGTAAAGCAACCGCCAAATATTCCTGCTGTCATATATAAAATTACTCCAGCCCTTTGCGAGTTGGAGTAATTCATCATAATTCACGTACGATTTTTAATAGGTTAGAGTTTTTCTCCCCCAAATGCCAAGCTCAACGAATAACCAGTCAGGATAATTACCAGAAGTCCATCTTCACCGGTTCAGGACAACCACATGAATGACTGTGACCAGGCTCTGAGATCTTCCTCATGCAATACCTGACTCTAAGCCACACTTTAGCAATTCCCGATGGAAGTCCGAAAATGCCTTTTGAATATCGATTTCATTCATCCGCAGCAACCATTGCTTCTACCATGTTTTTCATCAAACAAATTCTCTGGCCCTATCCACGATCTGTATCGGAGATTCCACTAATATTCGTAATTCAAGCAGTGTGTTGTCTGCTGACCCATCATTAACAAAATTGATATGGTTTTCACAACATCACCTTCACTTTAATTTTACCAAGACATAATTGCCCTCACCATATATTGTGTGATACATTCCGTCTTTTATCACTGGCAAATCATAAGATGTAAGATCAACAGAACTATCTCTCTTTACATTTTTTAGACCATAGTAGTTATAGAATCCAAATAGTCCCCAATCCCAGGATTCTCTAAAGGTAACCGGTACTAATCGACTTAATATATTGCAATCAGCACTCATCCGCTCAACAATCGGAGAATATCCTATGTTACCGGCAATCTGTACTGTAACAACCTCATCACCCAAAAACGCCTCCATATCATTTAAATCTGAGATTACCTGCGTGATTCTGAAATCCGTATATGATTTTTGAACAAACAATGCATTCCCGTATGTGAATGCAAAAACGAAAAATATCCATGCAACAGTGATTGCTGGCATTTTCATAACCGTCCATTGGAAGTTCTCTGCCGTACTGATACATAACAATGTTATAAAAACACCAAATCCATACATGGCCCGTGGTTCAAATAGCGGAGCTGTAAGAGCCGGATAAAGTCCAAAGCAAAGGAAAAACATCATGATTCCTGCAACAACCGTTAAGGCAAATGTTAGTAGCTTCCTTTGTTTTGATAACTTCAAACCTGATAAAGAAAAAGCAAGCATCAATAAAACCATAATCCACTTCCAAAACACTTCATAGTCAGTCAATATCAGGTTAAAGTACTTGATAAAATTTGTGACTATCATTGGCAACAATTCGCCCATTGATGGCAATACATTTGACACATAGGAATCAGTTGGAATCATAATGACCTGTTTGAAAAAAGCAAGAGCTATTCCAAATCCAACGACAGAGTTTAATATGAATCGAAAAATTTCCTTCAAAGGTTTATTTTTAAACCACATTCTTAAAGAAATTAAAATAACAACCATAGGAAAAATTCCGGATGCCGCTTGATAACTGGAGCAAACCAAAATGTTTCCTATAATAACTGCCAGAATGTATTTCCATACCGAGCTCTCCCTGAGTAAAAGGGGAGCAATTGCAGCCAGTATAGACAATGCCATAAAAGGTGCATCAAACTTATAAGAAATACACTCTAAAAAATAAGGATTCAGCCCTAACGGAATTAATGCAATCAGTTCCCATACCGAAAAAGCTCTTCTTTCGTATACCACATAAAGTAAAATGATACCCGCCAAGGCCAATATCAATACCGCAATCAATTGTGTCAACGGCGAAATATCAGTTATATAATTATCCATATGAATCATCGTGGATAAAGCATTAGAAACAAAACGACTAAAGTTTTCCCAGCCCCTGTATCCTTGAGCAACTCTTCCCATATCGTCAATATAGTTGAAGTTAGCCCGAAGAATTGCACTAATTCCAACAAAGAAAATAACCGCCATAAGGCCAAAAGACTTTTGTGCTGAAATTCCCTGTTTTTCGTCATCTAACAAAATCGGACTTCTTTTAAAAGCTTCAACTACAATTTTGGAAAAATCCGCTATAAGGATAGCTGTGACAGGAATCGCAGCAAGCACTCCCAGAACGGACAAAAATAATGCCATATGTTTATCGGAAATCCCCAAAAATTCTGAAATTTTATCAATTATCCCAGACTTAACACATCTGCTATAAAAATTACACCCCATCGCACTGCAAATCAAGAGAGCTGTTACAAGATAAGCATTATTGGAAAAACAGATTGGTTTTGTGAATATCTCATCCTTACTCTTAGCAATCAGTACAGCCAATACCATTAAAACGAGCAGGCAAGATATGATCGGTTCTTTCTCTTCTTTTGAAATATTCAATAGAATAGCCGCAGAAGCAGAAATAAAGATACAACTCTTTTTGGAACAAAATGATTTCATATGCAAAAAAACTCCTCATTAGGGTGATGTTCTAATAATTGTCCACCCGTTTTACGGGTGGACAATTAATTATAGACAATCTTTTGTGCATTAGTCAACAAAAACTGGACACAAATTTTAAATTTTTTTACAGCGAAAGTTGGTTTTTTGTGCAATGCCATGGTTCTCTTGATATATCCTTGTTTGGTTGGGCGGAGTGTATCAGGTATTCTGCGATTGTAAAGCCTGCTTGCGTACCGCTTATTACACAAAACTTGAAACGGTCTCGATTAATTATTTTGTGAATAATTTTCTATAATCCTTTTCTACCGAATTAAGCGTCATTTCAAATTCCTGCCTGTTATTTTGAACAAGTGTGTCTAATATCATTCCCGAAAAGAAACTATGTAATGCAGCAAGTACAACAAAACCAGATACTATCAATGTCGGAAATCGGGGTACAAGTCCAGTTTGAATGTAAGTAATAAAAATTGGCACAACTAAAACAAGCGCTATAATAATTAAAAGCAAAGCCAATAATCCAAAAAAATTTAATGGCTTATAATTCTTATATAAGCGGTAAATTGTCTTTAAGACCTTAAAACCGTCACTATAGGTATTGAGTTTTGATTCGCTGCCCTCCGGTCTGTCCCTGTACTCAATAATAACATTGCTGATCTGCATATTTTTATCAATAGCATGAATACTCATTTCCGTCTCAATCTCAAATCCTTTCGACAGAACAGGAAATGATTTTACAAATTGAAAACTGAAAGCTCTGTAGCCCGTCATAATATCTCTAATATCACTTTTAAATAAATGATTGATAGAGAATCTGACCAGACTGTTTCCAAAATTATGAAAAGGTCTCTTATTTTCCTCAAAATAAGTGGAAGATAATCTGTCCCCCACTACCATATCTGTTTTCTTTTCTAAAACCTCATTCATCATCTGCTTGCCATACTCAACGGGATAAGTATCATCACCATCTATCATAATGTAACACTGGGCATCAATTTCTCGGAACATACGTCGTATTACATTTCCTTTCCCCTGTTTATATTCTCTTCTGACAACAGCTCCTTCCTCTTCAGCAATTTTAGCAGTATTATCTGTGGAGTTATTATCATAAACATAAATGGTAGCCGCTGGAATTTCTTTTTTCCAATCCCTTACTACCTTTCGAATTGTTTTTTCCTCATTATAGCAAGGTATCAATATTGCACAATATTCCATTTGTTATCTCCTTGTACGATACAAAAAATAGGTTTTTATTATTTTGTCCAAAATAACAACCAGGCCAAAGGATGTAAAAAAAGAACCTATTGCCTGAGCTGCCGATAAATAGCTGCCGCTAGTACCAAACATAAACGCATCTACATAGGCTAATGACACATTAATCAGTAATACACATCCTAGAGAAGCTGTTAAAATCAACCACTTTATAAATTCATGTTCATCTCCAATTCTAATAATACGGTAAACAAATAGAGTATTGATAATCCAATAAAGTAAGACTACCCAAAATACAAATCCATTAAATCTCTGATACAAATGTCCTATAAAATTCAGTCTGTCCACTCTGCTTTGAGCAACCTCATATTTAACATCAGGTATTGTATTATTGATATATTCATCAATATGATAAACGCTGTCTGTTGAAAAGTCAGAAGTTCCATCTTTTAAATCGATCGTTCCCTTTATTTCATTTTGTTCGTTTCTGAATACCAACATTGTATTATCAACATCATCCAAGGTAGTATTTACATAAAACCTGGCATTTTTAAGTGTTGTATTGTTTACATAACTTTCATGGAAACCGTTATAAATATCGGCACTATCCCCCAAAATTACCGGTTGAATGATTGCATTATCCTTTTCCAATGCTGCAGTATATATTTGATTATTTTCATTAAATACCCAACCACTAATTACAATATTATTGCGGTCATGATTAACAGAATAGTTGCCGGTTAAATTTTCATATCTTCTTATACAGTTTTCAGGAATGGCTGGATCTGTTTTATATACATAAGCTAGATCATTCCCGTATGTAAAACAATATTTAAAAACTATCCCAATGGAATGAAATAATGACTCCCATCGGTCGTCTCTCTGCGGAAAAGGTATTAATGAAGCAGATGGCATTGTTTTTCTTGTTGCCAGTCCCCCGTTATCTATTGCTGTTTCTAATTCATCTAAAACATTGCTCCAGTACTCTTCCGCAGCTCGTGCATTGTCATAAATTCCAAGATTAAATGGTTCACCTGCTAATACCCATACCATTAAGTTTTCGTTTACTTCTCCATTATCAGGATTACGTCCTGCTGTCACTAATCCCTCTCTATTGGTATACATAGTTTCTATTCTGTCCTCAATCAACGCCAATGTAGGACTATGTTCAAATGCTTTCGACATCATATCGTGTGTAATAAGTACATAATCAATTTCTCTATCTGGTTTAATACGTATAATCTCTTTATATACTTTTGCAAAACTGGAATTCTTCAATTCATTTGTTGTCCATACACCATAATAATGATAATTAATAGCAGAAATACATTGAATACTTAAAAGAAGCATAATTATCGGTGTAATACACAGGATTAAATTAATGATACATTTCCGCAACTGTACTTTATAAATACGTATTGTTTTAACGGTGCACATAATAAAAGCGACGCCTACCAAAGGCAATGTCCATATAGTATCTTCTCTGGTATGCCATAAAATTGACCACGCTAATCCGCTTAGGAAAACCCATACAGATAATTTACAATTATTTTCCCCAACAGTATAATACATCATTATCAAACCGCAGATTAACAATATGGCAAACGGAACTATCAATATATTTCGATAAACCAAAGCCAGAGAACTATTATACATTATCGGCGAGAATAATAAACAAAAATAAAATATATAACACAGCAAATATGATTTTATAAACCGACTGATAACATATAATGCCAAAACACAAATTGCAGCATATAATATATTTATGCCACATATGTATGAAACTCCGATTTTGCAACAAATTGCCAGAAATAACGGGAACATCATTCCTTTAGCCAGAGTTAAACAATTATAGTCTCCTAACCACTTTCCATTTAGTAAATGTTCACCTAATTCAATCATCAACCATTCGTCTCCACCACCATAGTCCCTGACCCAAATTGGTATACCCATCACCAGAATCTGTTTTATAATCATACTTCCTATGACAAATATGATGAATATTCTTTTTTGTTGTACAGGATTTGATATATACTGTCTTAATGATGCAAACATAATTTTCTCCATTTTCTTAAGAGTAACTGTGAGGTATGAATGTAATACATTCCAATTTGATAGGAAATGTTATTTTTAGTTAAACATAGTTCAATAAATAAGGAGGAAATACATTTGACAACTACACCAATAAGAGAAAAAGATGATATTGAAACATTAAAAACATATTTTTTGCGATCAAGAGAATATAGAAATTACACACTGTTTGTAGTAGGAATTAATACCGCATTAAGAATAAGCGATATTTTGAATCTGAAATGGAAAGATGTATATGATTTTGCACAAAACGAGTACCAGAAACACTTATATATGGTGGAAAGAAAAACAAAAAAACGAACGTGTATTGCTATTAATGCAAGTTGTATAGATGCTTTTTCGTTATTAAAAGAAGAAAATGCTCCGGTTTTCGCAGAAGAATATATATTTTTCTCAAGAAAAAACCGCTACAAACATTTAAGCCGTAATCGGGCATATAACATTATAAAAGATGCTGCCTGTGTAAATCATCTCGATGGAAATATAAGCTGTCATTCTCTAAGAAAAACTTTTGGATACCATGCATGGAAGTGTGGGACGCCACCTGCGTTAATTATGAATATATACAACCATTCTAATATTGAGATAACAAAACGATATTTGTCTATTGATCAGGATGACAGGGACGAATTATTCAATTCTATGAACCTTTGATATGTCAATACTACTGACACTATGGTTGTAAATGAGACATGTGGAATTACTGAAAAATGCTTGTATTGGGCTGAGAAATATGATATTCTAATCTACAAGGCATATAACATTTCCTATCAAAATGTTATGTTTTGACGCTATCATCTCATCCTGCGTAATTTTTCTAAAACCAAAATACCATATTAAAAGGAGTCAAAACTATGCACAAGACAAAAGCTTTTATAAAAAAATACTGGTTTTTTATTGCCATAATTTTATTAATTATAATCAAACAATGGCTCACCTGCGAACTCCCTATCCATGCACGCGATTCAGAGGGGGTAGACCAATGGAAAATGTTAAAAAAAGCTGAAGACCTGTTAAATGGAGAATATTGGGAACCTTACACAAATCGGACCATGTTTAAACGAGATGTATTTTTTCCCATTTTCCTGTCACTATGCCATCTTCTCAATATATCTTACTGGTCAGCTATTTCAATAATATACACGGCAAGCTGCTTACTTACTCTTTATTCCTTCTCACTTTATTGTAAGAAAAAAGGTGTTTTGTTAATTGCATTTATCACAATATTATTTTCCCCTGTTTCTTACTGTTTAACCGTACAGCTGACATATAACTTATCTCTTGTGACCCCATTAAGCCTTTGCATTATTTCCAGCTTAATGATTGCATTTTATTATCGTTCAAATACAAAAAGATATCTGATCTGGAATTTGGCTGCCGGAATTTTTTCCTGTATCTTGTGGTTAACACGCGAGGATACGCAGTGGCTTATCGTCTTACTGACTGTGTATACTGTGATTTCTTTCTTCTCTACAAGAAAAAATATCAGTCGAATTAAAACATGGGGCTGTATTTTATTTCCCTGCCTCCTGATATTTTTAGGCAACACTGCCCTCTGCGCACTAAACTATGCCCACTATGGAGTCTGGGTGACAAATGACCATATTGCAACCGGATTTGCAGATGCATATAACTCCCTATTGAAAATTGCACCCGATTCCTATCCCGAAGCCTGTTCTATCACCAGAGACATGCTTTCTAGGGCAGCGGAGGAGAGCCCCTCCTTTGCAGAATTATCTGATTGGATAAACGATGTTTATGAACAAAATCAGGGGTTGGCTACTGCCGGACGAGCTCCCGATGACGGTGAAATTGAGGATGGGTGGATGCCTTTTATACTGAGGGATGCTGCACAGGTAAACGGCTACTACAAAGACGCTGTATCTGCAGACGAATACTGGAAAAAGGTCAGCCACGAATTGGAAAACGCCTTTGATGAAGGACGTTTAGAAGAACGGAATATTTTTCTTTTTGGAAGTATTCTGAAGCATCCTTGGGTAAAAAATCAAAACTATCTGCAAAAGTGGCTGGCATCCTGCGTAACATTATTAACCGAAAATATCAAACACTCTAATACTGTTACAGAATTACGATACAGCACTATTCCTTCAGACGTAATCAAACGTTATGAAGCAATGACCTATAACAATGCCATCGAAGCTCCCATAACCAAACTGCATATCAGCGGATGGGTGATTTTAAAAACCGGAAATCCCTTTCAGTTACGTCTTGAAAATAGTACAGGATCTACACTTTGTGATATTCCGTTGCTTGAGAGCAAAGATCTGCTGGCATTCAGTGATACTTATTTTGTCCCATTGGACAAAAACCGCTTCAACTTTTCTTATAACTATGAAAGCACACAAGCAGAAAACTCCTTCTACTTGTGTTTATACAATGAAGATAAAGTTTTTAAAAGAATTGAGCTAAACGGAAAAAATTCTTTTGATGATGATGAAATACTCAGTTATCTTGAACAATACGATAATTATCAGGTTAACGACCCAGCTGAAACGGATGCTCTAATTAAACTGCAGCGTCTGGAAACAATTATTATTGTCTACAACATAGCAGGTTGTTTTATGGCAATAATAACAGCATTTTCCTACATGAGTATCTGCATCATTTCTCTCTGTTCCGTATTGAGAAAAACAGCTATACCTATCGCAACAGAGCTCTGGTTATATATGACCGCAATCATCGGCTCTATAGCCGTCTACCTTCTGGCATATGGATATATAGATGCTTTTATGTTTAGCGCTGTTAACTACTCTACTCCAGTTTCAGGGCTTTTGGATTTTTTGACTGCACTAAGCATCATAAGTTTGCCAACAATAATCACTATTTGGCGAGGAGAAAAAACAAATGACAATCGGTTTATGTTTAATAACATGGAATGAATTAGAAGGATGCAAACATGATATCCCTCTTATAGACCGGACACACTTTCAACAGATTTATTGTATCGACGGAGGAAGCACTGATGGCACCGTTGAATATTTAAGAGAACAGGGTATTGAAGTATACCCGCAAACAGCCAAAGGATTAAATCAGGCCTGTATCGACGGAGTCAACCACTGCACCTGTGATGCAGTCGTCTTTTTTCATCCCAAAGGAAGTATCCCTGTAGAAGATACCTATAAATTCAAAGCATTCTTTGAACAAGGTTATGAATTTGTTGTTGGAAGTAGAATGATGAAGGATTCTGTAAACGAAGAAGATGGAAAGTTGTTTAAATTCAGAAAATGGTTTGTACTTGGATTAGGGTTGCTGGCAAAAATACTCTATAAGCGTGAGGGTAATACCATATGGGATACCCTCCATGGCTTTCGTGGAATGACTGTTAGTGCCTTCAAAAAGCTTCAGATTTCCAACTTTAATCCTTCTGTTGATATTGAAATGGTATGCCGCTCCTATAAATTCCATATAAAGCGTATTGAATTTCCCACAAAAGAAAATTCCAGAATCGCTGGTGAAACCCACTTCAAAGCATTTTCTACCGGAAAAAAATTATTAGCATATATGTGGTGGGAACTTAAAAGAAAATAAAATCTAACTAAAGAAAGGTTTATATCATGCATAAATACTTAATATTAGGTGCAGGACCAGCTGGTCTTACATTTGCCAATCTTTTAAAGAATGTCGGAGAAACATCCTTTATTGTATTAGAAAAAGAAGCAGAAGCCGGAGGCTTATGCCGTTCTGCAATTGTAGATGGAACACCTTTTGATATCGGGGGTGGTCATTTCCTTGATGTGCGATATCCCGAAGTAAACAAATTTTTGTTTCGTTTTATGCCGGAAAATGAATGGCTCCTCTTCACAAGAGATTCCAGAATTGAAATAAATGGTAATATAATAAATCACCCTATAGAAGCGAACATTTGGCAGATGTCCTTAGACAATCAAGTGGAATATTTGAAGTCAGTGGCAGTTGCAGGCTGTAATTCAGGTGAAACCATTCCATCAGAATTTGTATCATGGATTTACTGGAAATTAGGAAAAAAGATTGCAGAAGATTACATGCTCCCTTACAACAAAAAAATGTTTGGCGAAAACTTAAATCAATTGGGCACTTATTGGCTTGAAAAGTTACCAAATGTTTCTTTCGATGAAACGCTCTTAAGCTGTCTGACCCAAAAAGCATATGGCAAACAACCCGGACACGCTCAATTCTATTATCCGAAAAAATATGGATATGGTGAATTGTGGCTGAGAATGGCAGAAAATATCCAAAATAATATAGTTTATGACACCAATATCACAGAGATTGATTTTAATCAAATAACAGTTACAGACTGTCAGGGCAATACATATCAGGCAAAAAATATCATCACAACTGTCCCTTGGACAAGTTTCGCAAAAATAACTGGGATGCCTCCCGATATGGTCAATAGCATTGGCAAACTAAAGCATAGCTCCATACAAACAGCATATTACCCGCAGAACCTCGACACAACCGCCCACTGGATCTATTATCCAGACCCAAATCTGGCATATCATAGAATATTAGTACGGCATAATTTCTGTCCCAACAGCAGAGGATATTGGACAGAGACTAATTTGGAACGAATAGATTTTACAGATAATTCATCCACATCATTTTCCTATATAAACGAATATGCCTACCCTCTGAATACCTTAGAAAAGCCTCAGATAATGGAATCACTTTTAGCATTTGCAAGGACAAAACATGTATATGGGCTTGGCCGCTGGGGTGAACATAAGCACTACAATTCAGACGTAACGGTAAAATGCGCCATGGAGCTATTTAATGAAATATGCATAAACCCTATATAAGTGGTAGGCACCATTTTTGATGAATTAGAATTTTTCACTCCAAGTAACATCATCTCTGCTATCGTGTAGACCACAGCAATAGCCTTAACTCCATCTACTAAATTGCTGAAGCAGCCAATTCTTCTGAACGTTTGCGGTTAGTCAGAAGAATTGGCTGTTCAACAATTTTATATATAAATACTTTATACTTTCTTAAAAAACAAAATCCTTGAAATTCTTTGCATTCTTCCGTAAGCGTCAAATATAAACGTGTATAGAAAAACAGCCAGTCCTCTGGTATACTTGGAGGCTGGCTGCTATCGGCAATTCTTTTGTATGGCAGCATTCCATGGCAGGTAATCTTCCAGAAATTCCGGATGCCGTCTAAAGTCTGAGCCGGGTATGTCACTTAAGATATACTGAATATATTTTCTCGGATTTAATCCATTCACTTTTGCGGTCTCAATCAACGTATAGATTCCGGCACTCGCTTCTGCGCCCCTGGGGCTCCCGGAAAACAGCCAGTTCTTCCGGCCAATGGTGAACGGACGGATGCTGTTTTCTGCAAGGTTGTTGGAGATGGAACAGTTCCCATCCTGCAGGTAATTCATTAGACCTTCTTTCTGATTGAATGCATAGGTGAATGCTTCTCCCAGTTTTGACTTTGGAAGGATTCCGGCAGATGCCGTTTCTGCCCACGACCAAAAGGCATCCAGCA
>CAJTOI010000007.1 GCA_910577925.1 uncultured Roseburia sp.
AGATGATGTGGGAATGGATGTAGTGACAGCAGAAAATGGGCAGGTAGCAGTCAATATTTTCAATAATTGTGCGGATGGAACATATGATGCCATTATAATGGATGTGCGGATGCCAGTCATGGATGGTTTATCCGCTGCGAAGAAAATTCGTACATTGCCGAAAAATGATGCACCAACAATTCCAATTATAGCTATGACAGCGGATACTTTTGAAGAGGATATTAAAAGAACGGAAGAAGCTGGTATGAATGCTCATTTATCAAAGCCTATTAATTTGGAAGAAGTGATTCGGACTTTAAATAGATGTCTATCTTGAAAAGAAATCACGAGCATGCTTGACAGTAAAGTGTTTATTAAAATTTAAACATAGTAATTATATCGTTAATCTGAAATAGTTATAGATAAGGTAAAAGACGTTGTACCATGAAATTGAAAACATCAGTTAGGGAAGCAGAGATTCGAGAGAGTCCCTGCTTTTTTGTGTGCAAAATTAAATTCATCACTTGACAATGTTGCATAGAGCGTAACGGTCTTTATGAGAAGCAGAATGACTTGAAAGGGCAGAAACAGCAGATAGAGAGAGCATTGGAGCGATAAAAAATGTGGGGCGTGGCGGTTGCTGTGCCCTATATTTTTTGTGGTAAATAAGGAATAAAAGTGGTATAATCAAATGAACAAAGCAAGAGTTAAGGAAAAGAAAAATGGAAGATAAAAAGATATTGCTTGATAATATTGAAAAAATTCATACAACCGAAATGGGAATTGATAGAATTAAAAGAAACCTAAAAATAGATACAACAGATGTTGTTGAGTACTGCAAAAATAAAGTGTTAGATAAAAATTGTAACATATACAAACAGGGCAAAAATTGGTATTGTGAGGTTGAAAATATCAAAATTACTATCAACTCATATAGTTATACAATTATCACGGCACACATTGTTAAATAAAATCGGGATTTACTAAAACAATAGGGGGTAAAAAGTGGATAAAAAACCGTTAGCAAATTGCTGACAATAGCAGGTGTATGTTTGTTATTATCTGCTATGATATTTATTTGTTTATGTCTTTTTTCGGCTGAAAAAACAACACGTATTTAGGCATTGCATTAGGTAACATTATCTTATTGAATTTATTCCATTATAATTAAAAGTCAAATATTAAAGTAGTTACAACTTTCAGCTTGTCTGATGAAAACTTACGGAGGTTATGGAAAGGAGGAATGAAGTATGGTTAGTGATTTTTTGGGAGCAGCATTTCCGTGGATTTTACTTGGTTTATTTGTGGCCATCAGTTGTTCGCTTATGAGTAAAGAAAAGAAATAAATTCATATTTGTAGGTAAGATGGAAAAAGCATTGTTACGCTTTAGGAGATTTTGAACCCTTATTTTATATGGGGTTTAACAGTAAAAATGATGATGGCGGTATCTTGTACCATTATCATCAAAATAGGGGTTATGTTGCGTAACAGAAGTGATTATATAATTTTTCCTTATTAATGTAATAATTACATGGTGCTAGCACAATGTAGACATGGCAGTCAAAGAGAAAATCTGTGATACCCGTATGATACCTGTTTGCTCTGAAACTGTAAATACGGTGTAAAATATGAATATTATAGCTATGAAAACCTTTAAAAAGCAATCAAATATTTAACAATTATGTTGTGGTTGCAGGGAGCTCGAATAGTCGAAGGTGAGCCGTGAAGCCAGTAAAATCAAGGCTTTCCGGCTTCCTTGGATTTTTTGGACAGGCTACAATAAACTGGACAGATCTTTTAAGGTCATATAGTATAAAATCAATAAGCAAAGGAGCAGACAATATGACCGAGACAAAACAGCGAAGAAAACCTCGCAAATACACGGATGAGTTTAAGCAGCAATTAGTGGACTTATACCGTTCCGGCAGGAGAAGATGTGATATCTGCAGGGAATACGATATCTCCCATTCACTGTTTGATAAATGGGTAAAACAGGCGGCGCTGATCTTAGGACGAAAGTAAATGTGATCAAAGCGAACAGTCACAAATACTCTGTATCAGCAATGTGCCGCGTCCTGCAGGTAAATCGAAGCACTTATTACTATGAGGAAAAGCCGAAGCCGGATGAGGCAGAGTTTTCCTCTGAAATCGCTGAAAATTTCAGGGAGTCGGAGAGGACATCGAATGGAAGGAAAGCGGCGTCGCTTTTGAAGACGGGCCGGTGACATTTCAGGACCCGGTGACGGAACAGATGCTGCGCAATATGATCGGAAAGCCGGAGGGCGAGGTGCTGCGCAGTGAGCTGCAGGAGATTCATGCAATCTACTGGGTGCTGGGCAGCTATTGGTCGAATCTGCAGTATGAGGACAAAAACACCGGGGACCAAGGGGAGTTTGCGGGACGGCAGCCGCAGTCACTGGAGGATTTCGCGCTCTGCGATAATCTGCAGAAGCTGTCCTTTGGAAGTATCGAGGCGCCGTCTTTGGCACCGCTTGCCTCGCTGACGCAGCTTGAGAGCATTTATTTCGGCGGCTCAACGGTGACGGAGGAACGGCTTTGGGAGCTGGAGCTGCTGAAGGAATTAAAGCAGCTTTCGTTCTGTACGGGTGATTATATGGATTGGAGCGAGATCACGGACGGCAGTTTTCTGCTTCCGCTTGCGGACCGGCTGACGTATCTGGACGCGGCGGGGAAAGTCCGGTGGAACCCCGAGGCGCTTGCGCAGATGACGGAGCTGGACTGTCTTTTGCTCGAGGAGGCGGATGATCTTTCTTTTCTGGAGGAGCTGACCGGGCTGGAGGAGCTGGTGCTCTATGCCTGTACGGCCGATGACTGGAGCCCGCTTGCGGCGCAGCAGAATCTGAGGCATCTGGTAATCAGCGGGAATCAGAATATGGCGCCCAGCGTTACGTTAGAGGACCTTAGCGTGCTTGTCAATCTGGAATATCTCGAACTGAATTTTACGGATATTACAAAGGAGCATTCCAGAGAGGAAATTATCGACGCGCTGCCGGCATTGACCGGATTTTATGTAATGTAAGGAAACGCAGAAGACGGATGATGAGACGAAAGAAGATATGGGCAGTCGGATGGATTGCGGCGTTTGCGGTTGCGGCAGCGGCGGGATGCGCCGCTGCCGGAAATAAAAGTGAGGACAGACATGCGGTGACACAGGAGACCGAGGAGAACACCGCAGGCGACGGGACCGTGAGCGGAGAGCCTGCGGCGGAACCGGAGCATAAGGAACCTGCGGTGAGCACGGTGCGTGTGACGGCGGTCGAGGGAACGATGATTACGGCGGAGCCCGGAATGCTTTCGGCAGGCGACGGAGCCGGGTTTACGGGCAGCGGCGGAAGCATGCGGTTTGAAGTGACGGACGACACCGCAATTACCGTCGAGTACCCGCGGGGAAGCGCGGAGGGAAATCTCGGCGATCTGGTGCTCGGAAGCGTGCTTAAGGTGACGGCGGCCGCCGACGGAACCGCGGAGGCCGTCACCGTGAAATATTTGGACGACGGGCAGAATTTCGGCGGCAATGTGCCGGTAAACGGAACCGCGGCCGTCACGCTGGATACGGACGGGGAAATTGAGGGGCAGACTTATACCTGTGACGGTGACGATGAAAATGCGCTGCGGGCGGACGGGGCATCGGTCAGCCTTTTGAATATCACCGTCAACAAAACCGGAGGCACCTCCTCTGATGCGGCAGCCGGAGAGCTATACGGGCAGAATGCGGGGTTTCTGGCGTTAAACGGTGCGCAGGTCACGCTTGCCAATGCCGTGATTGATACCGATGCGGCAAACGGGACCGGAGTGTTCGGCTACGGGGACGGAACGGCGGTTGCGATTGCGGATTCGACGATACGCACGGCGGGAGAGGATTCCGGCGGTATCCAGGCGGCTGATGCCGCAGCCGTGACGGCGGTAAATCTGGATGTCGAGACGCAGGGGAGCGCGTCGGCGGCCATCCGCGGCAGCGGAGGAACGATCCGTGCGGAGGGCGGAAGCTTTGTGACAAACGGAGACGGGAGTCCGGCTGTCCGCTGTGCGGCGGATATTTCCGTAAGCGGGGCGGTGCTGCGCGCAGATGCGGGCGCAGGCGCATTGATTGAGGGAAACGGTTCGCTGGCGCTGACGGACTGTGACGTTACGGGTAATATGAATCGGGCCGACGGAGAGGACTTCGACGGGAAGCTTGGCTGTATTCTGATCTGCGGGAGCAGATACGGGGATACGAATCCGGGAACGGCCGTCTTTGCGGCGGAGGGCGGGAGCATCACATCCCAGTCCGGCGATATGTTTTATGTGAGGGATACCGGCTGTGAGATATACTTAAAGGATGTGGACGTTACGCTTATAAACGATATTTTTCTGCGCATTGAGGGGAGTGACTTCGGAAGAGACCGGGGGTCGGCAGACACAGGCGGCCAAAGCGTGACGCTGACGGCTGAGGCGCAGGAGCTTTCGGGCAATATCTTTGTGGATGAAATGTCCGGCCTTGCGCTTACCATGAAAGACGGAACGGTATACAACGGTGCGATAAATCCGGGGAGAGCGGGCGGCCGGGTGCATGTGATTATGGATAAGACGTCCGTGTGGACGCTGACGGCGGACACGTATATCAACGGATTTGAGGGTGATATGGGCGATGTGAATGCCAACGGATATCATCTGTATGTAGGCGGCGAGGAAGTTTTATAACGGAGAATCTTTATGCAGTATTATATGGCGCCGATGGAGGGACTGACCGGCTATGTGTACCGGAACGCCTTTCAGCGGTATTTCGGCGGGATCGATAAATATTTTACGCCGTTTCTTGCAAATAAAAAATTAAGCCACAGGGAGCGGAACGATATCCTTCCGGAACATAATGCGGGGATGGATGTCGTTCCGCAGATTCTTGCGAACCGTGCGGAGGATTTTCTGTGTATTGCGCGGGAGTTAAAGGCATACGGCTACGACAGCGTGAATCTGAACCTGGGCTGTCCGTCGGGCACGGTCGCGGCAAAATACCGCGGCGCCGGTTTTCTGGCTCTGCCCGCGGAGCTGGATGCGTTTCTGGGGCAGATATACGAAACATGTGAATTGAAAATCTCAGTCAAGACGCGCATCGGAACAGAGGATGCCGGGGAGTGGGAAACGCTGCTTGCGATCTACGAAAAATATCCGCTAAAGGAGCTGATTATTCATCCGAGACTGCGGCGGGATTACTACAAAAATGTGCCGAATTGGGAGGCGTACGCCTATGCGGCAAAGCACAGCAGGCATTCTCTGTGTTATAACGGGGATATCACGGATTCGGAGCGTTATGCGAAGCTGCGGGAGCGCTTTCCGCAGACGAAAAAGATGATGGTCGGCAGGGGATTACTGGCAAATCCGCGGCTTTTGGAGGAATTGCGCGCATGGGAGAGCTGCCCTGCGGCGGGCAGAGACAGGACCTGGACGGAGCGGGAGAAAGACCGGCTGCGCGCATTCTGCGACGACATTTTGGCGGGGTACTGTGCGGTCATGTCCGGAGACCGGAATGTGCTGTTTAAAATGAAAGAGCTCTGGACATATATGGGGGAGCTGTTTGAGGAACCGCAGAAATATTTAAAGCGCATTCGAAAAGCAGAGAGTCTTTCGGCGTACGAGGCGGCAGTCTCTGCACTGTTTGCGGAGTGCGGACTGCAGGGAAGAGAGCAAGTTTCTTGCGGTTTTGACGAAGATGTGTTATCCTAAATAAACAGTGTAACATACAGCGGGGAGCGGCTGACAAATGAAGAAAACAAATATTGTATTGATCGGAATGCCGGGTGTGGGAAAGAGCACGGTCGGCGTTATTTTGGCAAAAGTGCTGGGTTACGGGTTTATAGACGCGGATTTGGCGATTCAGGAAAAAGAAGGAAAGCTTTTGCATGAGATTATAGAAGAGGCGGGCGCAGAGGGATTTATCGAAGTGGAGGAGCGCGTCAACAGCCGGATAGAGGCGGAACACGCGATTATTGCGACGGGCGGAAGCGTCGTGTACGGAACCCGGGCGATGGAGCACCTGCGGGAAATCGGCGTGATTGTATATTTAAAACTTCCCTACGAGGAACTGAGCCGCAGGCTGTGTGATATCAAAGGGAGAGGGGTCGTGCTCAAAGACGGACAGACGCTGCGGGATTTGTATGACGAGCGGATTCCGCTGTACGAAAAATACGCGGATATCACGGTAGATGAACATCATTTGAATGTGGAAGAAACCATTGAGAAAATCGTGGAGTTGAAGGATAAGCTTTCATGGATAAAATAGAACTGAACTTTTCGAAAAAAGCAATCGCGCAGGCCGTACTGCCCGGAATCTTTTTTGCGGTTCTGCTGCTTGTCGCCGTTTCGCAGCGTGTCGGAATCGGACAGCGCTATCAGGAAGTGACGGTAAACGGGGACATGATAGGGCGTGTGGCAGGACATATCGATGTGCAGCAGGCCGTTTTGGACGCCCGCCGAAGCGTGGCGGCGGAATCGGAGGAGCGCCTCTGCGCAGAGATTACGTGCGAGACGGCGGACAGTCGAAAACCGTTTCAGAAATTATTATCGGAAGAAGAATTAAAGAACGCGCTTTGTGAGATAATAACGAAAAGCGCCGAGCAGGAAGCGGTGCGGGCATACACGGTGGCCATCGACGGCTATCATGCCAATTTTGCATCCCTTTCGGATGTGAAAACATTTCTCGACAAAGTCAAGGAACCTGCGGATGAGCAGAATGTCTACCGGACGGAACTGTCCGCGTATGATTCCCATATCAGCGGGATTCTGTCGGCACGGCTGACAGAGGAGGCGCCGGCGGAAGCGGCGGCAGACGCCGGGCAGGAAGAGGCGGTAACGGACAGGCTTTTAGCGGGCGGGAGCGCGCTGTTTGCACAAGTGCTCCGCTATGCGGGGGGAAATCCGGACTCCGGGGAATATCAGGCCGGTATTCTCGATATGGAGTTTGTGGAGCGCGTGGAGGTCTATGAGAATTACGTCGGCCCCGACGAGATAGCGGACATCGAAGAACAGGTTGAGGAAGTAACAAAAGAAAAAGAATCGAATAAAATATATGTAGTGGAGAGCGGAGACTGTCTGTCGGTGATCGCGATGGATCATGATACCACCGTATCATCCATTATGGCGTTAAACGGTATGGAGGATGCGGATGCGATTATCCGAGACGGGCAGGAACTGATTATTGCGGTTCCCGAGCCTGATTTGAAGCTCCGCATTACCGTGGGCGAGGTGTATGAGGAGGATTACAATGCAGACCCCGTGATCATTGAAAATGACGGCTGGTATACGACCCGGGAGGAAGTCCGTGACGCGGGAACGACCGGGCATCGGGAGAGAAATGATATTGTAATCTATGAAAACGGACTGGAAACCGAAAGGACCCTTGTACGTGAGAACATTATGGTGGAATCCACCCCGGCGGTGATCGAGCGGGGAACGATTATTCCGCCGACCTACATCAAACCGATCGGAGGAGGCAGATATACATCCGGCTTCGGACGGCGCTGGGGCCGCCTGCACAAGGGCGTGGACTGGGCATGCCCGGTCGGGACCACGGTGTATGCTTCCTGTGGGGGAACCGTGATCCAGGCAGCCTACAGCGGCGGCTACGGAAATGTCGTGGTAATCAGCCATCCGGACGGAAGAATGACACGCTACGCACACAACAGCAAGCTTTTAGTCAGCGCGGGACAGCATGTGGAACAGGGGCAGGCGCTGGCCTTAAGCGGCAACACGGGACGTTCTACGGGACCGCATGTGCACTTTGAGCTGTATGTCAACGGAGCGGCGGTAAACCCGTTAAATTACATCAGCTACTGAAACAGGACGGTATCTGTCAGCATTTGACAGCAGTGTACCGAAGAAGATTTACTTGACAAAAGTGCGGGATAGTTACTATAATTACGTGTTTGTAGGAAGTTGTTCATCGAGGTGTGATATGGAACAGTATGTGATCAAAGGCGGAAATCCTTTGGTGGGCGAAGTGGAAATCGGCGGCGCCAAGAATGCGGCGCTTGCGATTCTCTCCGCAGCCATTATGACGGATGAGACCGTTACAATAGAAAATATTCCAAATGTGAGAGACACGAATGTATTGCTCAACGCAATGCAGGAAATAGGGGCGAAGATTGAACGGATAGATGCCCATACCGTTAAGATTAACGGTTCCTTCATCCGGGATTTGAATGTAGATAATGAATATATCCGCAAGATTCGTGCATCGTACTATCTAATAGGGGCGCTTCTCGGAAAGTACAAGCGCGCGGAGGTGGCTCTCCCCGGCGGATGTGATATCGGCAGCCGTCCGATAGACCTTCATATGAAGGGGTTCCGTGCACTGGGAGCGCAGGTAGATATCAAATACGGACTCGTGATGGCGTCCGCAGAGCGGCTGATCGGGACGCATATCTATATGGATAAGGTTTCTGTCGGAGCAACTATCAATATCATGATGGCATCCGCGATGGCAGAGGGGAAGACAATCATCGAAAATGCGGCGAAAGAGCCTCATGTGGTGGATGTCGCCAATTTCTTAAACAGCATGGGCGCGAATATCCGCGGCGCCGGAACCGATGTCATCCGCATCGTCGGTGTGGAGAAGCTGCATAAGACGGAGTACTCTATTATTCCGGATCAGATAGAAGCGGGAACCTTTATGCTTGCCGCAGCGGCAACAAAAGGGGACGTGACCGTCAAGAACGTCATTCCGAAGCATCTTGAGGCAATCAGCGCGAAGCTGCTGGAAATCGGCTGCGAGGTGGAGGAGTTTGACGACGCGGTGCGTGTCGTGGCATCCAAGCCCATTCATCACACACAGGTGACAACGCTTCCGTATCCCGGATTCCCCACGGATATGCAGCCGCAGATGGCGGTGGTGCTGGGGATCGCGGGAGGAACGAGCACCGTGACCGAGAGTATATTTGAAAATCGTTTCCGCTACGTGGACGAACTGACGCGTATGGGGGCGAATATCAAAGTGGAGAGCAACATTGCGATTATCGGCGGTGTGGATCAGTATACCGGGGCAAGGGTGAATGCTCCCGACTTAAGGGCCGGCGCGGCGCTTGTGATTGCCGCTTTGACGGCGGAAGGGATTACCGTCGTGGACGATATTTATTACATTGAGCGCGGTTATGAAGAGTTTGAGACAAAGCTGTCGGCGCTCGGTGCTTTGATTGAGAAAGTCGGAACGGAAAAAGAGATTCAGAAGTTTACGCTGAAAGTATCATAAAATAAAAAGGGATGCGGGCAGATGGCTGCCGGCATCCCTTTTTGACAGCGCGCAGCACCGCAATGGGGAACTTCGATAAAATTATAAAACTTTCTGAATCCAGAGATCCGATTCATGGGAAAGGTCAATGCAGCTTGTGTCGTCGAACTGGATAATCGGCTTTGAGAGCGACTGACGGTTGATCATGACGACATTGCCGCTCCGGCCGTCGCTGAGCAGAACGCGGTGATTCTGGTAAGTCGCCGCAATGTGCTGCAGGAAAGCAAGGATATATTTCGGATGATATTTCTGCAAGCCCTCCTTTTCGAAACGCTCGATAACCTCAAAGGGACAGAGCGGAGAGCGGTAAGCCCGCGCGGCGGTCATGGCGTCATAGACATCCGCAATGGCGACGATCAGGGCACAGATATCCGTGTCATCCTGAGCGGAACCGTCCGGGTAGCCGGAGCCGTCGCAGCGCTCATGATGCGAGAGCGCAGCCCGTGCGATGCGGGGGTCGAGAGGAAGGTCTTTGAGCAGGTCAAACCCGTAGCGTGTGTGCCGTTTGACGAGATCAAATTCCTCGTTTGTGTATTTGCCGGGTTTATCTAACAGTTCACGCGGAATCTTGAGCTTACCGATGTCGTGCAGCAGGCCGCAGAGTGTGATCAGATCGGATTTCTGGGAGTCGAATTTCAGCCATTTGCCGAGCTGGCGGCAGATGAGAGAGACATTCAGGCAGTGCACGTAGATGCTGTCCTTCGAAGTGTGCATATTGTGCAGCATATTAAACAGGTCAAATGAAGTCTTGCAGCTGCCGAAAAGCGTTTTTACCTTGGAAAGCAGATCGGAGACGTCAAGCGGCTGCCCGTGATTGACATAGGCTTCAAAATTGTGTCTGATTGTGGACAGGACGAGGGTGTGGTCAACCTGAAACGACTGAAATGCCCGGGAGGATTTGATCTGTCTTGAATAGGAGGCGACAGCAGTGGGCGCGGCTTCCGAAGTTGCATCGGCCTCGGGGCCGTCCTCTCCTTCGATCATGACGGATTCGATGCAATAAAAATAGAGGCGCATGATCATTGCCTGTGTGAGTGTCTTTCCTTTTTCAAAAATACGTTGTCCGCCTTTTGTCATGGCGGGCTCTGCAAGAATCATGCCTTCTTTGAGTTTGTTGAGATTTATTTTCCGCATAAGACTCCTTTGTGTTCCCGGATCGATACGGGACAGGCTCATTTCAGTCTGTACTGATATTTATAGTATAATTTTTCCACATGTGAAAGTCAATAAAAAGCTTGACAGACAGGGGCGGCAGGGTGTAGGCTATACACATAGATATGAGAATTTAATATTGTGATAATTTTCTTATTCAGAGTGATGGAGATACAAAGGATCTGTGAAGTCACGGCAACCCCGGATGGAAGGTGCCAACCTGAGCGAGCAAATGCTGCAACAGCATTCCGAAAGTTCGAACAATAAGAGGATTTGATTATCTGGTAGTAATTCATTTCCGCTTGTTCGCAAGTGGATTTTTTTTTTGCAGGAAAAGGATTCGCCTGCAAAAACAGTCAGAAAAGAAAGGGAGTACATACGATGGAAAAACGATTATTTACCTCGGAGTCTGTGACAGAGGGACATCCGGACAAAGTCTGTGATGCGGTTTCGGATGCGATTTTAGACGCCTGCATGGCACAAGACCCCATGAGCCGTGTGGCGTGCGAGACGGCATGCTGTACAGGGTTTGTGCTGGTGACGGGGGAGATTACCACAAAAGCGCAGCTGGACGTTCCGGCGCTTGTGCGTAAGACCGTCAATGAGATTGGCTATGACGATGCGAAGACTGGTTTTGACGGAAATACCTGTTCGGTCATGGTGGCGCTCGACAAGCAGTCGACCGATATCGCGATGGGCGTCGACAAGGCGCTTGAGGCAAAGGAGAACCGGATGACCGATGAGCAGATTGAGGCGATCGGTGCAGGGGATCAGGGGATGATGTTCGGTTACGCGACGAACGAAACGCCGGAACTGATGCCCTATCCGATTTCTTTGGCGCATAAGCTGGCGCTGCAGCTGACAAAGGTGCGCAAGGACGGCACGCTTGCTTACCTGCGGCCGGACGGCAAGACGCAGGTGTCCGTGGAGTATGACGAAAACGGGAAACCGGTCCGCCTGGAGGCGGTTGTGCTGTCCACACAGCACGACGAGGATGTGACGCAGGAACAGATCCATGCAGACATCAAAAAATATGTCTTTGATCCGATTCTTCCGGCCGAACTGGTGGATGCGGAGACGAAATTTTTCATCAATCCGACCGGGCGCTTTGTGATCGGCGGTCCGCACGGCGATGCGGGATTGACCGGGCGCAAGATTATCGTGGACACTTACGGCGGCTATGCGCGGCACGGCGGCGGCGCTTTTTCCGGAAAGGACTGCACAAAGGTAGACCGCTCCGCGGCGTATGCGGCCCGCTACGTTGCGAAGAATATCGTTGCGGCAGGACTTGCGGATAAGTGCGAGATTCAGCTGTCCTATGCAATCGGTGTGGCACAGCCGACATCCGTTATGGCGGATACGTTCGGAACCGGAAAAGTTTCCGACGAGAAGCTGGTAGACATGATCCGCAGCGAATTTGATCTCCGCCCGGCGGGAATTATCAAAATGCTGGATTTGAGACGGCCGATTTACCGGCAGACGGCTGCCTACGGTCATTTCGGGCGCGCCGACCTCAATCTTCCGTGGGAAGCCTGCGATAAGGCGGAAGACCTGAAGAAATATTTATAAAAAGTTTAGATTATTTTAGGTAAAAGAAATAAGTTTTCAAACGTTTCGTGCTATAATAGGTCATAGAATGTAGAGATACATGCTATGACCTTTTTTGCAGGGGAAACCATATGAAGTTTAAGTATAAAATTATTATTTCTTTTTGTATTATCATATTTGCGCCGATTGCGCTGGCGCTTCTGGTGCTTTTCAGTTTTCAGCACATTCAGATCCGGGCGATTGAGCAGACCTACGGTGTGGAGAGCGAGAACTACAGCTATTTTTCCAACTCGATTCAGCTTTTGAGCCGCATAGCGCGGGATTCCATGAAGGAGCTCGCGCGCGTCGCCGAGGAAGATCCGGACAGGATGCAGCAGAGGGATTATCTCGAGAGCCTGAACGGGGAACTGTCGGATAAGAACACATACCTGGCCGTGCGCAGGGACGAAGAGTGGACCTACATCGGACAGGAGACGGCGGAAGGGCTGCTCGCGGAATTTCCCGCCTACGGGGAGGCGGAGGAGAATGTCAATGCCGGAATCTATATTGACGGGGAGGAACAGATTCTCATCAAGCAGGTAGATTTCCTCTATTCCGACGGCGGGGAGGGGAGTGTCTTCGTGGTAACGAGGCTGGAGGAGAGCGTTCCCGAGATAAAAGGCCTGATGACGGATATTATTGTCTCGGTGATTCTGATCTTGATTCTGACGGCGTGCATCCTGACGATATGGATCTATACAAGTATGATCAATCCGATTAAGCGGCTGCAGCTGGCGGCGCAGAATATCAAGGACGGCAATCTTGATTTTACGGTGGACGCCGAAAATGACGACGAGATCGGGGAGCTCTGCAAGAACTTTGAGGAGATGCGCCAGCGGCTGAAGGACAATGCGGAGGAGAAGATTTCGAGTGAGGGTGAGAATAAGGCGCTGATCAGCAACATTGCCCATGATTTAAAGACGCCGATTACCACGGTGAAAGGGTATGCGGAGGGGCTCATAGACGGTGTGGCGGACACCCCGGAGAAGCGCGACAAATATATCCGGACAATCTACAATAAAGCGATAGAAATGGACACACTGATTAATGAGCTGACTCTGTATGCAAAGATAGACACGAACCGCATTCCCTATAATTTTGCAAAGCTGAATGTCTCGGAATATTTTAATGACTGTATCGAAGAGATCGGCCTTGATCTTGAAGCCAGGAATATCGGGCTGGCGTACTTTAACTACGCGGATGAGGATATTCAGATTATTGCGGACCCCGAGCAGCTGAAGCGCGTGATCAATAATATTGTCGGGAATTCCGTCAAATATATGGGGAGCCGCCAGGGGGTGGTTAATATCCGCATCAAGGATGTCGGGGATTTTATCCAGGTAGAGATTGAGGACAACGGCAGGGGAATTGCATCAAGGGATCTGCCCTATATTTTTGACCGGTTCTACCGCGCGGACGCGTCGCGCAATTCCGCGACCGGCGGCAGCGGCATCGGGCTGTCGATTGTCAAGAAAATCGTGGAGGATCACGGGGGCAAGATTTGGGCGACCAGCAAAGAATCCATCGGCACGGTGATGTATTTTGTTATACGAAAATATCAGGAGGTACCAAATGAGCAGGTTATTGATTATTGAGGATGAAGTTGCGATTGCGGATCTGGAAAAGGATTATCTGGAACTCAGCGGCTTTACGGTGGAGACAGAGACGGACGGAACCGTCGGCTTAAAGCGGGCATTGTCCGAAGACTTTGATATGTTTATTCTTGACTTAATGCTTCCGGGGATGGACGGCTTTGAAATCTGCCGGGAAATCCGCGAGGAGAAGAATACGCCGATTCTTATGGTCTCCGCCAAAAAGGACGATATCGATAAAATCCGCGGGCTGGGTCTGGGCGCGGACGATTATATCACAAAGCCGTTTTCGCCGAGTGAGCTTGTGGCGCGGGTAAAAGCGCACCTTGCCCGCTATGAGCGGCTGATCGGAAGCAATATGCCGGAGAACGACATTGTGGAAATCCGGGGCATCCGTATCGACAAGACCGCGCGGCGTGTCTGGATTAACGGCGAGGAAAGGCAGTTTACCACAAAGGAGTTTGACCTGCTGACGTTTCTGGCGGAGAATCCGAACCATGTGTTCACGAAGGAGGAGCTTTTCCGGGAAATCTGGGATATGGAATCCATCGGGGATATCGCGACGGTTACCGTACACATCAAAAAGATACGCGAGAAGATAGAGCTGAACACCAACAAGCCGCAGTACATTGAGACGATCTGGGGCGTCGGGTACCGCTTTAAGATGTAGAAGAGAAACGCATGAGATTTTGGGAAATGCTTTATGCGCATGAGGTCTGGGATGGATTTTGAACGATTATACGAGGATGACGATATCATCGTCTGCGTAAAGCCCGCAGGGGTGCCGACGCAGACGAGACAGTTCGGACAGGCGGATATGGAAAGCCTTCTGAAAAATTACCGCACGTTCCGGGGAGAACCTCCGGAAGTATGGGTGGTGCACCGGCTTGACCAGCCGGTGTCCGGTGTGATGGTGTTTGCAAAGGGAAAGGAGGCGGCAGCCGAGCTTAGCCGCCAGATACAAAAGGGACTCGCGTGCAAATGCTACTATGCCAAAACGGACGGCGTTCCGCCGAAGAAAAAAGATACGCTGGAGGATTTTCTGCTGCGGGACGGCAGGGGGAATGTCTCCTCGGTGGTGACGCGGGGGACGGCGGGGGCGAAACGCGCCTGCCTTTCTTATGAGGTGGTGGAGCACAATGCCGCGCAGGCCGTCCTGCGCGTGCGGCTTGAGACCGGGAGACATCATCAGATACGGGTGCAGCTGGCACATGCGGGATTTGCGATTGCGGGAGACCGGAAGTATAATTTTAAAGAGAATCTCAAACCGTTTCATGAAAATCTGCAGCTCTGCTCTTACAGGCTCGGGTTCAAACACCCGAAAACACACAGGAAAATGGAGTTCGAAATTGACAAGCCTTTCCATTTATCATAGAATGGACAGAAAGATTCTGCCCTCTTTTCGGCAGGAAGAAAGTAAGGAGATAGAAGAACTATGGCAAAGGACAAGAAACTGGTGGAGGCGATTACTTCCATGGAGGAAGATTTCGCACAGTGGTATACGGATGTCGTAAAAAAGGCGGAGCTGATCGATTATTCTTCCGTCAAGGGATGTATGATTATCAAGCCGGCCGGATATGCGATCTGGGAGAATATTCAGGCGGAGCTGGACCGCAGATTTAAGGATGCGGGCGTGGAGAATGTGTACATGCCGATGTTTATTCCGGAGAGCCTGCTTGAGCGGGAGAAGGACCACGTGGAGGGGTTTGCGCCGGAGGTTGCATGGGTGACGCACGGCGGGTTGAATGAGCTGCAGGAGCGCCTCTGTGTCAGACCGACCTCGGAAACGCTGTTCTGCGATTTTTACCACAACCTGATTCAGTCATACAGAGATTTGCCGAAAGTATATAACCAGTGGTGCTCGGTGGTGCGCTGGGAGAAGGAGACAAGACCGTTTCTGCGCTCGCGCGAATTTCTGTGGCAGGAGGGGCATACGGCCCATGCGACCGCCGAGGAGGCGGAGGAGAGAACCGTGCAAATGCTCAACCTTTATGCGGATTTCTGCGAGGAAGTGCTGGCGATTCCGGTGATCCGCGGGCAGAAGACGGAGAAAGAGAAGTTTGCGGGGGCCGAGGAGACGTACACCATCGAGGCGCTGATGCATGACGGAAAGGCGCTGCAGTCGGGGACTAGCCATAACTTCGGCGACGGGTTTGCGCGCGCCTTTGAGATTCAGTATACGGATAAGGAAAACAAGCTGCAGTATGTGCATCAGACCTCATGGGGACTGTCAACGCGCCTGATCGGAGCGATTATCATGGCGCACGGCGATGATTCGGGTCTGGTTCTGCCGCCGAGAATTGCACCGGTGCAGGCGGTGGTGATACCGATTCAGCAGCGCAAGGAGGGCGTGCTTGAGAAGGCGGCCGAGCTGTGCGGGCGGCTTAAAACGGTCTGCCGCGCGAAGCTTGACGATTCCGACAAGAGCCCGGGATGGAAGTTCTCGGAGCAGGAAATGCGGGGAATCCCTGTCCGCATTGAGCTTGGGCCGAAGGATATCGAGGCGGGCAAGTGCGTCGTGGTGCGCCGCGATACCAGAGAGAAGATCGAGGTGGAGTTTGCAGATATCGAGACAACGCTGCCCGAGATTTTAGATACCATTCAGGATGAAATGTTCGAGCGCGCAAGGGCACACCGCGACGCCCATATCTGGGATGCGCACGGCTATGAGGAGTTTGCCGATATCGCGGTAAATAAGCCGGGCTTTATTCGCGGCATGTGGTGCGGGGAGCAGGCGTGCGAGGATAAGATTAAAGAAGACCTGGCAGTGACGTCCCGGTGTATGCCGTTCCATGACCGGGAGCAGATTGCCGATACCTGCGTGTGCTGCGGAAAACCTGCGCATAAGCTGGTGTACTGGGGAAAAGCATATTGATCAAAATCAGTCTGCCGCCGAAGGCGGCGGAGATTATAGACAGACTTGAGGCCCGCGGCTATGAGGCATATGCGGTCGGAGGCTGTGTGCGGGATTCGATACTGGGAAGACAGCCGCAGGACTGGGATATCACAACTTCCGCCGCGCCGCATGAGGTCAAGGCGGTCTTTTCCCATACGATTGATACGGGGATTGCGCATGGAACGGTGACTGTGATGCTCGGGCGTGAAGGGTTTGAAGTCACGACCTACCGCATTGACGGAGAGTATGAGGATGCCAGGCATCCGAAAGAGGTCCGGTTTACCCCGGATCTGCTTGAAGATTTAAAGCGCCGCGATTTTACCGTCAACGCGATGGCGTACAATGAGACGAAGGGGCTTGTCGACGCCTTTGACGGCATCAAAGATTTAAAGCGGGGCGTGATACGGTGTGTGGGAAACGCAAAAGACCGTTTTACCGAGGATGCGCTGCGCATGCTGCGCGCCGTGCGTTTTGCCGCACAGCTCGGTTTTGCGGTGGAGGAAGAGACGGCGGAGGCCATGCGGGCGCTCGCCGGCAATATCGCAAAGGTCAGCGCGGAGCGCATACAGATGGAGCTGGTAAAGCTGCTGTTGTCTCCGCATCCCGAAGAACTGAGGCTTGCTTATGAGACAGGCCTTACCGGGGTGTTTCTGCCGGAGTTTGACCGCATGATGGAGACGCCGCAGAATCATCCGCACCACTGCCATACGGTGGGGGAGCACACGATTTTGGCAGTCGCAAATATCCGGGCGGACCGCGTGCTGCGGCTTTCGATGCTGTTTCACGATATTGCGAAACCAAAGTGCAGGACTACAGACGAGAACGGGACGGATCACTTTCACGGACATCAGCAGGCGGGAAGCGAGATGACGAGGCAGATACTGCGGCGCTTAAAGTTTGACAATGACACGACGGGTCGGGTGTGCCGTCTCGTGCGGTGGCACGATGACAGACCGGAGCTTTCGGAGAAAAGCGTGCGGAGGGCGGTCAGCCGCATCGGCTTTGCACAGTACCCGGAGCTGTTTGAGGTAAAACGAGCGGACATTCTGGCGCAGAGCGATTACAGGCGTCCGGAAAAGCTCGCGTATGTGGACGCCTACGAGAGGATTTACCGCGAGATACGGAAGCGGCGGCAGTGTCTTTGCTTAAAAGACCTGGCGGTCACGGGGCGCGATCTGATAGAGTCGGCAGGAATGAAGCCGGGGCCGGGGCTCGGGGCGGTTTTGGAGGAGCTGCTTGAGGCAGTGCTTGAGGACCCGGAAAAAAATACAAGGGAAACGCTGCTTGCCCTTGCAAAAAAGTCATGATTTCGGGAACCCTTTCATATGATGAAGAGACACGGTGCAAGACCGTAATTCAATCATATGGAGGGGTTTTCTTGTATAATCGGCCGGAACAGGTATTAGAACAATATGAGCTGGAAGTAAAATCTGTCTCGAAGGGGCGTGAGAGCTACATCTGCGATACAGATCAGGGGCAGAAACTGTTAAAAGAATACCGCGGCTCGAGGGAGCGGGCGGAATTTCTTGCGAAAATGCTGGAGCATTTATATCATCAGGGACTTCTGGTGGAGCGGATCTGCTGCACGAGAGAGGGGAGCCCGATTGCCGTGGGAGAAGATGAGACGAAATATATTTTAAAGGATGCCGTTTTCGGCGCGGAGTGCGATACCAAGAACAGGGATGAGATGGTGGCTGCAGTACAGCGCCTTGCAAAGCTGCATGACGCCGCGGAGGCATACCGTGGGGAGATTCCCGATTTTGTCATGGCAAATCAGAAGGAACTCCTGTTTTTGTATGAGAAGCATAACAGAGAGTTAAATAAAGTAAAAAATTACATACGGGCCAAAAAGAAAAAGAATGAGTTTGAGATGCTTTTTCTGGGGCAGTACAGCCGGTTTGCCGGAAAGGCGCTGGAGGTTACGGAGCAGCTTGCCAAGCTTGAGATGGAGAGCGGGCTGGTCGGGTTCTGCCATGGGGATTTCAACCAGCACAATGTGGTATTTCGAAAAAAGGAAATTGCGCTGGTTCACTTTGAGAGTTTTTCGTATCAGATGCGGGTGAGTGATCTCGCGAATTTCATGCGGAAAATGATGGAAAAAAACAATTGGAATACGGGGCTCGGCATAGACTTTGTGAGTGCGTACGACCGGGTGCGCAAGCTGTCTCCAAAGGAACTGCGGTATCTGTATCTGTACCTTGCCTACCCGGAAAAATACTGGAAAATAGCAAATCACTATTACAATGCACACAAGGCATGGATATCGGGGCGCAACATCGAAAAATTAGAACGCTTCATCGCGCAGGAGGAAGAACGCGGACACTTCCTGGAAATGTTATTTCACTTTACCGCAAAATAGTGTATAATGTTCGGGAAAGGGCAGAGGCAAGTACCCGAAGAAACAGCTGCAGGGCTTGTCCGAGCAGCTGTTTCTTTGGGTATTTGGCGAGCGAAGCGAGCCCCGGGAAACGAAGTTTTCCGGGGCTCTGCCCGTGCCCAGGGCGAATGACGCGAGCGAGATGGAGCAAAGCGGAATCAAGCGCACCGCGTAAGGGGAAACGAAGTTTTCCGGGGCTCTGCCCGCACCAGGGCGAATGCCCGAATCAGGAATGACGTGAGCAAAATGGAGGAAAACGTGAAGATAAAAGGATTTTTGACAGCAGTACTGCTTTTGGCGGTTTTTATGACTGCCGGATGCGGCAAACCAAAGGGAGACGGCTATGTAATCGGACAGCAGTATTATGTGCCGGAGGCTGAGAAGACCGACGAGGAGGCGTCGGAGTTCGTCGAGGCCACGGAGGAGACCGCGGACGAGATAGGTTCCGACTTATTTCTGATTACGAATAACGATATGCAGGCGGAATGTCTCATATTAAAGCAGCTTGCCTCGGGAAAACAGTATATGTATTACTATTCCGTTACCACACGGTTTCTGGACAAATACGGAAACCGGGCATCGGCGTCTTATTTTGAGCCGGGCCGGGTGATCGTCATCGGGAAAAAGGATATACAGGGGAGACTGCTTGAGGCATCCGTATCGGATGCGGTCTGGGAGTATCCCGATGTCACACGCTATTCGGTGGACGAGGAACGCGGCGTATTTCAGATCGCGGAGACGAATTATTCATACGGAGAACATCTTTTCGTACACTCCGACGGGCAGGAGACGGAGCTTTCCGACCTAAACGAGCTTGACACGCTTAGGATTGTCGGCATCGGAAAGGAAATACTGTCGGTGTCCGTTACGACAGGGCACGGAGAGCTGCAGTTTGCCAACACCGATCTGTTCGAGGGAAGCTTTGCTCAGATCGGCAGCAAGATTTTTTCCGAGGTGACGAAGGATATGTCGATGGAGCTGCCGGAGGGGACTTATGTGGTGGCGGTGGCGAATAAAGGCTACGGCGGCAGCACGGAGGTGGAAGTCGCGCGCGGTAAGACCACCGTCCTTGACCTTGACACGATAAAAGGGGAGGGCCCCAAATACAGCAGCATCCTGTTTGCGGTCGACGTGGAAGGCGCGACGGTGAGCATTGACGGCGAAGCGGTAGACTACAGTGAGCCGGTGTCCGTGCAGTATGGAGTGCACAGCCTCCAGGTTTCTGCGGACTCCTATGAGACCTACAGCAAAAAATTATTTGTCAATTCCGAAAAGGCGACCATTATTGTCGGGCTCACAGGGGAGAGTATTTCGGATGACGGAGAAAAGGACAGCGAGAAGAAGGATACGGACAAGGACGAGAAAGACGGGGAAGACGAGAAGGAAGGCAGCAGCGTAAATCCGGGCAGCCTTGCGGGGACACTTGCGGGGAGCAAGGCATCGGGGAATACGACGGGAAACGGCGCGGCAGGGAGCAAATCGACAGGCGCCGCGAGCGAGGCGGAGCTGGATGCGATTGTAGAAAGTCTGCTGGATGATGACGAAAAATCCTCCGATTATTTGTCGACAATTGCCGATTTGTTGAAAACTTTGACGGGAACGGACAAATAACACGGAAAAGTACTTGAAAAATAGGGAGTACAAAGATAATATAAGTTTATAAAATACAGGAGGACACAGGTATGGGTTATAGAGAAAATTACGAAGCATGGTTGAACAATCCTTACTTTGATGAGGCAACCAGACAGGAGCTGCGCGGCATTGCTCAGGATGAGAAGGAAATCGAGGAACGCTTTTATATGGATCTGGAGTTCGGCACGGCAGGACTTCGGGGCGTGATCGGCGCAGGGACCAACCGCATGAATATTTACACGGTGCGCAAGGCGACCCAGGGGCTTGCCAATTACATCGGTAAGGTGGGCGCAAAGGACAAGGGTGTTGCCATCGCTTATGATTCGAGAAGAATGTCGCCGGAGTTCGCCAATGAGGCGGCCTGCTGCCTGGCAGCCAACGGTATTAAAGCGTATGTGTTTGAGTCGCTGCGCCCGACACCGGAGCTGTCCTATGCAGTCCGGAAATTAGGCTGTACCGCAGGCATCAACATCACGGCGAGCCATAATCCGCCTGAGTACAACGGATATAAAGTATACTGGGAGGACGGCGCACAGATTACGCCGCCGCACGATACCGGTATCATGGATGAGGTGCGGGCGGTCACGGATTACGCTACGGTGAAGACAATGGGGCTTGCGGAGGCGAAAGAAGCCGGACTGTATCAGACGATCGGGGCGGATATCGACGACCCGTACATGGAAGAACTCAAAAAGCTTGTGCTGCATCAGGACTGCATCGATGCGGTTGCGGATGAGATGAAGATCGTATACACACCGCTCCACGGAACCGGCAATATCCCGGTGCGCCGCGTGCTTGCGGAGCTCGGCTTTAAAAACGTATACGTGGTACCCGAGCAGGAGCTTCCCGACGGAGAATTCCCGACGGTCAGCTATCCGAACCCGGAGGCGGAGGAGGCGTTTACGCTCGGACTTGCCCTCGGTAAGAAAGTCGATGCGGATCTGATCCTTGCGACAGACCCGGATGCGGACCGTCTGGGCGTGTATGTAAAGGATTCGAAGACCGGAGAATATCACAGCCTGACCGGAAATATGTCCGGCTGTCTGATTGGGGACTATGTGATCGGACAGAGAAAGGAACAGTCCGGGCTGCCCGAGGACGGCGCGTTTATCCGTTCGATTGTATCGACCAATATGGCGGATGCGATCGCGGCTCACTACGGCATCCGTCTGGTGGAAGTGCTGACCGGATTTAAATTTATCGGACAGAAGATGCTGGAGTTCGAGACGAAGGGCACGGGAACCTACCTGTTCGGTATGGAGGAGAGCTACGGCTGTCTGACCGGTACATACGCGAGGGACAAGGATGCCGTTGTGGCTTCGATGGCGCTCTGCGAGGCGGCGGCTTACTATAAGACGAAAAACATGACGCTGTGGGATGCGATGCTGGCGATGTACGAGAAGTACGGATACTACAAGGACGATGTTACCTCCATCACACTCAAGGGAATCGAGGGACTCGCGAAGATCCAGGAGATTATGAATACCCTGCGCGAGAACGCGCCGTCCGAGATCGGCGGTTATGCGGTCCGCAGAGTCAGAGATTACAAAAACAACACGATTACGGACAGCGAGAGTGGAGCCGTAACACCGACCGGACTTCCGTCGTCGAATGTTCTGTACTATGAGATGGAGGACGACACCTGGGTATGCGTCAGACCGTCCGGAACGGAACCCAAAGTAAAATTTTATCTCGGCGTAAAGGGAAGCTCGCTTGAGGACGCGGATAACAAATCAAAAGAATTGTCAAAAGCGGTGCTGGCGATGATTGACAAAATGCTTTAAAGAAGGGATTTTTCTTGACAAAGCAAATAAAAACAAGTATATATATGAGGTAGGTGTTACGCGGATGACACCTTGACGCATTTTATTTGAAAATCCAGAGGAGGAATTTTTAACATGAACAAGGCAGAGTTAGTTGCAGCTATGGCAGAGAAAACCGACTTAAGCAAAAAAGATGCTGAGGCAGCTTTGAAGGCTTTCACTGACGTTGTTGCTGAGGAATTAAAAAAAGGCGAGAAAATACAGTTAGTAGGATTCGGTACGTTTGAGGTGTCTGAGAGAGCGGCGAGAACCGGAAGAAACCCGCAGACCGGAAAAGAGATGACAATTCCGGCTTCCAAGTCTCCGAAGTTTAAAGCCGGTAAAGCTTTAAAAGATATGATTAACGAATAAGCAGATAGATGTTACCGTGAAGTGCCGGCTCGCCGGCACTTCATTTTTAAATAGAAAGACAGTTTTGCGGAGCGCGCTGTCTTCTGCCCGGAAAGGAGAGTTATGCGTTTAGACAAATTTCTGAAAGTATCGCGTATTATTAAGCGACGCACGGTAGCGAACGAGGCCTGCGACGCGGGACGCGTGAGCGTCAACGGGAAGCCGGCAAAGGCGTCGGTCAATGTCAAAGTCGGCGATATCATTGAGATCGCCTTCGGGACAAAGACGGTGAAAGTGCGCGTGCTGGACTTACAGGACACGACGAAAAAGGACGAGGCAAAAGATTTATTTGAATATGTATCATAAAAGAGGACACCTTCCAATATATTTATCTATATAAAGACAGCGGGAGGTTATTTTATGGAAGACAGAAACGGCAATACGACGAAAGCACATAAAGTCCTGCTTGCAAACCGAAAGAGCGGCGCATTTACCGGCGTGGTGGATGTGCTGTCCTTTGATGTGGCGGAGATTCTGCTGGAGACGGAGCTTGGGATGCTGCTGATAAAGGGACATGATCTGCACGTAAACCGACTGAGTCTCGAAAAGGGAGAAATCGACATTGAAGGGCGCATTGATTCTCTGGCTTATTCCGAGGTAAAGAATATGGGAAAACAGACGGAGTCACTCTTAGGAAGGCTGTTTCGATAGATGCAGATCAGTGAGACGATTGGACAGGAAGCGGATTTTCTCGGAATTGCGATTCTGGTGGGAGCGGCGTTGTTTTTGCTGTATGATATGCTGCGCATTTTCCGCAGGATTATTCCCCACGGCAATTTGTGGATCGGGGCGGAGGACTTTCTATACTGGCTGGTGTGCACCGGCGTTGTCTTCGTGATGCTCTACCGGGAAAATGACGGCATGGTGCGCGGCTTTGCGTTCGGCGGCGTGCTTTTGGGAATGTTTTTTTACTATTTGCTGCTCAGCAGATATGTGGTGCGGATCAATGTGCTGGTCTGGAAGACGGCGCTGGGATTTTTCGGAAGAATTTTCGGCGTGGTATTGCGCCCGGCCAGAAAGGTTTTTAAAATTACGGCCGGATTTTTCAGAAAACAATTGAAAAAAATATGGAAAGCAGTTAAAATGGGCTTATGTAAACTATAATTTCTATGAGGGATCCGAGATGGCAGCAAAGAGACGAAAAATGAATCATAACCGCGCCGGCAAGTGGTGTATCAGTCTGATACTGCTTGCTTTTGTGGGGGTTATGTCGATTCAGACGATAAAACTTCATCAGAAAGCCGAGGAATATGCGAGGAGGCAGGCGGAGCTTCAGCTTCAGCTTGACCGCGAGACCGCAAGGCAGGAAGAACTTGAAGCGTATGAGAGCTACACGCATTCTTCCGAATATGTTGAGGATGTGGCGAAGAGTAAATTGGGACTTGCCTACGACAACGAGATTATATTTAAGGAAACGGATTAAAACGCGAAGGTCCGCGGCTGCGGAGGGAACTGTTACGGATGGTAACGGTTCTTTTTTTATGCCTGCAGACGCGTGCCGTTACATGATTTTCCTAAATCGCGTGAAGCGGTTCGAATTCCCTGAAAAAGACAAAGCGGCCGCTTTTTTGGCGAAAAGTTTTTGAAAACCGGTTCAGACTTTGACAAACATTTTTGCGGACGGCTCCTATAATCAAATACGCTTGCCCGCAAAAAAATCAGGTGTAAATGAGGCAGGCGGAAAGGGAGATAGACGTATGAAAGAAAATGGAATCCGACAAATGATGCTCAGTATCGCGGGAGGTCTGCTCTGCGGTGTGGGCGTGCTGGGTGCGTATCCGCTGATTCCGGCGTATTTTGCGGCGCTGTATCTTGAGCAGGCAAACGGAGTGCTGCTGTTTGGCTGCATGGGAATCGGGATCGCGCTGTTTCTGCCGATGACGGCCGGTGTCAAGTATATGGTTGCGCTGCTTGTGATCTGGGGTGCGGTACGGCTGATTCAGTGGGCGAATGAGGGATGCCCCGCGTTCCTGGCCGGGGGAATGGCCGCGGTCGTCACGATGATTCTTTCCTTTGCCGGGGGGCTTATGGCGTGGAAGGATCAGCTGAAACTGCCGGTCATACTTCTGGAAGGTCTGTTTGTTTTCGGGGCGGTTGTCCTGCTGAACCGTATGCTCCACGCGCTGCTGCATGCACAGGTCCAGCTTCCCGAGGAGGCGCACAGTGAGTCGAATAACGGGGAGCGTCTGCGCAGCTATGCCGAGTCTTTTCAGGGCCTGTCCCAGATATTTTACACGATGAGCAGGAAGAAGAATACATATCCGATGGATGAGATCGGGCAGATCCAAAATGAACTGACCGGGAAGATATGCGCGTCGTGCGATTCGTGTGCGCTGTGCTGGGAGAGGGATTCCTCGCCACTGTACGGGGTGATGTCCCAGATGCTCGGGCGGATCTGGCAGACGGGGAGAACCGAGGAAGAGACGGAAAATGAGCTGGGACAATACTGCAAGAAAAGCAGGGATATGGTGGAGGAGGCGCTGCGTGTGTTTCAGCGCGTAAATCTGAATCACGCCTGGTACAACAGACTGCTGGAAAACCGTCAGGTCATTGCCGAGCAGCTGGACGCGATGGCGTACATTATGGAGGACTGCGCCAGGGAAGAACGCATCTTAGACGCGCAGGAAAAGAGGGCGCTGGCGGAAATCCGGTATCAGGCGAAGGAACTCGGGATTGTCGTGGACGAGCTGCATCTGATCGAGCGGGTGGACGGAAGAATCAAAATGGAAGCGGTGCTGCGCAGCCGATTCGGAGGGTGTATTTCTCTGAAAGGCTTTCTTAGGGCCGGCGGGCATACGCTCGGGAAAAATATGCGCGTCACGGCGGACGCCCGCTCCTTTATCGGGAAGGAGGCCGCAAAGTTTGTCTTTTATGAGGACACCAATTACCGCAGCGTGCAGGGGATCGCGCGTCTGAAAAAAGACGAGGCCAAAATATCGGGGGATAATTTTTCATTTCTGGAGCTGGAGCGCGGAGAGCTGCTGCTTGGGCTGTCAGACGGGATGGGCTCGGGCAGTACCGCCTGCAAGGAGAGCGAGATGGTACTCGATCTGGTGGAGCGTTTTATGGCGGCCGGCTTTTCGGTGGAGACGGCGATTCGGATGATGAATTCCGCGATGGTCATGAAGGGGGAAAACGATTTATACTCCACGGTTGATCTGTGCAGTGTGGATATGTACACCGGCGCGGGGCAGATTTATAAAATCGGTGCGGCGGCGACGTTTATCAAGCGGCGGGACAAGGTGGAGTGCATCCGTTCGGAGAGTCTTCCCGTGGGCGTGCAGGCGGGAATCGAGCTCGAGAAGCACGAGATACAGCTTTATGACGGTGATTTTGTTGTCATGGTCACGGATGGTGTGTTAGAATATCTACATGTTCCGAAGCCGGAGGAGACCATGCAGGAAGTGATCGGGAGCATTCAGACAAACAATCCCGGGATTCTTGCAAAGCGTATTATGGAGCGGGTGCTTCTTTTTACCGGAGGACATGCAAAAGATGATATGACGGTGTTAGCCGCCTGTATTTGGGAGAAAGCATGATTGAAAAAGTGGCCGAGTGGATAGAAAAAGATGAGCTGATAGCGCCGGGGGACTGTGTGCTTGCGGGGGTTTCCGGCGGTGCGGATTCGGTGTGTCTGCTGCTGCTCCTGCTAAAGCTGCGGCAAAGGCTGCGCTTTACGGTTTGCGCCGTGCATGTGGAGCACGGGATCCGGGGAGCGGACAGCGGCAGGGACGCGGCGTTTGTGGAGGAGTTGTGCCGGCAGAGACAGATTCCCTGTCATACGTGTGCGGTCGACGTCCCCGCATATGCGGCCCGCGAGGGGCTCGGAACGGAGGAGGCCGCCCGCGCCCTGCGCTATGAGTGCTATCTTAAGGTTGCGGAGAAACTGGGGTATGAGCGGGTCCGGGTGGCGCTGGCCCACCATGCGGACGACAATGCGGAGACCATGCTCTTTTCGCTGGCGCGGGGGAGCGGGATTGCCGGGTTAGGAGGAATCCGGGCGGTGCGCAGGCTTTCGGAGCGTGTTACGATTATCCGCCCGCTGCTTGCGGCGACCCGGACACAGATTGAGGCATGGCTTTCGGCGCAGGGGCAGCCGTACTGCATCGATGCCACGAATGAGGACACCGATTACAGCCGGAATAAAATACGCCACGAGGTGATGCCCAGGCTTGCGGAGGTCAATCGGAAGGCCGTTTTTCACATGGCGCAGAGCGCAAGGCTCCTGCAGGAGACGGCGGACTATATCGGCCGGGAGGCGGCGCGGGCGGCGGAGCAGACATGCGTGTTCGGCCGGGGCTCCTGCCGGATCGCCGGAGAATTGTTTGACGAATATCCGCATATCATCCGGTCGGAGGCAGTGCGCCGGGTGCTGGCGGAGACGGCGGGCAGCGGGAAGGATATCGGCAGCGTGCATGTGGAAGCGGTTCTCGCGCTGGCAGGAATGCAGGTGGGACGCGGCGTGGATTTGCCGTACGGCCTGCGCGCGGCGCGTGTTTACGGGGGTATCTTTATCGGCCGGGCCGGGGAGGAGATGCGGCAGAGCGGCGGGAATGCGCCTGCGCGCGTGCGTGAGATCCCGCGGGAGGAGCTGATGAGGCTTGAGGCCGGGGAGGAGCTTTCCGTAGCGCTTGACGGGGGAGAGATGCGGCTGCGCATTCTGGATTTTTCGGGGCGGACGGAGGAAATTCCCAAAAAGAAGTATACGAAATGGCTGAATTATGATAAGATAAAAAATAGCTTACAAATCCGGAAACGGATGGCGGGCGACTATCTTACCATAGACGGGCAGGGGCATCACAAGAAACTAAAGGCATATTTTACCGACGAGAAAATCCCGGCCGAAAAGCGGGATGACATCTGGCTTCTGGCCGAGGACGCAAAGATTCTGTGGGTGGTCGGAGGCCGCATCGGCGCGGACAGCAGAGCAGACGGACATACGAAAAAGATTTTAGAAGTACGGACAATCGGAGGAAGCTATTGTGAAGATTAAGAATATCAGTGTGTATCTTACGGAAGAGCAGGTTGAGAAGAGAATCCGGGAACTGGGTGCGGAGATCAGCGCGGTGTACGGCGAGGAGCCGGTATGCCTGATTTGTATTCTGAAAGGTTCCGCATTTTTCACCTGTGAGCTGGCGAAGCGCATCACGTCACCGGTCGAACTGGAATTTATGTCGGTTTCGAGCTACGGCGCCGGGACCTCCTCAAGCGGTGTGGTGCGGATCGTAAACGATCTGGGGACCAGCATTGAGGGAAAGAATGTCATAGTAATTGAGGATATCATTGATTCGGGACGGACCCTCAATTATTTGCTGGAGAATTTGAAAACAAGAAATCCGAAGTCTCTGCGGCTGTGCACATTGCTTGACAAGCCGGACCGCAGGGTGGTGCGGGTGGATGTGGACTATGTAGGTTTTGAGATACCGGATAAGTTTGTGGTAGGCTATGGTCTCGATTACGACCAGAGATATCGAAACCTTCCGTATATAGGATTTGTTGAGATAGAGGAATAAAAGGAGACAACAGGTTGAATAGAAAAAAAAGTAGTTACAGAGGTTTTGGGATTTATTTGCTGCTGATACTCGCAATCGTGGGTATCTGGTATTGGATGGACGGAAATACGTCGACAAACACATACACGCGTGCATCCTTTGAAAAAGCGCTTGCCTCCGGGCAGGTGGCGCAGATAAATATTATGCCGAACCGCGAGGTGCCGACGGGAAACGCGCGGATTATTTTTTCGGATAATACCACGCAGGTCCTGACGGTTACGGATGTGGGGGATTTTGAAAATTATCTCCAGAAGCAGAACTTCTCGGCTTACACGGTGGAGAACCCGCCGGAGGAGAGCTGGCTTTTGACGCTGCTGCCGTATCTGATCATTTTTGCGGCGATGTTTATTTTCTTTATGATTATGACAAACCAGGCAGCGGCCAATTCCGGGGGCGGCAGCCGGATGATGAATTTCGGAAAAAGCCGTGCAAAGCTTATGACCGACGACCCGGCGCGCCGTGTGACTTTCGACAAGGTGGCGGGGCTGAAAGAGGAAAAGGAAGAGCTTGCGGAGATCGTGGACTTTTTAAAAGCGCCGCGCAAGTATACGAGACTCGGCGCGCGTATTCCGAAGGGAGTTCTTCTCGTCGGACCTCCGGGAACCGGTAAGACGCTGCTTGCAAAAGCGGTTGCGGGGGAAGCCGGCGTACCGTTTTTCAGTATATCCGGATCGGATTTTGTGGAAATGTTTGTCGGCGTCGGCGCGTCGCGGGTGCGCGACCTGTTCGAGGAAGCCAAGAAAAACGCGCCGTGCATCGTGTTTATCGACGAGATCGACGCGGTTGCGAGAAGGCGCGGCACCGGTATGGGCGGCGGCCATGACGAGCGGGAGCAGACTTTGAACCAGATGCTTGTGGAGATGGACGGTTTCGGCATCAACGAGGGGATTATCGTGATGGCGGCGACCAACCGCGTGGATATTTTGGACCCCGCGATTATGAGACCGGGGCGTTTTGACAGAAAGGTGCATGTGGGACGGCCGGATGTGGTCGGAAGAGAGGAGATTCTCTCCGTGCATGCGAAAAACAAGCCGCTTGGCGACGATGTAAATCTAAAAGAGATCGCGCAGACGACCGCGGGATTTACCGGGGCGGATCTCGAGAACCTGCTCAACGAGGCGGCGATTGTGGCGGCGCGGGAAGACCGGGCATTTCTGACTCAGGGCGATATCAAAAAGTCTTTCGTGAAGGTCGGAATCGGTGCGGAGAAGAAAAGCCGCATTATCTCGGATAAGGAGAAACGGATTACGGCGTTTCACGAGTCGGGCCATGCGATTCTGTTCCATCTGCTGCCGGATGTGGGACCGGTATATTCGGTGTCGATTATTCCGACGGGACCGGGTGCGGCCGGCTACACGATGCCGCTGCCGGACCGGGACGAAATGTTTAATACCAAAGGCAGGATGATGCAGGATATCATTGTGTCTTTGGGAGGCCGCGTGGCGGAGGAGCTTGTCTTTGACGACATCACGACCGGTGCGTCTCAGGACATCAAGCAGGCCACAAAGATGGCGAAAGCGATGGTGACCAAATACGGATTTTCCGAGAATATCGGTCTGATCTGTTATGACAATGAAGACGACGAGGTATTTATCGGCAGAGACCTTGCGCATACGAGAGGATACGGCGAGGATGTGGCGTCTGCGATTGACCGTGAGATCAAATCAATCATCGACGAGTGCTACGCAAAGGCGCGGGAGATGATTACCGAGTACCGTGGGGTGCTCGACGCCTGTGCGGATCTTCTTCTTGAGAAGGAAAAAATCGGACAGCAGGAGTTTGAGGCATTATTTGAAGCATAATTGTGCATGTTTTTCCGAAACGACAAAAATCAGTACTTTAGTACTGTACAAACTGCATATTTTGGGGCGGCAAAAATTGTGAAATTTGTGCACACTTATCCCCGGGGGTGTGGTACTATAATACCTGTAAAAACCCCCAATACATTATATAATTTTTGCTATACCCCATAGTAAAAATACCTTCTCCTAAAAAGACAGCGGTGAAACGGCTGTCTTTTTTTTTATGCGCAAAAACGGCCCAGGTTGCAATTTTACCGCAGCTATAGTAAAATATTACCAACTGAAGATACGCGTTTTTATCGGGGAGGAAACTGCTATGAAGGCTGGGGGCAGACTGAAGTTGGCGATAAAATTGAATTTGCTGATTATGATTTTTGTGCTGGCAGGGGCATACGGAATCATCGGATATACCGGCAATATGAAATATGCCAGAGCGGCGGCGTCAGAGCAGATTGCGGATGCGGTGCAGAGCCGTGATCCGAAGATCAGCGACGCGGCGCTTGCCCAGGTGCTTGCGGAGCAGGATGCGGCGCTTGCGGAGCAGTTCGGTGCGCGGCAGAGGAGGTTTTGCGGTATTATGCTGGCGCTCTGCCTTGCAGGGGGACTGTCTGCGGTTTATATCGCGGCGGACACGATAAAGAGTATCAGGAAATCGGCGCATTATGCGGAGTGTATGGCCGAGGGAGATTTTCTTCGGGAGATTGCCCCGGGGGACCTTGGGAGAAAAGACGAGATCGGAGCTCTCATGAACGGCATGAATCACGTGAGGCAAAACATGAAAGAGCTGATCGGCGAGGTACAGCATCAGAGCATTGATCTGCAGGAGATCGTGGAGATGACGGAGCGCAACCTCGACGGACTGACCTCCGAGATTGCAGCGGTATCGGACACGACTGCGGAGCTTGCGGCGGGGAACGATCAGACGGCCGCGGCCGCGGAGCAGGTGGAAATGATGTCCGGTGAGATCGCGCTCGCGGCGAGAAATATGGCGGAGCGCGCCCAGGAAGGCGCGGTCCGCGCCGAGGAAATCCACAGGCGCGCAGGCACGACAAAGCAGCAGGTCGCGGTGAACAGGCAGGAGACCGCGGAGATACAGGAGGAGATCCGCGAGAGTCTTACGGGGGCGCTCGACCACGCAAAGGTTGTAAATCAGATCGGGGTTCTTGCGGATTCCATTATGAGTATTTCGTCACAGACCAATCTGCTGGCGCTGAATGCGTCGATTGAGGCGGCGAGAGCCGGTGAGGCCGGCAGAGGGTTTGCGGTTGTGGCCGAAGAAATCCGCAAGCTTGCAGAGCAGTCGGCAGGGACTGTGGGGAGCATTCAGGAAGTGACGAGCAGGGTGCAGAGTGCGGTGACGAATCTTGCGAGCGATGCGGAGCGCCTGCTGGACTTTGTCGGGAAAGAAGTTGCGGGCAGCTTTGATATGTTTGAGCGGATCGCGGATGATTACAACGAGGATGCCGAGTATGTGGACCGGCTTGTCGGCGGATTCGGCGCGACTTCCGAGGAGCTTCTGGCATCCGTGGATACCGTGGCAAATTCGATCTCCGGCATGAGCAGGGCGGCCGGCGACGGCGCGGCGAATACGAACGATATTGCCGAGCGGGTGGCGGCGGTTGCCGGACATGCCGACAAAATCGAACGGATTATGCGCCAGGTGTCCGTATCGGCCGGCAAGATGCGCGATGGCACGGATAAATTCAAAGTACTCGTAGACGAATAAAGTGTATTTTAATGCTTGCGCGGTCGGCGGCGGTGTGCTATAATCTTTTCGTATCAGGGACTACCTGATAAATGGGCAGATTCCCGAGTGGCCAAAGGGGACAGACTGTAAATCTGCTGCAAATTGCTTCGGTGGTTCGAATCCACCTCTGCCCATTCGATTGAGGAAAATGCGTTGCATTTTCCTTTTTTTATGCACACGGGCACCCAATGGAAGTATGTCAGCAAAGCTGACGGGTGCCCGGCGCGCGAGTAGGGAAGATGAGTCTTCCCTACTCGATTAAAAAATTATATAGGCGGGAGAGAATGAGATGAAGAAAGTTGCGGTGTTATCGGATATTCACGGAAATTACGTCGCGCTGGACGCGTGCATGGAGTACTGCAGAAAAAAGGGTGTGGAAACATACATTTTTCTGGGGGACTATGTGGGAGAATTTTCTTATCCGGAACGGACAATGGAGCGGATTTATGAGATTGCGGATCGGTATGTGTGCCATTTTGTGCGGGGCAATCGGGAGCAGTACATGCTTGACTACAGGACGGGCAAAAAAGGGGGATGGAGCGATTTTGATTCTACGACCGGCAGCCTGCTTTACTGTTACGGCAGACTGACAGAGTGGGATTTCGTATTTTTTGAGAATCTTCCGATTGCCATGAAGATAGAATTTGACGGACTCCCGAGTCTGACAGCCTGTCACGGATCGCCGGAAAACATCGGTGAAAAAATGATGCCGGGGGAGGCGCGCACCGTTGAATTGATGCGGGGCTGCGAGACGAATGTGATTCTCTGCGGACACACGCATATTCAGAATAACTTTTTTAAGGGGAGAAAGGCGCTGATTAATCCGGGGTCTGTGGGGCTTCCCCAGACGCCCCTCTCATGCGGTCCGAAATCTCAGTTTGTACTGATGAGCGGGGAAAACGCCGGCTGGCGCGGGGAGTGTGTAACGCTTGACTATGATGCGGAACGTGTGATAGCAGAGCTCGGCGCGGAGAAGCTGGATCGCCATGCGCCGTACTGGACAAAGATTACGAAGCAGATGCTGGGGAGGAGCGGAGCGCCGGATCACGGAACGGTGCTCAAAAGAGCCATGGAACTCTGCGAGGCCGCCGAGGGGACCTGTGTCTGGCCCAATGTTCCGGAGCTGTACTGGGCACGCGCATTTTCGGAGCTGGCAGGGAATTGATGGCAGAAAACGGCTGATTCATGACGACGGGGTTGCCAAGCAAGGCTGTATGACCGATAAAAAGGTAACAGGTTTCGGAGAGGAGGAAATGCAATGTCAATTCAGGTTGCGGAATCAAAGCAGGTGCAGTCTTATTACGAGGGAGCCGCGAAAGTGAAGTGCGAAAAGGATTTTTACGCGGATATCTCCAAGCTGCCCGAACATCAGGTGAAGCAGAAAGCGCCGTATTCTTATCTGGCCGAAGACGGGATTATCAATTATAACGGCGTGGTGTTTGTCTGCGACGATGAAAAAAACAGGATATGCCTCGGGGATGTCAGCGACAGGAACAAGTGCATCAATATTCCGCTGGCGAAGGGCGGGAACCTTGTGGTAAACCGCGAGTGTGTCGGGGATTTGATGAAAGCGATCGGCATGTTTTCGCCGGAGGATAAAGTCCGGATTATGAAGGCGATCTCGCTTGACAATAAAATTCAGCAGATGAAGATGGAAATTGACGAGGACACGAACGGGATCGGTGACGGCAGTACAAACACGGCAAAAGGCGGTGCGGAGGCATCTTCTACGATCACAGACGCCGTGCCGTCGGAAGAAGAGACACTGTTTGAATCGGGAAAAGAGGAGCAGGGGAATGTTTCCGAGGTGATAGCGAAGAAATAAAAAGAAATTTCCTGTTGTTGGTATTTTATGCTATAATAGATTCATAAGATTTATTTTGAACATAATGCCAAGAAGGGGAATTTAGATTATATGTATAATTTAATCAAAATGCCGCTGACGTGTCTGCTGATTATGACATATACGAATTTCTATTACCACACAAAGAAAAGGATGAATACCCGCACATCAAAGGTGTTTGAGGTTCTGGTAACGGCGGTGACGATTCATCTGGTGTCGGCGGTTATCACCGAATATACCGTCAACAACCGCGATACGGTGCCGGAGCCGTTTAACAATATCTGGCATATTGTTTTTCTGGTAAGCCTGACCTGTGTGCTGTGTCTGATTCTCGACTATCTGCTGCTTTATGTGGAACGCGCGAGCGGCAGGAAGCAGACAACGCAGAAGAAGATACTGGCAGTCGTATGTCTGATCGGAGTCTGTGCCGAGATTGTGCTGCCGTGCCGGTATATCGATACGGTGCACGGCGCTTATATGAGCGGTATGAAGGCATACGCGCTGTATGCGGTTGTCATCTATACGATGGCAATGCAGATTATTATATTTTCCCGTTACTGGGAGATTCTTGGAAAGGACAGAAGCAGGGTGCTTTTTGCATCCTTGCTTCTATTTGCGGTTATGGCGGGGATTCAGATCTTCTGGCCGTATCTGCTGCTCACGGATCTTGCCGTGACGATGTTCATGCTCGGCATTATGGTAAATACCGAGGACTCACATGTATATATTTCTTACTACACGGGGCTGTATAATGAAATCGGGTGCAGGGAGATCCTGCGGGAGACGCTTCTGCTGAAAAAGCCATTTTCCGCGGGCGTATACGTGTTTTTGGAAGGCAAGAGTGATATTGCGGCAGCCATGCTGTCGGTGCAGAAAAAGATTCCCGAGAAAAAGTACAGACTTATCTGCGGAACGCTTGCGGATAACGTGCTGATTGTTCTTCCGGTCAGCAGCTGGACCAAAGGGATAGCTTCCGTAAACAGGCTGCCCAAACCGGAGGAAGTGGATCACAAATTAGGCTATACGTCCGAGATTTTTCAGTTCAGCGGGAAGGAGACCGTCACCGAGATTCTCGACGGGATTCGGGATTATAAAAATCGTTATGAGGAGAGTGCCCTGCAGCGGGATGAACTGACCGGGCTGCTCCGCCGTGCCGCGTTTATCCGGCAGGTGGAATATATGATAAACAACAAAAAAGGCTTTACCTTTGTCATGATAGACCTGGATGACTTTAAATCCATCAATGATATCTACGGGCATAAGGTCGGAGATGACGTACTAAAGTATGTGGCCAACACGTTTGTGACTGTCCTGCGGACTTCGGATGCGGTGTGCCGGATCGGCGGCGATGAATTTGCGGTTGCGCTCTGCGGCGTGACGGACAGTGCGACGGTCTGCGAGATTGCGGAGCGCGTAAAAAAGGGCCTGGAGGAGCAGACGGTGCTCCCGGACGACAGATGTGCCGTGCGATTATCCTGCGGGGCTAAACTCTGGAATCCGGCAGACGGGGAGCCTTCGTTTCAGGAGCTTTATACCGAGGCCGATGCCGCGCTCTATAAAGCAAAGCGCGGCGGTAAGAACCGCCTGTTTATCGCGGGAAGCACGGCGGGAGAAAATTGAGAAAGACAGCAGAGGACTGATTGCGGACGTATGATGTTACCCTCAGTGGACAAGGGGACACAACGGGAAAGCATACAGTCCTTTTTTCTGTTCTGTATGGCATAAGATAAAACTTGTCCGCATATACTGCTCTATCAGTTATCCGTTAGGACAGAAGGAGGCAGATATGGCAGGAGAGAAAATTCCGATGGACAGCAAAATGCGGGGGCGCAATGTGCTCGAGGAGGAAGAGCAGGTATCGGCGGCGGAATCCTTTCTGGGGCAGTTAAATGATCCGCTCATTTTTATTCTTTTCGTGGCCGCGGCAATCTCAATGCTGCTGCGGGAATACGGAGACATGGTTATCATACTGGCAGTCGTGTTTGTGAATGCCGTCGTGGGAATGGTGCAGGAGGGGCGTGCGAGGGAGGCTCTTGCGGCGCTTAAAAAGCTGACAAGCCCGCATGCGCTTATAAAGGACGGCGGACATGTCCGCGAGATACCGGCGGCGGATTTAGAGCCCGGGGACGTGGTGGTGCTCGAGGCGGGCTGTCAGGTGCCGGCGGATATTGAACTGACAAAGGCAGTCAATTTAAAAATCGAAGAGTCCGCGCTTACCGGGGAGGCGGTGCCGGTGTCTAAAAACTGCACCGACAGAAGATGCGCTTACATGACGACAAACGTGACTTACGGCCGGGGAGAAGGGGTGGTGACTGCCATCGGCATGGACACGGAAATCGGCAGAATCGCGCGCATGCTTCAGAACACAAAGACAGAGATGACGCCGCTGCAGAGGCGGCTGGCGGACCTGGGAAAGGTTCTCGGCGCCGTTTCCGTTTTTTTATGCGTGCTTCTGTTTCTGATTGCGGTGTTGCAGCACCGCAATATAGGAGAGATGCTGATTACCGCAATTTCGCTTGCGGTGGCTGCGGTGCCGGAGGGACTTCCGGCAATTGTGACAATGGTGCTTGCACTGAGTGTTTCCCGGATGGTCGAGGTAAATACGGTGGTAAAACGGCTGCCGAGTGTGGAGACGCTCGGGTGTGTCAGCGTGGTGTGTTCCGATAAGACCGGAACGCTGACGCAGAACCGCATGACGGTGACGCGCTGCTATGTGGACGGCCGGATAAAGGCGCCCAGAGAACTGGATAAAAACAGGGACAGACACTTTTTGCAGGGAAGCGTGCTCTGCAACGATGCGTCTCTCGCCGAGGGAGAACGGCGGGGAGATCCCACAGAGCTGGCGCTTTTGGACATGGCGGCTTACTATGAGCTGTATCGGGAAAAGCTTGAGGAGCGAATGCCGCGCAGAGAGGAACTGGCCTTTGACTCGGAGCGGAAAATGATGACGACGCTGCACGGGGGGCGGGGACAGGGAATTTCTTACACGAAGGGTTCGCCGGACGAAGTGCTGGAGAGAAGCCGTTATATCCGATGGAACGGGGAAAAGCGCCCCGTCACCCCGGAGCACAGACGCAGGCTGCGGGAGGCGCTTGAAGAGTTTGCGTCCGGAGGTCTTCGGGTGCTTGCGGTGGCAATGCGCGAGGATGCGGTCGGGCTTGAGGAAAACGGCCTTACATTTCTGGGCTTTGCGGGAATGGCAGACCCGGTGCGCCCGGAGGTGCCGGAGGCGGTAGAGGAGTTTCGGCGGGCCGGAGTGCGGACCGTGATGATTACCGGAGACCGGCTCGACACGGCCTTTGCCATAGCAAGAGAAATCGGGATCGCACAGACGCAGGAAGAGTGCCTCTCGGGCGAGGAGCTCTCCGGTATGGAGGATGCCGAGCTTGCGGAGCGCATGAAGCGCACGCGGGTATTCGCGCATGTCTCGCCCGAACATAAGGTGCGCATTGTAAATGCCTGCAAGAGGAACGGGGAAGTCGTGGCGATGACCGGAGACGGCGTCAATGATGCTCCGTCTTTAAAGACGGCAGATGTCGGGATTGCCATGGGGCTTGCGGGTACGGATGTCGCGAAAAGCGCGGCGGATATCGTGCTGACCGATGACAATTTTGCGACGATTGCAAAGGCGATCGCCCAGGGGCGCTGTATTTACGAAAATATCCGCAAGGCGGTACTCTTTCTGCTGTCCTCGAATTTCGGGGAGATTATCACGATGCTTGCGGCGGTTCTGCTGGGATTTGCCGCACCGTTAAAGTCCAGCCATATTCTGTGGATTAACCTGATTACCGACTCTCTGCCGGCACTTGCGCTGGGAATCGATGTGGAAAAAAACAAGAGCTTTATGGACCGGCCGCCGCGTCAGAAGACGGAAGGACTGTTTGCGGGGGGCGGATTGGGATGCACCTGCTTTTACGGAGGGCTGATTGCGGCCGTCAGCATGGCAGCCTTTTTGCAGATGCCTTTGGGAATCCTGATCGGTTCGGGAAAGGATGTGACGCTTGAGGGAATCCGACAGCTGCTGTCGAACGAGCTCATACTTCAGAGATGCCAGACCTACGCGTTTACGGTGCTGGGGATGGCGCAGCTGTTTCACGCGGTGGGTATGAGAGATGTGGAAACGTCGTTCTTCCGCATGGATCATCTCGAAAATCATCTGATGATAGCCGCGGTTGTGATCGGGGCAGGGCTTCAGGCGCTTGTGACCGAAGTGCCGTACTTTACGGAATTGTTTGATACCTGCATTCTCTCTTCCACAGACTGGGTGATGCTTCTGGTGCTGGCATCCATGCCGCTTCTCGCGCATGAGCTTCTGGTAGCGCTTGCGGCGTGGGGGACAAAAGGGGCAGCAGAGCCCGAGGAAGCGGAACAGGCATACCGCGGAGGCGGACGCTGGCACTGAAAAAGTTAGGACCGGGAGGTCAGAAGAAATTCCGCAAATTCCCGTGCGGTTTCCATGTGCGGGGCATTGTAAAAAATACCGAAATAGCATGTATCGTAATAGTGATTTTCCGAGAGCCAGGCGTTTTGGGTCAGTTCGATCGCGCAGGGATAAGCCTCTGTGGAGCCGTCTTCCGTGGTGTATATGAGAGAAGACTTATATTGTTCCAGAATATCCGAAGGAAGCGCCTCGGAGAGGTCCGTGAGCGCTCCCTGGTCGGCATAGTCCAGATAAATATCCCCGGCGCCGAAAAACAGATCCTGGTCTCCTGCGGCAACCATGGCGGCCAGAAGCTGCATACTTGTGACGGATTCCGTGGCGGAATCCTCCGAAAAGAAAATGTTGGTTGAGAGGGCGATCCATTCCTCCTCGGGATTATGCCCGTAAGCCTCCAGAAATTCATCGAAGCCGTCCCCGTCGGTGTCCATGGAGCTGCTGTTGATCATGATAACGCTCAAAGCGGGCTCCTGGTAGGTGACAAAATGACGGACGGTGGAAAACAGCGCGGCCGCAGCCGTGGCGGCGCCTATGATATGCCATTTATAGTAGTCCCAGACATATTCGACTTTTGCGCGGGCGGACATTGCTTTGAAATCTGGTTTTTTCTCCATAGTTGCTCACTCCGAATCCTGTAAAATATGAAAAAAGAAAGTCCTGCAAAAGCAGGACTTTCCGAATAAAAGTGCCGCTGTAAGACACTCCGAATACATTTTGAAATACGGTTTCTGTTTCTAACTAAAAAGCGGGTGATGGGAATCGAACCCACGTATCCAGCTTGGAAGGCTGGTGTTCTACCATTGAACTACACCCGCACACGGATGCCCAGTTCCGGAATCGAACCAGAGACACGAGGATTTTCAGTCCTCTGCTCTACCAACTGAGCTAACTGGGCGTCTTACAGAAATAAATTTTACAGGAAGGACGCCGTAATGTCAAGTAAATTTCTATATTAAATTTTTATAAAAGAACTTTTCGGGAGCGGGAATCCATGTTAGAATAAAACAGTATGGATATAGAGGTACAGATCCGATAGAAAGGCTGAAGTTTGCGTATGAGTGAAAAACTGGTAATCGTCCCGAGGAGAAATACCGTGGGAAAGAAAATATTGAATTTTGCATGGTTTGTTTTGGCGCTTCTGTTTCTGCTGGCGGCTTTTTTGATGCCGATTTTCTTTCTGGTAGCGATGGTGTTTGCGGCCGTCTGGTATTTTCAGGCGTTTCAGTCAGACATTGAGTACGAATACACCTATTTTGACGGGGAATTTCGTTTTGCAAAGATCAAGGCCAAGAGAAAGCGGAAAAACATCGGTGAGGTGGAGATGGAAGATGTGGTTGCGATAGCACCCAAAGGGGATCGGAGCGTCTATAAATATGAGACCGACCGGAATGTGTCTTATCGCAATCTGACCTCGGGGGAACCGGATGCAAAAATATACGAATTGATTTACAAGGGGGACAAGGGGTTCTGCCGTTATGAGTTTGAACCGGACGAGGAGATGCTGGATGCGGTGATCGTGAAATATCCCCGCGTGGTAATCAAATAAAGAATCCTGCCGTGCAGGATTCTTCGGCTGCCTCCAAATCAGTAAAAGCTGATTTGGGGCATTTTTATTATCTTAATTGAAACGGATGCGTGTTCTGGAATTGCCGGAATCGTCGGTACCGAATGTGGGCGGCTCGTTTTTCTGCTGCCTTTTGCACTTGGAGCACAGAATATTATCAAACGGAACGGGAGCCCCGCACTGAACACATTTCTTGGGGGTGTGGACGGAAGTGTTGAGATGATTGTCTTTGTACTCAATACGCCCTTCGCGGATCCACTGCTTTACCTGGTGATGGGGGATGTTGAATTCCAATGCGACGTCATATTCCGTCACATCGTTTTCGCGAATGTATTCTTTCACATCGCGGAAAAGCTGCTCGCGCTCACAGTCCGGACAAAGGTCCTTTTCGTAGGTGAGGGACAAAGGTCTTCGGCACACCGGGCAATATTTATAGTTGTTAAACAGATTCTGTTCCTGCTTTTCCATGCATCATACCTCCGTTTGACTCTGATTTAATAAATTATAGCACAAATTATAAAAAGATGGAATGTTTTTTGAAATTTCAGAAAAACATGTGCGTGCAAAGGCGCGCAGAAATGGGGTTGAAAATGAATGAGGTTTGGGATACGGATAAAAGGAAGCGCCCGATTGGCGTGTTCGACTCCGGGGTCGGAGGAATCAGTGTTCTTCGGGAGCTTGCGGCATTGATGCCGAATGAAAACTATATCTATTACGGCGATTCCGCACATGCGCCCTACGGCACAAAGACGCTCGAGGAGGTACAGCGGCTTACGCTGGCGGACGCGGCATTTCTGGAAGCGCACCGGGTAAAGGCGCTTGTGGTTGCCTGCAACACCGCAACGAGCGCGGCGGTCGGGCTTCTGCGGGAAAAATACGCGGATATGCCTGTGATCGGAATTGAACCGGCGCTGAAACCGGCGATGGAGGTAAAGGTGCACCCGCGGGTACTGGTGATGGCTACGCCGATGACGCTGCGCGAGGAGAAATTTCGGCAGCTGATGCGGCGGTATGAGAAAAAGGGGGAAATCATCACACTGCCGGCGCCGGGGCTTGTGGAGCTTGTGGAAGCGGGGGAGCTTTCGGGGGAGAAGCCGGAAGCTTATCTGCGGGAACTGTTCGCGGCGTACAAGACCGGAGATTTGGACTGCGTGGTGCTGGGCTGCACGCATTATCCGTTTGTCAGACGGACGGTGCAGCAGGTGCTGGGAAAGGGTGTGATGCTTTTTGACGGCGGAGCGGGCACGGCACGCGAGACGAAGCGCAGGCTGCGCGAGGCGGGACTTTTAAACCCGCAGCAGGAGAAAGGCGCCGTGACACTGCTCTCAAGCAGCGAGGGGGAGGATGCAGCCGCACTTGCGCAGATGCTCTTTGAAAAATATTAAAGAATTCTAAAATGAAAATACATTCTTTTTAGACTTTTTTTTGAAATCAGACATAGTTTTGTCACAAATATTTCGTATACTAACATCATCGAAAGGAACGAAATGCTTTCGATAAAATTTCCTTTATATAGATTAACATTTTCATAACTAAACTCCTCGAAAGGGCCCCGGGACGGTGACGTTCCGGGGTTCTTTCATTTCGGACAGGCTCTTTGAACCGATGCAGAGATTTTGCGACAGATTCCGTATATTTGGTTACATTTTCTTGGAGAAAACCGCGCGGGATACCGATAAAAAATACGAGGGAGGTGACGCGGAAATGGGATTTAGCGTAAATGTCGGAAATCTGCGCAGCGGCGGCCGTTTCGGCGCCGGGAACGGACTCAAAAGCACCCGGGAGAAGCTAGAGCGGCAGCAGGAATGTGCGAATAAAGTGGCCTTTTTTGAGAATCAGAAAGAAAACTTAAAGGAGATGAAGTGCCAGACGCCGGAGGAAATCGCGCGGAAACTGGAAATGTTTCATTCCTATGAAGACCAGATTACCGCTGCAAAAATGACCTATAACCAGGAACAGATGTGGCATGTTATGGACGAGGCGAGGGAGCGCGCCGAAAAAATGGCCGAAGCTGCGGAGAAGGCGAAAGCAAAGACGCCGGAGGAGAAAGCCGAAGCAGAACGGAAGGAAGCTGCGGGAGACGGAATCCTTGACGATATGCTTGATGAGATCGGAGAGACGGCGGAGACGGAAACGGAAACGGCGGCAATGGAAGCGGCTGTGGAGCAGACGGAAAAAACAGAGGAGTATATGGACGAGAAGCGCGCGGTATGCGCCGCTGCGGAGCAGGCGGAACGTGCAGAGCAGGCAGAGCGCGCTGCGGCAGAAAAGACAGCGGCACGCCGGAGATTTGACACATACGCGTAGCTTTTGAAGCGTATGGACAGGCGGGGAGTCAGGCAGCGCAGAGCAGACGCAGTACCTGACCGCCTGCACAGAGCGCTGCTACAGAAACCAGATCTGCTCGTTGGTCGAGGAAATACTTGTGACGCCGGCCTGTAAGAGGGACATGACATCCTCCTTGTCCGAGACGAGGCCCCCGGCGATAACCGGGATGGGGGAGATGCGGCACACTTTGGCGACGATTTTCGGCATCAGAGCGGGAAGGATTTCAATCAGATCCGGGCCGGCGGCCTTCGTCTGGCGCTCAATGTTTTCGTATGCCATGGAATCAAGGATAAATAACCGCAGAATGGTATAAAGCCCGAGTTCTTTCGCGTGTTTGATCAGGGAGGGCTTTGTGGTGATAATACCGTCGGCCCCGGTATATTTTTTGATGAAGTCCACGGCGATTTCTTTTGAACTCAGGCCGGTGATGAGATCAAGATGGACCATGGCAAGCTTGCCGGAGGATTTTACGGTATCCACGATATCGGCAATGGTACAGATATCCCCATATAAAATGAAGATGATATGGCTGTCGCTTGCAAGACATTTCTGCAGTCCGCGGTTGTCTTTGACTGCGGCGATGATGGGGGAATCTTCAAGTGCATCTTTAAATTCTTTTTTCATGAGTAAAACCTCCGAACGATAGACATATCACTATAACAGGGTACAAAATCGGTAACGATTTTGTACTCTGTTATTATATAATGATTGGAATCCGGGTGCAGCCGGTTATAATTGCCGCATCTCCGATGATACAGGCACGTTTCTTGCGGCGACGATCGCAACTCCGGTTCCGGCCGCATCCGGGAGTATGACGTCACCGATATTGACAGGGGCGGTCACAACGACATCCCGAAGCGCGTTTACGCAGTCGAAGATTTTGTCCTTCGGAATATCGGATGCGGTCTTTACATTTGTCATCGGAACAGCGCCTCCTTTGACCCGGACCGTGGAAGTGACGATGCGTGTGGGATTGGTGACTTCCTTGCGCGCGTACGCATCCCCTCTCGGACAGGTGTTCCCGGCAACGCCGGTTACCGTGCCGTTTTCCAAAGTCACGGTTACGGCACACCCGAGCGGGCAGCCGATACAGGTTAATTCTCTTGTGCTCATACTCATTCTCCTTCCTCGATACGGATGGTAATCTTACCTAAATCCGGAAATTCGCTCAGCTTGGCTTTGCTCAGAATGACCTGTTCCATTTCTCCGGGGGCCATAACCGGGCGCTTGCGGCGGCTGATGAGCGTATCGTCGAAATAGACGGCGATACAGCGGTTTTTGTACACCTCTCCGACGCGGAACCGGACGGTCAGATGATCGTCCATCTCTGCCGGCCGGATATATTTCGGAACCGTGTAGCGGACGCCGTCCACCGGATGGATTTCCACGGTTTTTGTCTCTGCGGGAGCGCCGTTTTTAATATAAGCGGCAGCATTCTTTCCGGCGGCAGCGGCTTCCTGGGAGACATAGTCAACCAGATCATGTACGTGCAGCACGTTTCCGCAGGCGAAGATGCCGGAGATATTGGTCTCGAGGCTGTCGTTTACGACGGGGCCGGAAGTGACCGGATTGATAGAAACACCGGCGCTCTTGCTCAGTTCGTTCTCGGGAATCAGCCCGCAGGAGAGAAGCAGCGTATCGCAGGTATAGCGCTCCTCGGTGCCCGGAATCGGCCGGCGGTCGCATCCGACCTCGGCGATGGTGACTGCTTCGACACGCTCTTTTCCCTCGATATCCACAACGGTGTGGCTCAGTTTGAGCGGAATATCAAAGTCGTCAAGACACTGTACGATATTGCGCTTTAAGCCGCCGGAATACGGCATCAGCTCTGCGACGACTTTTACCTTTGCGCCCTCAAGCGTCATGCGGCGCGCCATGATAAGCCCGATGTCGCCGGAGCCGAGGATGACGACCTCGCGGCCCGGCATGTATCCCTCCATATTGACAAGGCGCTGAGCGGTTCCGGCGGAATAGATGCCCGCCGGGCGATAACCGGGAATATTTAACGCTCCGCGCGATCGCTCGCGGCATCCCATGGCGAGAATAACTGCTTTTGCCTCAATTTCAAACATTCCGTCTTCACGGTTCATTGCGGTGACCTTTTTCTCCGGGGAGATGTCCATGACCATGGTGTTCAGCTTATAGGCAATCCCGCGCTCCGCGGCCTGGCTGATAAAGCGGGAGGCATATTCGGGACCGGTCAGCTCCTCCTTAAAGGTGTGCAGGCCGAAGCCGTTGTGGATGCACTGATTGAGAATGCCGCCGAGTTCCTTGTCGCGCTCGATAATCAGGATACTGTCGATGCCGGAATCTTTTGCGGAGACAGCTGCGGCAAGCCCGGCGGGGCCGCCCCCTACGATAACCAAATCATACTGTTTCATTTTATCCTCCATTCCTGTAGCCCTGTCTATAGTTCTTTGTTTACGCCGACTACGATATTGCTGCCGACCCCATTTTTGGTGATGTCATAAATGCGCATCGGAACTTCGCGCTCTAAGATTTCCATGGTTCGCGGAGAGCAGAAGCCCGCCTGGCAGCGGCCCATGCCTGCCCGTGTGCGCCGCTTGACTCCGTCGAGGGAACGGGCACCTAACGGGCGGTGGATCGCGTCGAGAATTTCTCCCTCGGTAATCATTTCACAGCGGCAGATAATGTTTCCATATGCCGGATTTTCGCGGATAAGACGATTGCGTTCCTCCATGGAAAGCGTTTCCGGGCGAAGGATGCCTCTGCGCTCCGCGACAAAGTCGGGCTTTTCGGAGAGGGAGAGCAGTCCGCGCACAAGCTCTGCGACCGTCTCGCCGATGGCGGGTGCGGAGGAAAGCCCCGGGGATTCAATACCTGCAGCATTGATAAAGCCTTTTGCGTCCGGCGCTTCGCCGATGACGAAATCGTCTCCGTCCTCGTGGGCTCTTAAGCCGGCAAAGGAGGTGATGACCTGGCGCATCGGGAGATTCTTTACGCTTAAGGATGCGGTCCGCGACAGTGTGTCAAGCCCGTCCTGCGTGGTGTTGACGGCTTCTTTGTTTTCGACATCCACCGCGGTCGGGCCGACGAGCAGATTGCCGTGTACCGTCGGTGTGACCAGCACGCCTTTTCCCATTTTCGAGGGAAGCTGGAAGATCGTGTGGGAGACATGGGTCCCGGCGTCTTTATCGAGCAGGCAGTATTCGCCTTTGCGGGCCGTGATATGTATTTTGCGGCTGCTGACCATGTTGTTGAGCGTATCCGCATAGACGCCGGCCGCGTTTACCACTGCCTTTGCCCGGAACGTTTCGGCTGCGCCGGTATCGGTATGCGTGGTTTCAATGGCGTACCCGGCGTCCTCTTTCCGAATGGAGGTGACCTTTGTGTTCAGGAAGAAAGAAACCCCGTTGACGCAGGCGTTTTCCGCAAAGGCCATCGTCATGTGGAACGGACATACGATGCCGCCGGTGGGGGCGTAAAGCGCGCAGACCACATCGTCGCCGAGATTCGGCTCAAGCGTTAAGAGTTCGCCGCGCTCGAGAATGCGAAGATCCGGAACGCCGTTTTTCTTTCCCTTCTCCAGCAGTGCCTCAAGACCGCTGCGGTCCTGATCTTTCGTGCAGGTCACGAGCGAACCGTTCCGCAAAAAGGGGATATCCAGCTCTTTGGCAAGTGCATCCATCATTTGATTTCCGCGGACATTCAGGCGGGCCTTTAAGGAACCCGGCGCTGCGTCAAATCCGGCGTGGATAATCGCGCTGTTTGCCTTTGAGGTACCGCCGCAGACGTCTTCCTCACGATCAATGACACAGATATTCGCCTGATAGCGGGAAAGTTCCCTTGCAATCGCGCTGCCGGTGACGCCGGCGCCGATAATTGCTACATCATACATAGTCTTCTCTCCTTTTCTTTGGACGAAAAAAGAGCAAGGAAAACAAAACGACAAATATCGCTTAGGTTACCTTGCTCGCGTCTCTCGGTAATTTATGAAGCTAATTACATTATAGCACGAATCGGGCAGGATGCAAGCGTTAAATTTTTGAGTTTTTGTATTTGCACCCGCCGGGAGGAGAGGTATAATGTACACATAAGCAATGCGCCGCCCCGCAGGGGGACGGCGCGGATAAAGTGGGAAAAGCGCAGGCGGCATACATGGCAAAAACAGGAGAGTCCAAATGGCACGTACGGAGAGACAGAAATTAAAACTGCTTTATATTTTACAGATATTATCCGAAAAAACAGATGAAGAGCATCCTATCTCGACACAGGAACTCATTGACAGTCTCCGGCTGCAGGGGATTGCGGCGGAGCGCAAAAGCGTGTATTCGGATATCGATATGCTGATTGATTTCGGGGCGGACATCATCAAAATCAAGGAGCGGCCCGGCGGCTATTATCTTGCGAGCCGTCAGTTTGAGCTTGCGGAGTTAAAGCTCCTCGTGGATGCGGTGCAGGCGTCAAAATTTATCACGGGCAGGAAATCCGGGCAGCTGATTGCCAAGCTCGAGACGCTCTGCAGCAGGGAACAGGCCAGGCAGCTTCACAGGCAGGTGGTGGTGACAAACAGGACGAAGGCCGTGAACGAAAATATCTATTATAACGTAGATATGATATATAAGGCCATCGCGGAAAATGTTAAAATTCGATTTCAGTATTTCGAGTGGAGCGTCAAAAAGGAAATGCGTCTGCGCCGGGACGGGATGTTTTATCAGGTGAGCCCGTGGCTGTTGTCCTGGGATGACGAGAATTATTATCTGATTGCCGTGGACGAAAGATGCGGGGAAATCCGTCACTACCGTGTGGATAAAATGATACGGATCGGTCTGCTAGACGAGGAGCGTGAGGGGAGAGCACAGTTTGAAAGCTTTGACATTGCGGCGTATTCAAAGAAGACGTTCGGCATGTTCGCCGGGAAGGAAGAGACGGTGACAATTTGCTGCGACAGCAGCCTGACGGGCGTTATGATTGACCGTTTCGGAACGGAGGCGGCTCTTCGGGAGAAGGGGGAGAGCCGGATTCAGGTCCGCGTCAATGTGGCGGTCAGCCGTCAGTTTTTCGGATGGATTACGGGACTGGGACCGTCGGTGAAAATCGATGCGCCGCATCATGTGGCGGAGGCGTACCGGGATTACTTAAAGGAGATTCTCGCACAGTATGAAGTGTAAAAAGGAGTGTTCATGAAAGAACGGACCTATCGGATCGTCATCGAAGATGTGACGATTACCGTGACAAAAAAGCGCATGAAACATATGTATCTGCGCATCAAAAAGGAGAGCGGCGAGGTTCTCATTTCGGCGCCGCATGAGGTCAGTGATGCGAGAATCGTTCGGTTTGCACAGGAGCGGATCGACTGGATCCGGGCTTATCGGAACAAATATGAGGACGCGGCGCGGCAGCGCGCGGCAAGGGAAAGCTTAGACAAAGAGGAACTTGCGTGCAGAAAGAGACACTTGAAAAAAGAGGTGGAAGCGCTTGTGACAAAATGGGAGCCGGTGATGCAGGTGAAGGTTTCGGGAATTACCATAAGACAGATGAAGACGAGATGGGGGTCCTGCAACGTAAATACGAACCATATCAACATCAATCTGGCGCTGTATGATAAGCCGCGGGAATGCCTGGAATACGTGGTGGTGCATGAGATGACGCATATTCTGGAGGCGAGTCACAATCAGGTGTTCTGGGGGTATATGACAGCGTTTTATCCGGAATGGCGGCGGGTCAGAAGCTATCTGAATGACGAGACGGTGTGAGAGACAGTCAGACAAATTGATTGCGGTCTGCATCGTATTCATAGTCGACGGCGCGCAGCTTTGTGACGATTTCTTTGATGTCGGCCCCTGTGGCGGCGCAGAAGTCCTCGAGAGATTCGTAACTGTCGCGAAGCCGGGTATTGATAAAACTTAAAAGCATAATCGGATCGTTCGGAAGTTTTTCGTATAAAGTCATGGTGAAAGCCTTTCTGTACGGTTGACGGACCGTTCGTTTGATTTAAACCCTTTCCTTGTCAGGGAAAGGGATTATCTGTTAAGATAACACAGGATGCGGGAAAACGCAAGCAGGGAACAGAGACGGAGGGAATGGAGAATGGCGAAGACAAGCTGCGACAGCTGTGTGTACTATGTGTATGACGAGGAGGACGAGGCGTATTACTGCGAGGTGGATATGGACGAGGATGATGCCGCCCGCATGATGCAGGGGCAGTACCGGGAATGCCCGTATTATCAGAGGGATGACGAGTATGCCGTTGTGCGTCATCAGATGTAGACGGGCGGAAGGAAGATCCCGGGTTATACAGAATTTTGCATAAAAGAAGGGCGCTGCAGCTTGGATGCTGCCGCGCCCTTTTGGCGTGATACGATCAATGACCAGACTGCCGTGTTCTGCCGCTTACCGCGCGTGTTTGATCGCGGCTTCGACAAATCCGCGGAACAGCGGGTGCGGCCGGTTCGGCCTTGATTTTAATTCCGGGTGTGCCTGGGTTGCGATAAACCAGGGGTGATCCGAAATCTCAATCATCTCGACGATTCTGCCGTCCGGGGAGGTCCCGCAGAGGCGCAGACCTTTCTCGGTCAGAGCAGCGCGGAAATCGTTGTTCACCTCATAGCGGTGTCTGTGGCGCTCCTCGATACGGTCGGTCCCGTAAACACTGTAAGCCCGGGACGACTTGTCCAGGATACAGGGGTAAGAGCCGAGCCGGAGTGTGCCGCCGATATCCTCCACGCCGTTCTGGTCCGGCATCAGAGCGATAACCGGATGCGTGGTGTTCGGATCGAGCTCAATGCTGTGCGCGTCATTGTAGCCGCAGACATGCCGTGCAAATTCGACGATGGCAACCTGCATGCCAAGACAGAGCCCCAGATAGGGAAGACCGTTCTCCCGCGCATATCTGGCGGCGGCGATTTTTCCTTCCACGCCGCGGGAACCGAAACCGCCGGGAACGAGAATGCCGGAGACATCGGAAAAGATATCCGCAGCGTTTTCGTCGGTGACATCCTCGGAATCGACCCATTTGATGTTGACGGTGGCGCGCTCTGCGATGCCGCCGTGTTTTAAGGCCTCCACAACGGATATGTAGGCGTCGTGGAGCGCAATATATTTTCCGACAAGCGCGATAGTCACATCTTTATCCGGATGGCGGAGGGCGTCAACCATCGTCACCCAGTCGGTCAGATCCGGTTCGGGGCAGTCGAGGTGGAGCGCCTGGCAGGCAACTTTGGCAAGATTTTCCTTTTCCATCGCAAGGGGCGCTTCATATAAATATTCCACGTCGAGATTTTGAAGCACATTGCTGTTCGGCACATTACAGAAGAGGGCGATCTTGTCCTTGAGGGCCTGGTCGAGCGCGTGCTCGGAGCGGCACACGATGATGTCGGGCTGGATTCCCATTCCCTGCAGCTCTTTGACGCTTGCCTGGGTAGGCTTTGTCTTAAGTTCACCGGATGCCTTGATATAGGGAATCAGGGTCACGTGAATCAGGATGGCATTTTCCCGGCCGACCTCGTGCTGGAACTGGCGGATCGCCTCGAGGAAAGGCTGGCTCTCGATATCGCCGACGGTGCCGCCGACCTCAATGATCGCGATATGTGTCTCCTCGGAGGTGAAATTGCGGTAAAATCGGCTTTTGATTTCGTTGGTGATGTGAGGGATCACCTGCACGGTGCCGCCGCCGAAGTCACCGCGTCGCTCTTTTTGGAGTACCGACCAGTATACTTTTCCGGTGGTCACGTTGGAATTTTTCGTCAGACTCTCGTCGATAAAGCGCTCATAATGGCCTAAATCCAAATCTGTTTCCGCACCGTCATCGGTCACAAACACTTCGCCGTGCTGAATGGGGTTCATGGTTCCGGGATCAATGTTGATGTAGGGGTCAAATTTCTGCATCGTGACCCGGTAGCCGCGGGCTTTCAGAAGACGGCCGAGGGAAGCGGCCGTGATACCTTTCCCGAGTCCGGAAACAACGCCGCCGGTGACAAAAACATATTTTACAGGCATAGGGGAAACCTCCTTAAATATATAAATACAATTGTGTGCATGATTTCTGCCGCGCCGTCGGTATACCGGGCGCCTATAATTAGAATAGTATAACGCGAAGCCCGGGCAAAATCCAGTGAAAAATAAAAAAGAATCAAAAAACAATGCAAGAATAAAAGAAAATGAGGAAATATAGTTTATAAATTATTAAGAAAAGACAACAAAAGTTCATGAAGTGTGTATTGCTTTTGCCCGGTATATTCAATATAATAAAGAAAGCTTTACAGCGTTGAAAGGATAGAATACATTATGGATAATCAAGGACCGAATAACGGTTACAATAACAATGGCAGCAACAATGGCGGCGGCAGCGGCGGCAAGGACAACCGCAACGGCCAGTTGGTGATGGCATTTATTTTGATTTCACTGATTCTGCTGTTTGTGATGACGATGGTGACGAACCAGTTCAGCCAGATGAGCACGCAGCAGGTTTCCTACACCGAATTTCTGGAAATGGTAAACGGTACCGGCAAATGGGAGGGCAAGACGGTTGAGTCTGTGGAAATCGGTTCCTATCAGATTGATATCACACTTCACTCCGAGGAGGAGACGCCTTATCCGGTCACTTATTACTGCGGGCGGGTCGCAGACGAAGAGCTGATTCCGCTTCTGAAAGAGAAGGGGATTGAGATTAACGGGGTGATTCCCGACAATACATCGACCTGGATTTACAGCATTTTAAGCTATCTGATTCCGCTTGCGCTGATCTGGATTCTGCTGGGGATCGTGATGCGCCGGATGGGCGGCGGAGCTATGGGCGTCGGAAAAAGCACCGCGAAAGTGTATGTGGAGCGGCAGACCGGTGTCACATTTAAGGATGTAGCCGGGCAGGACGAGGCAAAAGAGTCCCTGCAGGAGGTGGTGGACTTTCTGCACAATCCGAAGAAATACCGCGACATCGGCGCAAAGCTGCCGAAGGGAGCGCTTCTGGTCGGACCTCCGGGTACCGGTAAGACGCTTCTGGCGAAGGCCGTGGCGGGAGAGGCAAAGGTGCCGTTTTTCTCTCTGGCCGGTTCGGATTTCGTGGAGATGTTTGTGGGCGTCGGTGCGTCCAGAGTGCGGGATCTGTTTAAGGAGGCGCAGAAGCAGGCGCCGTGTATCATTTTTATCGACGAGATCGACGCCATCGGAAAGAGCCGCGATTCGCGCTACGGCGGGAACGATGAGCGCGAGCAGACCTTAAATCAGCTGCTGGCGGAGATGGACGGGTTCGACACGTCAAAGGGGCTTTTGATTCTCGCGGCGACCAACCGCCCGGAGGTGCTCGACAAGGCGCTGCTGCGTCCGGGGCGTTTTGACCGCAGAATCATTGTGGATAAACCGGATCTGAAAGGAAGACTGGAGACGCTGAAGGTGCACTCCAAAGACGTCATGATGGATCAGACCGTCGATCTGGATGCGCTGGCTCTGGCAACTGCCGGGCTGGTGGGCTCGGATCTGGCAAACATGATTAACGAGGCCGCGATCAACGCGGTAAAGAACAGCCGCCAGTTTGTCAACCAGTCGGATCTGTTTGACGCGTTTGAGCTTGTAGCCGTGGGCGGCAAGGAGAAAAAAGACCGGATCATGAGCGAGAAGGAGCGCAAGATCGTCTCCTACCACGAGGTGGGGCACGCGATGGTGACGGCGCTTCTGAAGAACACGGAGCCGGTGCAGAAGATTACGATCGTGCCGCGGACCATGGGAGCGCTCGGCTACACGCTGCAGACACCGGAGGAGGAGAAATTTTTACAGACGAAGGAAGAGCTGCTGGATAAGATTACCACCTATATGGCCGGGCGTGCGGCGGAGATGCTGGTATTTGCTTCCGCGACGAGCGGTGCGGCGAACGATATCGAGAGCGCGACTGCGATTGCGCGGGCAATGGTCACACAGTACGGGATGTCGGACAGGTTCGGCATGATGTGCCTTGCGACAAACGAGAACAAGTATCTCGATAACCATGCGGGACTGATCTGCGGGGAGGACACCGCGGCGCAGATAGACAGGGAAGTGCTTTCTATCATCGACCGGTCCTATGAGGAGGCACTGCGCCTTCTGACGGAAAACCGCGAGGTTTTAGACAAGATTTCCGATTATCTCTATGAGCATGAGACGATCACCGGAAAAGAATTTATGAAGATTTTCCGGGAGCTGAAGGGAATCCCCGAGCCGGAGGAGGAGAAGAAGACATTTTTCGAGCAGGCGGAGGAAGCCCGCCAGGCGACGGCAGGCAGTTTTGACGCAGTGATAGACGATCATACACGGGCGAGCAGTGATGGGGACGATGTTTAATATTGAAGAAGAATTAAAAAAACTCCCGGATCAGCCGGGAGTTTACATTATGCATGACAGCCGGGATGCGATTATCTACATCGGAAAAGCAGTCAGTCTGCGCAAGCGGGTGCATCAATATTTTCAGCCGAGCCACAATGAGGGAATCAAAAAGGCTCAGATGGTAAAACAGATTGCCCGGTTCGAATATATTGTTACGGATTCGGAGCTTGAGGCTCTGGTATTGGAGTGCAATCTGATCAAAGAGCACTGCCCGAAGTACAACACCATGCTGCGGGATGATAAGTCGTATCCGTATATCAGGGTGACTCTCGGGGAAGATTTTCCGAGAGTCCTCTTTTCGCATCGGCAGAAAAAGGACAAATCGCGCTATTTTGGGCCTTATACGAGCGCGGGCGCGGTGAAGAATACGATAGAGCTGGTGAATAAGATATACCGGCTCCGCACCTGCAGCAGAAATCTGCCGCGCGATACGGGAAAGGAGCGGCCCTGCCTGAATTATCACATCCATCAGTGCACGGCCCCCTGCCAGGGGTACATCAGCAGAGAGGAATACAAAGAGCGCATTGATGCGGTTCTGGAGTTTCTGAACGGAAATTACGGTCCGGTGCTCAAAGATTTGGAGAAAAAGATGCAGCAGGCATCCGAAAATCTGGAGTTTGAGAAGGCGATCGAGTACCGGGAGCTGCTCGGAAGCGTGCGGCAGATCGCGCAGAAGCAGAAGATTACCCACAATGACGGGGAGGATAAGGATATTGTTGCGCTTGCGTCAGACGATACGGACGCGGTGGTTCAGGTATTCTTTGTCAGGGACGGAAAGCTGATCGGACGCGACCATTTCTATGTGCGTGTGGGGACGGAGGATGAGAAGAGCCAGATACTGTCCACGTTTCTCAAGCAGTTTTATGCGGGAACGCCCTACATTCCGCGGGAGATTATGCTGCCGGGAGCAGTGGAGGAGCAGGAAGTGCTCGCGGACTGGCTTTCCGGAAAGCGGGGAAGCCGGGTTTATATCCGTGTTCCCCGCAAGGGCATGAAGGAAAAGCTGGTGGAGCTGGCTCAGAAAAATGCCGAGCTGGTGCTGTCGCAGGATAAAGAGAAATTAAAGCGCGAGGAGGGCAGGACCATCGGGGCGCTCAAGGAGATCGGAGGCCTGCTCGGGCTTGCGGAACTGTCGCGGGTGGAGGCGTTTGATATCTCAAATATCAGCGGCTTTGAGACGGTCGGTTCCATGGTGGTTTATGAGAAGGGAAAGCCCAAGCGCAGCGATTACCGCAAATTTAAGCTCAGAACCGTGACCGGACCCGACGATTATGCATCGATGCATGAAGTGCTGACGAGGCGTTTCACGCACGGCATGCAGGAGATGGAAGTCCTGCGGGAAAAGGAGATGGAGCAGGATTACGGCAGCTTTACCAAGTTTCCGGATCTCATCATGATGGACGGCGGCCGCGGGCAGGTCAATATTGCGCTCAAGGTGTTGGGCGAACTCGGTCTGCAGATTCCGGTATGCGGTATGGTAAAGGATGACAGCCACAGGACAAGAGGGCTGTACTATAATAATGTAGAAATTCCGATTGACCGCCGCAGCGAGGGCTTTAAGCTGATCACAAGAGTTCAGGATGAGGCGCACCGGTTTGCCATCGAGTATCACCGCTCGCTGCGCAGCAAAGAGCAGGTGCACTCGGTGCTGGACGATATCCCCGGAATCGGCCCGGCCAGAAGAAAGGCGCTGATGCGCAAGTATCAGTCGCTGGACGCGATCAAGGCCGCCGACGAAGCGGATCTGGCGGACACGGAGACGATGAACGCCCAGGCCGCGGCCGCGGTCTATGCCTGGTTTCACGGCCGGGGCGCACAGACAGAGCCGACGGATGACGGTGCGGGCCAAGTTGAACAGCCGGATGAAATATGATACAATAACCTATAATCAATTAGGGGTGAAGGAGGACGGATATGAACGGAGGAAGTAAGGGAGTCAGTGTGGCAAAGATTATGCAGCTGATGGATTTATATAATTTTCTGCCGGATTTAGACCTGAAGGGGCGCCGCATCATGGTGAGCGATGTCAACCGCCCTGCGCTGCAGCTGAGCGGATATTTTGATCACTTTGACCAGTCGCGTGTGCAGATTGTCGGAACGGTGGAATACACCTATCTCCAGCAGATGGACGAGCAGGAGAGGGAGAAGATTTACAGGAAGTTTTTCGAATACGAGATTCCGTGTGTGATTATCTGCAGAGACCGGCAGCCGGATGATCTGTTTCTTAAGATCGCGGAGGATAATTCGGTGCCGGTGCTGGGAACAAAGCGCAGCACTTCCGAATTTATGGCGGAGCTGATTATCCGTCTGAACGAGCAGCTGGCGCCCTGCATTACGATTCACGGAGTTCTCGTGGATGTGTACGGCGAGGGACTCCTCATTATGGGCGAGAGCGGAATCGGCAAGAGCGAGGCGGCCCTCGAGCTGGTCCGCCGCGGGCACCGTCTGGTGACGGACGATGTGGTGGAGATTCGAAGAGTCAACGAGCGCACGCTGATCGGAACTTCCCCGGATATCACGCGCTACTTTATCGAGCTCCGCGGCATCGGGATTATTGATGTCAAAACACTGTTCGGTGTGGAGAGTGTCGAGGAAAAAATGCAGATAGACCTGGTCATCAAGCTGGAAGACTGGAAGAAGGACAACGAGTATGACAGGCTCGGACTTGAGGAGGAGTACACCGAGTTTCTCGGCAATAAAATCGTATGTCATTCTCTGCCGATACGGCCGGGAAGAAATCTTGCGGTTATCTGTGAGACGGCGGCCGTCAACCACCGGCAGAAAAAGATGGGTTACAACGCCGCGCAGGAGCTTTACCGCCGTGTGCAGGAGAACCTGACGAAAAAGACGGATGATGAAGAATAATTGAAAGAAAGCGATAGGAGTGAAAAGACATGGAAAGAAAGAATGCATGGGAGAAATATCCCGAGGGAGCAAAGAGAGAAGAGGTTTACCGGTTTGCGGAGGAATACAGAAAGTTTATTTCCGACTGCAAAACCGAGCGGGAGTGTGTGACGAATCTGGTGAGAGAGGCCGAAAAGGCAGGCTTTTCGGATCTCGGGCAGGTGATAAAGGAAGGCAGAACGCTTAAGGCCGGAGACCGGGTGTACGCAGATAATATGGGAAAAGGGCTGGCTCTTTTTGTGCTGGGCCGCACGGGGCTTGCGCAGGGCATGAACATTCTGGGCGCGCACATCGACTCGCCGAGACTGGATCTGAAACAGGACCCGCTGTATGAGGACGCGGATTTTGCGATGCTGGATACCCATTATTACGGGGGAATCAAGAAATATCAGTGGGTTGCGCTTCCGCTGGCACTGCACGGGGTGATCGCAAAAAAGGACGGCACGCTGGTGCAGGTAAATGTCGGCGATAAGCCGGGGGACCCGGTGTTCGGCGTGAGTGACCTGCTGGTGCATCTCTCGGCGGAGCAGCTGGAGAAAAAGGCGGCCAAAGTCATTGAGGGAGAGAATCTTGACCTGATGATCGGAAGCATTCCCGCGGGGGGCAATGCGGACGGAAAGGAAGACGTCAAGGAAAAAGTAAAAGCGAATATCATGAAAATCCTCGAAAAGGAATATGGTATGGAAGAGGAAGATTTTCTCTCGGCGGAGATCGAGGTGGTTCCGGCCGGGGAGGCGCGTGATTATGGGTTTGACCGCAGTATGATTATGGGCTACGGACACGATGACCGCGTGTGCGCGTACCCGTCGTTTGCGGCTGTCGCACAGATGAAAGACCCGGAGATTACGAGCGTATGTCTTCTGGTTGACAAGGAGGAGATCGGCAGCGTCGGAGCGAGCGGGATGCAGTCGCGCTTCTTCGAGAACACCGTCGCGGAGGTTATGAACGCGGCCGGAGAATACTCGGAGCTCGCGCTTCGCCGGGCGCTTGCAAACTCTTCGGTGCTTTCCTCCGATGTGTCGGCGGCCTTTGACCCGAATTTCCCGTCGGTGATGACAAAGCGCAATGCAGCCTACTTCGGCAGAGGGCTGGTGTTTAACAAGTACACCGGTGCGCGGGGCAAAAACGGCTCGAACGATGCAAATGCGGAATACATCGGGGCGCTCCGGGCGATTATGGACAGGAACGAGGTTTCGTTCCAGACCGCGGAGCTTGGAAAAGTGGACCAGGGAGGCGGCGGTACGATCGCATATATTCTGGCAAATTACGGCATGCGCGTGATCGACAGCGGTGTGGCCGTACTGAATATGCACGCGCCGTGGGAGATTATCAGCAAGGTTGACCTGTATGAGGCATACCGCGGATATGTGGCGTTTTTGACGGAGCAGAAATAAAAGCAGCGCAGCGTGAAGCAGAAACGCTTCACGCCGGAATGGAGAGGTTATGAATCGGCAGTTTTTAGAAGAATTGGAGAAAATCGCAGGGCCCGTCCTGATGCAGGAACCTATGAGCGGTCACACGACATTTCGTGTGGGAGGCCCGGCCGATATGCTGGTTCGTCCGAAAAAAGAGCAGCTCGCACCCGTAATCAGGCTCTGCCGGAAGTACGGGGAATCTTACTGCGTGATCGGAAACGGCAGCAACCTGCTGGTCGGGGATGCGGGAATCCGGGGGCTGGTAATCGAGACGCTCACAAAGGAGGAAGACGCCGCGGTGCACGGAGCGCGGATCGAGGCGGGAGCGGGCATGCTCCTGTCGAAAACGGCCCGCCTTGCACTCGAACACGGGCTTGGCGGCATGGAATTTGCAGCCGGAATCCCGGGAACCGTCGGCGGTGCGGTCGTGATGAATGCGGGGGCCTACGGCGGCGAGATGAAAGACATCATAGAGTCGGCGGTGGTCATCGACGGGAACGGAAATGAAAAAGAGCTTTCCGCAGAAGAACTCGAATTGGGCTATCGCAGCAGCTGCATTCTCCCGAAAGGGTACCTTGTAAAACAGGTGGTGCTGCGGCTTACACCGGGGGACGCCGCGGCGATAAAAGCACGTATGGAAGAACTGCGCATACAGCGCACGGCAAAACAGCCGCTGGAATATCCGAGCGCGGGAAGCACGTTTAAACGCCCGGAGGGATATTTTGCAGGAAAGCTTATTATGGATGCCGGCATGCGGGGATATCGGGTGGGCGGCGCGCAGGTCTCGGAGAAACACTGCGGTTTTGTGGTGAACCGGGGCGGCGCCACTGCACGGGATATCCGGAAACTGATACAAGATGTCAGCGGTGAGGTGCAGCGGCAGTTCGGCGTGACGCTGGAGCCGGAAGTAAAAATGATCGGGGAATTTACACATACCACCCGGATTTAAAGCCGCTTGCGGCGGAATGAGAGGAAACATGAAATTTGTGATACTGACAGGGATGTCGGGCGCGGGGAAGAGCACGGCGCTCAAGATGATGGAAGATATCGGGTTTTACTGTGTCGACAATCTCCCGATTCCGCTGCTGGAAAAATTTGTGGAGCTGTCGAATATGCAGCAGAATGCGGAGCTGCAGAAAGTGGCGGTCGGGATTGATATCCGGAGCGGGGAGGCGCTCAGGGAGCTGCGGAGCGTGCTGGACCATGTCCGCGGAGCCGGATGCGTCTATGAGATCCTGTTTCTGGATGCGGAGGATTCCGTTTTGGTCAAGCGGTATAAGGAGACGCGGAGGAACCATCCGCTGGCCGGCGGAGAGCGGGTCGACAGAGGCATTGCGGAGGAGAGAAAACGGCTTGCGTTTCTGAAAGAACAGGCAGACTACATCATAGATACCAGCAGACTTCTGACGAGAGAACTGAACGCGGAGCTCGGCAAGATTTTCGTGCAGAATCAGGATTATAAGAATCTGTTTATCACGATTCTCTCGTTCGGCTTCAAGTACGGGATACCGGCCGATTCGGATCTGGTTTTTGACGTGCGTTTTCTGCCGAACCCGTACTATGTGGAAGGGCTGAGGGCAAAAACCGGAAATGACAGAGAAATTCAAAACTATGTGCTCCAGTTTTCCGAGGCACACGAGTTTTTGAAAAAATTAGAGGACATGGTAAAGTTTCTGATACCGAATTACATCACGGAGGGGAAAAATCAGCTGGTCATCTCTATCGGCTGTACCGGCGGGAAGCACCGTTCCGTGACGCTTGCAAACGAACTGTACCGCATCCTCTCCGGGCAGAAGGAGTACGGCCTGAAGATTGAGCACAGGGATATCGCAAAGGATGCGCAAAGAGGGAAGTAATTATGTCGTTTTCAAGTGAAGTGAAGGCCGAATTGGCGAAGCATCTGGGCAAAAGCATGCACTGCCGGATCGCAGAGCTGGCGGCGCTGATTGCGTTTGCGGGAAATATCCAGGAGATACAGTCGGAAAACCCGCTGCTGCAGGAAAAATACCGCCTGCTGATAAAACAGCTGTTCGGGTTTGAGGAGGCGGAGAGTGCGGCGGCGCAGAAGCGGATCTTTTCCTCCGTAAAAATGTGGGAGGAGGAGACGGGGCGCGCAGCGCTGACCGATACGGTAAACGGGATTCTGATGCAGCAGACCTGCTGCAGGCGGGCGTTTATCCGCGGGGCATTTCTGGCGGGAGGGTCCATCAGCGATCCCAGGAAGTCATATCATTTCGAGATTGTCTGCCGCAGTGAGGCGCAGGCCATGCAGCTTCGCGACATAATCAACAGCTTTGAGATGGACGCAAAGATTGTGCCCCGGAAGAAATATCAGGTCGTGTACCTAAAGGAAGGCGCGCAGATTGTGGACATCTTAAATGTGATGGAAGCGCATGTGGCGCTGATGAATCTGGAAAATGTCAGAATATTAAAGGAAATGCGCAACTCTGTGAACCGAAAGGTAAACTGTGAGACGGCCAATATCAGCAAGACCGTCAATGCGGCGGTCAAGCAGCTTGCGGACATTGCATATATCAGAGAGACGGCCGGTCTTTCGAGTCTGTCGGATAATCTTCGGGCGGCCGCCGAGCTGCGTCTGGAGTATCCCGATGCCCCGCTTGCCGAGCTGGGAGGGTATCTGGATCCGCCGGTGGGAAAGTCGGGGATTAATCACAGGCTCCGGAGAATCAGCGAGATTGCGGATGCGTTGAGAGGCCAGGGCAAGGGACTTGCGGTCGGAAAGGGTGTGGATGGTATATGAAAAAAGAAGTGCGGATTAATATGGAGACGAATCTGGAGGCGAGGCCGATTGCGACAATGGTTCAGGTGGCCAGCCGGTATGAGAGCATGATTTATCTTGAGACGGAAGGGAAACGTGTCAATGTGAAAAGCATGATGGGCATGATGAGCCTTGCGCTTATGAACGGTGAGATGGTGACCCTCGATGCAGAGGGGGCAGATGAAGAGGCTGCAATCCGTGCTTTGGAAGAGTTTTTGACAGAATAGAGATTGGGATGATTGCTATGAAAAAGGTATTGTTTGTGTTTAATCCGCATTCGGGAAAGGCGCAGATTAAGAATTTCCTGCTGGAGATTGTGGATACGATGGTAAAAGCGGAGTGTGAGGTTACGATTTATCCGACGCAGAGTCAGGGGGACGCCGCGCGCGTGGTGGCGGAGGCATCGGAGGAGTATGAGGTCATTGTCTGCAGCGGCGGGGACGGCACGCTCGACGAGGCGGTGACCGGTATGATGCGCAGGGAAAAGCAGCTGCCGCTGGGATATATTCCCGCCGGGAGTACGAACGACTTTGCGACTTCGCTGGGGATTCCCCGCGATATGGTGCGCGCGGCGGAAATCGCTGTGACCGGTGAAAGCTTCCGCTGTGACATCGGCGCCTTCAATGAGGATTATTTTGTGTATGTCGCGGCCTTCGGGCTTTTTACGGAAGTGTCGTACAAGACCAGCCAGGAATGGAAAAACATGCTGGGACATGCGGCGTATATCTTAGAGGGGGCAAAGCGCCTGTACGATATTCCGTCTTTTCTGATGCAGGTGGAATATAACAATAAACGGGTTCAGGACGAGTTTATCTTCGGGATGATCAGCAATTCGACTTCCGTCGGCGGCTTTAAGGGGATGACGGGAAAGGATGTCCTCTTAGATGACGGCGTGTTCGAGGTTACCCTGATTAAGAAGCCGCGCAATCCCATAGAACTCAACGAGATCATTGCGTCACTGATTAATCTGGTGGACGATACGGACATGGTATACTCCTTTAAAACGAGCGAGGTGAAATTTCTGGCGCGCAGTCCGATTGCGTGGACGCTTGACGGCGAGTTCGGCGGCGAGCATAAGGAAGTTGTGGTGAAGAATCTGCGTCAGGCCATTGAGATTGTGACATGAGCTTTATCTGTCAAAATTTTAACTTTATTTTTCGAAAAAAGTAATATATAATAGCGTTAGGGTAAACACTGCCGCGCACGGCAGATGATTAATCGAATGGAGGAAGATCAAATGTTAGTATCTGCAAAAGAAATGTTAGATAAGGCGAAAGCCGGTCACTATGCAGTCGGACAGTTCAACATCAATAACCTTGAGTGGACAAAGTCGGTTCTTCTCGTCGCAGAAGAATTAAAGTCCCCGGTCATCTTGGGCGTGTCCGAGGGCGCCGGTAAATATATGACCGGATTCGGAACGGTTGCGGCAATGGTGAGAGCGATGGATGCGGAGCTGGGGATTACGGTTCCCGTTGCGCTTCATCTTGATCACGGTACATACGAAGGCTGCTATAAATGCATTAAGGCAGGCTTTACATCCATCATGTTCGACGGTTCCCACTATCCGATTGAGGAGAACGTGGCGAAGACAAAAGAGCTTGTACAGGTTGCTCACGCGATGGGAATGTCCATTGAGGCTGAGGTAGGCTCCATCGGCGGTGAGGAAGACGGCGTTGTCGGTATGGGCGAGTGTGCGGACCCGCAGGAGTGCAAGAGCATCGCAGATCTCGGCGTCGACATGCTTGCAGCCGGCATCGGAAATATCCACGGCAAATACCCGGAGAACTGGGCGGGCTTAAGCTTTGAGACTTTAGACGCCATCCAGAAGCTGACCGGCGAGATGCCGTTGGTACTTCACGGCGGCACGGGTATTCCGGAAGATATGATTAAGAAGGCGATCTCGCTCGGCGTGGCGAAGATTAACGTAAATACCGAGTGCCAGCTTTCCTTTGCGGATGCGACACGCAAATATATCGAGGCAGGCAAGGATCTGGAGGGCAAAGGCTTTGACCCGCGCAAACTGCTTGCTCCGGGCGCGGAGGCGATCAAGGCGACGGTAAAAGAGAAAATGGAACTGTTCGGTTCGGTTGGAAAAGCGAATTAATACGGAGAGAGACGGCGCGGCCTTTGGCTGCGCCGTTTTTGGGCACAGACAATTTTGCCAAAAAAAGTCGACCGCCTCTGCTTTTGTTGTCTAATATGGCAAAATTAGAAAAATAGCGGAATTTTACTTGCAATTTAAAATAAAATATATTATCTTAAGTTCAACGTAATAAAGACATGACGAACAAGGGTGTTCCAGCAGGCTGTATCTGGCCGGGGATGCCCCTTTTTTTATGAGAACGGGAAGAAAGGCGCAAATCGGCAGTTTCCGTATCACAAAAATGTACCGCATTCGGATGCGTCATGGCACAAATCAGAGGATTCCGATTTCGGGGATTCGGAAAAAGAAAGGATGTAGAATTATGAGCGAAACAGGATATCTCAATGTAGCAGAAATCTTTGGCGAGAATGTATTTAACGATTCCGTGATGCAGGAGCGCCTGCCCAAGAAAGTTTACAAAAAACTAAAAGAAGTGATTCAGGAAGGAAGAGAGTTGGACCTTGAGACCGCGGATGTCGTCGCTCATGAGATGAAAGAGTGGGCGATTGAGAAGGGGGCTACACACTACACGCACTGGTTCCAGCCGCTTACCGGTGTCACGGCCGAGAAGCATGATTCGTTTATCACGGCTCCGATGGCAAACGGCAAGGTGCTGATGAGCTTTTCTGGAAAAGAGCTGATCAAGGGTGAGCCGGACGCATCCTCCTTCCCCTCCGGCGGACTCCGCGCGACCTTCGAGGCCAGAGGCTACACCGCATGGGACTGTACCTCTCCGGCGTTTGTGCGGCAGGATGCGGCAGGTGCGACACTCTGCATTCCGACTGCGTTCTGCTCTTATAAAGGGGAGGCGCTTGATCAGAAGACGCCGCTGCTGCGCTCGATGGAGGCGATCAATACGCAGGCGATCCGTCTGATCCGTCTGTTTGGGAATGCGACATCAAAGAAAGTGACGCCATCCGTGGGTCCGGAGCAGGAATACTTTATCGTGGACAGAGAAAAGTATCTGCAGAGAAAGGATCTGATCTTTACCGGACGTACCCTGTTTGGGGCGATGCCGCCAAAGGGTCAGGAGATGGAAGATCACTATTTCGGAGCCATCCGCGAGCGGATTGCCGCGTACATGAGGGACGTGAACACAGAACTCTGGAAACTCGGCGTCTCCGCCAAAACGCAGCACAATGAGGTTGCCCCGGCGCAGCATGAACTGGCGCCGATTTATGCGGAGACCAATATCGCAGCGGATCACAATCAGCTGGTGATGGAGACGTTAAAAAAGGTTGCCGGACGCCACGGACTGCAGTGTCTGCTCCACGAGAAGCCGTTTGCGGGTGTGAACGGTTCCGGTAAGCACAATAACTGGTCGATCACGACCGACGACGGAATCAACTTGCTTGATCCCGGCAAGACGCCGCACGAGAATGTGCAGTTCCTGCTGATATTGACATGCGTCTTAAAGGCCGTTGACAAACATGCGGACCTGCTGCGCGAGTCCGCGGCGGATGTCGGAAATGACCACAGACTGGGCGCGAATGAGGCGCCGCCCGCGATTATTTCCGTCTATCTCGGAGAGCAGCTGCAGGATGTGCTCACACAGCTTATCAGCACGGGGGAGGCGACGCACAGCATCAAAGGGCAGCGGCTTGAGACCGGTGTTAAGACGCTTCCCGACTTTATGAAGGACGCGACCGACCGGAACCGTACCTCTCCGTTTGCATTTACCGGAAATAAATTTGAATTTCGTATGGTGGGATCGCAGGACTCGATCGCACAGTCGAATGTGGTGCTGAATACGATTGTTGCGGAAGCATTTGCAGAGGCCTGCGATGTCCTGGAAAAAGCAAGTGACTTTGAGCTGGCAGTACATGATTTGATTAAAAGAAATGCGACAGAGCATCAGAGGATCGTATTTAACGGCAACGGCTACTCCGACGAGTGGGTCGAGGAAGCCGAAAAGCGCGGACTTCCGAATATCAAATCGATGGTGGACGCGATTCCGGCGCTGAATACCGAAAAGGCGGTAGCGCTGTTTGAACGGTTTAAGGTATTCACCCGGGCCGAGCTTGACTCCCGCGTGGAGATCGAGTATGAGACCTACGCGAAAGCGATTAACATCGAGGCGCGGGCGATGATCGACATTGCGACAAAGCAGATTATCCCGGCGGTTATCCGCTACACGACAGTGCTCGCGGAGTCCATTGTCTCGGTAAAAACCGCCTGTGACGCAGATGTCAGCGTACAGACCGAAATCTTGACGGAGGTTTCCGATTTGCTTGCAGATTCGAAACTTGCGCTCGCAAAGCTGCAGGAGGCTGCGGAGTCCGCGGCGGCAATGGGAGAAGGCAGAGAACAGGCCGTATACTATCACGATGTCGTGAAGGCAGCGATGGATGAGCTTCGCAAGCCGGTCGACAGGCTGGAGATGCTGGTTGATAAGTCCATGTGGCCGATGCCGTCCTACGGGGATCTTATCTTTGAAGTATAAGGAACAAAAGAGGCGCAGAACAGAGTAATAACGATAAAAATATGACACGTTTTCCGGAGACCACAACGCTGTGGGAGAGAGGGAGACGTGTCATTTTTTATAAAAAAGTTTTTGAGGAGGTAATTATGAACGAGGAAATTATGGAATTGGTATCAGGCAGCGTATTCGGCGTCTGGTTCCTGATAGGAGCCGCGCTGGTATTCTGGATGCAGGCCGGATTTGCAATGGTCGAGGCCGGTTTTACGAGGGCGAAAAATGCGGGAAATATTATCATGAAAAATCTGATGGATTTCTGCATCGGAACGGTGATGTTCATTCTGATTGGTTTTTCCCTGCTGCTGGGAGAAGATCTGCTGGGCTTTATCGGAAAACCGGGATTTGACATATTTACGTCTTATGCGGAGTTTGACTTTTCGAGCTTCGTGTTTAACCTGGTGTTCTGCGCGACGACGGCGACGATCGTGTCCGGGGCGATGGCGGAGCGGACAAAATTCCTGTCCTATTGTATGTATTCCGCCGTGATCTCGGCGCTGATATATCCGATTGAGGCGCACTGGATCTGGGGCGGCGGCTGGCTGTCGCAGATGGGTTTTCACGATTTTGCAGGCTCCTGTGCGATTCATATGGTCGGAGGTATCTCAGCCCTGATCGGTGCGAAATTTCTCGGGCCGCGCATCGGGAAGTTTACGAGGGACAAAGCGGGAAATATTGTGAAAGTCAACGCGTTTCCGGGACATAACCTTCCCATCGGAGCGCTCGGCGTATTTATCCTGTGGCTGGGCTGGTACGGCTTTAACGGCGCGGCGGCGACCTCTCTGGAGCAGCTTGGATCTATTTTTCTTACAACCACGGTTGCGCCGGCGGTTGCAACCGTGGTGTGTATGATTTTCACATGGGTAAAATACGGGAAACCGGACGTGTCGATGTCTTTGAATGCATCTCTGGCGGGGCTTGTGGCGATTACCGCACCGTGCGATGTGACCGACTGCGCCGGCGCGGCTGCAATCGGTGCAGTGGCCGGGTTTCTGGTGGTATTCGGCGTCTGGCTTTTAGACGAAAAGCTGCGGATTGACGATCCGGTTGGAGCCGTGGCGGTCCATATGATGAACGGTATCTGGGGAACGTTTGCAACCGGCTTGTTTGCGACGACGGCCGCGCCGGGGAATGACAGCTGTACGGGACTTTTTTACGGCGGAGGTCTCGGGCTTCTGGGAATTCAGTGTCTTGGTATTCTCTCGGTGGCAGCGTGGACTGCTGCGACGATTACGATTACCTATGTCATAATCAGGGCAGTAAACGGACTGCGCGTCTCGGAGGAAGAGGAGATTCTCGGACTGGATGTGACGGAGCACGGACTCCCGTCCGCATATTCCGGATTCAGTATTATGGATGTCACCGGTTCCATGACGATGGATGTCAATGAAAACACGGACCTCGGAGCGGAGAACTACGAGACGGCATCGCAGGTGAAGCGCGATGCGGCAGTCAAGGTTGTCGCGATGCCGCATGAGGCGATCGGCATGTACAAGGTGGTCATCATTGCGAAGCTTACGACGTATGACCGCTTAAAGAAAGCGCTGAATGAGCTTGGCGTGACCGGCATGACTGTGACGCAGGTGATGGGATGCGGAATCCAGAAGGGAGCCGGAGAGAAATACCGCGGCGCAGAGCTGGATGTCACACTGCTTCCGAAGGTGAAAGTCGAGATTGTCGTTAGTAAGATTCCGGTTGCGCATGTGATCGAGGCGGCAAAGAAGGCGCTCTACACCGGTCATATCGGAGACGGAAAGATATTTGTGTACGATGTGGCGAAGGTTGTCAAGATCCGCACCGGCGAGGAGGATCTGGCGGCCTTACAGGATGTAGAATAGAGAAAAATACCGCTGCTGCATTAAAAAAACTCCCTAAAAGGGAGGATTGCCAGGTGACTTGCGTCGCCTGGCAGATTATGAAAAAGTTTTGTTGTTTCCTTTGTGTGTGATTATAGTATAGGACGCAGAAATGAAATTTTCATGTGTACGGAATGAAAGATTTTTGAATCTTAAATGAATAAATTGTGAACGCTTTACAAGTGAAAAAAGAGCGGCTATAATAAAAACACAGAAAAAAGTACGGGACACGGGGGTGCGGCATGGGAAAAAATCTTTTATTTATCTGCAAGCATTCGGAGAGTGAGCAGGATTTTCTGGCGGCAATGAAGGACAGGGAGATTGAGATCGACACTGCATCGAACGGAATTGAAGCCGCCGCATGTGTGAGGAAAAAGGAGTATCAGGTTGTGGTCACCGGGCTGACGATGGAGGGATACAACGGGGAGCAGATTATCAGCTACCTGAATAAACATCACCCGAATACGGTGTGCATCATTTATACGACGACCATCAGCCCGGCGCAGCTGCATTTTTTTATCAATAAACGGGACGTATTCCGGGTATTTCTGCGCCCGGTAGATTATCAGAAAGAATTTCTCCCCGCGCTTGAGGAGGCATATGAGCATTATGATGTACAGACAGCGGAGCGGGAAGAACAGGCGGCGGAGAGAACGGAGGCGATAGAGATGCGCAGGGAGCGGGAGCAGCTGCTTTTGCGGATCAAAAGCCGAAGGACGCTGCAGGAGGCCATGGGGCGTTATATGAAACGGCTGATGGGGCATACGATCGCGCAGTACGGCGCGGAGCTTCCGGAGGATGTGAGGAAGCGGATGCGGGGCGTGGAGCGCGAGATCGTGGATCTGTGCTGCTGCGCAAAGGACGAGGAGGCCGGCGTTGCAAAGGCCGGGGAAGCGGTGAAGAATATACGGGAGCTTGCGGGGCTTCCACAGTGACAAGCGGGAAAGAGGGCCGCTGCGGAATGATTGAAAAATCATGAGGCGGCGGCCCTCTTTTTATGATAAATATATTCGATGATCAACCATATTTTAATATAAGAAAATGTGTGTATTTTTTTAGATATAACATAAAATATTATAAAGACATTATATTGCTATTGTCTTTACAGCGTGGTAAGATATAGTTGAAAAAGGGGGAGTTATCATGGCACAGACGTTGGTAAATATCCGCATGGATGAAGAACTAAAAAAAAGTATGGAGCAAACCTGTCAGGAACTTGGGATGAATATGACTACGGCAATTACTATTTTTGCAAAGAAGATGACAAGAGAAAAAAGGATTCCGTTTGAAGTATCTGTTGATCCGTTTTATTCTGAAAGTAACATGGAGCATCTGCGCAGGGGAGTAGAGGCACTTAATGCAGGAAAGGGAGTAGAACACGATATAATTGAGGAAGACGAATGAGAAAAGTCTGGTTTGATGAGGCCTGGGAGGATTACATTTATTGGCAGACTCAGGATAAGAAAACATTGAAGCGTATTAATATACTGTTGAAAGATATTGAGAGAGGAAACTTTGACGGGATTGGTAAACCAGAACCATTAAAAGGTGACTTGGGTGGTTTTTGGAGCCGCAGGATAGATGATATGAACAGGCTGGTGTATCGAATCAGCGATGATGTGCTGGAAATTGTTTCATGTAAGGGGCATTATGAAGGGTAGGCAAGTAAGTTTATAAAGAGCAAAAATTTGAGCCTGCCGCATTGCGATTTTTCATCGCGATTGCGGCAGGCTCTTTTCATGTCATTACAGGTTGATATTACTGCACCGGAGGTGTCTCGGGAGTCGCCTCCGGGGGCGTTTCCGGCGCCGGAGGCGGTGCGGTACCATCGGTATTGATTCCCGGGATCGTCGGGAGCGTGTAGCCGCTCTGGAACATAGAGTTTTCGGCATTGTGCAGCTGACAGGTATTGGCCAGCGCTGCGTCCGTCAGAAGATAGGGACCGTCCTCCGTTGCCGCCGAACCGCCGATGACATAGACGCCGGAGACATAAGAGTCCGTCGGGCAGTAGCCGCCGGCCAGCTGGCCGGAGAGGCTGCACATAGTCGCGACCGTGTGATGATCGCAGTACTCGGTGGGAACGGTACCCTCCGCAAAATATTCGGTGTATACGGCACTTCCGCGGGGATCGTTGTCACATACCCCGCCGATTGGCAGCTTGCCGGATTCACGGCATACCGCAGCCGACACGAGGCCGTTTGGCTTTGTGAAGTCTCTGTATTCCAGACCCTCGTGAATGCGGCTCATCACGGCTTTCCAGATTTTCTTCGGATAGGAGGTCTGGCCGCCGGACTGGGTCGCATTGTCGTCGTAACCGCCCCACACCACGCAGGTATAGTAGGGAGTATAGCCGGCAAAGAGACAGTCGCGGTTTGCGGTTGTGGTACCCGACTTTCCGGCCTGCGGCATGCTGCTTCCGAAATAAGCCGGGGTACCGGTTCCCTGGGTCATGACGTCCTGCATCGCGTCGGTTAAAAGCCACGCGGTCGTCTCTTTTAAAACCGTGTGGGATTCCGGCATCGTGTTGTCGATCAGGACATTTCCGTCATGATCGAGAATCCGTGTATAAAACTTCGGCTTAATATAGGTGCCGCTGTTGGCAATCGCCGCATAAGATGCGGTCAGCTCGAGATTCGTGACTCCGTAAGAGAGCCCTCCGAGCGCTAAGGTTTCATTGCCGCTCTCGTCAATGCCGACGGTCGTAAAGCCGAAATTCCGGATGTAATCGTAGCCGAGGGAAGGCCCGATCTCTGCTAAGGTCTTTACGGTTACGATATTGATGGAATCGATAATGGCCTGCCGGACTGTGGTAAAGCCGCGGTAACGGTTGTCGTAGTTGCGGACGCTTTTCCCGGCTCCGGTCGAATAATTGTAGGGGGCGTCGTCCTGCACCGTCGCGAGGGTGAGTCCGCCGGCATCTAAGGCCGGAGCATACGACGCGATAATCTTGAACGTGGAACCCGGCTGCCGGGGGGAATCCGCTGCACGGTTTAACGTTTTGCTGGCGGTTTTGTCTCCGCGGCCGCCCACAAGCGCTTTTACCTCCCCGGTGTACTGGTCGATGACAGTGAGCGCCGTCTGGGGCTGAATCGTGAAGCTGAGCGTCTCGCTGCCGTCCACAATGGTGTCGCCCTCCGTCATGATGTCGGCTTTGTACTGATTGATAGCGGCAAGCGCGTCTTCCTCGGTGGTAAAGTTGATATTATAGTCTTTGTTATTGCTCTGGTAATAGGAGAGCATCGTGGTCTGACTGTAATTGGACACCGTACCGTCCGCGGACTGAACGGAAACCCGATACGCAAAGGAAATCTTAGGATCCGAGGGGTAATTCTCGAGATTGTTGATTTCCTCGTCGCAGATTTTCTGCAGAGCAGGGTCCTGTGTCGATTCTATCGTGAGGCCGCCCTGATAGAGCGCTTTGTATGCCTGAGTCTCGGTGTAACCGAGTTTGCCGATGAGATCCTGGATCACCTGATCGGTCAGCTCATCCACGAAATAGGAGTTGACATTGTCATCCTCGGATTCGGTATTGACCAGCTGAATGCGCTCATAGACATTGTCTGCGATTGCCTCGTCGTACTCTGTCTGACTGATATAACCCTGATCAAGCATCCCGTTCAGTACTTTGTCGCGCCGCTTCACGTTTTCTTCCGGGTTGGAAATCGGGTTGAACTTGGAAGGATTCTGTGTAATCGCCGCGAGAACGGCACACTCGGACAAGGTCAGCTCGGAGACATCTTTTCCGAAATAGCGCTCGGAGGCAACGCCGACGCCGAGCGTATTCTGCCCGAGATTGATTGCGTTCAGATAGTTTTCGAGAATCCAGTTCTTGTCTCTGACCTTTTCCAGCTGAATGGCAAGATACTGCTCCTGGAATTTACGCTCGAACTTGTCTGCGAGGGAGGATTCACTCGTCCACCCGGTAAATACCGTATTCTTGAGAAGCTGCTGCGTGATGGTGCTGGCGCCCTCGGAAAAATGACCGGAGGTAATGCCCTTGATACCGGCGCGCAGAATCCCCTTTAAGTCGATGCCGTTATGCTCATAGAAACGTTCATCCTCGATGGAGACGAAAGCCTGCTGCAGATCAAGGGGGATCTCGTCAATCGTGACATACTTCCGGTTTGAGCCGGAGGCCACAAGCGTTGCGGTCTGATTTCCGCCGGCGTCTAAGACGATGGTCTGATAGCCGGTGGGTGTTGCGTCGATTTCGTCAATACTCGGAGCCGAAGCAATGATTCCGGAGATGATGCCGAAACCGGCACAGCCGCCGATGACAATTACCGCAAAAAAGCAGACGAGCAGTGATTTCCAGAAAATCACGCTGAATTTTTTGCGTATCATGGTACTCTTGGAAGTCAGTTCCTTTTCACGCTTCCGGGTACGTTTTTTTCCGTAATTCATACAAATAACCATACCTTTCTATCGTACAAAAAAATTATTTCCTATTTTACATCCATCTATTATAGCAAAGAAACATGTCAGAATAAAGGAAAAACTGAAAATACCAGACTTTCTTAAGAAATATGGTTGCCAGAGAGAAAAGAAACATGGTACTATTTTCGGTGAACAGGACAGGAGGCGGCATACTATGAAAACCATTTATTCGGGCGGCACGGCCGAGATTGTAGAGAAAAAGTCCAGATTTATCGCGACGGTACGGCCTGCGGCATCGGAGGAAGAAGCCGCCGCGTTTATTGCGGAGACGAAAAAGAAATACTGGGATGCCAGACACAACTGCTCGGCGTTTATCGTCGGGGAAAATCCGCAGACGAGCCGCTGCTCCGACGACGGGGAGCCGGCGCAGACAGCCGGCCGCCCGATGCTGGATGTGCTGCTCGGGGAGGGGCTCTCCAATGTGGCAGTCGTCGTCACGCGCTATTTCGGCGGCGTGCTGCTCGGAACCGGCGGGTTGGTGCGGGCGTATCAGAGAGCCGTGCGGGAAGGGCTGCTCGCAAGCACCGTGATCGAGCGGCGGGAAGGCATCCGCCTTTCGGTGGGTACGGACTACACCGGGCTCGGGCGTCTGCAGCATCTGATTGCCCAAAGAGAGCTTGCGCTGATCCACACGCTCTACACAGAAAAGGCCGAGCTGCTTCTCGTTGTCCCCGTCGAAGAACGGCGGGCCGTGGAGCAGGAAATTGTGGAGGCGACAAACGGAACGGCCGCGATTTCCTGGGGAGAACAGGTCAGCTATGGAATGATCGAAAATAATTTAAAAATTTTTGAAAAAACTACTTGATTTTTTTGGAAAGTCTGATATAATAGCTTTTGTTGACAGCACAAAGGGCTATCGCCAAACGGTAAGGCAACGGACTCTGACTCCGTCATTTCAAGGTTCGAATCCTTGTAGCCCTGCTACGAAACCTCAGTGGAAGATTCCATTGGGGTTATTTTTTTGTTGGACATGAGAACAAAAAACGGAGGTGCAGAATGTATAGTATGACAAGCCGTATTCGATACAGTGAGGTAAACAGTGAGAAAACTCTGACGCTGCAGGCGCTGATGGACTATCTGCAGGACTGCTGTTCCTTTCAGTCGGAGGATTTGGGAATCGGAGTGGATTATCTGGCCAGGGAGCACAGGACATGGATGCTTGGCGCATGGCAGATACGGCTGTGCAGAATGCCGCAGATGGGTGAGACAATCCGTGTGAACACCTGGCCCTATGACTTTAACGGGTTTTACGGATACCGCGGTTTTTCGGCGGAGGGGGAAGACGGCGAGGTGCTGGTCCTGGCAAATTCCCTCTGGATTTTTATGGATACGGACCGGATGCGCCCGACGCGGATTTCGGAGGAACTGATTGCGGCATACCGGGACAGCTTCGGGGAGCGGCCGGCGGGCGGCTTCGGGGAGCGGAAGATCGCGCTGCCCGCGGAGGGAGAGCGCAGGGAGCCGGTTGCCGTGGCAAAGGTCTTCATCGATACGAACCGTCACATGAATAACAGCAGGTATGTAGCGGTGGCGGAGGAATTTCTTCCGGAAGGGTTTCGAATCGGGGCACTCAGAGTCGAATATAAGCGGGCGGCGGTGCTTGGGGATCTGCTGTATCCCGTGGTGAGAGACGAGGGAGAGAAAGTTACGATAGCGCTGACGAACGAGGCCGGAGGACCCTATGCGGTTGTCGAGTTTCTGCGGGCCGCAGAAGGATAGGCCGTGCGGCAGCGCGAAAGCGGGGAGGCCCGGAGAGGGAGAGGAAAATGAAACTTGGTGAATATCAAAAATTAAAAGTTGTGAAAACGGTGGAGTTCGGAATCTATCTCGCCGAGAGGGAGGGAGACGAGCTGCGGGTGCTTCTGCCGGAGAAGCAGGTGCCGGAGGGAACAAACGTCGGGGATGAGCTGGAGGTGTTTCTGTATAAGGATTCGAAGGACCGTATCATTGCCACGACGCATACGCCGAAACTGACGTTGGGCAAAGTTGCGGCGCTTCGCGTCGCAGAGGTCGGAAAGATCGGAGCATTCCTTGACTGGGGACTGGAGAAGGATCTGTTTCTTCCTTATAAGGAAATGACTGCCAAAGTGCAGCCGGAGGACGAGATATTGGTAACGCTCTACATTGATAAGAGCAGCAGACTCTGCGCGAGCATGAAGAAGCTGTACCATCTGCTCGCGAGCGATTCGCCTTACGGGAAGGATGATGTCGTAAACGGCAGAGTATATGAGTTCGGCCATGATTTCGGCACCTTTGTGGCGGTGGACGACTGCTACTCGGCGATGATTCCGGCGCATGAAGACTGCAGCAGGCTTCATATCGGGGATGTGATTGAGGCGAAGGTGCTGGGTGTAAAGCCGGACGGAAAGCTTGATCTCACGCTGCGGGAGAAAGCGTATCTGCAGATGGATGCGGATGCCGAGAAGGTGCTTGCGGTTATTGAGGAGTTTGCCGGGGCGCTGCCGTTTACGGACAAGGCGTCGCCGGAAGTGATTAAGCGGGAAACCGGACTCAGCAAAAATGCATTTAAGCGTGCGGTGGGAAGGCTGTACAAGGAACGGCGCATTGAGATTACAGAGCGTGCGATTCGCAAAATCCGGTAGCGCGGGGGCGCAAAGTGTGCTATGCTGAATATACCCTCAGTGGACAAGGGCACACACGCTCTGGACCATGATATTCCGGTAATTTTCTGCGTTGTCCTCAATCAGCGTACATCCGGTACGCCTCAATCGTCCGCCTTGTAAATTACCGGAATATCTATGGTCAGGGTCAGGGAGTCGGAAAGAAGTCAATTTTTGTCCCTGCAAGGCGCTTGACTGACGCGTACTGGACGTACGCGGAAGGAAAGCAACGAAGCAGGGGCAAAAATCGGCTCTTCTCCGACCGTATGTCCCTTTGTCCACTGAGGGTATATAACACACAGGAAAAGGAGAGCATACTATGAAGAATGTAATCAATACAAAAAATGCGCCTGCGGCAATCGGTCCGTATTCGCAGGCGATCGCGGTAAACGGCATGGTATATACATCGGGAATCATTCCGGTAGATCCCGAGACGGGAGCGATCCCGGAGGGGTCTGCGGCGCAGGCAAAACAGGCGCTGAGCAACCTTGCGAATCTGTTGGAAGCGTCGAGCACGAGCATGGAAAATGTGATTAAGACGACGGTTTTTATCAAGGAAATGGATGATTTTGCGGCCATCAACGAGGTGTATCAGACCTTTTTTCACGGGGATTACCCGGCGAGAAGCTGTGTGGAGGTTGCGCGTCTTCCGAAAGATGTGCTGATTGAGATTGAGGCGGTTGCTCTCAGATAAAATCGTTACGCGACGGGATCGTATGAGACGGAAATAAAAAGGGCTGCCGCACGAAGCGATTCGTGCACAGCCCTTTTGCCGTGCGCCGACAGGCGCACGTTTTGCTGACAGGCGCACGTTCCGGCCGTCAGACATACAGGTCGATCGTTCCGCCGAGCGCGGGGGTTACGGAGTGCTCCAGCATCTGGATCATGGAAGCACCCATCTCCTGGGTTAAGTCCAGAGACTGACTGAGCACCGCAGTGCCTACGGCGTAGGCGAGGCTGCCCTGGCTGACGGAAGAAGAGGCATCATAGGCAGAAATTGTGCCGAGTGCCATGTCAATATTTGCAAAATCCATAAAATGACCACCTTTCCTTGTTTACGGATATATAAGTATTATGGCACAAAAATACCGAAAAGACAAGTGAGGCTGAATGACGGGCGGGTATTGTGGTTATAGTTTAAAAGCGGGCTGCCGCTGCGGCAAAGCCTGCGGCTGTGAGAAACATATATGCAACAGGGAGGGAAACTATGTACGATATGATAATAATAGGAAGCGGTCCGGCGGGTCTTACGGCGGCGATATACGGGCAGCGCGCAAAGCTGTCGGTGCTTCTTCTTGAAAAGCAGCCGCTTGGCGGGGGACAGGTGATGAATACCTACGAGGTGGACAATTATCCGGGGTTTCCCGGAATCGGCGGGTTTGAGCTGTCGGATAAATTTATGTCCCATGCGAAAGGGCTGGGGGCAAAGCTCTGCACGGCGCAGGTCTGCGGAGCGGAGCTTTCCGGCGAGACGAAACGGATTGTCACGGATAAGGGAACCTTTGAGGGGCGGACCGTGGTGATTGCCACGGGAGCGGTTCACCGGAAGCTCGGAGTAAAGGGAGAGGCCGAGTATGCCGGCAAGGGGGTTTCCTACTGTGCAACCTGTGACGGCGCCTTCTTCCGCGGAAAAGATGTGGCGGTGGTGGGCGGAGGCGACGTGGCGCTTGAGGATGCGCTGTTTTTAGCCCGGGCAAGCCGGAAAGTGTATCTCATTCACCGGCGCGACGCGTTCCGCGGGGCGAAGGTACTGCAGCAGCGGGTCGCCGAGGCAGAAAACATCGAAGTCATATGGGACACCGTGGTGGAGGAGATCGCAGGGGCGGATGCGGTAGAGACAATCGCCCTGTACAACAGGAAAAAAGAAGAGCGGAGCAGCCTTGCCGTCCGGGGAGTGTTTATCGCTGTGGGAACCGCGCCGGACACGGAGCTGTTCGGGGAGGAGACCGCGCTCGACGAGGCGGGATATGTCAAAGCGGGGGAGGATTGCGCCACGAGCTGCCCCGGCGTGTTTGCCGCCGGAGACGTGCGGACAAAGCCGCTGCGTCAGATTGTCACCGCCGCTGCGGACGGTGCAAATGCAGTGACTTCCGTCGAGCGGTATCTTTTGGAAAAATAGTAAGAGTTTGGCCAGATTACGGTTGACAGGATATAGGTGCTCTGCTATAATAACCGTGTAATAAATGTAACAAATTTGTAACAATTATAGTCAATGATTGTTTGGAGGCACAGATGAAAAAGGTGATTGGCCTGACGGGACTGATTTTGACAGGGGTTTTATTGACAGAGAGTCCCTTAATGAGTGTATACGGAGCGGAGTCTCCGATGCTGACCGCAGGGGTGACGGCTGCGGCGCCGGTGGACACGCCGACGATTACCAATAAGGTACCGTCCGCGGGGGTTTCCTTTGCGGTATCGAATTATCTGATTGAAGGAAATGAGCTTGCGGTTCAGCTTGCGGCGGAGCAGGATGAAGCGCGCATTGCAGAGAACGATATACCGGAGGTCGCATCGGAGTATGCCGATATTGCGATCGCTCAGGTTGACAATTATGTAAACGTCCGCTCCGAATCGAATACGGAGAGCGAGGTGCTCGGCAAGCTGTATAACAATTCGGCGGCTACCGTGCTTGAGACGACGGAAAACGGCTGGTACCGCATTAAATCCGGCAATGTCGACGGATATGTAAAATGCGAGTACGTTGTGACCGGCAACGAAGAGCTGGCGCGCAAGGTCAGCACCCGCTATGCGGAGGTCAACACCGTTACGCTTAATGTAAGAACGGAGCCTTCCGTGGATGCGCCGATTATGACGCAGGTTCCGCAGGGAGACGACCTGGTGGTGCTGGATGAGTCTATGGACGGATGGGTGCTGGTATCTGCCGAGGGCGGCCAGGGCTATGTGTCGCTTGACTGGGTGATCCTGCGGACAGAATTCGTGCAGGCGGAATCCAAAGCGGAAGAAGAGGCGCGGCTTGCAAAGGAAGAGGAAGAGCGCAGGGCGGCGGCAGCGGCGGCGAACAATGCGAGAGGAAAGTCTGCGGCATCTTCCGGTTCCGGTGAGAGTAAGGCATCCTACACGGCGCCGACAAGCTCCAACGGACAGGCAGTTGTCAATTACGCGAGCCAGTTTGTGGGGAATCCGTATGTGTACGGCGGGACAAGCCTTACAAACGGAGCGGATTGTTCCGGGTTTGTCATGAGTGTGTATGCGGCGTTCGGCATCAGCCTTCCGCGTACCTCGAGTGCAATGAGAAGCTGCGGATACGGCGTGGATTTCGGGTCGATGCAGCCCGGAGATATCGTGTGCTACAGCGGACATGTGGGGATTTACGCCGGGAACGGCACCATCGTGCATGCGAGCACACCGTCGAGCGGCATTACATATTCGAACGTGAATTATCGTTCTCCAATCTGTGTCAGAAGAATTTTCTAAAATAAAAGAACGCATTCAGGGAGCAGCGCAGACGGCGCCGCTCCTTTTTTGCATTATTTTTAGGGGATTCTTTAATTTGGACAATAACGTCCCAATATTCTGCTGCCGCGGGATGCCGCGCGACCAGGAAAAGGATACGGTCTATGCAAGGTGCACAAATTTTGCGGGAAACACAAAAAAAATCGCTGAAAAACAGGAGAGAACAGGAAAAGTTATCCACATCGAAATATGCGTGAAACTCCAAAAAAATAAGTTATACACGGAGTTATAAACGTTATCCACAGAAAAGAAGTGAAAAAATATGGTTTACATAGCAAAAATATCGAATGTGTGTTTTGTGGAAGTATCATAAAGTTTGTGCCTGCAGGAGGAAATGCGGCGGAAATCTCTTGACAATTTCCAAACCTTGAAAAGTACCGTAAGTTTTGCTATACTAGCGTAGGTATATTTTTGTAAATGAGCGGAAATGATTATGGGAGAAGCATGACAAAGAAAATAGATATTCTGGGGCTGGCGCTGGATAACTATACGGTGCGGGAGTCAATCACACAGGCCGAGGCATTCCTGGAAAACGGCATGTTAAATATAATTGAGACGATTTCAATGAAGATGCTGATCGGTGCGGAGGAGCATCCGGCCGTGCGCGGGGTGATCGAGGCATCGAATCTTGTCATTATCGGCGAGAAGGAAATTTTGCAGTCGGCCGGCATTGACACGATGCAGCGCATTCATGAGACGGAAGAGAATGATTTCGCGGTCGAATTTTTTAAGAGGCTGGAGCGGAACAGAAAGAGCATTTTTCTGCTTGGGCAGAGCGGGGAACAGATTGCGCGCGAGCGGGAGGATATGCTTAAAGTATTTCCGAGGCTTGTGATTGTCGGGGAGTATGCGCTTGAAAACTGTGTGGGAGACACGGAGGCCGTGATCAACGATATGAATGTGATGACGCCCGACGTGATTGTGTCGATTCTGCCCTCGCCGCTGCAGGAGGAATTTTTCTGGAATCATAAGGATAAGATGAATGCAAGCATCTGGTACGGGGAGGGAGAACTCGGACTCCGGCGGAAAAGGAACAGCGTGATCGGTTTTCTGGGACGGCTTGCGTACCGCGGGCGTCTCAAGAGCAGTATTGAAAAATACCGCCAGAGGCTGCCGGAGGCTGAGAGGAAATAGCATGCAGAGGGTTTTTAATAAAAAATCAAACATATGGGATTATTTTTTGATACTGGTCGGTACTGCGCTGGTGGCTACGAGCATACAATGTATCTATGACCCGATCAGCATGGTGACCGGAGGTTTTTCCGGAATGTCCATCATTGTAAAGGAGATCACAAAGCCTCTGATCCCGGGAGGGATTCCGCTGTGGTTTACGAATATTGCGCTGAACATCCCGGTGTTTGTCATTGCATGGCGCGTCAAGGGGACAAGATTTATCTGGCGGACGCTGCTCGGAACCATGCTGCTGTCCGCGTGGCTGTATGTGGTGCCGACGATTGACCTGCCGCAGGGAGACTATACGCTTGCGGCGGTGTTCGGCGGTGTCATTGGCGGTGTGGGGATGGGCCTGGTGCTGTCGGCCAAGGCGACGACCGGGGGAACCGATATGGTGGCGACGCTGATTCAGCATTATATGCGTCATTATTCGATCGTGCAGATCATGCAGGTGCTTGACGGGCTGATTGTCGTGGTCGGAATGTATGTCTTCGGGGTTCATGTCGCGATGTACGCGATCGTGGCAATCTACATCACTACCAAGGTATCGGATGCGCTGCTGGAAGGATTTAAGTTTTCGAAGGTCGCCTATATTATCACGGACAGGTACGAGCTGGTGGCAGAGAAAATCATGGAAAAAATGGACCGCGGGGTCACGGGGTTAAAGGCCAAGGGGATGTACTCGGGGACGGACAAGTGTATGCTTTACTGCGTGGTGGCGCAGAAGCAGATTGTGGAGGTAAAGGAGATTGTCGCAGAGATCGATCCGGGCGCATTCGTGATTGTCACCGATGCCAGAGAAGTTTTTGGGGAAGGGTTTCAGGAGCATTCGGCATAAAAAAAGAGGAAATGCATAAAAAAATAAGCGTTTCCTCTTCCTTTTTTTGTTGTTTTGCTATAAAATATAAGTTAGGTATTTTTGTTCCGTTTGAAGTAAATGCATATTTTTTGTGAAAAATGCACATGGAACGGCTTAGGAGAGACAAAACGAGAAGGAGCGGGGGCTTATGATTTCAAATCAGATACTTCAGAATACAATAGACGGGCTTAAGGGCATCACGAGAATAGACCTGTGTATCATTGACGTGGAAGGAAAGGTTCTGGCAGCCACATTTCCGGAAGCCGAGCAATATGCCGCGCCGGCACAGGCATTCGTGGATTCTCCGGCCGACAGCCAGGTTGTGAACGGATATCAGTTCTTTAAAGTATTTGATGAGCATCAGCTTGAGTATATTCTGCTTGCAAACGGGGACAGCGAAGATGTCTACATGGTGGGGAAAATTGCCAGTTTCCAGATTCAGAACCTTTTGGTAGCATATAAGGAGAGGTTTGACAAGGATAACTTTATCAAAAATCTTCTGCTGGACAATCTTCTGCTGGTGGATATTTACAACAGGGCAAAAAAGCTTCATATCGACACCGAAGTGCGCAGGGTTGTGTTTATTGTGGAGACAAACCGCGACAAGGACGGCAACGAACTCGAGAAAATCCGCAGTATCTTCGGCGGGAAGACAAAAGACTTTGTGACGGCGGTGGACGAGAAGAATATTATCGTGGTCAAGGAGGTCGCAGACAGCGAGAGCTATGATGATCTGAATAAAACGGCCGATGTGATTGCGAACCTTTTCCGCTCCGATGCGGAGGGGGAAGTACATGTGGCATACGGCACGATTGTGGGTGAGATCAAAGAGGTTTCCAGGTCCTATAAAGAGGCGAGAATGGCGCTTGATGTGGGAAAGATATTTTTTGCGGACAGGGATGTCATTGCGTATTCCACGCTGGGGATCGGGCGGCTGATCTATCAGCTTCCGATACCGCTCTGCAAGATGTTTATCCGGGAAATCTTTGACGGCAAGTCCCCGGATGATTTCGACGAGGAGACGCTTACGACCATCAATAAGTTTTTTGAGAACAGCCTGAACGTATCCGAGACTTCGCGGCAGCTTTACATTCACCGCAACACGCTTGTGTACCGGCTCGATAAGCTTCAGAAGAGTACGGGACTTGATCTGCGCGTGTTTGAGGATGCGATTACCTTTAAGATCGCGCTTATGGTGGTAAAATACATGAAGTATATGGAGTCGCTGGATTATTAGACAGAAACAGAAATGAGGTAAGAGATGATTAAGTTGGAACATGTCAGCAAGTCATACTCCGCGGGAATCCCTGCACTTAATGACGTGAGTCTTAACATTGGCGAAGGAGAGTTTGTATTTGTAGTCGGCGACAGCGGGTCGGGCAAGTCCACGCTGATCAAGCTGCTGCTCAAGGAGCTTGAGCCGACCACCGGTACGATTAAGATAGACGGCAGACAGCTGAATAAAATACGCAGACGGCAAATCCCGAAATTCCGCAGAAACATCGGCGTGGTCTTTCAGGATTTCCGATTGTTAAAGGACCGGAATATTTATGATAATGTGGCGTTTGCCCAGAAGGTGATCGGGGAGTCGGGACGGAGCATCCGCAAGAATGTGCCGGCCATGCTGTCGATGGTGGGGCTTGCGGCAAAGTACCGCTCCTACCCGAAGCAGCTTTCCGGCGGGGAGCAGCAGAGGGTCGCGATCGCAAGAGCGCTGATCAACAAGCCGAAGATCCTCTTGGCCGACGAGCCGACCGGTAATCTCGACAGCAACAATGCATGGGAGATTATGCACCTGATGGAAGAGATTAACGGGCGCGGAACGACGGTGGTGGTGGTGACGCACAACATAGAGATTGTCAGGGCGATGAACAAGCGTGTAATCACAATGAGAAAGGGTGTGGTTGTGGACGACAGCGCGTCCTACAACAGCGCGATCGAGATTGACAGCGGCGTCGGGACAGACGACGGAGGTGATTACGACTATGAGGATTAGTACATTTTTTTACACCATCCGTCAGGGACTGGTGAATATCTGGAAAAACAAAATGTTTTCACTGGCATCTATCGCGACGATGACGGCCTGTATCTTTTTGTTCGGTCTTTTTTATGCAATCGTGACGAATTTTCAGGCGATGGTACGGGATGTGGAGTCCGGAGTGGCGGTGACGGTACTGTTTGACGCGGGTATCTCGGAGCAGCGGATCGAGGAGATCGGGGAGCTGATCGATGAGCGGATCGAGGTGTCGCGCTATGAATTTACCTCCGCGGATGAGGCGTGGGAATATTTCAGGGATATTTACTTTGAGGGAAATGAGGAGGCGGCGGAGAGCTTCGGCGCGGACAACCCGCTGGCAAATTCCGCAAGCTACTCCATCTATATGAATGACATCTCCATGCAGTCTACGCTTGTTACATATCTGCAGTCGCTGGACGGCGTGCGGGAGGTAAGACAGTCGGAGATGATGGCAGATACCCTCACGGATTTCAACAGTCTGATCGGGTATATTTCGGCAGGAATTATACTGGTGCTGCTGGGAGTCGCGGTGTTTCTGATCAGCAACACGATTATGGTCGGTATCTCGGTCCGCCGGGAAGAGATTGCGATTATGAAACTGATCGGAGCCACCGATTATTTTGTCCGCGCGCCCTTTGTGGTGGAGGGGATTGTAATCGGTCTGGTGGGCGCGGCGATTCCGCTCGGAATCCTGTATGTCCTGTACGGAAAGGTGGTCGATTATATCGGTGACAAATTCCATGTGATCGGAAATATGATGCAGTTTCTCGGGGCCGAAGAACTGTTCCACACGCTGGTGCCGGTGGCGCTGATCCTCGGGGTGGGAATCGGATTCCTCGGGAGCCGCATTACAATTCGCAAACATTTGAAGGTCTGATTGATGAGATATAGAAACAGAGGATTGCTGCAGAAAATCATAATTGCCGGCATTGCCGGTGTGCTGGGGGCGGGGACGCTGGTGCCGGCTGCCGCCGCAGAAAATACGGAGCAGACCTCCGGCGCGGCAGCGGACTCCGATTCGGGGGCGGATTCCGGCGCAAAAAAAGATGCGAAAACCGGTAAGGGGAGCAGTGCTTCAAAGGCGCTGCAGGAGGCGCAGGATGCCAAGAAGGAGCTGGAGAAGGAGCTGGAGGAGGCAAAACAGACCATTTCCGATTTGAAAGAGTCAAAAGGAGATGTGGAGTCCAAGGTGGCGGAGCTGAATCAGCGCCTGATCCGGATTTCCTCCCAAATTACGGAACTGGAGAATCAGCTGACGGAAAAAAGCGAGGATATTTTGGAAACAAAGGAGGAGCTTTCGGATGCGCAGGCGCAGAAGGAGAAACAGTATGCGGACATGAAAATCCGCATACAATTTATGTATGAGAATGCGCAGCGCTCCTATATGGAGGCGCTGCTCTCGGCGCGGGATCTGACCTCCTTTTTAAATGCGGCGGAATATATTACTCAGATTGAGAATTATGACAGACAGAAGCTGAAGGAATACGAGGAAACCGTGGAATGGATTAAGACGGTGGAGGCGCAGCTTGAGCAGGATTATGCGGATCTTGAGGAGATGAAAGCCGCGGTTGAGGCGGAGAAGGGGCAGGTGGCTTCGCTGATGCGGCAGAAAGAGACGGAGCTTGCGGGAATCGCGGACGATATCACGGATGCCCAGAGCGACGTGGACTACTACGCGGCGGAGATACAGGCGCAGGAGGAATTGATAGCAGCCATCCAGCGCGCCGAGGCCGAGAAAGCTGCGGCGGGGATTGTGGACAACCCCTACAGCGGCGGGGTGTTTACCTGGCCGTGCCCGAGCAGCACGCGGATCACCAGTGATTACGGGGCCCGTGTGTCGCCGACTACCGGGGCGTCTTCCAACCATAAAGGAATCGATATCGGCGCTTCTTACGGCGCCGATATCGTGGCCGCTGCGCCGGGAACCGTGAAAGCGTCGGCTTACAGCAGCGCGGCGGGAAATTACCTGATGATCGATCACGGCGGCGGTCTTTATACCGTTTATATGCACTGTTCGTCGCTCCTTGTATCGGAGGGGACGCAGGTGTCTGCGGGGCAGTTGATCGCAAAAGTCGGAAGTACAGGTATTTCCACTGGAAACCATCTTCATTTTGGTGTATCATTAAACGGAAGCTATGTGAGTCCGTGGAGTTATTTGGGCGGTTAAATCCTCAGTGGGCAAGGACACTCTTCTTGTTCACCGGGGGTACGTTTTTCAAATTCCCTGTCTTTGGACAGGGAATTTTCACATATGATATATAGCATTGGAGGGAGTCGAATGGAAGAGTACAGGGCAAATACAAATCAGCCGGAGAACCGGCGCAGGGAAGGAAGCGGCGTGGGCAGAGGCATGCTGTTTGGCTGTCTGGGAACGCTGCTGGCGGGAACCGTCGGCGTGTGGGGCGTATGCGCTGCCGCGGGTTATCAGGTGGTGTTTGCAAAAAAGGGCTCGGCCGTGGTCGAGGGAAGCGCTGTGATAGACAAGGATTCCGCAGCCAAAATCAGAGAGCTTTCCGGATACATTGACATGTATTATTATGAAGACACTGATAAGGAAACATTAAAAGACGGCATGTATGCGGGGCTGGTGAAAGGGCTTGACGACAAGTATTCCGTCTATTACACCGAGGAGGAGTACGAGCAGACCCGGGTGAGCATGACGGGGAAATATTACGGAATCGGGGCCGGACTCAGACAGGATGTGGATACAATGATTGTATCGGTCTCAAAAATATACGAGGGAACGCCTTCGGATGAGGCCGGGATGCTGGCGGAAGACATCATCCTCTCGGTGGACGGGACGGACGCGACGTCTATGGAGGTGACCGACCTGGTGCAGCTGATTCGCGGTGAGGAGGGATCGACGGTACATATCGAGGTATACCGTGGGTCCACTGACGAATATCTGTCCTTTGATGTGAAGCGCGCAAATGTAACGCTCCCGAGTGTGTCTTCGGAGCTGCTGTGGAACGATATCGGGTATATCCGGATTGAGTCCTTCGAGGAGGACACCGCGGAACAGTTTGAGCGGCAGCTGGCCGAACTGGAAGCCGGAGGGATTCTGTCTCTGATTATCGATCTGCGCTACAACGGCGGCGGGCTCGTGGATTCCGTGGTCGAGATTCTTGACGACATTCTGCCGGAGGGACTGATCGTGTACGTCGAGGACAAATACGGCAACCGCCAAGAATACAATTCGAGCGGCGATACGCATATGGATTATCCGATGGCGGTGCTTGTCAATGGGGACAGCGCGAGTGCGTCGGAGATTTTTGCGGGCGCCATTAAAGATTACGAGTATGGGACCTTAATCGGGACGAAAACCTTCGGAAAAGGGATCGTGCAGTCGATTATCCCGCTCGACGACGGGGATGCGCTGAAGCTGACGACGGCGAAATATTTCACGCCGAAGGGGAATTATATTCACGGCGTCGGTATTGAGCCCGATATTGAGCTGGAATACGAGTACCTCGACCCGGATGGGGAGTCCTATGATATGCAGTACGATAACCAGATTTTAAAGGCGATTGAGGTGCTCAGTGAAAACCGATGAGAAAACAAGGAAAACGACAATCTACCGGGTTGTCACGATGCTTTTTCTGCTTGGCTGGATGGCGGTGATCTTCTGGTTTTCCGACCAGCCGGCGCAGGAGTCGTCAGAGATGAGCGGCAGTGTGGCATACCGGTTTGTGGAGGCCTGCAGCAATCTGTTCGGGCTGGGTTTTTCGGAGGATACGACAGAGGCGTATGCGGCGGCAATCGAGCATCCGGTGCGCAAGGCCGCACATATGACGGAATACGCAATTTTGGGATGGATGTTTTTGGCGGCGCTGTGCGGTTATACTCCGTATCGGAGGAAAACCGTGCTGTTCGCGCTTGCCGCCACAGCCGCGTATGCGGCCACGGACGAGACCCATCAGCTTTTTGTCGAGGGGCGCGCGGGGAAATTCAGCGATGTGTGTATCGATACGCTCGGCGCGCTGATCGGATTTGTCCTGCTGCACATTGTTCTGTTGTGTTACGGAAAGCATTGCGAAAAACAAAGACATCCTTTAAAATAGGAAAATAGAAAAGAAAAGAAAGAGGTGATACTGTGGTAGAACTTGATCAATTTAAAGTGACGCTGAACGCGTACAGAGAACCGCTGCAGGAAGTGAGGGATTCACTTTGACCTGGCTAATAAAGAGCAGCGGATCCAGGAGTTAGAGAGAGAGATGGAGGCGCCGGACTTCTGGGACGATCCGGCGGTTTCACAGAAGAAAATGAAAGCGTTAAAGAGCATGAAGGACGATGTTGCAACCTATGCTTCTTTACAGACACAGTTTGAGGATATTGAGACCCTGATTGAGATGGGGTACGAGGAGAATGACGCGTCGCTGATTCCCGAGATCGAAGAACTGCTGCAGGAGTTTTCGGGGGTCTACGAGGCGATCCGGATTAAAACCCTGCTGTCCGGCGAATACGACAGAGACAATGCGATTGTCTCGCTGCACGCCGGGGCCGGCGGGACCGAGTCCTGCGACTGGGCGGCCATGCTGTACCGCATGTATACGCGGTGGGCTGCGGATAAGGACTTTTCGGTGGAGGTGCTCGACTCCCTGGACGGGGAAGAGGCGGGGATCAAATCCGTCACGTTTCAGGTAAACGGGGAGAATGCCTACGGATATCTGAAATCCGAAAGAGGCGTGCACCGTCTCGTGCGGATTTCGCCGTTTAATGCGGCGGGCAAACGGCAGACTTCCTTTGTGTCCTGTGATGTGATGCCGGATATCGAGGAGGATTTGGACATCGAAATCAATGAGGACGATCTGCGCATTGACACGTATCGCTCAAGCGGTGCGGGCGGACAGCATATCAATAAGACTTCGTCAGCGATCCGCATCACGCATCTTCCGACCGGAATTGTGGTGCAGTGCCAGAATGAGCGCTCGCAGTTCCAGAACAAGGATAAGGCGATGCAGATGTTAAAGGCAAAGCTGTATCTGCTCAAGCAGCAGGAGAATGCCGAGAAGGCGGCAGGCATCCGGGGCGAGGTGACGGAAATTGGCTGGGGCAATCAGATACGCTCGTATGTCATGCAGCCATACACGATGGTGAAAGACCGCCGCACCGGCGTCGAGAGCGGCAATGTGGACCAGGTGATGGACGGAAAGATTGACGTGTTCATCAACGGTTATCTGAAATGGCTTTCTCTGGGATGTCCGGAGGGGCTTGGAGGAGAGGATGAGTAGCGTGCAGCTGGCAGGTTTGATTGCCGTCGTCATTCTCATCGGGGCCGGATTTGCCGGGTGCATGGTGCTGCGCGGCAAAATCCGGCGCTTTTCAAAGGCGGCGTTCGGAACGGAATCTCTCGCGGAGGGGCTGGAGCGCCAGGCGGACGCACTGGCGGAGACGCCGAAATCGGTATCCGGTATGACAAGGATTTTCGAGCCCCAGATACAGCGGGACTTTCCGGATTTTAATATGGTGCAGTTCCGCAATAAAGTTGAGAATCTCCTTGTGTCGGCGTTTCGGGCAATCACCGCGGAAAATGCGGGGATGATGAAAGATGTGTCGCGGGATCTGCGCATGCAGGTCGAAAACCGGATTGCGGCAAACCGGGCGGCGGGAATACGGGAGGTCTATTCCCAGGTCTGCATCCACCGGACGGAAATAACAAATTACCAGAAACGGGACGGAAAATGTGTCATTACCTTTCAGAGTGCGGTAGCGTATATGCACTACACGGAGCAGGACGGAAAAGTGAGTTCCGGCAGCAGGGAGAGGAAGACGCAGACGAAATATAACACGGAGCTTGTGTATATACAGGATGAGACGCTTGCGGATTATGACAATGCGTTCGGGACCACCTGTCCGCACTGCGGAGCGCCGATTCGGATGCTCGGCAATATGAAGTGCGAGTACTGCGGGCTTGAGGTTGTGCCGATTAATATTAAAGTCTGGAATCTGCAGAAGTATTACGAAGTGGACTATCATCGCGTGTAGCAGCATAGAGTGAAAATACCGAAGAAAATCAGGAGGGAACGAGTCGTATGGGAATTATAAAAGCGGTCGGACAGGCGATTAGCGGCGGGTTTGCAGACCAGTGGTTAGAAGCCTTCGAGGCAGAGGATATGGGGGAGCACACCGTATTTACCAGAGGCGTGCTGCTCCGGAAGGGACAGAACGTAAAGGGCAGCAATGATACGGTATCAAACGGTTCCGTCATCCATGTGTATGACAATCAGTTTATGATGCTGGTGGACGGCGGTAAAATCGTAGATTATACGGCGGAGCCGGGATATTACAAAGTGGATAATTCGTCGATGCCTTCCTTATTTAACGGGGAGCTTGGCGAGAGTCTGCGGGAGAGCTTTAACCGTGTGCGGTTCGGCGGACAGACACCGACGGCGCAGAAGGTGTTTTTTGTGAATCTGCAGGAGATAAAGGGGATCAAGTTCGGGACAAGGAATCCGATTAACTATTTTGATCAGTTTTATAATGCGGAACTTTTTCTGCGGGCGCACGGGACCTACTCGGTAAAGATCGTGAATCCGCTGCAGTTTTATGCCGAGGCGATTCCGAGAAACAAAGACAAAGTGGAGTTTGCGGAGATCAGCGACCAGTTTGTCTCCGAGTTTTTAGAGGCGCTGCAGTCGGCTATTAACCAGATGTCGGCGGACGGCACGCGGATTTCCTATGTGACGTCAAAGGCGATGGAACTCGGCAGATATATGCAGGATATTCTCGACGAGGATTGGCGGATGCTGCGCGGCATGGAGATTCAGAAGGTCGGCATCGCCAGCGTTTCCTACGACGAGGAGTCTCAGAAGCTGATCAATATGCGCAACGAAGGCGCAATGGTGGGCAGCGACGTGAACGTGATGCGCGGTATGGCGGTCAAAAATCTGACCGAGGGCGTAAAAAATGCGGGAAGCAACGAAGGCGGAGCCATGACGGGCTTTATGGGCGTCGGAATGGGGATGAATGCGCTGAACCAGACGATGAACGGCATGGGATTTTTAAATCAGCCGGGCGGAGCCGGGGGCCCGGCGTACGGAGGTGTGGGCAGCGGCGCTAAGGGTCCGGGGCAGGCCGGCGTCTCGGGCGGGTGGAGATGTGAGTGCGGCCATGTGAACACCGGGAAGTTCTGCAGCGAGTGCGGGAAACCGATGCCGGCGCCCGCGGCGAATTGGAGATGTGAGTGCGGCCATGTGAACACCGGGAAGTTCTGCAGCGAGTGCGGGAAACCGATGCCGGCGCCTGCGGCGGAGTGGAGATGTGAGTGCGGCCATGTGAACACCGGGAGATTCTGCGGTGAGTGCGGTAAGCCGAGACATTAAAAGAATGGATTGAAAAAGAGGTTGCGTTAGCAGCCTCTTTATGTTATTATCTTCCTCGTGAGGACAGGTGTAAGCCTCAAGCAAACACAACGGAAAATTATTTTGTGTGCAACATATAGTAGAAGAAGATACATGGAAAGAGGATTAGAACGTTCTATGAAAGAGAAGGGACAATATTATGTTTTGAAGGAGAAGGCGGTCCCGGATGTACTTCTCCGCGTGGTGGAGGCAAAACGGCTGCTCGACTCCGGTAAGATTACCTCGGTGCAGGAGGTGACGGAGCGCGTCGGAATCAGCAGAAGCTCTTTTTATAAATATAAGGATGATATTTTTCCGTTTCGAGAGACGGCAAAGGGAAAGACGATTACCATGGTGATTCAGCTTGATGACGAACCGGGACTTTTGTCGGTGGTGTTAAAGACGGTGGCGGAGTTCAATGCCAATATTCTGACCATTCACCAGAGTATCCCGATTAACGGGATTGCGTCGCTGACGCTCTCTGTCGATGTGCTGGCCCAGACGGGGGATATCACGGAGATGGTAGAACGCATCGAGGAGCAGAAAGGGATACATTATGTAAAGATTTTAGGGCGTGAATAGCACACGGGTCCGGTTGGGCAAATCACAAAGGCATGGAGGTAAATATGAAAGTTGCAGTAATGGGATACGGGACAATCGGTTCCGGCGTAGCGGAAGTGTTGGATATCAATCGGGACAGCATTGCAAAGCGGGCCGGAATGCCGTTGGAAATAAAGTATGTGCTTGATCTCAGGGATTTTCCGGGAGACGTGATGGAGAGCAAAGTGATCCATGACTATAAAACGATCGCAGAAGACCCGGAGGTCGGAATTGTCGTGGAGACGATGGGCGGTGTCGAACCGGCCTACACGTTTGTAAAGGCGATGCTTGGCGCCGGAAAGCATGTGACCACGTCCAATAAGGCGCTTGTGGCGGAGAAGGGCGCGGAGCTGATTGCGCTCGCGAAGGAGAAACAGGTCAATTTTATGTTTGAGGCCAGTGTCGGAGGCGGAATACCGATTATCCGCCCGCTCAATTCCTGTCTTACCGCAGATGAGATCGAGGAGATTACCGGGATTGTGAACGGAACGACAAATTATATGCTCACGAAGATGACGGAGGAAGGACTGGAATTTGACGATGTGTTAAAGGATGCCCAGGCAAGGGGATATGCGGAGAAAGATCCGACGGCCGACATTGAGGGATACGATGCCTGTCGCAAGATTGCGATTTTAACGTCGCTGGTATGCGGACAGCAGGTGGATTTCGAGGATATCCACACAGAGGGAATCACGAAAATTACCGCGGCGGATATCCGGTATGCGGACGCGCTGGGCAGAAGAATCAAACTTCTGGCACAGAGCCGCAAGATGGAGGACGGATATGTGGCGATGGTTGCGCCGTTTCTGCTCCCGGCGAATCATCCGCTCTACAGTGTCAATGATGTTTTCAACGCAATCTTCGTGCGCGGAAACGTGCTTGGGGATGCGATGTTTTACGGAAGCGGCGCCGGAAAGCTTCCCACAGCCAGCGCGGTCGTAGCGGATATCGTCGAGATTGCAAAGCATATGGATACCAATATCGCGGTGGAGTGGAGCTCGAAAAAATTACAGCTGGTGGATTACACAGGGATGGAGAACCGCTATTTTGTGCGGGCACATGCCGACAGAGACAGGATCGCACAGATTTTCGGCGCGGTAGAATTTGCGGAGGCAGCCGAGCCGGGAGAGATCGGATTTGTCACGGAGCGTATGAGCGAGGCCGACTACGCGGCAAAGGCTGCGGAGCTTGGGGACGTTGTCGGGATGATCCGGATGGCAGACTGAAAAAGAAAGAGGGACGGCGTATGAAATATGTTGTGATTTTGGGAGACGGCATGGCGGATCTGCCGCTTGAAAGACTTGGAGGCATGACGCCTCTCGAATATGCGAAGACACCGAAAATGGATGAGCTTGCCGCAAAAGGAGAAATCGGTATGGTACATACGATTCCGGAAGGCATGAAGCCCGGCAGCGATACGGCCAATCTTTCCGTATTGGGCTATGATCCGAGAAAATACTACTCGGGCCGTTCTCCGCTTGAGGCGCTTTCCATCGGAGTTCCGATGAAAGATACGGATATTGCCCTGCGCTGTAATTTTGTGACGCTGTCCGAGGAGGAGGCGCGCTATGAGGATCGCACGATGATTGATCACAGCTCCGGGGAAATCAGCACGGAGGAGAGCGCGCAGCTTCTGGAGGCCGTAAAAAAAGAACTTGAGGCGGACGGCTTTGGCTTTTATGTGGGAACCAGCTATCGCCACTGTCTGATTTGGGAAAACGGCGAGGTCGCAGAGCTGGTGCAGCCGCACGATATACTGGGACAGAAAATCGGTGATAAGCTGCCGAAGCAGGAGCGGCTCTGCGCTATGATGAAGCGAAGCTATGATATTCTGGTGAATCACCCGGTGAATGAGGAGCGGAGAAGACGCGGCTTAAATCCCGCCAATTCCTGCTGGTTCTGGGGAGCGGGCACAAAGCCGGCGCTGTCGCCGTTTGACGGGCGCACGGGAAAGCGGGGAGCCATGATTTCCGCAGTCGATCTGCTCAAAGGGATTGCGGTGGGAACCTCGATGAAGGTGATATGCGTGGAGGGGGCCAACGGCGGTCTCGACACAAACTATGAGGGAAAAGCGCAGGCGGCCGTTGACGTGCTGACAAAAGAAGACTATGATTTCGTCTATGTGCACCTGGAGGGACCGGATGAGATGGGACATCAGGGGAGTGCGGACAAAAAGATACAGGCCATCGAAAATCTGGATGCGCGCATCATTGCGCCGATTGCGGAGGGGCTTGCCGGGGCGGGCGAGGATTTCCGTATGGTGATTCTTCCCGATCATCCGACGCCTGTTTCGCTGCGCACGCACACGGCGGACAATGTGCCGTATCTGCTCTATGACAGCAGGGCGGAGCGGAAGGAGAGCCGGCATTACAATGAGAGGGAAGCCGCACAGACCGGGAGAGTCATAGAGGACGGGTACCGTCTGATGGATTATCTGCTGGAGGCAGAATAGGAGAAAAAGGGCAGTTGTCAGGTTGGTAAATCGGGCTGCTCTTTTTTTCGGACAATACAACTACATATGTAGTTAGATAATTGAATCACGTGTGGCAGGAGGGAAAGTGATTATGTTAATTATTGCTGGGATTACGTGGTATTTGAGTACGGAGCCGTCGGAGGAAGCGAAAAACGGAATACGGAAGCAGGCAAGAGTCCGGACGGAGTCGGCAGAGGGTGCGGATGCCGGCCTCACCGGTGACGCGGACGGGGAAGGCGGATGTGAATTGGTGTAAAGGGCTCAACAAACCGGCGGCATTGAATAAGATAAAGGGAAGGATGCATTTGGAGCTATGGTATGCAGACGGTTCTTTTTGTAATTGCGCTGTCGGTGGATGTTTTTCTTGCCTCGGCGGCCTGCGGAATGGATGATATAAAAATCGGAATCAAAACGGCGCTCTGCATCAGTGGAATCTGTAGCGGAGTGCTGTTTTTTTCACTGGCTGCCGGGAAATTTTTCGGCAGTATGCTGACGGAGCAGAGTGCGGATATGCTGTGTTTTGCGGGACTTTTCCTGATAGGGATTTACAAGCTGACGGAGTACGGGATCAGGCGTTATATCCGGCAGAATAAATTTTTGTGCAAGCGGATTAAGATTACGTTTTCGCAGCTGAATTTTATTGTGAGTGTGTATAACAATCCGGTGATGGCCGACAGAGACCAGTCGAAGGAGATGTCGGCGGCGGAGGGGGTGGCATTTGCCCTTGCGATGTCGGCCGACGGCCTGTTCGGCGGTCTGGGTGCGGCGCTGATGGGAATGAATCTGTGGACGGCCGTCGGGCTGAATTTCGTGCTCAGCGTGGCGGCCGTATGTCTGGGAAGCGGTCTGGGGAGAGCTGCGGTTAAGAAATGCAGCCGGGACTTTTCCTGGATCGGGGGCGCGATGTTTGTGGTGCTTGCTTTTACGAAAATCGTGTAACGCGGCAGACGGCTGCCGACGGTAAGACATGGGGAGGGGGACGGCAAAGTTAAAATTCTGCTTGCCTTTCCGTCCCCGTGTGTTATAATAATGATAGTAATTCAATAGGGTTGGAATCTGAGAGTGGAGATGATTTTAAAACTTACAGCTGCGGGGGCGGCTGCAGGCTTTATAGGGATATCTCCATTTTTTTATGCGGTTTGAACTGCAGAGGGTTCTGGAAATAAGGAGGAAACGGTATGGCAAAATATGTGATGGCTTTGGATGCGGGGACGACGAGCAACCGCTGTATTCTGTTTAATGAGACAGGGGAAATCTGTTCGATGGCACAGAAGGAGTTCCGGCAGTTCTTTCCGAATCCGGGCTGGGTGGAACATGATGCGAATGAAATCTGGTCTTCGATGCTTGGGGTAGCTGTGGAGGCTATGAATATGATTCGGGCGACGGCGGAAGATATCGCGGCGATCGGTATCACGAATCAGCGTGAGACGGCAATCGTCTGGAATAAGGAGACCGGGGAGCCGGTGTACAATGCGATTGTGTGGCAGTGCCGCAGAACTTCCGATATCGCGGATGCGCTGAAGAAAAAAGGACTGGAGGAGACTTACCGGCAGAAGACGGGATTGATTATCGATGCATATTTTTCGGCGACCAAAATCAAGTGGATTCTGGACCATGTAGACGGCGCGAGAGCGCTTGCCGAGGAGGGGAAGCTGCTGTTCGGAACGGTGGAAACCTGGCTGATCTGGAAGTTTACCAAAGGCGCCGTGCATGTGACGGATTACTCGAACGCGTCGCGGACAATGCTGTTTAATATCAACGATCTGTGCTGGGACAAAGAAATCCTGGCGGAACTGGATATTCCGGAGGCCATGCTGCCGGCGGCGCGTCCGTCGAGCGAGATTTACGGGTATACGGACCCGTCTTTTCTCGGGGATGCGGTTCCGATTGCGGGGGCGGCGGGAGACCAGCAGGCGGCTCTGTTCGGGCAGACCTGTTTTCATGCCGGCGAGGCGAAAAATACATACGGTACCGGATGTTTTCTTCTGATGAATACCGGGGAGAAGCCGGTGTTTTCCCAAAACGGGCTTGTGACGACGATTGCCTGGGGTCTGGACGGCAAAGTGAATTATGCGCTTGAGGGGTCTATATTTGTGGCCGGGGCCGCGATCCAATGGTTGCGCGACAATATGCGCATGATCGATTCCTCGGTGGATTCGGAATATATGGCGAAGAAAGTGCACGGCACGCACGGCTGCTATGTCGTTCCGGCGTTTACGGGTCTCGGCGCGCCGCACTGGGATCAGTATGCGCGCGGTACGATTGTGGGGCTGACGCGCGGTACGAACAAGAATCACATTATCCGCGCGACGCTGGAGTCTATCGCGCTGCAGGTGTGTGACGTCATCGACGCGATGCGGGCGGATGCAGGCGTGGAGCTTAAGGCGTTAAAGGTGGACGGCGGCGCGAGCGCCAACAATTTTCTGATGCAGTTTCAGGCGGATATGATCGATGCGCCGGTGAAGCGGCCCGAGTGTGTGGAGACTACGGCGATGGGCGCGGCTTATCTTGCCGGACTTGCGGTTGGTTACTGGAAGAGCAAGGAGGACGTGATCCGCAATCAGCAGATCGACTGTGTCTTCTCCCCGCAGATGGAGGAGCGGGACCGCGCGGAGAAGCGCAGAGGCTGGAATAAGGCGGTCAAGTATGCCTACGGCTGGGCGAAGGATGAGCCGGAGGAAGAGGAAGAATAGACGAAAACGGAAAATAATCATGCCATGCAGAAGGTTCGCCGACTGCATGGCATTTTTTATATAAGGATAAATGATACATTTTACTTACGGCTGTAAAAGAGTTGGCTCGGGAGATACTTACTTTGGGACTGAACTATACATAAACGGAAACTGAAAGATTTCCGTTTGCAGATATTCTGAAATATTACAAATAAATTATACTTGTAGTAAACCTTTATAAAAATCATCTTAGTAAGTATAAGATACAGGGGGTATATGGTGATGAAATTACATAGGAGATTAAGAAACGATAAGGTAGGTAGTTATGCTGATGTTTATGCACAGCTTTGCGAATGTGACTGGGGATATAGCTATTGCTTTTGGATGGGGGCATTAGACCCGGTTTCAAAGGTATTAAATATGACTGATGCAAAAGTCCTGTCAGCTTCGAATGGTGGAATACGTCCGTCTTCTACAAAATAACAGATTCATAAAGTAAAATGCTGCTAAGATGATTTTTGGAGGGAGAAGGGATAGAATGATAAAACTGATAAAGACTGTACGTGGAAAATATATTTATGATTCTAATTTAAATAAGGTGTATAAAACAGGACAGGCTGAATGGGAGATATTACAAAAATATGATGAAGGGTATATATCAGAAAGCGAGAATCATACGGTAAAATATCTGCTTGACAGAGGAATTGGTATATCAAATAGAGTAAAAAAGATCCAAAATCCTATGGCGGATATGATTGAAGACATTTTAGAGAATGATCTGCAGCTGTTGATATTACAGGTTACACAGAATTGTAACTTAAGATGTGAATATTGCGTTTATTCGGAAGATTATGTTGGGCGGAAACATAATTGTGCCAAAATGGAATTTGAGATTGCAAGAGACGCAATTATATTTTTTATGAAAAGATCGAGAGGTGATACGGTAGTTACCATTAATTTTTATGGAGGAGAACCGTTATTAAATTTTAGCGTAATTCAGGAATGTGTAAAATATGTGGAAGATAATTATGGAGCACGTAAGGTGTTTTATGGTATTACGACGAACGGAACCATATTAGATGAAGAAATAATGAGTTTTCTGGAAAAAAAGAGGTTTCGGGTTGTAATCAGTCTTGATGGAAATGAAGAAGAGAATGATAAAAATCGTAAATATATAAATGGGGATGGGACATTCAGAACCATATATTCTAAACTGGAGAAAATAAGAGAATGTTTCCCGGAATTATGGGAAAATATAAGCTTTAACCGCGTGAAGGCGCCAAATCATAATCTGCGTGCATGTGATAATTTTTTTAAAGAGAATGAACTGTTTGAGGGCAGAAAGGTAAGGGGAGATTATATTACAGATAATAATTTAAAAAAAGAAATCTTATTTGCTGATTCTGAAATTGAATATGAAGCGGTTGAAAAAAGTAAAGCATTACTGTCAGTGTACGGGAAGGCTGATAAAATAAAGTTGGATGATTATTGTGTACTATACAGAGATGACATCAAAAGAATGCTTTATAATTTAAGAAAGGGGCGTCACCTGCGTGAGATTTCACATCCGGGAGGTGTATGCATGCCGGGAAAAGAACGACTATTTGTAAATGTAAAGGGAGAGCTGTTTCCGTGCGAACGGTGTAACGAATTATCACATGTAATGTGTATTGGAACAACTGAAACAGGATTTAATTATAAAAATATTCGTGCACAGATGAATGCGGGACGGGAAATGGAAGAATGTTTAAATTGCTGGGCTTTTCAGTTATGTAATATATGTCAGGCTCAGTCGGACGACGGACAAAACATAAGTCCCCAAGAACGTCTGAAAAAATGTGACAGAGTAAAAATGATAATGGAACAAAAATTGAGAGACTGCTGTCTTTATGCAGAAATTGAGAGGAAGCAAGACAATGGAAAAGCGCATATTGTTATATAATTTGTCTGTGGATGAAGCCCATATTATAAAGGATGTGTTGGAAAAGAGCGAATATACAATTGTGAATCAAATCGAAGGGGACACATGGGAAAATGACTATCAGAGGGTTGATGTATATGATACATTTGAAGCGGCTGCACGAAACAGCGACTTGGTATTAATGGGATATGACAAAAGAAAGGTTGAAAATAAACAGTTTCTGCAGCATGTAGATTATCTGGAAAAGCATGGTATTGCGAATATAAAAAGTAATTCAGCACAGAAACATATAAATTTGTTAAAAGGGATTCAGAAAACACGGGTAAGTGATAATTTAAAGATACCTGTAATTCTGATCCTGGGAATGGGATATGAAACGCAAGTTGCTTCTGTCGAATCGTATTTATGTCGGCAGTTCGAAAAGTATGATTATTCTGTACTGCATATTGCATCAGAGGAATATTTTAAACTGGCAGGGGGTGTAACTCTGCCGGAGTTCTTGTACAGCGATACCTCACGTATGACAAGAGAAAAAAAGCTTATGGAATGGATGGAGAAGCAGATAGAGGAAAGTGGATGTGATGTAGTGATAACAGGATTGCCGGAAGAAACCTTTGACATTATTTCCGATCATATGGTAGAGGATGAGATTCTTTCAATATTTAGTGATGCGGTCTGTTTTGATTACATAATTTTATGTGCTTATAATGCGATGTATGATGCTGAAAGGATGACATTTTTATATGATATTTTAAAGTATAAATATGACATTGAAGTAGATGCAATGGGAATTTCAGATAAAAGACCGATTATATTAGATGGAATGAGAAATGCGGTTGGGTACATAAAAATCGAGCGGATAGAAAGCCTTGCAGAAAACCAGTTTTTTATTCCTAAAATAGAAAAATCTACACTTTTCAGTAACATAATAGCAGAATTGAGAGAAGAGATAGAGGAGATTTAGACTGTGGAAGCAGAATTGTTGAGAATAATAGAAGCGTGTTTTGATATACCTGAAAATGAAATCATACAGAGACCGGAAGAAAAACTATTAGGAAGTAAATACAATAAATCGCAGGTGGAGTTTAGTGTTTTTGTTATGGAATGCTGTGAACGGTATGATATTGAATACAGCAGATTTTTTGATTGTTTTATTGATTCCAGTTATAAGGGATTGCTTGAGACACTGCGAGCGTGTATGAGGAAATATAATGCTGAAAGTTGCAATGCTGGATAAAAGCTTTAACAGGAAAAAAATAAAGGCTTATGACGGGCAGCAAATAGAAATCATTCAGAGTGCTGACAATAATGAAATAGAATATGAACATGGGAATCTGTGTTTGAATCTATTTTTGGAATTATTAGAATGCCCGGTGAGGATGAATTGTTATGCGGTCGGTCATGATGAACAGGCATATTTACGGTTTATTCATATTTTGCAGGAGATATGCGAAGATTATGACATTATTTTTATGAGCATTGGAATAAGGAATGCGCTGCACATAAATCAATTTGAGAAAATAGTTGTAAGAAAAAGAAGAAATTACATCATTGCATCAGGGGACAATAATGGAAAAATAACTTATCCTGCAAGCCTGAAAAATATATTGGGAGTATGCTGCGGACAAAATAGCAGTAATGGTGAGTGTACTGTATATCATAGAATAAATGCTGTGAATGGGATAGAGTATGTCTGTGAAATACCGGAGTTGATGGGAAAACAGTTGAACTCCAACAGCTTTGCAGTACCTTATTTTGCAGCATTGATTGCAAATAACAAAATACGATATGTAAATTGCAGGGAAAATAACAAAATTGATATCATCATAAAAAATTTATTTGAAACAGCTATATGGAGAACGAGTCAGGTAATATCACTGGATTACATGATCGGAATAAGGGCAATTTTGTTGGAACAAGGGTATGTAGGTGCCATTATAATGAATGATGTGGAAAATGATTGTGGCAATTCTGTTTTTGACTTTGGCTGTTTTCAAAAGGTAAAACAGGCGGTGGAATATGTTCGGTATATTACGGAGGCAGATTATGTGATTGTAAATTTGTGTGAATCTGTCTATTTAGAAGACGTAGACTACATGGAGTTAAGAATAGATGTTTCAAAAGAAAGAGAGTGTGATATAGCAAAAAAGATAATACAGTTTGATATATAGTAATATCAGCAAAGGAGGCAGAGATATCCGATATGATTCATATAAATAAGGGGTTTAAAGAAATATTCCGTCAGCCGGTACGCTGTTTTCTGTTTCTGCTGCTGCTTAGTTTTGTGGCGGCATCGGGGTGCCTGGGGATTTCTTTGTGGCAGACAGCGGAACGAATGCTTACTGCGGCTGCGTCGCAGTATAGGATTCGTGTCACATTTTCGGCTGCGGCAGGCGGACAGGCAGTGTGGGATGAGGAGGCGCTTCTTGCCGACGAGGCAGTGCTGTGCAAAAATGAGGTGGTTTCGGGAGCAGGTGAGATTGCGGGTATCAGCAATCAGAGCAATGAGGAGGTAAAGGAACTTGCAATTCTGTCATTTCGGGTGGTGGATATTTCGGAGCAGATACTGTCAGGAGATATGGCGGAGAAGAACACAAGGATTATGGCGCTTGTGCAGGATGTGCTGTACGGAAATGTGAAGACACAGCAGTATATTTTGCTGAATACGACGGAGGAACTGCCGGGAGATTTGTCCGGGCAGTTTGTAGTGGGAGATACCTATTTTGCTTATGGAACCTATCAATATACGACAGGCAATTATCCTGTGTTTACAATAAAGGCACCGGAGTGGCAGGCTGCAAAGCAGGCGGGGGTGGATTTGAGTGTACTCCCTCCGCTTTGGAATATCACGGCGGACGGTGAACCTGCGGATATGGAACTGTGGCGGCAGTTTGCAGACACGCTAAAGAGAACGGCCGCGCTGCATGCGGTGTATGCGATGGACACAGCCGAACTCTGGGATGAATTTTATGAGAAGCGGACAGAACTTGTGGCGGGAGAAATTTTTACAGAGAAGGCAAGCGCGGAGTGTATGATAGATGACCGATTTGCAGCAAAACACAACCTCTCCGTCGGAGATGAACTTACGCTGCGCTTCTTTTACCGGGAAGACGGGACGGTATCACAGCTTGTATGGGGAGCGGAAGAGGAGGTTTCGGCAGAAAAATACCGAATTACAGGCATTTATCGATATCAGGATGAGCTTGAAAATGCGCTCTACATTACGAGGCCGCAGGAAGCGTCACAGCAAGGCATTGAGAAGAACGTCCTGCAGGTGCGTCTGAAAAACAGTGCGGCGGCGCGTTTTGCGGAAAAATATGCAGCTGTTCTTCCAAAGGGCGTGGAAATCCGCATTGAGGACCAGGGGTATGCACAGGCGATTGCGCCGGTTGCGGCCATGTACCGGCAGGCGGTGGGATTGACGGTTCTCGGGACGATGCTTGGTTTTGCGGCAATGATGTTTATGGGAAGGAATTTTTACGGACGTACCGCCGCGCAGCTGGAATATCTGCAGGAGCTTGGCGGCAGCAGATGGGACTGTCTGCGGTATCTGCTTGGAGGGCAGCTGTTTGCGGTGACATTGGGCGGGGCCGCGGGCTTTGCGGCACAGCTGTGCATACTCCATCCGCTTATGGAGTGGCTGCTGGAAAAGAATTCTGTAAAATATGCAAGGAATCTCCGTTACAGCCAGCTGGCGGAGACCGGCAGTCCGGATATGACCGGTTATGCGGAAGGATTTCCGGCGGCAGGATTGCTTTTCGTGCTGTTTATGGAACTATTTGCAATTGTAAATGCGTACCGCTACTGTAAAAAAATGCAGTCCGGGGATTTGGCGCGCAGAAAGGGAAAAAAGGACAAAAAACAGACAGAAGCGATGAAAAAACGCGGAAGCGGGATTTCAAATGTCATGCTGCGCTTCGGTGTATGGGAATTTTGGCGCAGTCCGGGGCAGAGCGCTGTGTTCTTGCTGCTGGCATTTATGCTGACGGTGCTGGTGGGGGCAGTCAGGCTTGCACAGGAACAGCAGGATTTTTCCCTTGCGGCCGCTTATGAGCAGCAGGGGGTATCGGGATATGTCACGGCGCACGCAAAACGCTCAAAGGCAGATACGACGATTGCGCTGACTTCGGTTCTTCCGCTGCTGCAAAGCGGCAGGGAAGGGGAACAGCAGAACAGAGCGTTCGGAGAACGCCTGCTGCAGGATGTGTACTGGCAGGAGCTGAGTCAGGAAGAGAGCTGCCGTCTGGCAAACGATTTCTATCGGGAATGGAGGGCGTCACTGCTTGCGGGACAGGATTACATCGAAGATTTCGGGCTTAGCGTGCGGCTGGGATATGAGTACATGGGGACCGTGGAAACGGCGGCGGATCTGCCGGACATTCCGTATCATACGAACATTTACGGAAATGACTGGCTGCTGAATAAAATACCGTCAATGCCGCAGATCGTGTTTGCAGACAGCTTTGCATGCCTTGAGGGGGCGGCCGGACTTCGCGCCGGCGCCGCATTTGCAGAGGGATATGGGGAAGAATTTCTCGGCAGATCGGAGATGATCTGTATGGCATCTGAGGGATTTATCGAAAAAAATGGTCTGTCACTGGGGGATGAAGTGCGTTTTGCGGTGTATACCGATTACTATGGGGCGAGACTGGCCATACTTGATGTAAGGATCGTGGGAACCTGCGAGGGGGAGGGGACAGAAATTTATATGCCGGCAGGGATTCTTTACGGAACCGCATTTCTGCCGGATATCGGATATGACAGCTGGCAGGAAAAGCTTTGCGGATACCGCAGATTGAAAACCGAGACAATACGGTCGTTTTACGGTTCCGATATTATGAATGAACTGTCATCGTTTCGTTTTTTTATCAAAGATAACAGACAATTGGATGCCTTCCGCAAAAGGCTGGAAGAAATCGGCTACAGCGAAATCAATGAGGTGCATGAGCTGCGCCAGGTTGTGGTCATAGAGGACGGGATGTTTTTGGAGGCGCTGTTCCGGATACAGGGATATAAGGAGCAGCTTGGAATTATTTTTGGGTTGCTGCTTGCCGTGATGCTCGGAATGATTGCGGCCGCATCTTTTTTATGCGTGAACCGGCAGAGAGAGGAATTGTTTCTGATGGAAGAGCTGGGAACTCCGGGGAGGCATATGATTTTCTGCTGGCTGATGAGGTATGGGATGGCTGTTCTTGGCGGCATGATTCCGGGGATGGCGGTTTGCGGAGCGGCTGCGTGGTATGGGGGATATACATTTCCGGTAGAATGGTTTCTGATTGAATTCGCGGAGTTTGCCGCAATGCTGATTTTTGCGGTGTGCATGGCGATTTTGCGTATCCGCAGGGATATGAAATAGAAAAAGGGGGACACGAAATGGAACCGATTTTTGCTTTGCGTCGGGTGTGCTTTGAATATGAAAACGGAAGAAACCGGATAAGCGCCGTGCGGGACGCAGAGGGTATTTTCGAGGAAAAAAAGATGTATGCGATTGTGGGAAAGTCGGGATCCGGCAAATCAACCTTGCTTGGCATGCTTGCGGGAATGCGTCTGCCGACCGAGGGAACTGTCCTGTATCGAGGAAAGGATATGCGGGAAATAGACAGAGAGGCATACCGCAGGACGGAAATTGCAATCATTCATCAGGCGTACCATTTGTTTCCGAGGTTGACGGCGCTGGAAAATGTATGTTATCCGCTGGAACTGTTGGGGGTGTCTTACAGACAATCGAAGCTTCTTGCCGGGGAAAAGCTTTTGGCGCTTGGAATCTCACAGGAACAGTGGAACAGCTACCCCACACAGCTTTCCGGCGGTGAGCAGCAGCGGGTGGCGATTGCAAGGGCACTCGCGAAAGGGAGCAAGGTGATTCTTGCGGATGAGCCGACCGGGAACCTGGATCAGGAAAATTCGGAGCATATTATGGGATTGCTGCGTAAGCTTGTGGCGGAGGAGGGGTACTGTATGATCCTTGTCACGCATGACAAAGAAGCTGCAGGACAGGCGGATGTTACGCTGTATATGGAGGCGGGAAGAGTGAACTATACATAAACGGAAACAGAAAAGTTTCCGGATATGAAAATCATATATGGCGGAATTTATGGTATAATTTTTTCAGGGAAAGGAACTCAGATCCGGAGCAGCAAAGAAGCAGCTTATACAAAAGATAAACTGCTGTGGATTTGATTCCTTTCCCGGTTGTATCATACAATGACAAAGGATGCAGAAAAATTTGGTTTTGGTGACGTGTTTTACACCGTGCGGAGGAAGAAGAATGAAGAAAAACAATTGGAAAAACAGGGTAAAAAGAATTGTTGCACTGATGATGCTGGTATGTATGCTGTTTGGCACGGCACATGTGGGAACGGATGCCGGGATTATGCCGTGCGGGGAATTGTGGGATGAGATAGAACAGTTATAACAGCAGGATATGAAATTCGACGTCCATATCGTGCTTTATTATATCGGCAAGATTATAAAAGCCGGTAAGAGCCAGATTATAATAAGCATAGTGAAAGAATTTAATTGCGTCGGAGATTTCCTGCCGGCCTGCAAACACCTGACAGTAATGCGCATAAACGTGCCCGGTAAAGTACAGGGAACTTTTCATCACCGATGAGGAGAATGTTTTGGCCAGTTCCAGGATTTCGGCAGGGCGCTTCTGAGCATAGAGTCTGCGGGTGAGCATGCTGACAGTCACCGGCAGAGCGTTTTTTAACAGCAAAATATCCATACCGGAATGTATCTGGTATTCAAAGTTTTTATAAAAATACTGGATTCCTGTTACGGGATTATTTTCTGCATAGGTACTGCAGAGATTATTTAATACTGTCAATTCTGTTCGGGAGAGGCAGTAATCCGATAATGTATAAAGCTGAAAATCGGGCAGGGTGATAGACAGAACATGTTCCAATTCTGCCATTTTATCAATGGGATTATCGATAAGCAGTGCTTTTTGAAAACAAAGATACTGCCAGTACAGAGTATCCTTTTCTGTAATTAGGTTTGACATTTCACTGATACAGGCCGGCATATGCGCATATTCTGACTTTCTGATGCGAATCATGCGCATGCGGAGTTCGAACAGGGCTGCTTCCCGTTTGTCACCGAAAAAGGTAAAGACATCCGAGGAGATGCCGAGGCGCTCTAACAGCGTCTCGGCCAGCAGCACATCGGGCCAAAGCGTCTCGTTTTCAATCTTGGAGAGCTTGGATTTGCTGCAGAGTCCAAGACAGAGTTTGGCCTGCGGGATTTTCTGTTCCGTGCGGAGATCCCGAATCAGCCTGCCGAGGGAAAGCGCATCGGGAGCAAACAGGTCGTAGGTGCCGTCACCGAGTGTGACGCCGTCTGCGGCCTGTTTTTGTTCGTAAGGAACAAGCGGGATATCGGGAAAAAGATCGGTATCAACGGGGAGTACAAGCTGCAGTTCGGTTTCAAGGCAGTGCCTGCAGGTGGTGGCATAGCAGCTTTCGATGGAGTGTGCGGCGTAAAAGGCAGTTTGAAACAGGGAAAGGGCATCCGCTTCGCTGCCGATGAGGTGGCGGCACAAACCGGTTAAAAAGGTCAGTTCGAACAGAGGAGCATCGGTCATATTCTGCATCATTTTCTGACGATGTGCCTCTGCGCATTCGAGTGCTGCAGAATATTTGCCCGATGCAAGCAGATATTTTCCGGATACGATAGAGAGCTCCGCCAGCAGGCGGTCTTTTTCAAGGTATAAAATATGCGTATCGGAGAGATAAGAGGTAAGCTGTGCGCACAGAGAGGCACAGCTGTCCGTCTGGCCGAGTGCCAGAAATTCCTGGGCAAGGAGGGTGAGAATCCGGATTTCGGTTACGGAGAGCAGCAGGGAGGAGATGTCAGGGCATACGAAGTCCGGCCGTGTCACATGCATCGCGGCAAGCAGCAGGCGGCAAATGTGTTCGTGGCTGCCGCATCCGGACCGGAACTGCAGCCGACCGTGGAGATACAGCCACTCCTGGTAATAAAATTTATTGTCCGCCCAGTTCCTGGCTTCTGTTTTTTCCAGTTCTTCACAGGCAGCCGTAAGCTGCCAGGAATCCAGATAGAACGACGCGCGCTTTAGGTTGTAGAAGCAGTCAAAATCGGCCCGGTTGGCAAAGGCAGGAAATGCCTCAGTGGGAGCGCCGGCGCCTGCCATCAGCGCCTGAAAGGTCGCAGGGCTGACCCCGGCGGAACTGTTCTCAATGCGGGAGAGGGAGAGAACAGAGCAGACGCCCTCGGATAACTTTTCCTGTGTAAGGCCAGCCGCGAGGCGGGCTTTTCTGATTGCGGTTCCGGCATTTTGAACACTCATGGTAAAATCCCCCTACAACTATCGTTATGTAAGTATTATAAGCGTTTTTAAATGGAAAAGGCAAGTGCGGATGTGAATGGATGATACATTGGTAGATATTTGTAATATATTTCAAAATACCAGCAAAATCAGTACCTTCGATGAACAAGGGCACAAACGCCTCAAAGCGTGATAATTTCAGCATTTTCTTCGTTATCCTCAAGGGCGTACGCGAAGTGAGGGTAACGATGCAGGACGCAAAATTTATTCTGCCCCGACCGTGTGTGCCCTTGTTCATCGAAGGTACATATGAACTATATCGAAAAGTGATTGAAATGGGGTATCCTTAGAGAGACAGGTATGCTCTTTTGGATTATTACTGTGACAAAAAGAGAGACGAAAATAAAAAGATGGAGAAAGCGATATGAGTGAGGAAAAGAAAATAGGCTACAGGGATATTTTCCGGCAAAAAGAATACATGAAACTTCTGGTAGCGGGATTGATTAATGTCTTTGGTGATTCGATTGACGCAATCGCATTTACCTGGTTGGTGTACCAGCTGACAGGGAATGCGGCGTGGTCTGCGCTTGTTTTTGGTATCAACAGTCTGCCGACAATACTGGTCACACCGTTTGCCGGAGTCTGGGTCGAGGGAAGAAACAAAAAACATATTATGATAGGGACGGATATTATGCGTGCATGCTGTGTGTTATTTGTTGCGCTCTCCTATGCGACGGAGCGGCTGCAGCCCTGGATGCTGGTTGCTACAACGATCCTGATTTCTACGGTGGAGGCATTCCGCGGGCCGGCGGATACCGCGCTGACACCGAAGGTGCTTGACAGAGAATATCTGGAATACGGGTTATCGCTTGACGGTTCCCTCTCGCGGGCGGTATCGATTATCGGAACGGCTCTTGCGGGAGGAATCATTGCGCTGTTTGGGATTACAGGAGCAATCTATATTGATATAGCGACCTTCCTTGCATCGGCCGGAATTATCGCTTTTATGCGGTATCAGGAAGAAAAGGTATCGCCGGGAGCATTTTCCGGAAAGGAATATATGCGGTCATTGAAAGACGGGGTGCAGTATGTGCGAAAGAGCAGTACGTTTATGTTTTTTATTGCGGCATGTGTGGTGTTAAATGCATTGCTGACGCCGTTTAACAGCCTGCAGGCCCCGCTGGTAGAAGAAGTGCTGCAGTCCGGGGCGACGATGCTTTCCGTGATCAGTGTAGCGGCGACAGGCGGAATCATGTTCGGCTCCATCTCGTATCCGTGGGTGAAAAATTATCTGAGTGCAAGAAAGCTGTTCGGCCTGTGCGGGTTTGGGATCTGTTTTTATTATATTTTACTTGTTGCAGGCAGGCCGCTGTATGTATATGAACTTCCGGCATATGTATATGCTGCGGTTTGGACTGCGTTTATGGGCTGTTTTGCATCGTGGCTGATGACATTTATGAATGTAGAGTTTATAAAGAAAGTGAACGAAGAATACCTTGCCAGGGCTTCGGGAATCCTGACAGCCGCAAATGTGGCCTCCATGCCGGTCATGTCTTTTCTCATCAGTGCAATCATCGGGTTTACCGGTACGGTAGTGATCTTAGTGGGTACAGGAATCATAGGAGGAATTATCTGCGTGTTTATGGCCAGAAGCCGCGAGCTGGATGAGATGGAGGGAGCAGGAAATCCGTCGGGGAATAAGATCGGGCCGACAACCTGAACAGGGCGCTTGGCTTTGCATGATAAGATGCATGAGAGTGCTGCTTTTTACCGAAAGTTTTCGCCGTACCCGTGACGTGCGGGAGAAACTGTGTTATGATTGTAGCAGAACGACGGATCTGTGCCGCCTGAGGCGGCGGAATGAGAGGGACTATGGAAGTACGAATGCTACAGAATCATGAGATACAATGGGCGGTGCAGCTGGCGCAGGACATCTACAATCAGTGCATACGCCCGACGGTGAATAACGAAGAGGAAGTCGAAAAGTTTTTCCGATATGTAAATTTGGAAAATTTTCAGAATGAGATAAGCCAGGGGCGGCTGACGCTCTGGGGAGCGTTTGACCGCGGATGGATGTGCGGCGTCTCGGCGCTGCAGGGGAACGGGCATCCGAGCCTTCTCTATGTGAGGCCGGAATATCAGCAGTACGGGGTTGACAGAGAACTTTCAAAATATATGAAGCGCTATGCGGCGCGGGTGCTCGGTATCGGGGAGGTGCGCTATCCGACCAAAAAGGTATCGAATAAAGTCGTGCTTGCGATTACGGCGGCCGTATTGATTTTTACGACGGCACTGTTTGCCGGCGCGACGATTCATCACATTGCGGCGGACGGACTGATCACGGACGAGATGTACCGGGAGCGCGTAAAGGAGGCGGAAGGGCTGTCGTATTAGCACAGCCGGTTTGCTGCCGCGGCAGTTCGGCTCATTCTATGCTCCGGTGAAAGTGCCTGCCCGTTTGGCGATAATGTATATGTTTGCGGACGGAATGAATAAAATCTCGGCGGTATTTGTTGCGGGAAAAGGTTGAAAAATATCCTGCGATATGATAAACTTTTTACAATTTAGGGACAAGTCTGGGCTTTGAAAGAAAAACGGAAACGTTTTTTTTTTTGGAAAAAAAATGAAAGGATAGGGAAACAAATGAAAGCTTTTTTGATACTCGAAGACGGGAATGTGTTTACCGGAACCAGTATCGGTTCCGCCAGAGAGGTCATCAGTGAGATTGTGTTCAACACGTCGATGACCGGGTACTTGGAGGTTCTGACGGACCCGTCCTACGCAGGGCAGGCGGTTGTGATGACCTATCCGCTGATCGGAAACTACGGGATTACGCCGGACATGGAGTCGGGCAGGCCCTGGCCGGACGGTTATATTGTGCGCGAGCTGTCTCGGATGCCCAGCAATTTCCGATGTGAGGGAACGATTCAGGATTTCCTCACAAAATATGACATACCCGGTATCTGCGGCATTGACACGCGTGCGCTTACCAAGATACTGCGTGAAAAAGGTACGATGAACGGGATGATCACGACGGATGAAAACTATAATCTTGATTTGATTATTCCGAAATTAAAAGAATACCGCACGGGAAATGTGGTGGACAGAGTGACCTGTGGGGAGAAGCATGTACGAAAAGGCGGCAGACTGCATGTGGCGCTCTTAGACTACGGCGCAAAGAACAATATCGCAGAGTCGCTGCATAAGCGCGGCTGTGAGGTGACGATCTATCCGGCCTGCACGCCGGCGGAGGAGATTCTGGCGGCACAGCCGGACGGAATTATGCTGAGCAACGGCCCGGGAGACCCGAAGGAATGCGGTGATATCATAGCGGAGGTAAAGAAGCTCTACGACTCGGACACACCGATTTTTGCAATCTGTCTCGGACATCAGCTGATGGCGCTGGCCAACGGATTTGACACGCACAAGATGAAATACGGCCATCGCGGCGGAAATCATCCGGTCAAAGATTTGGAGACGGGGCGTGTCTATATCTCTTCTCAGAATCACGGGTATGTCGTCGACACCGGGACACTTGACCCGAAGGTGGCGAAACCGGCTTTCGTCAATGTCAATGACGGCACAAACGAGGGGCTTGCCTATGTGGGGAAGAATATTTTTACCGTGCAGTTCCACCCGGAGGCGTGCCCGGGACCGCAGGATTCCGCGTATCTGTTTGACCGGTTTATCACGATGATGGGAGGAGACAAATAATGCCTAGAAATCAAAAGATTAAAAAAGTATTGGTAATCGGCTCCGGCCCTATCGTCATCGGCCAGGCGGCGGAATTTGACTATGCAGGAACACAGGCTTGCCGCTCCTTAAAGGAAGAAGGGGTAGAAGTTGTTCTGGTAAACTCCAATCCTGCAACGATTATGACGGATAAGGAAATCGCGGACGAAGTCTATATCGAGCCGTTGACGGTTCCCGTGTTAGAGCAGATTATCGCAAGGGAAAAGCCGGACAGCATCCTGCCGACACTCGGCGGTCAGGCCGGGCTGAATCTCGGCATGGAGCTTTCCGAAAAGGGTATTCTGGAAAAATATAATGTAAATTTAATTGGAACGACGGCGGAGACGATATTTAAGGCGGAGGACCGCCAGGCGTTTAAGGACACAATGGAAAAAATCGGGGAGCCATGTGCGGCCTCTCTGGTGGTCAATAATGTACAAGACGGCATCCGGTTTACGAATACCATCGGTTATCCGGTCGTGCTTCGGCCGGCATTTACGCTGGGCGGAAGCGGCGGCGGTATCGCGCACAACGAGACGGAACTGATTGAGATTCTGACAAACGGTCTGCGGCTTTCCCGCGTCGGCGAGGTGCTGGTCGAGCGCTGCATCGCGGGATGGAAGGAAATCGAGTACGAAGTGATGCGGGATGCCGCGGGTAACTGCATCACGGTGTGTAATATGGAAAATATTGACCCGGTCGGCGTGCATACCGGCGACTCGATCGTCGTGGCGCCCTCGCAGACGCTGGGAGATAAAGAATACCAGATGCTTCGGACATCTGCGCTGAATATTATATCAGAATTAAATATTACGGGAGGCTGCAATGTGCAGTATGCGCTGCACCCGGAGACCTTTGAGTACTGTGTGATCGAGGTGAATCCCCGTGTGTCCCGCTCATCTGCGCTTGCTTCCAAGGCGACCGGCTATCCGATTGCCAAGGTCGCGGCGAAGATCGCACTCGGCTACACATTAGATGAGATCAAGAATGCCATCACACAGAAGACGTACGCGAGTTTTGAGCCGATGCTCGACTACTGTGTGGTAAAGATTCCGCGGCTTCCGTTTGACAAATTTATCACGGCAAAGCGCACGCTCACGACACAGATGAAAGCCACCGGCGAGGTTATGAGTATTTGTGATAATTTCGAGGGAGCCCTGATGAAGGCGATTCGTTCCCTGGAGCAGCATGTGGACAGCCTGCTGTCCTATGATTTCTCCGAATTGAGCAGAGCGGAGCTGCTGGCGCAGCTGGAGAAAGTGGACGACCGCAGAATCTGGGTGATTGCGGAAGCGCTTCGCAGAAAAATTTCCTATGAGGAGATTCACGAGATCACGATGATTGACAGCTGGTTTATCGATAAGCTTGCGATTTTAGTCGAGATGGAGCAGCGGCTCTCAAATGAGCCGCTCACGGCGGAACTGCTGAAAGAGGCAAAGCGCATCGAGTTCCCGGACAGCGTGATCGCCGCGCTGACCGGAAAGAGTGAGCGCGAAATTCACGACATGCGCTACGAGAACGGGATTGTGGCGGTCTATAAGATGGTAGATACCTGCGCCGCAGAGTTTGCGGCGGAAACCCCTTATTATTATTCGGTTTTCGGCAGCGAGAATGAGGCGGCCGAGACGAACCCGAAGAAGAAAGTACTTGTGCTGGGTTCCGGTCCGATCCGCATCGGGCAGGGGATCGAGTTTGATTATTGTTCCGTGCACTGTACCTGGGCATTTGCAAAAGAGGGCTGGGAGACGGTGATTGTCAACAACAATCCGGAGACGGTGTCCACCGACTTTGACATTGCGGACAAGCTGTACTTTGAGCCGCTGGCGCCCGAGGACGTGGAGGCGATCGTGCGCTTGGAGAAGCCGGACGGCGCGGTCGTACAGTTCGGCGGACAGACCGCAATTAAGCTGACGGAAAGCCTGATGAAGATGGGCGTGCGGATTCTGGGCACGAAAGCGGAGGATGTGGATGCCGCGGAGGACCGCGAATTGTTTGATAAGATACTCGAACAGACCGAAATCCCGCGCGCGGCCGGAGGAACGGTATTTACGGCCGAGGAGGCGAAGGAAGTTGCAAACCGCCTCGGATATCCGGTGCTTGTGCGCCCGTCTTATGTGCTGGGCGGCCAGGGGATGAAGATTGCGTTCAGCGATGAGGAGATAGAGGAGTTTATCGGGATTATTAACCGCATCGCACAGGATCACCCGATTCTCGTGGACAAATATCTGCAGGGAAAAGAGATTGAGGTGGATGCGGTCTGCGACGGGACCGACATTCTGATTCCGGGAATCATGGAGCATATCGAGCGCACCGGCGTTCACTCCGGCGACAGCATTTCCGTCTATCCGGCGCCGACGATCAGCGATCATGTGAAGGAGACGATCGTCGAGTACACGAAGCGGCTGGCGCAGGCGCTTCATGTGGTCGGGCTGATCAACATTCAGTTTATCGCGATGGACGAGGAAGTCTATGTGATTGAGGTGAATCCGCGCTCGTCGCGGACCGTGCCCTATATCAGCAAGGTGACGGGAATCCCGATTGTGGATCTGGCGACGAAAGTGATTATCGGGGACACAATACGCGGTCTCGGATATGAGCCGGGTCTTGTACCGGCGGCGGACTATATCGCAATTAAGATGCCGGTATTTTCGTTTGAGAAGCTGCGCGGCGCAGAGATTTCTCTCGGACCGGAAATGAAATCGACCGGCGAGTGTCTCGGAATCGCAAAAACCTTTAACGAGGCGCTCTACAAGGCGTTCCTCGGCGCCGGGGTCACATTGCCGAAGCATAAGCAGATGATTATGACCGTAAAGGATGCGGACAAGCCGGAGGCCGTGGATGTCGCGAAGCGGTTTGAGGCGCTCGGGTATAAGATATATGCGACGAGGAGTACCGCAAAGTATCTGCAGGAGCACGGGGTAAACGCGAGACGGGTCAACAAGATCTCGCAGGAGTCCCCGAATGTGATGGATCTGATTCTCGGCCACAAGATAGACCTTGTGATCGACACGCCGACACAGGGAAACGGCGACAAGACCCGCGACGGATTTTTGATCCGCAGAAACGCGATCGAGACCGGCGTCTACTGTATTACGGCGATGGATACGGCTGGCGCTCTGGCGAGGAGCCTTGAGACCGCGACGGACACGCTGACACCGGTAGATATCGCGACGGTGAAGAACTTATAGGTGAAGAATTTATAAGCGAGAACTTATAGCAGAAAAACGAAATAAAAGGCAGAGCCCGAATTTGTGCGGATTCGGGCTCTGCCTTTTTAAAATTTAAGAAAACTCTAAGAAAAAAATGATCTCCGGTACTTGAACAGACGGTATGCTTTGCTTTATGATAGAAAACAGAAAAGAAGGACAGAAATGACAGGAGACGAAGGAGGCATATCAATGGTTGTTACAACAACACCCCAGATTGAGGGAAAAAGAATCGCGGAATATCGCGGTATCGTATTCGGAGAAGTGGTGTCCGGTGTGGATTTTGTGAGAGATTTTGCGGCCGGTCTTACCAATTTTTTCGGCGGGCGCTCTAATTCTTATGAGGATGAACTGATGCGCGCCAGAGAGCAGGCGCTGGCAGAGATGGAGCAGAGGGCGTATGCGCTGGGGGCAAATGCGGTTGTGGGCGTGGATATCGATTACGAAGTGCTGGGGGCGAATAACGGCATGCTGATGGTGACGGTATCCGGGACGGCTGTGGTGTGTGAATAGCAGCGGAGGAGGACGGAGCGGACGTGAGGAGATTTGACGATAATCTGGAGCGTGGGGGCTACCGGGCCAGTGCGGATGTACATATGTTTATCCCGGCCATTGCGGCTGCAATACTGCTGGTGCTGGTGGTGACGGCTTTTGTGATTGTCGCAAAGCAGGATATTGCCGCACGCAGGGCAGTAAATGCCGCGGATTCTGTAATTGCGGCGACAGAGACGGAGATACCGTGATCGAGGCGACGAGACGAAAGCTTCCGCGACTGCAGATAGCAAAACAGCGGTGAGGCTGTGCAGAAAAGAGGCTGCCTGCGGGGAACTTCCTTTGTGAGAAGTGTCCCCGCAGACAGCCTCTTTTAACTTGTCGAAAACCGGTACGCCGGGGCGTTCCTGTTTTTAAGACAGCAGCGCCTTGTCGCTTGCAAATTCTTCGCCGCTGACGCGCTCGAACTGGTGAAGCAGATCCTCGACGGTCAGCTTCTTTTTTTCTTCTCCCGCGATATTTAAAATGATGCGGCCTTCATGCATCATAATCAGGCGGTTTCCGTGCGCGATGGCGTCCTTCATATTATGTGTGACCATCATGGCGGTCAGACGATGACCGGCAATGATTCTGTCGGAAATCTCAAGGACTTTTGCCGCGGTTTTTGGGTCTAATGCGGCCGTGTGCTCATCGAGCAGCAGCAGTTTCGGCTGCTTGATGGATGCCATCAGCAGTGTGATAGCCTGGCGCTGACCGCCGGAGAGAAGACCGACCTTGCTCGAAAGGCGGTTCTCAAGGCCGAGGTCTAATGCGGCGAGCATTGTGCGGTAGATATCCCGCTCTTTTCGGGTGATTCCCCAGCTTAACTTCCGGCTTTGGCCGCGGCGGGCCGCAATCGCCATGTTCTCTTCGATGGACATCGTGGCGGCGGTTCCGGTCATGGGGTCCTGGAAGACGCGCCCGAGATATTTTGCCCGCTTGAACTCGGAAAGCTTCGTCACATCATCCCCGCCGATATAAATCTTGCCGGAATCCACCGGCCACACGCCGGCAACCGCATTGAGCGTCGTCGATTTCCCGGCACCGTTTCCCCCGATAACCGTGACAAAGTCCCCCTCATTTAAAACGAGGTCAACGCCGTCTAACGCGACCTTTTCGTTGATCGTTCCGGGATTGAAAGTCTTGCGGATATGGTCGATTTTCAGCATTTCAGTCATGGGCGCACCTCCTTTCGGGCGTATTTTGCCTTGAGATACGGGATCGCGAGGAAAAGCGCCACGACAATCGCGGAAAACAGTTTCAGGTCGTCGGAGGGAAGCTTTAACCACAATACCAGGTTCATGACAATATAGTAAATGATGGCTCCGGCGATAACCGAAAGCATGGTGTAGGCAAACGCGAAGTATTTGCCGGCACAGAGTTTCCCGAACACAACCTCACCGATGATGACGGCGGCAAGCCCGATGACGATGGCTCCGCGGCCCATGTTGACATCCGCGGCGCCCTGATACTGCGCGTAGAGTCCGCCGGAAAGACCGACAAGTCCGTTGGAGATCATGAGTGCGAGCACCGTGTGAAAATCGGTGTTGATGCCCTGGGCTCTTGCCATCTGCGGATTGCATCCGGTTGCACGGATGGCATGTCCCTGCTCGGTTCCGAAATACCAGTAGAGAATCATGACAACGGCGAGACAAAACAGGATGCTGGTCGCAAACACGCGGATCTTTGTGGCGTCGGAATCCGAGAGGTAACGGAGAGAGACAACCAGGTTGTATTTGTCTACGCTGACGGCCTGGTTCGAGCAGCCCATAATATTCAGATTAACGGAATAGAGGGAAATCTGGGTTAAAATACTCGCCAGAATCCCCGGAATACCGAGTGCGGTATGCAAAAGCCCGGTGACAAGACCGGCAGTCATACCTGCCAGAAAGGCAAAAATAAGCGCGAGCCACGGATTCATCCCTCCGCGGATCAGCATCACGGCGACGGCGCCGCCGGTTGCAAGAGAGCCGTCCACAGTCAGGTCGGCAAAATCCAGCAGACGGTAAGTGATATAAACCCCGAGCGCCATCATTCCCCAAAGCAGTCCCTGTGCGCACGCACCGGGCATGGAACGGAGAAGAGCCATAGGGTCTAAGGTCATTAAGATTGTCATGTGAAACCCTCATCTTCCTAAAATTAAAGTAAAAAATTATTCAACCGCGATCGCTTCATAGTCGTCGGGAACGGTAATGCCCAGCTGTTCGCAGACTGCGGCATTGTATTTTTTGGTGACGGTCGGAGCATACTGAATTTCCATCGCGGAGATATCGGCACCGTTTACGAGGATATCGTAAGCCATCTCACCGGCGGTATAGCCGATATCATAATAGCTGATGGAGAGCGTTGCGGCGCCGCAGCCGCCGCAGATGCCCTCTTCGCCGGCAATAATCGGAATCCCTGCGGGAAGTGCGATATTGTTGATGGTCTCGGCATTGCCTGCCATCGTATTGTCGGTCGGGATATAGATCACATCCGCTTCGCTTACGGCATTCTGCACGACCGATGCGATGTCGTTGGAGTCGGCGGCGGTAAATTCCTTGTATGCGATTCCGTCGGCGTCAAGAGCTTCCTCGAATTTTGCTGCCTGGTACGCGGAGTTCGGTTCTGCGGAGCAGTAGATGATACCGACCGTCTTTGTATCCGGGAACAGCTCGAGCAGCATGTCCTCCTGCTGGTCAATCGGAGCCAGATCAGAAGTTCCGGAGATATTACGTCCGGTCGTGCCGGTCCAGTCGTCCATATCAAGGGCGGTGGCATAGTCTGTGACGGAGGTTCCGAGAACCGGAATCGTACTTGTAGCCGCAGCCGCGCACTGCAGTGCGGTGGTTGCGTTTGCGAGAATCAGATCGTAATTGCCGGAGACAAAGCGGTTGCTGATTGTGGCGCAGTTCGCCTGTTCTCCCTGCGCATTCTGCAGGTCAAAGGTGACATTCCCCTCGCCGAGAAGCTGATTGAGAGCATCCATAAAGCCCTCGGAGGCGGAGTCGAGCGCCGGGTGCTCCAGCTGCTGTACGATGCCGATTGTGTAGGTTTTCCCGTCTGTGTCGGCGCCGTCGGAAGCGGATGATCCGTCCGCAGAAGCATCGTCCGCGGGAGCATCCGCGGAAACGTCGCCGCCCGCGCCGCCCGCATCGGAAGCGGACTTGCTGTCACCGCCGCAGGCGGTCAGAGAAAGTGCCATTGCGGTAGCCATCATAATCGAAAAAAATCTGGTTTGTTTTTTCATAAATCCTCCTTTAATGCTTTAACGCATTACTGCTTTTGATAGAAAAATTATAATGAGGAAAAGCGGATTCGTCAAGCCTTAATCTCAATTTAAAAAGACATAAAAACAGCCGTGCTGCGGTCGGTTTGTAGACACGGCTGTGTAAAACAAAGATTTTATACCAGTTTCATTTTTTTGCGCGGCGGCGTGGGCTCGGAGTCCGCCCCGTCGGGAAGAACGATATCCGGCAGGATGGAAGCGGAGTCGAGCAGGGACTCCATCTCTTCCTGCGCCTTCATCTGCTGGCGGATGCGCGCGCTCTCAAGCTTGGCGCGCCGGAACTTGTCGGCGGTCTCCTGAATATATCGGTCCGTGACAAAGTGCTTGAGCGTCTCCTCATCGATGGCAATGCGGTTATCCATGGTCTTCATAATGTCGGTGACATGAAGGGAATCTCCGATCACCGGGTCGCTCAAGTCATAGAGCATATTGTTGGAGAACTTCAAGATCATCGGGTGGCGGAAATCCTCCGGATTTTCCATCAGAACAAGAGCCTTTTCGCCGTCGGACAGATCCACGCATGCGCCGGTGGGCAGAATGTGGATACACTGCGCCAGAGCAGTGACAACCTTTAAGCTGTAGGTGTGGCAGTTCTGCATGAGAAACGTAGTGGCTGCGACCTCGGAAACCGGCGGATGATTGATGTTCATAGCGGTGAGCCGGTCAAATTTATCCGAAACTTTTAAGATTTCCGTCAAAATGCGCAGATTCTCCGCAGGTTTTTTGATTTTCAGTGTTTTGCTCTTTGAGAAGATAATCTGCTGGATGATTTCGAGAGAAAGCTTCGGCAGCTCACACTCTTCGTAGCGGGGGCGGATCGCCTCGTAGCCGCGTTCTAAGTTCATCTGGATAAACTCCGTATCGCTCTCCGTGAGGTCGTCGCCTTTGTCCAGCACGGACTGAGGCACATAAAGGTACCCGAAATCGTAAAGCAGAGCGGCCGTGATCAGGGCGGCCTGCTCCTCCCTGGCAATATGCATCTCATTCGAAATCAGCGCGCATAAAATCGCAACGCTGATGGCGTGCTTGTAGGTAAAATCCGCGGAACTGCGGAGCGTCTGGGTGAAATTCAGCTTGTGATCCATGACGCCGTAATGGGAATAGATATCGGCGACAAGCGAAGGCAAGGTTGCGGGGACCTGCTCTTTTTCGAGGGAGTCCATATTTTCCTTTAATTTAAACATATAAATCGTCTGAAACTGCTCGAATTCCAAATCTTCTCTGGTCAGAGGCGGCAGGGGTTCGGCGGGTTCGAGAATAAAAATCCCGATGAGACCGAAATTCTCAATGCTGTTGATACCCTGTACTGTCAGCTTTGTGTCGCGCTCGTAGAGCAGTACGCCCATTTTGTTGTAGATTGGCTTTGCCAGCCGCATGCCGGGTTTTAAATCGGCAGTTTTAACAAATTGCATATGTATCCTCCTAGAATGAAAAACACCTGTAAAATATACGTTTTCTGACCTTAATAATATCATATTGAAAGGCGAAAAACAATCTGCTATTATATATGGAAGAAACAAGATTCTGGGGAGATTCAAATGAAAAAGATTCCGTGGATGAAGCTGGCGGCAGTCTGGCTTGCGGCCTGCATGATTCCGGTCGGCGCGGTCAGGGCGACGACGCAGGATGAAATAAACGATGCCAAAAACAGAATAGATGAACTTCAGGATGAAAAAGAAGAGGCCGAGGATCAGGTTGACACGATTACGGGCCGGCGCGAGGAGCTGGAGGGAAGTCTCGGGAGATTAAACGGGCAGCTTTCGGATATTGTCGGGCAGATAAACGATCTCGAACGGCAGCTTGCGGAGAAGGAAGCGGAGATTGACAAGGCCGAGGAGGAGCTTACGGCGGCCCAGGCGCGTTACGAACAGCAGTATGAAGACATGAAGGTGCGCATACAGTTCATGTATGAGAACTCCGATACGAATGTCTGGCAAATGCTTTTCGAGTCGGCTTCCTTCACGGATTTTCTGAACCGCAGCGAGTATATCGCCGAAATCAACGCCTATGACCGTAATATGCTGGAAAAGTTTGAGGCGCTGCGCGAAGAGATCGCAGAAAAAAAGCAGGGGCTTGAGGATCAGCGGACCGAGCTTGTCGCCATGCAGGAAAGCATGAAGGAAAAGAGAAGTTCGGTGAACAGTCTGATCGCCGCGACACAGGGGGACCTTGAGCGGACGAAAAACGAGCTCTCAGACGCGCAGGCGAATGTGGACGAGGTTTCGGAACGCCTCGCGAAGATGATCGAGTACGAAAAGGAGCTCGAGATTAAGAAGGCAAAAGAGGACGCTGCCAGGCTGGCTGCAATCAAAGCCCAGGAGCAGGAGGATACCTCAGGGGTCGTATATGTGCCGGAAACCAGCGACGCCTATCTGCTCGGAGCGATTATTCAGTGCGAATCCGGCGGAGAACCCTATGAGGGGAAACTGGCGGTAGGGAGCGTGGTGATGAACCGCGTCAAGAGTTCCTATTTCCCGAATACGATTTCGGGGGTGATCTATCAGTCCGGTCAGTTTTCGCCGGTTGCGAGCGGGCGTCTTGCTTACTGTCTGCAGACGGGGGTGGATTCCTCCTGCATGCAGGCGGCGCAGGAAGTGCTGAACGGAAGGATCACGGTGAATTGTCTCTACTTTCGCGTGAACAACGGAATCATTCAGGGAACCGTGATCGGCAATCACGTATTTTACTGACGGCGAAGAAGCGCTTTTTGTGTAATATTACCAAAAAGCGCTTCTTTTTTGTATCAAAACGGTTTTTTGCATGATAATTTTTTAACAGGAAATTGAGAAAAAGAATGAAGGATGAAAAGAAGAAGACTGTAAATAAAAGTTTGGGGCACTGAAAAAGCAAGAAACTTGTTGCAATTAAAGGTGAAATATGGTAGCATAAAAAAGTAGTCGAGAGGCTTGGAAAAACGCCGGTTAAGATGAATATCTGCAGGAAAAGAGCGTTGCAGCAGAAAGAGTTAAGGCTTAAGTGCGCGTTTATTTTTTTGTAAAAAGATTGTTAAAAAATTAACGGCGTTTTTCGGCGAATTTAATTTGAGAAGGAGACAAATTCTCTGCGGAATGCAGAGTTTTGTGCCGTAAGACTGAAAGGAGAATTCAAAATGGCAAAGAAAGTAGTTTTAGCAGGCGCATGCCGTACGGCAATCGGTAAGATGGGTGGAGCACTGAGCAATATACCGGTGGCGGATCTGGGCGCAATCGTAATCAAGGAGGCGCTGAACAGAGCCGGAGTAAAACCGGAGCAGGTTGACGAGGTGCTGATGGGATGCGTAATCCAGGCGGCTCAGGGCCAGAACGTTGCACGTCAGTCCTCCATCAAGGCAGGTCTGCCGATTGAGGTTCCGGCGGTTACTTTAAATGTAGTGTGCGGTTCCGGATTAAAGTGTGTCAATGAAGCGGCTACTATGATTCTCGCAGGCCAGGCAGACATTGTGGTTGCCGGCGGTATGGAGAATATGTCCATGGCTCCGTATGCTATGACAAAAGCTCGTTTTGGATATCGTATGAACAATGCGACCATCATTGATACCATGGTAAACGACGCGCTTACCGATGCGTTTAACCACTATCACATGATGATCACCGCAGAGAACGTATGTGATAAATACGGAATTACCCGCGAGGAGCTCGACGAGTTCTCCGTGAGCAGCCAGCAGAAATGCGAGAAGGCAATGGCTGAGGGCAAATTCAAAGATGAGATTGTACCGGTTCCGGTAAAAGTGAAAAAAGAGATGGTTGACTTTGTTACGGACGAGGGTCCGCGCGCGGGCACAACGATGGAGGCGCTTGCAAAGTTAAAATGCTGCTCCGGCAAAGAGGGCGGTTCCATCACGGCGGGAAATGCTTCCGGAATCAACGACGGCGCCGCTGCAATCGTTGTGATGAGTGAGGAGAAAGCAAAAGAGCTCGGCGTGACACCGATGGCTACCTGGGTGGCAGGCGCGCTCGGCGGCGTTGAGCCGGAGATCATGGGTGTAGGACCTGTGGCATCCACGAGAAAGGTATTGGAGAGAACCGGACTTACGATCGACGATATGGATCTGATCGAGGCAAACGAGGCGTTTGCGGCGCAGTCTATTGCAGTCGCAAGAGACTTAAAGTTCGACATGTCCAAGGTTAACGTAAACGGCGGTGCGATTGCACTCGGACACCCGGTAGGCGCTTCCGGATGCCGTATCCTTGTGACTCTGTTACATGAGATGCAGAAGAGAGATGCAAAGAGAGGACTTGCTACGCTGTGTATCGGCGGCGGTATGGGATGCTCTACGATTGTTGAGAAATACTAATCGGCCGGGAAAAGTACCGAGACGCCGCACCGGAGAGTGCGGTGCCTGGGTACTTCTGACCATGCATGAGAAAATGCAGTCACAATATATAAATTTCATTTTAGGAGGATTCAGCAATGAAGGTTGGAGTAATTGGAGCAGGAACCATGGGACAGGGAATTGCAAAAGCATTTGCCCAGGTTGACGGATACGAGGTTGCACTCTGCGATATCAAGCAGGAGTGGGCAGATAACGGGAAAGCAAAAATCGAAAAAGGATATGCGAGACTCGTTGAAAAAGGAAAAATGACACAGGAGGCAGTGGATGCAATTCTTTCCAAAATCACTGCCGGATTAAAAGAGAATCTCTGCGCAGACTGCGATTTGATCGTGGAGGCTGCATTTGAGAACATGGAAGTAAAGAAGACGACATTTGCGGAGTTAGACAAGATTGCAAAGCCGGAGTGCATCTTTGCGTCCAATACTTCAAGCCTTTCCATCACCGAGATCGGAAACGGACTTACCCGCCCGATGATCGGCATGCATTTCTTCAACCCGGCAGACCGTATGAAGCTCATCGAGGTGATCGCAGGCGTAAATACCCCGGCCCAGACCGTAGATGCGATCAAGAAGATCTCCGAGGAGATCGGCAAGACACCGGTGCAGGTAAACGAGGCTGCGGGCTTTGTTGTAAACCGCATCCTGATTCCGATGATCAACGAGGCTGCATTCATTAAGATGGAAGGTGTTTCCGATATCGCCGGCATTGATACCGCTATGAAGCTCGGCGCAAATCACCCGATGGGACCGCTCGAGTTAGGCGACTTTATCGGTCTGGATATCTGCCTTGCAATCATGGACGTTCTCTACAATGAGACCGGAGACAGCAAATATCGTGCCTGCCCGCTGATCCGCAAGATGGTTCGCGGCGGCAACCTCGGCGCAAAGAGCGGCAAGGGCTTCTATGTATACAATGCAGACCGCACAAAGACACCGGTTGACGCACAGTAAGATTGTCCGGCCGAAGGCTGACAGATGCGTACTTTTATAAAATCATAAAATGGAGGAATTTTAGATCATGGATTTTGCTTTAGATAAAAAACATGAAATGGCGCGTTCTCTTTTCAGAGAATTTGCTGAAAACGAAGTAAAACCTCTGGCTCAGGAAGTTGACGAGACAGAAGAGTTCCCGATGGAGACCGTGAAGAAAATGCAGAAGCTGGGCTTTATGGGGATTCCGGTACCGAAGGAGTACGGCGGACAGGGCTGCGACCCGCTTACATATGTGATGTGCGTGGAGGAGCTCTCCAAGGTCTGCGCAACCACAGGCGTTGTGGTATCCGCTCACACTTCCCTCTGTATCGACCCGATTCTGACCTACGGAACAGAGGAGCAGAAACAGAAATACGTGAAAGCGCTTGCAACGGGCGAGAAGCTCGGCGCATTTGCACTGACCGAGCCGGGCGCAGGTACCGACGCGCAGGGCGCGGTGACAAAGGCTGTGTTAGACGGTGACGAGTGGGTATTAAACGGCTCCAAATGCTTTATCACAAACGGTAAGGTGGCCGATGTTTATATCGTGATCGCGATCACGAGCGTGACCGAGGACAAGAGAGGCAGAAAGAAAAAGAACTTCTCCGCATTTATCGTGGATAAGGGAGCTCCGGGCTTTTCTTTCGGAACAAAAGAGAAAAAGATGGGTATCCGCGGTTCGTCTACCTACGAGCTGATTTTCGAGGATTGCAGAATCCCGAAGGAGAACCTGCTCGGCGCACAGGGAAAAGGATTCCCGATTGCAATGCATACATTAGACGGCGGACGTATCGGTATCGCTGCACAGGCTCTCGGAATTGCAGAGGGCGCGCTTGACCGCGCGGTTGCATACACCAAAGAGAGAAAACAGTTCGGACGTTCGATTGCACAGCAGCAGAACACCCAGTTCAAGCTGGCGGATATGGCGGCGAGAATCGAGGCTGCACAGCTTCTTGTATACAAAGCGGCGATGGCGAAAGCAACTCAGAAAGTATACTCCGTTGAGGCTGCCAAGGCAAAATTATTTGCGGCAGAGACGGCAATGGCTGTCACCACAGAGGTTGTTCAGCTGTTCGGCGGTTACGGATATATCAGAGAGTACGATGTAGAACGTATGATGCGTGATGCGAAGATTACCGAGATTTACGAGGGAACCAGCGAGGTTCAGCGTATGGTTATCTCCGGAGCATTGTTGAAATGACAGAAATCCGCAAAAATTATAAAAAATAAGGAGTGAATATACCGTGAAGATAGTTGTATGTATTAAACAGGTACCCGATACCAAGGGCGGTGTGAAATTTAACCCGGACGGTACATTAGACAGAGCTGCGATGCTTACCATCATGAACCCGGATGACAAAGCAGGACTCGAGGCGGCGCTCAGATTAAAAGAGCAGTACGGAGCGGAGGTTACCGTGATTACCATGGGACTTCCGAAAGCAGACGAAGTGCTTCGCGAGGCAATGGCAATGGGTGCCGACAAGGGAATCCTTGTGACAGACAGAGTGCTGGGCGGTGCCGACACCTGGGCTACCTCCACTACGATTGCAGGGGCAATCCGTAATCTGGAATATGATTTGATCATCACCGGACGTCAGGCGATTGACGGTGATACCGCACAGGTAGGACCGCAGATTGCGGAACATCTCGGGCTGCCGGTAATTTCCTATGCGCAGGATATTAAGATTGAGGGCGATTCCGTGATTGTACAGCGCCAGTATGAGGACAGATACCATGAGTTAAAGGCAAAGATGCCGTGTCTGATCACAGCCCTTTCCGAGCTGAATGAGCCGCGTTACATGACACCCGGCGGAATCTTCGATGCATATGACGGCGAAGTGACCGTGTGGGGAAGAGCAGATTTAAAGGATGTGGATGATTCGGACCTTGGTCTGAAAGGCTCTCCGACCAAAATCGCAAAGGCATCCGACAAGGTGCGCAAGGGTGTAGGAGAGAAGGTAAACCTTGACACAGACGAATCCGTTGCTTACTTAATCGGTAAATTCAAAGAGAAACACATTATCTAATAAAAAAAGGAAAAGTGGTGAATAAAATGGGTTTAGAAGAATTTAAGGGAGTATATGTCTTTGCACAGCAGGTTGACAACGTGCTGGACGGCGTTGCATTCGAGCTGCTCGGAAAAGGAAAAGACCTTGCAAAAGACTTAAATACAGATGTGACAGCAGTATTAATCGGTTCCGGCGTAAAGGATCTTGCAGACCAGCTTGCGGTATACGGCGCCGACAAGGTGATCGTTGTGGACGATCCGGAGTTAAAGGAGTATCGGACAGAGCCGTACGCACATGCACTGGCATCCGTGATTGACAAATATAAGCCGGAAATCATGCTGGTCGGCGCTACCGCAATCGGACGTGACCTTGGACCGACCGTTTCCGCGCGTGTAAAGACCGGTCTTACCGCAGACTGTACCGTGCTTGAGATCGGAGATTTCCCGCTCAATGCGGCTCCGGATCAGGAGCAGTCACATAATCAGCTGCTTATGACACGTCCCGCGTTCGGCGGAAACACGATCGCGACGATCGCATGCCCCTACAACCGTCCGCAGATGGCAACGGTTCGCCCGGGCGTTATGCAGAAAATCGCTCCGATTGAGGGCGCAAAGGCCAATATCGAGGAGTTCAATCCGGGATTTACACCGGACAGCAGATATGTTGAGATTTTGAATGTTGTAAAGGCAGTGAAGAACACCGCGAACATCATGGAGGCAAAGGTACTCGTATCCGGCGGACGCGGTGTCGGCTCCAAGGAGAACTTCAAGCTGCTTGAAGAACTTGCAGAGGTACTCGGCGGTACCGTGAGCTGCTCCCGTGCCGTTGTGGAGAACGGCTGGCAGCCGCAGGATCTGCAGGTGGGACAGACCGGTAAGACCGTTCGCCCGCAGATTTACTTCGCAATCGGTATCTCCGGAGCAATCCAGCATGTGGCCGGTATGGAAGATTCCGACCTCATTGTTGCGATTAACAAGGACGAGGATGCGCCGATTTTCGATGTTGCCGATTACGGTTTAGTCGGAGATCTGAACAAGATTGTTCCGGCGCTGACGGCAGCTTTGAAAGCAGAGACGGGCAAATAAGTTTTTGTGCGACAGATAAAATCAGTCATTACGTAAAATGCAGTACCGGCGGGGGATAACTTTGCCGGCACTGCATTTTTTTGTATGATAAGATTTGAGCGCCGGATATTCTTGAAAAAGTCCCACATTTGTGGTAGCATAAGTTTACAGGCAGGTGACATAGCTGTGTGAGACCGTTAGGAGGACAGCATATGTCAATACAAAACAAAACGTTTCAGGAACTGGATCTGTGCAACTCGTTTTTGTTTGCCGCGGCTTTGGAACAGCCGGAAATCTGCCGGTTGGTGCTGGAGATTATCTTAGGCTGTAAGATGCCGGAGGTAAAGGTGCATGCGGAGCACAGTGTGCTGGTCAGCTCGGACTTTCGGAGTGTTCGGTTTGACGTGTATGCGAGCGATAAACTGCAGGTCGCGTATGACGTGGAAGCACAGAACGAAAATGAAGGAAATCTGCCGAAACGGAGCCGCTACTATCAGGCGGAGATGGATGTGTCGTCGCTGAAGCCGGGGGAGGGCTTTAACGAATTAAAACCGGGCTACGTGATTTTTATCTGCACATTCGACCCGTTTGGGAAGGGGCAGTACCGCTACACGTTTGAGGAGCGCTGTCTGGAATGCGACCTTGCGCTCGGAGATGAGACGCGAAAGATATTTCTGAACACAAAAGGGAGAAACGATGCGGAGGTACCGGCGGAGCTCGTACATTTCCTGAAATACATGGAAGAGAGCACCGACACGTATGTGTCACAGGTGACGGAACATTCAATCATTCAGCTGCATGAGTGGGTAACGGAGCTCAAAAGATGGCGGGAACTGGAGGGACGTTTTATGACAGGTGAAGAACTGATGAGACAGCGGGAACGAAAAGGCAGACTGGCGGGCAGAGCGGAATCAATTCTTGAACTTTTAGAGGATTGCGGCGCGGTGCCGGAGAGCCTGAAAGAGCAGATCGGGGAGCAGAAAGATATCGGGGTGCTGACACGCTGGCATAAACTTTCTGCGAAAGTCGACTCGGTCGAGCAATTTATGGAACAGATGTAATCATTTCAAAGTCATATCAGAAATTTCAGGGCGCTGTCTCGGCAGCGCCGTCGATTAAAATCAATTTCAATGATATCATTATTCACACAATCAATTTCAACCACACGGCGAAACCTGCCTGCAGAAAGGGAATTTGCCATTCCTCTAAAAAAGTGCTATACTGCATAAAGCGGTGCAAAGACTTCTGACGTTACCGGGAGAAAGCCGCACGCGCAGAATATAAAATAGCGTAGAAAAGAGGAAGAGACCAATGAATCAATCAAAATTTTCCACGAAATATCTCGTGGAGCTGGCGTTGCTTGTCGCCGTTGTATTGCTCATGGCTTTTACCCCGATTGGCTACATCAAAACGTTAGGGCTCGAGATTACGTTGATTGTTGTGCCGGTTGCGGTAGGAGCCGTCGTGCTGGGACCCGCGGCCGGTGCGATTTTAGGAGGCGTGTTCGGTGTCACGAGCTTTATCCAGTGCTTCGGAATGAGCGCGTTCGGAACCGTGCTGCTGGGAATCAACCCGGTATACACGTTTCTTGTTTGCGTGCCGACCCGTATTCTGGAGGGGCTGCTGACAGGCTATCTCTATAAAGGCCTGCGTCAGACAAGACTGAACGCAAACGTATCCGTGACGCTTGCAAATCTTTGCTGTCCGATTTTAAATACCGCGTTTTTTATGGGAACGCTTGTGACGCTGTTTGCCGGAACCATGCGGGAACAGTTCGGGATGACAAAAGCGATTCCGTTTATCGTCGGTTTTGTGGGGATAAACGGTCTTGTGGAGGCGCTGGTGTGCTTTGCAGTCGGCGCCGGTGTGTCGATTGCGCTCAAGAAGGCGCTGCGTTATTCGTGAAAGATAAATATCAAAAAACAACAGAAGAATCATTACATACGGATGCGGCGCGATGCAGAAGCAAAGCGCTGCATCCGTTTTTTGTCTCAAAGATTCTGACACCCGAATCCGCAGACAAAAACATGCGCAATCAGGACTTGAAAATAAAAAAACAGGACTTATTTTTTATAGAACATACCGGAGACAGAGGCTATAATAGCAGTAGCCGGCAGAATGATTGGAACGGTAAAAACAGATGCATGCTGCATTTGGGAAAGGTCAGGAGGATTGAGATGAAGCTTGAAGCGGAAAAGATTTTAAGCATACATGCCCGGTGTGCTTCGGAATTTGAGGTGAAAGATGACGGCGCGGGATTCCTTCGGGTGATTCCGATAACGGGCGGGACGTTTGAGGGGAAGATAAGCGGCGAGGTCATTTCCGGCGGGGCCGACTGGAATACGGCAAGAGAAAACGGGATCAGCCATGTATTTGCAAAATATCTGCTCAAAACAGACGACGGTGTCTATATTGCAGTCGAGAATGAAGGAAAAATAGATTTTTCCGATACGGCGCAGATGATTAAGACGGCGCCGCGTTTTCAGACAGACGATAAGGGCAGATACGCATGGCTTAATACCGGAGTTTATGTCGGAGCGCTGGAGGGCGGCAGCGAGCCGGGAAGTGTGGAAATCACGGTTTACCGTCTCGCCTGAGCGAGCCGGGGGCACGGAAAACCGGGGCCGAAATACCGGTATTGATCGTGTGATTCTTGTAGTATAAAATAAGATAAGGGTAAGGAGCAGACAGTCAATGAGCTGGTACACATCGTGGAGTTATCTTCCCGTCAATTACAATGCAACGATAGGGACGATAGAAAATATCACACAGAGAACTTTTTTTCGGAATAATCTGAACGGGACGCATGTGAAGGTGAAATTCTCAAACCGTTACGGGAGAGAGCCGCTGATTCTTGAAAAAGCGGTGATCGGACAGAAGCGGGAGGGTGAATCGGAGATCGCACAGACACAGGTTCTGACGAGGCGGGGAGAACAGCGGATTGTCATCGGACCGGGCGAGGAATTTTTCTGCGACGAACTGCCGTGGAAGATACAGGCCGGAACGGAAATCGTTTTGTCCGTATACATAAGAGAGCGGACCAATGTACAGTCGGCCTGTTCTACGTGGCGGGCAGAGAGCTGGCATACGGTGTACGGGGAAAACGGTGATTTTACCGAGACGGAGAGCTTTGAGGAAAAGCAGAGCCGTGAAGTCTATCCCTATGTGGAGGCGGATGTCAACAAGGCAGATATCGCTGTCGGAGTATCCGCAATCTGCGTGTTTTCGGAAGCGGAGGTGACGACGATAGCGCTCTTTGGAGATTCCATCACGCACATGTCCTATTTTGCGGATGCGCTCGGGGAAGTCCTTTATCGGGATTACCCGGGCAGGGTGACGCTTGTAAACCGCGGAATCGGCGGAAACCGAATACTGCGCGATGCGTCTTTTGTAAAAGATATGCCCGGAGAGGGGGCCTGCTTCGGAGCGGCGGGCGCCGCGCGTTTTGAGCGCGACGTCTATGAGACAGAACACCCCGATTACATCCTGATGCTTGAGGGGGTGAATGATATGATGCACCCGGAATTTTTCGGGAATCTCGATGAGTCCGTGACTGCCGCAGAGCTTGCGGCGGGGGTGGAAGAGATTGTAAAAACCGCACACCGGCATGAGAGCAGGATTTATCTCGGAACGGTCATGCCGTTCGGAAATGACGAGATGCCGGGCTGCCCGCGTGGGGAGCAGGTGCGCGGGGAGTTCAACGCATGGCTTCGGACACAGCGGCTTGCGGACGGCCTTTTTGACTTTGACGGGGCGCTGCAGGATGCGGAGCGCCCGAAGTATTTAAAGGCGGGCCTGCATATCGGAGACGGGCTCCATCCGAATGAGGCGGGCGGAGCGGCGATGGCGGCGGTTGTACTGGCGGAAGGGAGGCAGACAGATGCAGATCATACAGATGGCATTCCCGGAAGGGAAGACAAAGGCATTCACCGTAAGCTATGACGACGGGGTAAGGCAGGATGAGCGGCTGCTTGCGGTAATGAGGAAGTACGGAATCCGGGGGACCTTTAACCTGAACTACGGAACGCTCGGAAGAGCGGGACATGCAGCGCTTGACGGGCATGACACGGATATCTCTACGTTTCGCGCAGAGGAACTGCAGACGATGTATGAAGGGCAGGAGATCGCCTGCCATGCATTGACCCACAAAAAGCTGACGGAGATTTCCGCGGGGACTGCAGCCTGCGAAGTAATTGAGGACCGCAGGAATCTTGAGCGCGTCCTGGACAGACTGGTGACGGGGTTTGCGTATCCGTTCGGCGTTTACGACGAAACCGTGCTGCAGGTGCTGCGGTCATGCGGAATCCGTTATGCGAGAACTGTGGAAAGCACGCATGCATTCGGGCTGCCGCAGGAATTTCTGACATGGCATCCGACCTGCCACCACAACGACGAGAGGGTGACGGAGCTGCTCGAAACATTCTGCGGGGAGCCGGCCGGAAGGGACGGCGCAAGGCTGTTTTATCTCTGGGGGCATGCATATGAGTTTGACCAGAGGGATAACTGGGAGCGGGCGGAAGAAATATTTTCTTATGTAAACCGTTACGGGGCGGAAATCTGGTTTGCGACAAACGGGGAAATCCGCGACTACACGGAAGCGTTTCGGAGACTGGAGTTTTCGGCGGACGGCGGGCTGGCGGTAAACCGGACAGCCCTTGACGTGTGGCTGCTTGCGGACGGCAGCGCGGTATGCGTACCGGCAGGAGAGACGGTACGGCTGAATTAAAAGGAGGAAAAACAAATGGCATTACTGCATATAAACTTTTTTTCAAAATCACTGTCAAAAATAACAGAATTTTATATGTTTTTACCGAACGACCTGCAGCCGATGATGGTGGAGGGAAACCCGCATTATGAAAGACCGACAAAGACACTGTACCTTTTGCACGGTTTTTCCGGAAATGCGGCCGACTGGATGACCGGAAGCCAGGCGCAGGAGATGGCGGTAAAATATAACCTGGCAATCGTGATGCCGCAGGGGGATAACAGCTTTTATCTGGACGCAAAGGGGACCGGGCGCGCCTACGGTACCTTTGTCGGGGAAGAACTCGTGGCGTATGTGAGCAAAACCTTCGGACTGTCCGACCGCAGAGAGGATCTGTATATCGGCGGACTCTCCATGGGCGGGTTCGGTGCGATTCACACCGGCTTAAAGTACAGCGAAACGTTCGGACACATCTTCGCGCTGTCCTCGGCGCTGATTATTTATGACATCAAGGGCAGAAAGCCGGATGTGTTTGACGGAATTGCGGATTTTGATTATTACACGGCCACGTTTGGGGATCTGGACCAGGTGGAGCATACGGAGAATAATCCGGAGTATCTGGTAAAACAGCACAAGGAGCAGGGGCTTCGGATACCGCCGATTTATATGGCCTGCGGCAGCGAGGACTTTCTGCTGAACGTGAACCATCTGTTTCGGGATTTCCTGATAAAAGAGCAGGTAGACGTGACCTACCATGAAAGTCCGGGAATCCATGACTGGAAATTCTGGAATCAATATTTAGAGCCGGCAATCAAGTGGATGCTCGGTGAGGGAGGGAACGATGGATCAGACAAATAAACTGGAAAATGCGGTCGACTGGCAGCCGCCTGCCGTGCCGGCAGACATCCCGCACGGCGATATGCCGGGCGATAAGGTGGAGATCGGAGCGGAGCATATCGCAAAGGCAAATCTTATTTTTCCGGAGCTGTTAAAGCATCTTCGGGAGGCGTTCGCAGGGAATGCGGCAAACCGCGCGGTGGTGACGGTCTGCGGCGGTTCCGGAGTGGGCAAATCCGAGATTGCATCGCTGCTTTCGTTTTACCTCAATGAGTTCGGAATCGGCAGCTACACGCTCTCCGGGGACAATTACCCGCGCCGAATACCGGCGTACAACGATGCGGAGCGCTTACATATATTCCGCGAGAGCGGTTTAAAGAAAATGGTGGCGGACGGCGTTTATACGGCCGAGCGGTTTGCGGTTGTACAGCAGTGCCAGAGAGAGGGAACAGACGCCGATGCGGCGCACGCAAAAGAGTACCCGTGGTACGCGTCCTACCTGGAAGGCGGAAGGGACGGACTGGCAGGTTATCTTGGGACGGACAGGGAGATCGGGTTTGATGAGGTGACCGCGGCTGCGGCATCGTTTAAATCCGGGGCGGAAAAGATCTGGCTCAAACGCATGGGACGTGCGGAGACGGAGCTCTGGTATGAGCAGGTAGATTTTTCCGGGATAAATGTGCTGATTATCGAATGGACACACGGCAACAGCGACCGCTATGAAGGCGTGGATGTGCCGATTCTTTTGAACAGCACACCGCAGGAGACGCTGGCGCATCGGAGGGCGCGGAACCGGGACGGGAAGACGGACAGTCCGTTTACGATGTGCGTGCTTGAACTGGAACAGGCGATGCTTAAGGCGCAGGCGCATAAGGCGAAGCTGATCGTCTCGAAAGACGGCAGGCTTTTGTCCTATGAGGAGTACCAAAGGATTATGCAGGAAGCGGAGAAACAGTTGCAGTAAGGCGGAGGAGAATGATATGAGAAATACAGCAAACAGCGGTCCGATGTTGAACGCGTATCCGGACAGTCTGGGAGGAACGCTTTCCGATATCGCCGGATTTCTGGGGAGGGAGGAGCTTGCGGGAGTATTTTCCTCCTTCTATATCCTGCCGAGTGTGTTTCACACGGATTTGGATCGGGGATTTTCGGTGATCGATTACGGCCTGAATCGGATGCTGGCAAAAAAGGAAGATCTGGATGCGCTTGACGCGCTCGGCATTGATCTGAAGCTGGACTTTATATTAAACCATGCGTCTGTGCTGTCGGAGCAGTTTCAGGATATTTTAAAGAAAGGTGAAAACTCGAAATACAGGGACTTCTTTATTGACTGGAACAAGTTTTGGGACGGACGCGGGGAGATGACGGAGGAGGGCTATATCCGGCCGGATGAGGAGCTGATCAGGGAAATGTTTTTCCGCAAACCGGGACTGCCGATTTTAACGGTGCGTTTTCCCGATGGAAAAGAGGTTCCGTACTGGAATACGTTTTATCAGGAAGTGCGCTATCCCGTGCCGGATGCGCAGGACTTGATGCAGGCGGCAGGGCTGCAGTATGCGCAGGCCAAAGAGCTGGCAGACCGGGTAAATGCGGCGCTCGCCGCGGGAAAACAGCCGTCGGAAATCGTGTACGACGGATATGAGGATAAGAAGGTTGCGGTGGAAGAATTTCTTGAGTCAAGCAGAAAATATCTTGGGCAGATGGATTTAAACATCAAATCCCCGCTGGTCTGGGAATATTATGAGGACACCTTAAAGAAGCTTTCCGGGTACGGCGCGAAAATCGTCCGGCTGGACGCATTTGCCTATGCGCCGAAAGAACCGGGGGAGAAAAATTTTCTCAATGAGCCGGGCGTCTGGGAGCTGCTGGAGCGGGTGCGCGGTCTGGCGGACCGGTATCGGCTTGCGCTTCTCCCGGAGATTCACGCGGGCTACGGCGAGAAAATTTACGAGAAAATTGCCGAAAAAGGCTATATGACCTACGACTTTTTCCTGCCGGGGCTTGTGATTGACGCGCTGGAGCGGGGAACGGGAGAGCAGCTTGCCGCGTGGGCAAAAGAGCTTTCGGAAAAGAACATCCGCACGGTAAATATGCTTGGCTGCCATGACGGAATCCCGCTGCTCGACTTAAAGGGAATGCTCTCGGAGGAGCAGATCGGGAAGCTGATTGACACGGTTGTGGCGCGCGGCGGTTATGTCAAGGACCTGCACGGGAAAAAGAATATGTATTATCAGGTCAACGCCACCTACTACAGCGCGCTCGGCGAAGATGACGGGAATATGCTGCTCGCGCGTGCGATTCAGCTGTTTATGCCGGGGAAACCGCAGATATGGTATCTGGATCTTTTCGCCGGGAAAAACGACCATGAGGCGGTTGCGCGTGCAGGCGCGGGAGGCCACAAGGAGATCAACCGGACGAATCTCACAAAAGAGCAGATGGAGGCCGGCCTAAAGAGGGACGTTGTCAAAAAACAGCTCTCGATGCTCCGCTTCCGCGCCGAATGGCCGGCATTTTCGTTTGAATCGGCGTTTTCCGTGACATCCGACGCCGAAAGGCTCGTGCTTTGCTGGGAGAAAGACGGATATCGGGCGGAGCTGGATGCGAATCTGAAAACAAAAGTATTTCAAATGCGCGGGATTTCGCCGCAGGGACAGCAGACATTTGAGATGGAACAGTGACGTGATATGCATGGGAAGCTCCCACTTGTTAAAAAGCAGAACAATCCGCTGTTTGAAAGCTACTTGAAAAAAGCAGAAAGCGTTGTATAATGGACAGGAGCGGGGGTTCTTCCCCGCACGGATAAAATCAGAGAGACAAGGAGGGCACAAAATGCCGGAAAACAGCAGCTGTAGCAGCGCAGGAAGCTGCGATAAATCAAGTTGTGAGGGTTGCCCGAGCAATAAAAACGGGGGAGGGATCCCCAAGGAGCCGATGAATGCGGCTTCCGATATAAAAAAAGTAATCGGCGTTGTCAGCGGAAAGGGCGGGGTCGGAAAATCTTTCGTGACCGCGTCGCTGGCCTGCGCGATGAAAAAAGCGGGTTTCCGCGTCGGGATTATGGATGCGGATATCACGGGGCCGTCGATTCCAAAGATGTTCGGCGTGCACGGACAGGTGTGCGGGAGCGAGGAAGGCATGGTACCGATGGAGACCGCAGGCGGCATAAAGGTTATGTCAATCAATCTTCTGCTGGATGACGAGGAGGCGCCGGTGATCTGGCGGGGACCGGTGATCGCAGGCGTGGTAAAGCAGTTCTGGAGCGAGACGGTGTGGGGAGATATCGATTATCTGTTTGTCGATATGCCGCCGGGAACCGGCGACGTGCCGCTGACAGTCTTTCAGTCGCTTCCGGTGGACGGGATCGTGATCGTCACGTCGCCGCAGGAGCTGGTGCAGATGATCGTAAAAAAGGCGTACAACATGGCGGAGATGATGCACATTCCGGTGCTTGGCGCCGTGGAGAATTTCAGCTATCTGGAGTGCCCGGACTGCGGCAGACACATAAACCTGTTCGGCGAGAGCAACATCGACGCGGCGGCAGAAGCGCTTCATATCCCGGTGCTCGGAAAGCTCCCGCTGAATCCGGACAATGCGGCAAAAGTGGACGCGGGAGAGTTTGAGCAGATAGAGCTGTCCGGAATGGATGCGGCGGCAAAGTGCCTGCAGGAGCTGTAGAAGGCAGCGCTACGGATAGAAAAACCGACCGGTTACCCCTGAAAAGAAACCTCTTGATGTAAATCTGTTTACATCGGGAGGTTCTTTTTATAACATGAAGGTATGGAAGGTATGGGAAATCATCGAAAGGGAGTTTGCTATGAAGATACGGATTGAGATTGAAGACGGAATTTCGGAGGAGGAAGTCGTCATACGCTGCCGCGGAATTACCGAGCAGATTAAGGCGATTCAGACGGCGGTCAGCGATGTGGTCAATATCGCGCAGAAGTTTCCGCTCTGCAAGGGCAGTACGGAGTACTATGTGCCGTTGGATGAGATTCTGTTTTTTGAGACGGAGGAGGGGGTAATTCATGCACATACCAGAGATGAAATATACCAGACGGGATACAGGCTGTATGAGCTTGAGGATATGCTTCCCGGTGTGTTTATGCGGGTGTCGAAATCCACAATCGTAAACATGCGCCATATTTACTCGATTCACCGCAATTTAACGTCATCGAGCGTGGTAGCCTTTCGGGGAACACACAAGCAGGTGTTCGTGTCGCGGTATTACTATAAACCGTTTATCAACAAATTAGAAGAAAAGAGGGTGTATCATGAAAGGCAGTTCAGGTAGAATTTTTTGGGGAATCGTGTTTATACTTGCCGCGGTATGTCTGGTGGCAAGCCAGTTCGGACTCTTCCCGGATGTCAATGTGTTTGGCATTCTAGTGACGATATTTTTGGGATGGACGATTTTCGAGGGGATACGCAGGGTGAATTTTTATCAGATTTTTATTCCGCTGGCGTTTCTCTATATGATTTATGACGATGAGATCGGGATCGTGCAGCTGACTCCCTGGACGGTATTTGGAGTTGCGATTCTGTTCAGCATCGGATTTTCGATGATTTTCCAGAATACCCGCAGAAAGAGAATATACGGGGATACGGCATATGCGTATCCGGGAAACAGCGCCGAGCAGTGTCAGGGGGAGCAGATCCGCTGTGAGAATACGTTTGGCTCGGCAATTCGCTACATTAATTCGGACAATTTTAAAAATGCGCAGCTCGAGAATCATTTCGGTACCCTGTCCGTGTATTTTGACAATGCCGTTGTGCAGGGAGGTTCCGCGTTTGTGAATGTAGAAAACCATTTCGGGGAGACGAACCTGTATGTGCCGAAAGAGTGGCAGGTTGAGAATAATCTCGAGCGGGTATTCGGAAGCGTCGGCGAAAAGGGGAGGAACGCGGAATACGGAAATACGATGCTCTACATCAACGGTTCCACAACTTTCGGAACGATCGTTATTTTCTATGTCTGATAACTGCGGACCGGAAGCCGGTCGAGCTCTCCGGTGATATCGAGGTAAAAAATTGTCAGCAGTTCGATCATATACGGGCCGGCCCACAGTGCGGCAATGCCGAAGGAGCAGGCGATCAGACAGATCCAGCCGAGAAGACAAACCAATACGGAAAGCATACGGAGTCTGCTGCCGCGCATCGCGCGGCGGCATTCTTTATATGCGTCAAACACCCGCATCTTGGGGTAGTCGACAAGAAAACAAAATACGAGAAGGTAGTGGATCAGAACCAGTACCGCAAGCACCGCAGAACAGCAGATGCCGGCAATCAGCAAAAGGACGGGGGGAATGCCCGCGCCGAGCTGCCGGAACGCGATATAACAGCAGATGCCGGGGCACAGAGCGAGGGCGATCAGCAGGTCAAAGAGAAACGCGGCCCCGAAGTAACGGTCTGTTCCGAGTTTAAACGGAGAAAAAACAGTCCTGAGCGTAAACGGCTGATTCCGGGTCAGATTAAACTGGCCCATCAAAACGCCGACCAGCAGGACCTGTTCGATCAGCAGAATCAGAAATTCTGCAAAGCCCGAGATCACAAGCTGGATAGCGGAAGCCGATGGCCGGGCATACAGAGAAAAGGGGATTTCGATGACTGCGGGAATAAAAATCGCAGCGACGAAAGCCCCCATCGGCAGCGTGTAACGGTTGTTGAGTATGTCGCGCGCAATGCGCGCGAGCTCTCCGGTCTTTCTTTTCATGATGCAAAAAATGCTCCTTATGCTACATAGTCGATATTGCTGCCCGAAAACCGCAGCGCGTCCTGGGCCTTTTGATTCTGCTGGTAGGGATTTGATTCGTCCGAATATTTAATCTGCGTGTTTGTCGTGCCGCCGGACACATAGGTGCGTCCGCATTCCGGGCAGACCGAAGTGTGGATGGAGACCGATGCGGACACCACTTTTCCGTTCTTCTCGGCGGCCTTGTCGTAGGCGTTGGCCACATGCTCGCCCTCGTGGGCGCGAACCGCGGAGCCGGCAGCGTTCGGCGAAATATGCGCGGCGGATTTAAACGATACGTTCTCGTTCGAGCCGTCCTGATACTTGCGCTCCTTACAGGTCTCGCATTCCTCCGGGGAGGATTTGCGCCCGGCCCTTTTCGCGGAATCGTCTTCCGAACCCGGCGCGCCGGACGCCGGACTGTTGTAGATATTGAAATTGTCGTAATTGCTGTAATTAGAAATCATATTCACGGACATAGGAAACCTCCATTCACTGCTTGCTGCTCTTGTGCACATCTTAACATATTTATCGGAAAGATTCCACTTTTGTTTTATACTTTACAGACGGAGACGATACGGAGTATACTTTGACACAGAATACGAAGGATGGGGAGCGCTATGACGGAGACGGAAAAGAGAACGGAACGGCAACTTTATATCGTCGGCTGGATCTGCCTGGCGGTCTGCGCCGTCTTTTTTGTGCTGGCGGAGCGAACCGATTACCGGATATTCGCATATGTGCCGGACTGCGCCTTTCACCGTTTGACCGGACTCTACTGTCCCGGCTGCGGCGGAACGCGGGCGCTTTTTCTGCTGCTGAGGGGGAAGCCGATACGCTCGTTCTTCTTTCATCCGATGGCGCCCTATACGGCGTTTCTCGGCGGATGGTTTATGATAAGCCAGACGGTTGAACGGCTCTCGCGCGGCAGGGTTCGGATTGCGATGCGCGTCCGGGCGCGCTATCTGTGGATCGCCCTGGCGATTACCGTCGTCAACTGTCTTATAAAAAATCTCGCGCTCATCATCTGGCATGCGGCCCTACCGGTAAGACTGTAGCAGCATGTCGTAGTCGATGCCGAGGCGCTCGTACATCGGCCGGACGATATCCTCGGTCTGAATCAGCATATTTTCGATACTTCCGTAGAGCGCAAGCACGTACACGACAGAAAAGACACAGAGGAACACGACGAGTCCTAGGGCGACGGAACCGGTGACAAGACCGGCCCGGGCCCTGGGGGCAAATGCGGCTTCGCCGCCGCGGGAGAGCAGTGCAAAGACGATAGCCAGTGAACCGCAGATGAACGGGGAATATAACGTGCAGAACGTCACAAGCGCGACGATGCCGAGCGCCATGGAATAAAACTCCATGCGGCTCGAACGCCGGGGATTCTGCTGCTGTCCGTAAAATTGATGATCCATATAAAACCTCTCATACCGCCTTCCGCGCGGAAGGCATTGCTGCTGAACAAAAGGGCCAAGCGCCGCGCACGCAGCCCGTTTTTAATGTCTCCCGACATTGTAGCATCTTTCCGTAAAAAAAACAATGCATGGACCGTGCGGGGCGAAACGGCGGCAATTTGCCGAACTGTGACTTGCGATTGCGGGGGAATTTCGTTATAATATAACGCGGATTGTATAAGAAAACCGAGGCCGGCATGGAAATTTCTGCAGGCTGCCAGAAAGGAATGGTTGTTATTTATGGATATTATCGCGAAACTTTCCGGGGAATTGGGCATTCAGAGGACGCAGACAGAAGCTGCTGTCAAGCTGATTGACGAGGGGAATACGATTCCTTTTATCGCCCGTTACCGCAAGGAGGCAACCGGCGCGTTAAACGATGAGGTGCTCCGAAATCTGTTCGAGCGCCTGACCTATCTGAGAAATCTTGAGGAGCGCAAGGAGACGGTGCTTGCGGGCATCGAGGAGCAGGGAAAGCTGACCGAGGAACTTCGGGCGCAGATTCTTGCGGCGGAGACGATGGTACTGGTGGAGGACCTCTACCGCCCGTATAAGCCGAAACGCCGCACGCGCGCGACGATTGCGAAGGAAAAGGGACTGGAACCGCTGGCAAATGTCATTGTGCTTCAGATGATAAAGACGCCGCTTCTTGAGGAGGCGGCAAAGTATATCGACGGGGAAAAAGGTGTGGAGACCGCGGAGGATGCCGTCGCGGGAGCGAAGGATATCATTGCGGAGGCTGTCTCCGACGAGGCGGATTACCGCACGAGAGTCCGCGAGCTGACGATGAAAAAGGGACGTATCGTCTCCGCGGCAAAGGACGCGGACGCGGAATCGGTCTATGAGATGTATTATGAATTTGACGAGCCGGTGGCGAAGCTGGCGGGACATCGGATTCTTGCCTTAAACCGCGGGGAGAGCGAAAAATTTCTCACGGTGAAGGTGGAAGCTCCGACGGAGGAGATTCTCCGCTATCTGGAGCATCAGATGATCACGCGGGACAATCCGGAGACATCGCCGGTTTTAAAGGAGGTTGCCGCAGACGCCTACGACAGACTGATTGCGCCGGCCATTGAGCGGGAAATACGAAACAGCCTGACGGAGCGCGCGGAGGACGGCGCGATTAAGGTGTTCGGAAAGAATTTGGAGCAGCTTTTGATGCAGCCGCCGATCGCGGGACAGGTTGTGCTCGGCTGGGACCCTGCGTTCCGTACCGGCTGCAAGCTGGCTGTGGTGGATTCCACGGGCAAGGTGCTCGACACGACAGTGATTTACCCGACGGCGCCGCAGAACAAGGTCGAGGAGGCCAAGAGAACCTTAAAGAACCTGATCGCAAAATATCACGTGACGCTGATTTCACTCGGAAACGGTACGGCATCGCGGGAATCCGAGCAGGTGATTGTGGAATTGCTGAAAGAAATTTCGGCGAAGGTGCAGTATATTATCGTAAACGAGGCCGGAGCGTCCGTGTATTCCGCGAGCAAACTGGCGACAGAGGAATTTCCGAATTTTGACGTGGGGCAGAGGAGCGCGGCTTCGATGGCGCGTCGGCTGCAGGACCCTCTGGCGGAGCTGGTAAAAATCGACCCGAAGTCGATCGGAGTGGGCCAGTATCAGCATGACATGAATCAGAAAAAGCTGAGCGAAGCCCTCGGAGGCGTGGTCGAGGACTGTGTGAACAAGGTCGGCGTGGATCTGAACACGGCTTCCGCTTCTCTGCTTGAATATATTTCCGGCATCAGCAAGGCAGTCGCGAAAAATATCGTGACATACCGGGAGGAAAACGGACGCTTTGTATCGCGCGCGGGGCTCCTTAAAGTGGCGAAACTCGGACCGAAAGCGTACGAGCAGTGCGCGGGCTTCCTGCGCATCGGGGACGGCAAAAATCCGCTGGATGCAACCGGCGTGCACCCGGAGAGCTACGAGGCGACAAAAGCCCTTCTCGGGAAGCTTGGCTACAGTCTGGAAGACGTAAAGAACCGCAGCGTGGAGGGGATTTCCAAAAAGATTTCCGATTATAAGCGGCTGGCCGAAGAGCTGGGAGTCGGAGAACTGACCCTTCGGGATATCGTAAAAGAACTGGAAAAGCCGGGGCGTGACCCGAGAGAGGACATGCCGAAGCCGATTCTGCGCAGCGATGTGCTGGATATGAAGGATTTAACGCCGGGGATGACGCTGAAAGGAACCGTGCGCAACGTCATTGATTTCGGGGCGTTTGTGGATATCGGCGTGCATCAGGACGGGCTGGTACATATCTCGCAGATGTGCGATAAATTTATCAAGCATCCGCTTGAGGTGGTCAGCGTCGGGGATATTGTGGAAGTGAAGGTTATGAGCGTGGACCTCAAAAAGCAGAGGATTCAGCTCACAATGAAACTGTGATTGAAGGAGAAATTTTTGATGGCTACAAATAAAACGGCAGGGCAGGGAGTCGGCAGCGTGCGCTATCTCACGGTGACCGCAATGCTGTCGGCGATTGCCTTTGTGTTAATGTTTTTTGATTTTTCGATACCGGTGCTGATCCCGAATTTTATCAAGATGGACCTGTCTGATTTACCGGCGCTCGTGGGTTCCTTTTCCCTGGGACCGCTGTGCGGCGTTTTGGTGTGTCTGGTAAAAAATCTGCTTCATCTTACGATTACTTCTACCGGCGGCGTGGGAGAATTGTCTAATTTCGTTTTGGGGGCAGCCTTTGTGCTGCCGGCGGGATTGGTATACAAAGTGAAAAAGAACCGCAGCGGAGCGCTGATCGGTTCGCTTGCCGGCGCGTTTGTGATGGCATTGATTTCGATTCCGTCAAATTATTTTTTCGTCTACCCGTTCTACTATAATTTTATGTCAAAAGATATGGTTCTTGCGGCGTATCAGGTGATTGCCGCGGGTTTCGGGTTTGAGGTGAAGGATATTCTGCAGTGCCTGATTTACTTTAACGCGCCCTTTACGTTTGTGAAAGGGATGCTTTCCGTTGTGGTTACGTTTTTGATTTACAAGCATATTTCGCCCGTTCTGAAAGGAACGCAGCGGTAGGGAGGGCGGTGCAATGCCGATTGAATTTGATATTACGCTGGATGTGAAGGATTTGTATCGCTTTAACCTCTATCAGGCCTATGCGGGGTTTCAGGGGATATTTTCGATTGTGGTTGCGGCGGCCGTATGTGTGCTTGCCGTGGTGTCGCGGGGCAAGGTCGAGCCGATGTACACGGCCGTCTATGCGGGGTTTTGTGTGATGTTTTTGCTGTATCTGCCGGCGGCGCTGTATCTGCGCTCGAAAGCGAGCCTTGCGAGATCCGAAGTGCTTCGCGCGCCGCTGCATTTTACGGTGGATGAAAACGGATTTACGGTGTCCCAGGCAGAGGCGCGCGCCGAACTTCCGTGGAAGCAGATTTATAAGATGGTGGCGACAAAGAGCAATGTGCTTGTCTACAGCAGCAGAATCAATGCCTATGTGATTCCGCGCGGACAGCTCGGAGAGAACTACGGACCTCTGGCAGAGCTTGCGAATGCCAGGCTGGAAAAATTCCGCGTGAAAATGAAATGAGGAACAGAATGAGTGAAAGAATCTATGAAACCTACGGCCCGGAGGAGACAAGGGAGCTCGGAAAGCGGATCGGCGAGCGGGCGAAGCCGGGGGATCTGTATACCCTGACCGGGGAACTCGGTGTGGGAAAGACGGTTTTTACACAGGGGATTGCGGAAGGGCTTGGGATTGCAGAACCGGTCTGCAGTCCTACTTTTACCATTGTGCAGGTATATGAGGAGGGGCGGCTGCCCTTTTACCACTTTGACGTTTACCGTATCGGCGACGTCTGCGAGATGGATGAGATCGGATATGAGGACTATTTTTACGGAAACGGGCTCTGTATGGTGGAGTGGGCCAATCTGATCGAGGAACTTCTGCCGGAGGAACGGCACGAGGTATTGATTGAGAAGGATTTGGACAAAGGTTTTGATTACCGTAAAATTACGATCCGGGAAACGGAATGACGGCGGGAAACGGAGGCTGGGATGAAAGTATTAGGTTTGGACAGCTCAGGGCTGGTGGCAGGCGTTGCGGTTGCGGAGGACGCGAATCTGCTGGGAGAATACACGGTCAATTATAAAAAGACGCATTCGCAGACGCTTCTGCCGATGCTTGCCGAAGTGGCAAAGATGACGGAGCTGGATCTGGGTACGGTGGATGTGATCGCGGTGGCGGGCGGCCCGGGGTCTTTTACCGGGCTGCGCATCGGATCCGCGACGGCAAAGGGGCTGGGACTGGCTCTTGACGTGCCGATTGTGAGTGTGCCGACGGTGGACGCGCTGGCCTATAATCTGGCGGGACACCGTGATCTGGTGTGTCCGCTGATGGATGCGAGGAGGAATCAGGCCTACACGGGCCTGTACCGTTTTGACGGAAATACCATGGAAACGGTGCGGGCGCAGTGTGCGGTTGGGATTGACGAGATAATTGCCGATATAAATAGCAGAGGAGAGCGCGTCGTGTTTTTGGGCGACGGCGTGCCGGTGTTTGACGCATATATCCGCGCACATGCGGCGGTGCCGTATTCTTATGCGCCGGTCCATCTGAACAGACAGCGTGCCGGGTCCGTGGCGGCGCTCGGACTGTCCTATGCGGCAGAGGGGCGCACGCAGAGCGCCGCGGAGCATGCGCCGGAATACTTAAGGCTTTCCCAGGCTGAGCGGGAGCGGGCAAAGCAGGAGCATGCCGCGGCTTCGGTCTGACAGAGAGGCGGTTATGACGGTAATCAGAGAGATGACAGAGACCGATGTCGGGGCGGCTGCACGGATAGAGGCGGCTGTTTTTTCGCAGCCGTGGAGCAGGCAGGGGTTTTCGGATGCGCTTGCCATGGACTGTACGCTGTTTTTGGCTGCGGAGGGGGAAGACGGCATTCTGGGGTACATCGGAATGTATTTTGCGCTGGACGAGGCGGAAATCACCAATGTGGCCGTGGCGGAGGCGGCGAGAGGCCGCGGGATCGGAAGGGAACTGGTCGATACGGCGCTTCGGCGGGCGCAGGCGCGGGGAATCCGCAGTGCGGTGCTCGAGGTACGGGTGACCAATGCGCCGGCCATCCGCCTGTATGAATCGCGGGGATTTGTGCGCGAGGGAATTCGAAAAGGATTTTACGAATGTCCGAAAGAGGACGCTTATATCTATAAGAAAGAGCCGTTGTGAACAGAATCGTTAGATTCGAATAACGGAAAGAGGATGATTATGTTAGACGTATGTCTTTTGGGAACCGGCGGGATGATGCCGCTTCCGCATCGCTTTTTGACGGCGGCGATGATGCGCTACAACGGCAGCAATCTGCTGATCGACTGCGGGGAGGGAACACAGGTTGCCGTCAAAAAAAAGGGCTGGACATTTAAGCCGATTGACGCGATATGTTTTACGCACTATCATGCGGATCATATCAGCGGTCTGCCGGGGCTTTTGCTGACGATGGGAAACGCGGAGCGCGCCGAGCCGCTTGTGCTGATCGGGCCGAAGGGACTCGAGCGTGTGGTGAACGCGCTGCGTGTCGTCGCGCCGGAACTTCCGTTTCCGCTTGAGTTTATTGAGATTACCGAGCCCGAGGCCGATTTTTGCATAAACGGCTACTGTATCCATGCGTTTCGGGTCAACCACAATATTACCTGCTACGGGTATACCGTTGAAATCCGCCGCGCCGGAAGGTTTATGGTGGAGCAGGCGAGGGAAGCGGGAATCCCTCAGATGTACTGGAATCGTCTGCAGAAGGGGGAGACGGTCGAGACGGAGGACGGGACATACACGCCCGGGATGGTGCTCGGACCTGCGCGCAGGGGGATTAAGGTGACCTACTGCACGGACACGAGGCCTACAGACGGAATTGCGGCCGCGGCGGCGGAGGCGGACCTGTTTATCTGCGAGGGAATGTATGCGGAAAAGGAAAAGCTGGCAAAAGCAAAACAGTATAAGCATATGACGTTTTATGAGGCGGCCGAGCTGGCAAGACGTGCCGATGCAAAGGAATTGTGGCTGACGCATTTTTCTCCTTCGCTGGTTCGGGCGGAGGATTATATGCCTCAGGTTAAAAAAATATTCGCGGATGCTCATCTGGGACGGGACGGAAAAAGCGTGGAGCTGTTATTTGAGGAAGACTGATTCGTTGAGAGGAGGGCGATTGATATGAAACGTAAAATCATGGTCGGAGTCATTGCCGTTGCCATTATCGGTCTTGTTGTGGGAGGCTATTATATGTCCCGCAGCAGAAATAATGCTTCCGAGGACGGAAATGTGACGCTGACGGAAGTGCAGAAGGTGATCACCAAGGATTTGGAGGACAATTATCCGGCGACGCCGCGGGAGGTCGTCAAACTGTACAACCGCATTCTTCAATGTTTTTACAATGAGAGCTATACGGACGAGGAGCTGCAGCAGCTCGGGGATCAGGCCCGAATGCTGTTTGATGAGGAGCTGCTTGAAAACAATCCGCGCGATGCGTATCTGGATGCGCTGCGGGCGGATATTGCCGAGTACCGGGAAAAGGAGCGGACCATCCGGAGCGTCAGTGTGTGCGACAGCAATGACGTGGTATACAAGACGGTTGACAAAAGAGAGTGCGCCTATGTGGATGTATCCTATTTTGTCGATGAAGACAAACAATACAGTTATACCTATCAGACCTACGTTCTGAGAACGGACGAAGAGGGAAAATGGAAAATACTGGTATTTTATCAGAACGAGGGAAAGTTTGATGAGTGACAGAGAGATAAAGATACTGGCGATAGAGAGTTCCTGCGACGAGACGGCGGCGGCAGTTGTCGTAAACGGCAGGGATGTGCGCTCGAACGCGATTTCTTCCCAGATTGCACTGCACACCTTATACGGCGGCGTGGTGCCGGAAATCGCATCGAGAAAACATATCGAAAAGATCAATCAGGTCATCACACAGGCGCTTGCGGAGGCGGACGCTTCGCTCGACGAGATTGACGCCATAGGCGTAACCTACGGGCCGGGGCTTGTGGGGGCGCTGCTTGTGGGCGTGGCGGAGGCGAAAGCCATCAGCTTTGCAAAACAGATTCCGCTTGTGGGCGTGCATCATATTGAAGGGCATATCAGTGCGAACTATATCGAAAACAGGGAATTAGAGCCCCCGTTTTTGTGTCTGGTCGTATCCGGCGGACATACGCATCTGGTAAAGGTGCTCGATTACGGCGTTTATGAGGTTCTCGGGAAGACCAGGGACGATGCGGCGGGGGAGGCCTTTGACAAGGTGGCGCGGGCCATCGGTCTCGGTTATCCGGGCGGGCCGAAGATTGAAAAGGCCGCGGCGGAGGGCGATCCGCATGCAGTAGAGTTCCCGCGCTCTAAAGTGGCCGGCAGCCCGTATGATTTCAGTTTCAGCGGGTTAAAGTCTGCGGTGCTCAATTATCTCAACGGGTGCAGAATGAAAGGGATTCCGATTGTGCAGGCGGATGTGGCGGCTTCGTTTCAGAAAGCGGTGACGGACGTGCTGATCGGAAATGCAATGCGGGCCGTTGAGGAGTGCGGGGCGGACAAGTTTGCGCTTGCGGGGGGCGTGGCTTCGAACGGCGCGCTCAGGGAAGGATTCCGCAGAGCCTGTGAGGAAAGGGGCGTGGCGTTTTACCGCCCGTCTCCGATCTTGTGTACGGACAATGCGGCGATGATAGGTACGGCGGCATACTATGATTATATTGCGGGTAAGAGAGCAGGGCTGGATTTGAATGCGGTCCCCAATTTGAAACTGGGAGAGAGCCGATAGGTACGGCGGAGGATAAGTATGGAGCGGATTACGGCGATTGTTCTGGCAGGCGGTTCGGGAAAACGGATGAAGAGCGCGGTGCCGAAACAATATCTGACGCTGGCGGGAAAGCCGGTGATTTATTATGCGCTGCGCGCGTTTGACGAGAGCGCCGTCACGGATATCGTGCTGGTGGCGGGCGCGGGTGATGCGGATTACTGCAGAGAAGAGATCATACGGCGTTACGGAATCCGAAAGGTGCGGGCGGTCGTGGAGGGCGGAAAGGAGCGCTACGACTCCGTGTACCGGGGACTTCTCGCGGCGGAGGACGCCGATTACGTGCTGATCCATGACGGCGCGAGACCGCTTGTGACGGCGGATGTGATTGCGCGCGCGCTTGCGGGGGCCAGGGAGTACGGCGCGTGTGTGGCCGGAATGCCGGTGAAAGATACCGTCCGGCTGGTCGGAGAGGATGAATTTGCCGACGCGACGCCGGACCGCAGACTGCTGCGGCAGATCCAGACGCCGCAGGCGTTCTGCGGCCCGTTGATCCGGGATGCCTATGCAAAAGTGCTTGCGGACATAGAGCAGGGACGCACGGAGGGGCGCGGCATTACGGACGATGCGATGATTTTGGAGTACGCGGCCGGCCGGCGGGTAAAGGTGACGGAGGGAAGTTATCGGAATCTTAAGATTACGACGCCGGAGGATCTGATTCTGGCGGAGGCGTATCTGAGAGCGGCAGAGAATTCTGATTAAAAATAAAATGCAAAAAAAAGTATAAAATGTTATTGACATGGCAAGAATTGGATGGTAAGATTATATCTGCACTGATTTGAGGCGAAACAATAGAAAGCAGATATACTTCTATGGCGGATGCTTCATGAAACATGAAAAATACGGAGAGGTATCGAAGTGGTCATAACGAGGCGGTCTTGAAAACCGTTTGTCCGAAAGGGCGCATGGGTTCGAATCCCATCCTCTCCGCTTCCGGAGCATCGATATCTCTTCCGAGAATAAATGTTTCGGACAGGCAGTGCAACCCAATATGTGTAGCGCAGGCCGCAGAGCGGTTTGCCGTTAATTCGGAGAAGTACCCAAGCTGGCCGAAGGGACACCCCTGGAAAGGGTGCAGGTCGTTAATAGCGGCGCGAGGGTTCAAATCCCTCCTTCTCCGCTCGCTTGAAACAATGGTATGGATTGGCGGATACGGCAAAAGATTTTAGAAAAAAGTCGAAAAAGCTGTTGACAAAATTCGCAAAATGAGATATCATATTCAAGCTGAATGCGATGCGAAAGCAAATCGCAGGAAAATAAAATAAAAAAAGTTGTTGACAAGAAGTTGCAAAAGTGATATAGTAAATAAGCTGTCGCTTGAACAACAAGACGGACAACAACAGACGAACCTTGATAACTGAACAGTGAATAAACCTTGAAATGATTTTGAAAATTTCAATCTGTAGATCGAAGATATTCGATCCGGAACAGACGAACCTAACACAGTAAAAACCGGGTGTCGGAGGATTCGCGCAGCGA
>CAJTOI010000008.1:0-117326 GCA_910577925.1 uncultured Roseburia sp.
ATCGGGGCACAAATCAGTAAAATCAAGCGTTATAGAATTAATCAGCAGACACTAAATAATCTGTTCGGCTAACTTTCGCTTTGTCCGAAAAATAGGAGTGCTGCCGCTTCTCATATTATTCAGAAAAAGGGGGCGCAGCCCGTAAGCCGTATTCAAAAATGGAGGCACAAAATTTCCCTTGAATATTTGACACTTACGGCTTAACCAAAGAAAACGGGACAATGCAGCAGTATACAAAAAGAGTGAGGTACGCTAAGTATGATGATAATAAGCATAACTGTTTTGGTGATATGTATTGTGCTAATTTTGTCGTATACTATTTTAAAATGTCCATTTTCATATCCATATTTTATTCATAGATTTGATGTTTCCGGAAAGCGTAAGCCACATATTGAGGACTTTTTAGATATGTTTTTAATTTCTGGTGGTTTTACAAAAATACAATCCCATCAAAAAGTAATTGAACAGTGGAAATCTGATTGTTATCAACGAATTGAGAAAAGTATTTTAAAAAAATATCGACGTAAGCAATATGAACAAGTACTAAATGACAGAGCAGCTTTCAAGTTTTATTTTATTCGTTCTCAAACACGGTATAGACAAAAAAATTATGTTAAAACAGCTTACAAAGTAAAAGTTCAGGATGGTTGTTTTGTATATGATTTTAATTATATGAAAGACCGTTATGATCAGTTGGCGGATATAGGATTTGAATGTACATTAAGAAAGTATCATAGTAAAAATCAACGAAAGCTGGCAACCCGTGAATTACGGCAAAAAATTATGAAAAGAGATAATTATACATGTCAGTTATGTGGAAAGTATATGCCTGATGAAGTTGGTTTGCAGGTTGATCATATAATTCCTGTCGCAAAAGGCGGAAAGACTGTACAATCAAACCTCAGAGTACTTTGTTCAAAATGCAATGGTTCAAAATCTGATAAAGTACCCATTTAATACTAGGATAATATTTGGATAGAGCCACCTTTTCATTGCGATTATGGGTGGAATATTGAAGTAGGCAATAATTTTTTTGCAAATTATAACCTTACTATCCTTGATGTAGGGAAAGTCATAATCGGGGAGAATACACAAATCACACCCAATGTATCTATTTATACGGCAGGGCACCCAATACACCCGGAAAGCCGCAACTCTGGCTATGAATACGGGATACCTATAACGATATTGGCGATAACGTATGGATCGGCGGTCATGCGGTCATGCTTCCCGGAGTGATGATTGGAAACAATGTCGTAATCGGGGCAAATGGAGGAATCAAAACATGAAAATTGAACATATTGCAATGTATGTAAATGATTTAGAACAGACAAAGAATTTTTTTACATATTATTTTCATGCAGAGGCAGGGGAAAAGTATCATAACCAAACAACAGGTTTTCAGTCTTATTTCCTTTCTTTTCAAGGAGAATGCAGGTTGGAGATTATGAGTAAACCCGAAATGGAAGATATTGGAAAGCCGCTTGCCCGTACAGGGTATGCACATATTGCTCTTTCCGTAGGCACAAAGGAAGTAGTCGATTCATTGACAGAACAATTAAGGAAAGACGGTTATCACATAATCAGCAATCCACGCACGACAGGGGACGGATATTACGAGAGCTGCATAATTGATTTGGAAGATAATCAGATTGAAATAACAATATAGCGGAGGAAAAATTATAACAATTTTTCTTTATGTAAGTGTGGAAAAGTTAGCTATGCAGATAATAAGACGGATGAACCCAGCGGCGTGATGTTTGGATTTCTTGCCACAACTGATGTTTGGCCTGATTCATATAATATTTACAAAATACCCGCTGCAAAATTTTTGCGGATAAGAATGTGTGACGAAACTGCAAGAGTACCCGGACGCGAACTGTGGGAGGTCGGCATTCCGCCATATCATTGGATTTGGGGAGCAAATAGCCCCTGAACTCGGCTATACAGATGTTTCCGTTTTCTTACCCGACGAACCGCATTTTTAACTTTTCCAAACATAGAAAACAAGGCAAACAAATGTAATAATCGAATATATAACGGCTGTAAAAATTTCTGTCTTGCCTTTTAGCAATACCAATTTTTTCCGTTTCGGGTAATCGCGGCATTCGCAGAATTGATTTTCGTTTTACACCACGCAACCACATCATCTGTTTCTTCATTCATTTTATAATTATCCACATGGAGCATCGCATTGTTTCCATTTTTTCAAAATAGGTACGGTCAGGCATCATTTGACCTTTTCCCAGTTCTCCCTGCTTTTATCCACAACGCCGCAGACCGTAAGTTTCCCGTCCGCCGCCGTAAACCGGATGTCATACCCCGCAAATTCCATGCCGTACACATAATCCGGCCGCTTATTGTAAGCCGCGCGCGGGTCCTGCGCGAGCACCCCGAGCGCCGCCTTTCTCTTCTCTTCGGGCAGGCGGCAGAGCAGCTCCTCCGGAAAAATCACCTCCACCGCATCGCCGCTGTGCGCCTGTCCGAAACCGCCCCGCGCTTCGGGATGCGCGTCCGCATAGGGCAGGTACGGCTTGATGTCATAGATCGGCGTCCCGTCAAGCAAATCCACACCGGAAACATAAAGCGCCGGCCCCTCCTCCCCGTCCGTCCGGACCTCGTCAAGCTTTACGCACGAAAGACCGATGGAATTGGGCCGAAACGGAGCGCGCGTGGCAAACACTCCCCGCTTTTTTCTCCCGCCGAGCCGCGGCGGGAATACCGTCGGCACAAAACGCTCCTGTCTGGCCTCCGAAAAGTCCCACAGAATCCACAGATGTGAAAATTCCTCAATTCCCCGCAGCGCTTCCGCCTGCCGGTACTCCGGGGTAAAGACAATCTTTCCGCACAGCTCCGCCACAAGTCCGCTCTGGCGCGGAATCCCGAACTTTGCAGGAAAATCTGTCCGCATGACCGCAACCGGTTTTATCACACGTCCCTCCATACATCCTCCTTCCGAGACTGTTTCTACGCCTCTCTGTTATAAATCTCCTTCACATCCCGTTTCCCGCGGTACATCACAAGCCAAACGGCCGCAAAATTAAACGACATAAACAAAAGGATTACCAGGCGCTTATCCATAACCTCCGCGAGCACGCCGGAGAAAAATTCCCCGAGCAGCATTCCGAATGTCATCGACATGCCGAAAATACCGTTGAATCTCCCTTTCCGCCCGTCCGGCACATAGCTCTGTGTCGCGGAGATACGGATATTGTAGGATGTCACGCCGAGGATTCCGCAGAAAAACCGCAGCGCCATCATAACGGGCACCGGCATAAAGAGATAAACCCCGTCGAAAATACTGATAGACGCATACACAAACAGCGCGATCAGGAATTTTTTCTCTGTCGGGAATTTAAACTTATAGTGCACGGCTCCGCCGATTAAGCGCCCCAGCAGCGTACATCCCATCACCAGCAGATATATGTACTCTCCGTTTGCGTATGTCTCCCGGAACCACGGAAGACCGATCACACTGCTCGCCCCGTCCGCAAACATCGTAATCATAAAATAAACCGTGATAATCGCAAGTCCCCGCTCTGCTTTCAAATAGCGGATCCCTTCCTCAAACGTCTGCCGGTACTGGCGGAATCCGAAGGCTTCCTCTTCCTTTTTTATGTAAGTCTCCTCAACCTTTATCTGCGTCTCAAAAACGGCTGCGATCAGAAAGCTGACCATGTCAATCAGAAACAGCGGCCCGATTCCGACGAGATTATAGAGAAACACCGACACCGGAACCATCAGCATCGTCATGGAATCTAACGTACTCGAAATCGAGTAGGCTTTTGTATAATTCCCCTCCGTGATCAGCATCGGATAAAAACTGTCATAGGCCACCATATACACGCTGTTGATCGCTCCGAGCAACATGCAGCCGGCCACCAGCAGGCCGTAATTGAGATTGTCTGTCAGAATGACGGCCGCAAACACCGCATAGAGCAGCGCCGAGCAGAAATCCAGCGTATAGATCGTCTTTCTCCGCGAAAACTTATCGATAAACGGCCCCGCCAGCGTGGGCATCACAATCTGCGGCAGCGTATAGAGCACCATATAAAGCGCATAGTAAAACGTGGACTGCGTGTAGTCGAGCACGAGCAGTCCTGTCGCAAAGCCGGAGATGGCGCTCCCAAGCCTTGAGACGACGGTTCCTGCCGTAATAATCGTGAAGTTCTTGGTCCAGAGACGATTTGTCTCTTCCGTTCGCTGCTGCTTCACACCTGTATCTGCCATAAATTTTTCTCCTCTTTTCCCATTCGATATAGCTCCGCGGTCTGCCCGTCGCAGGTTTCGTCCGGTATATAGTCTTTTAACATCCCTACAAGCCAGGCCTCTTTTTCGTCCTTCGCCGCAGCCGTCTTAAGCGCGCCCGCAAGCAGCTCCTGCAGCGCCGCCGGCGTTATCCCCTCCGGGATATCCACGCCGCACAGCTTACTGCAGAGCCCTGCCGCGTAATAATATTCATAATTTCCGGTCAGGACGGATTTCTGCATATTGCATTTGATGATGACACTCTGACGTGCAATTGACGGTACCATAATGGATTTCCTCCTAGAAATAAGGAACCGGCGTCTGCCGGTTCCCGTTATCGAACTCTTCCTTTATTCTACCCTACCGCACGAAATCTGTCAAATCTCCGCCGGTTCCTACTGAAACCCTCCGAGAAAATAATACAGCGAACCGGTCATTTTTCCGAGTGCCATTGCAAGCATGATCCATTCCAGCCCTGTCTTTAACTTTGTCCGCCGGAACATAATCGGAAACGTGTTCAGAATTTCCGCCAGAGCCACCGCCATGCAGCCGACAAAAATTCCGGCAGATATCCCGTAAAAATACAAGACCGGCACTCCGAGCGGAAGTGAAATCTGCGGGAACACGGAGAGCAGGTTTCCGCAGATTCCTCCCAGAATCACCGCATTCTCGAAATGCAGCGCATCCGCGGCGCGGTTGCACTTTCCGACCAGACGCGGGATAATGCCGATGACAAGCAGAAATGCGAAGGTCCCCGCCGAGACGCCGACTCCGGCGGCAAGCCCGCAGAAGCCTAAAAACAGATGTCTAATCCACATCAATGCCATGCCCCTTTCTCTCCGCATTTTCGATAAATGTCATATCGATATCCTGCTCGTATTTGCGCATCTGAACCTGAATCGGCGTCGGGTCCGGCGTGATCTTTTTCTTGCCCACATGATTGAAAAAGACAATGATGCCGCCGGCGAGTCCGATGCTGTAGCAGATTTCGAGCTCCGTCACTCCGTCGGAAGGTATCCCCGTCATCTGCTCGTAGAATTTTGAAAAAACATCCCCGACCGACACATCATTGTTAAATGCCATAATCGTAAAGGCGGCTCCAAAGAAAATGATAATCCAGATCAGAATCGTCTTTGCCGCCTCCACCCACTTCGGCTTATTGGGATTCGGCACATATTCTACAATAAAGTCCGACTCCCCCTCATTGGAGATATCCAGATTCGGATATTCCTCATGAATCTGCTCTATAATTTTTAAAACCGAAAATACCCTTCTCTCATCCTTCTGCCGCTTTACATCGATCGCGTCCGTAAAGGTGTAAATTTTTTTCTGCTTAAGCTGACGCAGAATGGCCGCATCCGCACACTCCATCTTCGCGATGTCCGACAGCTTTACATGCTTGTCCGTCACCACGATATTCTGGTCGATTTTTAAATACAGCGTCTCGTTTTTTGCGCTCATGCAGCCACATCCTTTACGCACTCACGGTTTTCGTCTGCGTTCTCTCCGTCAATTTCATTTTTTACCAGTGTTCCCTCCGCCGGTATCTTCTGTTCTCTTCCGTATCTGATAAACATCAGTGCGCCGCAGAGCAGCACCACCGCAAAAATCCCGATTAATGCAGCACGATATCTCCGTTCATTCATAAATTTCTCCATCCTTTCCCTGATTTATGATGTATTATTGTGCCGGAATCGATAAATATTATGTATCAAATTGCATTTTAAAAGAAAAAATGGTATTTTGGGAATAGACGAAAAATCAGAAAGGCGCAATCCCTATGGCAGAAACAAAAGATGTATTGATGCTGGCCGTCGGAATCGGCGAAGCGATGCTTGGAAACGGCGCGGAAATCTTTCGCGTCGAGGACACCGTGCTCCGCATTATCAATGCCTACCATATAGAAAGCTATGATATCTATGTGCTGACAAACTGTATTTTTGCCACCGCAAATGAGACCCGGCCGGACGCCGTCAGTATCGTCCGTCATGTTCCGTTAGGCACGACGCACCTCGGGCGCATCGCGGCTTTAAATCAGCTTACCAGAGATATCTGTACGGAGGACTATCCGGTGGCCGCGGCCATGGAACGACTTGAGGAATGCAAATGCATTCCCTTTGCAAAGCGCGGCTCACAGGTTTTTTTCTGCGGTCTCGGCTGCGGTTGCTATGCGTTTTTGTTCGGCGGTTCCGGTTTTGATGCCGTCTCCGGCTTTTTTATCGGCCTGTTGCTGCAGCTGTTCTGCGACTGCCTAAAGCACTCGAAAGCTTCAAAATTTGTCGTTAATATTTTCGGCAGTGCGCTCGTGACTTTCGCGGCCGTCCTTCTGCCCTGGCTCGGCGCGCCGGTTCTCTACGACAAAATCATTATCGGCTGCATTATGCCGCTGGTTCCCGGGATTGCGCTGACAACCTCAATCCGGGACTTTTTTAACGGCGATTATCTCTGCGGCACCATACGCATGATTGACGCGCTTCTGACCTCTTTCTGCATTGCGGTCGGTGTCGGCAGCGTCATCACCGTCTGCCGTATACTGTCAGGAGGTGCTCTGCTATAATGTTTTTACAATTTCTTGTCTGTGTATTTGCGTCGATTTCCTTTGCGGTGCTCTTTGCGGCGCCGAAATCCGAATTGGTTTACTGCGGCCTCGCCGGCGCCGGCGCCTGGGTCGTCTATCTCGGTCTCCTTTCGCTCGGCTGTACCTCCGCCGTCTCCGATATGGCGGCCTGTTTCTCCCTGACCGTCATCGCAAGACTGCTCGCGGCCGTCCGCAGAAATCCCGCGACCGTGTACCTAATTTCCGGCATTTTCCCGCTTGTTCCGGGCGCCGGGATCTACTACACCTCCTACAGTCTGATTATGAACAACATGGCGGATTTTTCCGCAAACGGCATCTCTACCTTAAAGACCGCCGGCGCTCTCGTGCTCGGCATTATTTTCGGCTCCGCGATTCCGCAGAGCTGGTTTAACGCGCTGGGAAGCCTGCGGAAACAAACGTAAATCATCTGTCATGCCGCCGTTTTGTGCATCTGTAAAGTGATAAGTTCTTGAAAAGACTCTGTGTTCATGTTAGCATAAACTTACAGGCAGGTTCTTCTGTGTGAATAAAAATTATCGTGTGAATAAAGGTATGATTTTACCTGACGGCGCTGCAGAGGCAGCGCCTTTATAATTTTGAATTTTAGAAAATAGATTGTTTGATATTTGAAGATTATTTTATGCAGTTACATTTGTTCCGTGAATTGTTCGACGGTGGTTACTCTGGCCGAAAGCTTGAGCCAGCGTGTCAAAATATCCGCGTCTTTCTGTTCATAAAGCTTGGTTTTCAGGCTTTCCGGCACGGTGCCGCAATCCTCTAAAAGTTCGAGAATCGAATTTGCCTTTCCTTCTGTGAAACCTTTTGCTTTTCCTTCCGCCAAACCTGCCTGTCTGCCCTTTCGCTCCCGCTGCATCATCAATTCCTCACCTGTCATAAAACGCGCCTCCAATTTCCGCCGCTTTTTGAGCTCCGTTACCCGCTCATGCAGCTGAATGATTGATTGATCTGTCACTTCTGATACGTATGCATCCGTGCTCTTCTCCATGTATCCGAGAAAATGTACAAGCTCCGCCGGTACATCCGCACTGTTTCGTCCCTTTGTGTTCAAGAAAATCTTGCGGGTACCGTCGCCGAGCGGAAGGTCACATTCTAAGCAGCGCTCCTCGAACGTATAGCGGTACAGTCCCATTCCGAACGGGTCGAAGGTGCAGATAAAAATCACATAGCCGGACCTTAACTCGTTAAAATCCGCGCCGGGCCCAAGCGATGACACATCCATCTCTGCCTGATAATATCTGCTGCGCTTGGGGAGATTTCCCTCGTTCTCGTTCTGTGCCTCCACGTTGTAGGCAACCCGCAGCTTGTCGCTTGCATATACATCGAACCGGACGCTGCGGAAATCGGAGCTGACCAACACACTGTGCTCCGCGTGCACCTTTACCTGCGGCACCTTATGTCCGAGAATAATTTCCAGCACGAGCCGGCATATCTCCGGCTGCTCGAGTGCCGCTGCAAACAAGAACGAATTGCACAGATTCAGTTCCTGAAATGATTGATTCTGTTTTGACATACACTGTTTCCTCCAAATGGTCTCACACAGTTATGCCGCCTACCTGTAGGTTTATGCTATCACAGATGCAGGAACTTTTCAAGAATTTCACGCTCTGCGGCAGCGTATCCGGTAACGGCTCAGATAATCCGATATTTTGCTGGTTTTTCCGACACTTTTGTGCTATACTTTTTTCGTACAAAAGATAAAGGATTTGTCATATATACTATGGCAAGTCGGTAAAACGGACAACTACCCGACGCATAGAAGGGTAGTTGTCTTTTTTATTACGTCCTTTTCCTTCATTTATTTACAACCGAAAAGAGAGGTCTGCTCCGCAATCTTTGCCGCAAGCTCCTCGAGATATTCCCACCGCTCGAGCTTTTCCGCCAGAAGCGCTTCCGCAGTCTCCTTCTCTTTTGCAAGCTCTCCCAGCTTTACAAAATCTCTGGCGTACTCCGCCATCTGTCCGTCAATCACGGTAAGCTTATCCTCGAGTGCGGCGATGTCGTCTTCTATCGTCTCATATTCCCGCTGCTCCCCGTATGTGAATTTCAGCTTCTTTTCATGCTTCCAGGTCGCCCGCGCATCCCGCTTTTCCTCCCGTATTCCCGGCGCGGCGGTCCCGCCGTTTTGCGCTGCCGCGTCACGCCTGCCCGGGCCCGCACTCCCGGCACCTTCGCCGGATATTCGGCCCCACGATTCCGTCGGCGTCAGTCCCTGTTCTGCCAGACGATTTACATAATCGGTATAACCGCCCTCGTACTGCCGCAGCGTCCCGTCCGCCTCAAACGCGAAAATCCGCCGCACTACCCGGTCCAGAAAATAGCGGTCATGAGACACCGCAATCACAATCCCCTCATAGCTGTCCAGATAATCCTCGAGAATCGCGAGTGTCGTCGTGTCAAGGTCATTCGTCGGCTCGTCCAAAATCAGCACGTTCGGCGCCTCCATCAGCACCCGCAGCAGATTCAGGCGGCGTCTCTCCCCTCCGGACAGCTTTCCGATAGGGCTGTACTGCTGGGAGGACGGGAACAGAAAGCGCTCTAACATATTCGACGCGGACACAAGCCCCTCCGTCGTCCGCACATATTCCGCCGTATTCTTAATGTAATCAATCACACGTTCTTCCGGGTCCATATACGCGATTCCCGCTTCCTTTTCCGTCTCAAACTCCTGCGTGTAATAGCCGATTCGAATCGTCTGTCCTACCGTGACGCTCCCGGCGTCCGGTTCGATTCTCCCCGCGATCAGCTTCATAAGCGTCGTCTTTCCGCTTCCGTTCGGCCCGACAAATCCGACCCTGTCCCCTTTCAGAAAAATGTATGAGAACCCGCGGATCAGCTCCCTGTCCCCGTAACGCTTACACAGACGGTCTAATTCCACCGTCGTTTTCCCCATGCGCGCATAGACCGAGCCGATTTCCACCGCGCCGTCCGACTCCGGCGCAGACCGGCTCAAAAGCTCCTCATAGCGCTGCAGACGCCCTTTCTGCTTCGTCGTCCGGGCTCTCGCACCCCGCATCACCCACGCAAGCTCTTTTTTGAGAATCGTCTGCCGCTTCCGCTCACTCGCCGCCGCACTCTGCTCCCGCTCCGCTTTTCCGGCAAGATAGCCGGAGTAATTCGTGTCGTAGCTGTAGATGTTCCCTTTATCCACCTCCACAATCCTGCTGCACACGCTGTCGAGAAAATAGCGGTCATGCGTGACCGTCACCAGCGCACCGCGCCGTTTCTTCAGATAGTCCTCGAGCCAGTCCGCCATCGCCAAATCCAGATGATTCGTCGGCTCGTCTAACACCAGCACGTCACAGGGCGCCAGAAGCGCCGATACCAGCGCAAGCCTCTTTTTCTGTCCGCCGGAGAGCACGCCCGTCTTCTCCTCAAAATCACAGATTCCCAGCCGCGTCATCATTGCCTTGGCATCGCTCTCAAGCTCCCAGTGCGCAGCGTCTCCCTCCGAAGTTTTCCCCGCCCCCACAAGCACACTCTCGAGCACGGAATGTTCCGGGTCAAACACCGGGTTCTGCGGCAGATAGCGCGCCACAAGCTGGCCTGCTCTCGTAACGCTGCCCTCGTCGGGCTCCTCAAGCCCTGCAATAATTTTGAGCAGCGTAGATTTTCCGGTCCCGTTGATCCCGATAATTCCTACTTTTTCCCCCTTCTGCAGATAAAAGGAAGCCTTTTTAAAAAGCTCCCTCTCCGTGTATGATTTTGTGATATTTTCTATGTTTATAATATTCAAAATAAATCCAGACCCTTTCTGTTATTTCGCATAATTTTCCGGCATGACATTGCACTGTCTGATATGGCGCAGACATTCCGCCGCGGGCATCGGCTTCCCGTAATAATACCCCTGTATATATTCCACGCCGAGCCGCTCCATCACATCGCTCTGCTCCTTCTCCTCAATCCCTTCGACCACCAGCGGCAGTCCGAGACCGTGTATAATGCGGATTTCATTTTCGAGAACCATCTTTGCCGTGGGATTCCGAAACGACGCCCAGACAATCTCCTTGTCAATCTTAATCTCCTTAAACGGAAACTGAATCAGATAGGAACAGTTTGCGTTGCCGCTCCCGTAATCATCCATCGCAAACGCAATTCCCCAATCCGCAAGCTCCCTCATATGGCGCTGCAGAAGCTCCGGCGTACTCACCGCAACATTCTCCGTAATTTCCAGCGTTATCATCGAAGGCGGGATATGATACCGCTTTAGTACCGGCAGAATCGTCTCCGACAGATTTTTTCTGAGACACTGTACCATCGAAATATTCACCTGGACACTCCTGATTCCCAGTGACGCATTTGACAGCACATGCTTTGCAAGAAAACGGCAGACCTCCTCCAGCACCTGCTCCCCGATATGCACGATATTCCCGTCCCGCTCGGCCAATGCGATAAATTCTTCGGGCGGGATATAGCCAAGCTCCGCATCATTCAGTCTTACCAGCGCTTCTAACGATACGATACTCTTTTCGCGCACGGAGTAAATCGGCTGATAATAGACCTCAAAGCTTCTCTCACGGATTGCACCAAGCATCGCCGTCTCTACCTTTGTCCGCCTGCAATACCGCTCCGCCAGCGCCTCGTCCATCTCAACAACCGCGCTGCTGCCCGCCGTCTTCGCCTGCTCAAGCAGAAACTGCTTCATCCCGAAAAACTCCGGAATCGTGCCGAAATCCTCCGGATAATGCTGAATCACCAGATCCATATACATCACCACCCGATTTTCACCGACCTCCCATTCCTGTGCAAACCGCTCTTTTATTCTCTGCTGCATTTCTCTGCTTTCATGCGCCGGTACCAGCACCGAAAACGTATCGTTTTCAATGCGGAACACATGGCCTGTCCCGCACAGATGAAGCAGAAACAGGCCCACCTGATGCAGCAGCTCATTGCTGTTTCCGATTCCGAGCGCAGCATGTATCCGCTCGGTTCTCGCAAACCGTATCGTGATCACATGAACCGCATCCTTCTGACTGAGCACATGCGCAAGCTGCAGCTGAAACGCACTCTCGTTGCCGATTCCGCTGGCCGAATCGATCATCTCCCTCGGATTCTGCATCGACAGATAGATCATAAGGACAACCAGCGCATTGCTGACACTCGTCAGAAGCAGCCCGCGCACATGGTACTGTATCACAATCATTCCGATTGCAGCAGACGCGTATATGACCATGATGATTTTTGTCCGCAGATCCACAACACTCCGGCGCACAAACAGCATCGCACCGTCCAGAAAAAAGTAGAATGCAACATAAAAATAGCCGAACGGCGCACCGAATCCCTGATAATAACTTCCGTCCTCAAAATAGTAAAAGAAACCGATAAACGGTGTTGCGATCACCATCACCGAAAACAGTATGCACGGGATTCCTCCAATCAGGTGCATGATCCGCGTCTCTCTGCTGCTCAGCCCGCAGACCACCATAAAATAGCGGAATATGAGATAAGAGGTCAATCCCTCAAATACAAAAAAGGCAAACGCCAGCGCCTCGTTCACCCATTCCGGAACGAGGGTTGTATTTGCCAATCCGACACACGATAAAATATTAAACATCGACTCCGCTATACACGCCGCAAGCAGTATTGCGAATATGCGCGCCTTGCTGCTCGGAAACTGCCGAATAAATAAAAAGTGTAGCAGAATAACCGTCATAATCATCCATGACGCTATTTCAAAATCATAATTATACCGCACCGGTATCTTCCTCCTGCGCCGCTTTTGCCTCTAATATCGCTTCATTGAGCTGCAGCATCTTCGCGTCCAGCATCGACACGATCCCCGAACACTCCCGCAGATCCTGACTGATGTATTTCGGTGCATTTCCCTCAAACTTATAGTAAATCTTATGCTCTAAACTCGCCCAGAAATCCATCGCCATCGTGCGGATCTGAATCTCGACCTTCGTATCAATCGTGCGGTCCGAAAGAAAAATCGGCACCGTCACCAGCATATGATAGCTTTTATAACCGCTGTCCTTCGGATGCTTGATATAATCCTTTACCGACATGACCGTCAGATCGTTCTGCCGCCCGATCATCTCCGCGAGCCGGTAAATATCCGACGTGAAGGAGCACACAATCCGGATTCCCGCAATATCATTGATATAATTTACCATATTGTTAATGGATGTCTCATGGCCGGACCGCTTTAATTTTTTGACAATGCTCTCCGATGATTTGATCCGGGATTTTATGTATTCAATCGGATTGTACTGATGCACCTGCTGAAATTCGTCGTTTAAAATCTCGACCTTGGTCTGTACTTCCTTCAATGCCGAATTATACAAAAAAATAATGGTATTCCAGGTATCAACCCCTTCACCCAACGTGACATCCCCCAACGCAATTACTTTGTCCATACAAGCCTCCACCGCAAGGATAGATCCTTTTTTGTACTTCCAGTATACCACATTTTCTTATTTCTTTGGGGACTTTTTCACATATTTTCACAAGATTTTACAGGTCCAGCTTCAGGTCTCCCTCACCGATCCAGCCGATACGGCGAAAGCATTCCCCGAACAGAAACGCAAGCACGCCCGGCAGCACAAAGCTGACAAGCAAAAGCCCCGCCCAGTCAAATATTCCGACAAACGTGCGCACGCCGGCCTCCATATCCGAAAGCCATCCGGTCACCACCCCGATCTGTCCGACCAGACCGCAGGTGCCCATCCCGGAAGAAATCGCCGCACCGTTCATTTCCAGACGAAACACGCAGGTCGCAAGCGGCCCCGTGACCGCGGACGTCAGAATCGCAGGCAGCCAGACGCGCGGATTTTTTACGATATTGCCCATCTGGAGCATCGACGTTCCGATCCCCTGCGCAAAGAAGCCTCCCCAGCCGTTCTCCCGAAAGCTGACGACCGCAAAGCCTACCATCTGCGCCGAACAGCCCGCGAGCGCCGCCCCTCCGGCAAGCCCGGTGAGCCCCAGCGCCGCACAGATGGCCGCGCTGCTGATGGGCAGCGTCAGCGCGATTCCCACGAGCACCGACACAAGGATTCCCATGAAAAACGGCTGCAGATCCGTCGCCCACATAATCACGTCCCCGACTGCGGACGACGCCGCGCCGATTGCAGGCGCCCACCACAGCGAGAGTCCGACTCCCACAAACACCGTCACAAAAGGCGTGACAAGGATATCCACCTTTGTCTCTTTCGAGACCGCCTTGCCGCACTCCGCCGCAAAAATAGCCACCACAAGCACGGCCAGAGGGCCTCCCGCGCCTCCGCATTCATTTGCCGCCGCGCCTGCAGCCGCAAGCGAAAACAGCACCAGCGGCGGCGCCTGCAGCGCGCAGCCGATGGAAACCGCCATCGCCGGACCGACCGCCGCCTTCGCGTAATTTCCGATTATCACAAAAAGCTCGATTCCCATCTGCGTTCCAAACGTACCGATAATCGTCCCGATCAGAAGCGAGGCAAACAGCCCCTGCGCCATCGCTCCCATCGCGTCAATCAGATACCGCTTCACCGAAATCTCGATATTTTTCCGCTTTAAAAATTCCATGATCCTTACATCCTTTCACAGCCGCTTGTTACTCCTCTATTACATGAAGTTCCAGAAAATCAAACGCGATTTCTTCCATGAAGCTGTCCGCCCGGAACCGTGTCTTTGCATGTGCCTTAAACTCATTCACGTTGGCGTCGAGCCAGATCGGCTCCGCCAGATCAAACGCACAGCAGGCCTCTGTAAGCGCCGCAAATATCTTGTGGGTTCTGGTTTCCGCGGACGTGTCCTCAACGGTATAATCCCGCAGCAGCCGGTTGTCTTTGATAATTTTAAACCATATTCTCATAGGTACCTCCATGTGCACATTTACCTGTGCATTTTACGATTATGTGCACTGACGCTTCGCCTCATACATGAGGATTGCCGCCGACACCGCAGCATTGAGCGACTCTACCTGTCCCTCCATCGGAATCCGGATCAATGTGTCCGCCAATCCCGCAATTTCGTCCGACAGCCCGTTTCCCTCATTTCCGATCAGAAAGGCCGTGGCTCCCGCGTAGTCCTCCTCGTCATAGCGGCGCATCCCGCGCAGGTGCGCCGCATATACGCGCACCCCGTTCGCTTTTAATTTCGAGATATCCCCGGCGAGGTCATCCGTCACATAAAACGGCACCCGGTAAATACTTCCCATCGTGGCGCGAATCGTTTTGGGATTAAACAGATCCGCCGTCGTCTGATTCATAAGAATACCGGTAATCCCCGCGCCCTCCCCGGTGCGCAGCATCGTTCCGAGGTTGCCCGGATCCTGAATACTCTCGAGAATCAAAAGTCTTGTCCGCGCGCCCGAAAGCAGCTCCCTGCGCTCATAGTGCGGCATCCGCACCAGACAGAGAATGCCCTGCGGGGTCTGCGTGTCGGAGACCCCGCAGAATACCGCATCGGACACAGTCTCATACTCCCGGCCGGCCAGCAGCCGTTCTGCGCCCGGTTCAGAAAGAAAGCTCTCGGCCACATATATGTTCTCCACCCACTCCCGCGGCGCCTCCTCGAACATCTTTCTGCCCTCTGCGACAAACAGTCCGCGGGCTCTGCGCTCTTTTGCGCGCTTTATCAGCGCTGCAATATTTTTTATCTGCTGATTGCTGCTGCTTGTAATCATCTGCTCCTCCATACCGGGAATGTTTCCTGCGGGCTCTGCACGGCAGAAAAATCCCCTGACAACGTGCGCCACTGAGCGAACGCAGAAAAAGGGGCTGTGAACAAACGTCACAGTCCCCGCTTTCATTTTCTGTTTCGGATTCATTATCTGGAGAGATTCTTGCTGATCTCAAACTGATACTCGGAAATATTTTTGTCCATCGACAGCGCCTCGTCAATGTCATAGTCGGTGAAATCGCCGTGACGATATCCGACCACACGGTTGCTCTTTCCCTCGCAGAGCAGATCCACCGCCAGCGCTCCCATTGTGGACGCATAGACGCGGTCTTTACAGGTCGGGCTTCCGCCCCTCTGCATGTGGCCCAAAATCGTCGCGCGCGTCTCGACTCCGGTCGCGGCTTCGATTCTCTTTGCCATACTCGAAGAATGTCCGATTCCTTCCGCGTTGACAATGATATGATGCTGCTTACCGCGCTTGCGGTTCTCGATAATGTGGTTTACGATTTTCTGCTCGTCGTAATCGTACCGCTCCGGAAGCAGAATATCCTCCGCGCCGTTTGCGATCCCGCACCACAGCGCAATATAGCCCGCTCCGCGGCCCATGACCTCGATGATGCTGCAGCGCTCGTGTGAAGTGGAGGTATCACGCACCTTGTCAATCGCCTCCATCGCCGTGTTGACCGCCGTGTCAAAGCCGATCGTATACTCGGTGCAGGCGATATCCAGATCAATGGTGCCCGGGATTCCCACGGTATTGATCCCGAGCGCAGCCAGCTTCTGTGCTCCGCGGAAAGAACCGTCTCCGCCGATCACGATTATGCCGTCGATCCCGTGCTTTCTGCAGACCGCAGCGCCCTTTTCCTGCCCCTCCGCCGTCGTAAACTCCAGACAGCGCGCCGTCTGGAGAATCGTTCCTCCGCGCTGAATGATGTCGGACACGTTTTTTGCTTCCATATCTATAATTTCTTCCTGCAGGAGACCTGCGTACCCCCGCTTAATTCCCTTAACCTTTTTCCCTTTGACAATCGCTTCACGAACCACGGCACGAATCGCAGCGTTCATACCCGGAGCATCACCGCCGCTGGTCAGCACACCTATTGTGTTAATCTCTTTCGCCATTGTATAACGTCCCTCCTAAATAAAATACCCGCTTTTCTTCCAATTCTTTACTATTTTAATCTCTTTAGGCATTCTTTTCAATGCTCTTTTCTACAACTTTTACATTATTTTTCCCTAAAAAGTTAGTTAAATTGTTCACAATATCCCCGCCGATACAGATGTTATGGCTGCTGCCGAGACGCTTCATCGCTTTGATCGCGGAAATGTAGATGACAACCCCGTCCTCTCCGTCCGAATCATGCAGCATCTCATACAGCTGCTGCTCTTTCTCTTTAAACTGCTCCGCGGTCTCAAACTGAAGCCACAGCTCGCGCTTTGCCTCTGCAAACGAATAAATGCGCTCGCAGATCAGCTTCCCGTCTTTATCCTCCTCCACACTGGCGCGCCCCCGCACAAACACTTTCTCGTCCTGATTTAAAAGCGCGTGGTACCGCTCATAGTCCTTCGGAAAAACAATCACCTCCACCGTGCCGAACATATCCTCCACGGTAAGAAACGCCATTGTCTTGTTTGTCTTTGTATATTTCACGGTCTTTTCGGTAATCATTCCCCCGATCACGACCGTCTGATTGTCTCTGATCTTGACGGCGTTCGTCTCCTCGTCAAGCAGGAAATCCGTCGTCGCTGCAGACACGTTCCTGCGCCACTTCGCCTCGTATTCCTCGAGCGGGTGTCCGCTTAAGTATATCCCGAGAACCTCCTTTTCAAAGCCCAGCATGATCTCCTTGCTGTACTCCGGCACATCCGGATACTGGATTTCATACGATTTTTTCTCCTCCTCGGACACCAGGTCAAACAGACTCATCTGTCCCGCCAGGCTGTGCTTTTTCTCCTGCAGCTGATTGTCGATCAAGAGGCCGTACGTCAGCATCATCTGCTGTCTGTTTCCGTCCAGGTCGTCGCAGGCGCCGGCCTTAATCAGGTTTTCCAGCGTCCGCTTATTAATCTCCCTGCACGCCACGCGCTCCACAAAGTTCTGCAGCGTCTTAAATCTGCCGTTTTGCTGCCGCTCCTTCAAAATGATATCCACGACCGGCCGGCCGATACTCTTAATCGCATACAGCCCGTAGCGGATGCCGTCTCCCGCCGCCGTAAAGCGCCCCTCGCCCTCGTTAATATCCGGGGACAGCACCCGAATCCCCATCTGACGGCAGGTATAGATATATTCGGCCACCTTTCTGGGATTGTCAATCACCGACGTCATAAGCGCCGCCATAAACTCCAGGGGATAGTAGTATTTCAGGTAGGCCGTCTGGTATGATACCACCGCGTAGGCCGCCGCATGCGACTTGTTAAACGCGTACTTCGCAAAGTCTACCATCGAATCGTAAATCCGGTTTGCCGCCTGCTCACTGATCCCGTTTCCGACACATCCCCGGATGCCCTGCTCCTCGTTTCCGTACACAAAATTGTGACGCTCCGCATCAATCACATACTGCTTCTTCTTGCTCATCGCACGGCGGATATTATCCGCCTGTCCCATCGTGTAACCCGCCAGGTTCTGCACGATCTGCATCACCTGCTCCTGATAGACGATACAGCCGTAAGTCGGCTCCAAAATCGGTATCAGCTCCCTGCACTCGTAGCTCACGCTCTCCGGCTCGTTTTTCCCCCTGATATACTTCGGGATAAAGTCCATCGGACCCGGGCGGTACAGGGATATCCCCGCGATGACATCCTCAAGGCTCTGCGGTTTTAACTCCTTCATGAAATTTTTCATGCCGCCGCTTTCCAGCTGAAAAATACCGTCGCATTTTCCGGTTCCGATGGAGTCTAACACCTTCCTGTCATTATAGTCAATCGCATCCACGTCTATTTTCACGCCGTGATTTTTTTCCACAAGCTTTACCGCATCGTCTATCACCGTCAGCGTGCGCAGCCCGAGGAAATCCATTTTCAGAAGCCCCAGCTCCTCAATCGTCGTCATCACAAACTGTGTGGTAATCGTCCCGTCGGAAGCGCGGGACAGCGGCACATACTCATCCATGGATTTTTCTGAAATCACGACGCCGGCCGCGTGCATCGACGTGTGCCGCGGCAGTCCCTCCAGCCGCTTTGCCATATCGATGAGCGTGTGCACCGACTCGTCCGTCTCGTACATCTTTCGCAGCTCCGGGTTCATCACCAGCGCTTTTTCAATTGTGATATTGAGCTCGTTCGGAATATTTTTCGCGATGGTGTCGCAGAAATTATAGGGCACATCCATGACCCGTCCCACATCCCGTATCACCCCCCGCGCCGCCAGCGTACCGAACGTCACGATCTGCGTCACACAGTCTTTGCCGTACTTTTCCACCACATAATCGATGACCTCGCCCCGCCTCTCAAAGCAGAAATCTATGTCAATATCCGGCATCGTCACGCGCTCGGGATTTAAAAACCGTTCAAACAGCAGATTGTACCGGATCGGGTCGATGTTGGTGATCCCCGTAGTGTAGGCCACAAGGCTTCCCGCCGCGCTTCCCCGCCCCGGCCCCACCGAAATCTGATGGGTCCTCGCATAATTGATAAAATCCCACACAATCAGAAAATAATCCACATAGCCCATCTTTTGGATCACGGACAGCTCATAATCAAGCTGCCCCAGCAGGTTTTCATGTGTGTCGGGATAGCGCCGGATCAGTCCTTCGTGGCAGAGTTTGTTCAGATAACTCCAGGAATCATAGCCTTCCGGCACCGCAAAATGCGGCAGCTTCGTCACGCCGAATTCAATCTCGACCCGGCAGCGGTCCGCAATCTTCTGCGTGTTCGAAAGCGCCTGCAGCGCGTACGGAAACAGCTCTCTCATCTCCTCTTCCGACTTAACGTAATACTGTCCGCCCTCGTAGCGCATCCGGTTCTCGTCGGACAGCTTTTTGCCGGTCTGAATGCAGAGCAGAATATCGTGCGCCTCCCAGTCCTCCGCGCGGGTGTAATGGACATCGTTTGTCGCCACCAGCTCGATGCCCGTCTCCTGCGACAGCCGCAGCAGCCCCGCATTGACCGTTTTCTGATCCGGGATTCCGTGGTCCTGCAGCTCCAGAAAATAATTTCCCGTTCCGAATGTCCGCTCATAGCGCAGCGCGACCTCTTTTGCCTCCTCATAAAGTCCGCGCACCAGATAGCGCTGAACCTCCCCCGCGAGGCAGGCGCTTAAGGCGATTATCCCCTCGTGGTATTCCGACAGAAGCTCCATGTCCACACGCGGCCGATAGTAGTACCCTTCCACAAAGCCTTTCGACACAATCTTCATAAGATTCTGATAGCCCTGATTGTTCTCCGCCAGCAACACCAGGTGATAATAACGGTCATCCCCGTGGGTCGTCTCTCTGTCGAAGCGGGAACCCGGCGCCACGTAAACCTCGCAGCCAAGCACCGGATGAATCCCCGCAGCCCTCGCCGCCTTATAAAAGTCGATCACGCCGAACATGACGCCGTGGTCCGTAATGGCCGCAGCCGTCATGCCGAGCTCCTTCACTCTATTTACATACTCTTTGATCTTATTCGAACCGTCCAGCAGACTGTACTCCGTGTGGACGTGCAGATGTGCAAATGCCATAAAATCATCCTCCGTAGAGCCTCATTATAGCACAGGAAAACACGGCGGGAAACAAAAAAGATTCCCGCCGTGTATAAAAAGAAGAAACCGCGGCGCTCCCTACACGTTCTTGAAACGTCCGACTTCTCCGCTCAGCTTCGTGGAGATCTCCTGATTCGTCTCGGTTGCCTGATGAATCTGCGTGATTGCATCCACCAGGCTCACCGCGCTCTCCGCCACGTTTGTCACTCCCTTCGCACTCTCGTCGACCGCGGTGGCGATACCGTTTAAACCGTCGCTCATGCGCTCCATCGTACCGCTGATCTGCGCCGTGTTCTGCGCAAACTCGTCCAGTATCTCATCCACGCTGTCGGCATCCTGTTCGTACTGCTCCACGATATCGACAAACCCCTCGTAATCCTTCATCACCTTTTCGTCAATAAACCGAAGCATCTCCTCGGCATTCTTGGCCAGCCGCTCGACGGCTCCCGTCACCTGATTACTGATGTTTTGAATATTTCCCGCCGTATCCGCACTGTTGTCCGCAAGGACACGGATCTCATCCGCTACCACCGCAAATCCGCGGCCCGCCTCCCCGGCGCGCGCCGCCTCGATGGAGGCGTTTAAAGACAGCAGGTTCGTCTGGCTTGTAATACTTAAAATATCACCCGTCAGATCATTAATCTTCTCCACGCTACGGCTCTCCTCAAGCGCCGCCTGCAGCTTCCCGCGGATATCGGCAATCACCTGCGCTGCCGAAGCCTTGCTCTCTGCGGTGCTCCGGTGCATATCGCCTGCACGGTTCTTAATCTGACGCACAAGCTCAACGCCGTCGCCCATTCTGTCATTCATCCGCTCTATATCGGACATTACCTCGCCGCTGCCGTTCACAATCGACCCGAGTGTCGCAGATATCTCTTCGAGACTCGCCGACATCTGTTCCATTGCCGCGGATACATTGCTCGCGCTCTCGTTCGACTCGTCGATTTCGCGCATCACCGCCTCCACCGAACCGTTCAGATTCAGTGATTCCTCCCGCAGCTTCTGCATGATATTCTGCAGCTGTTCGATAAAACCGTTAATTCCGGCCGACATCTGCCCGATCTCGTCACTCGACGTAACCGGGATACGCTCGGTCAGATCTCCTTCATTCTGCTCGATCTTCTCGACAATATCTTTGAGCATCTTTTCGGAGCGTTTCGCCGGCCCCGCAATCGTCCTGCGCACAACCACAATCGCAATCACAAATACCAGCACGAACAGCGCGACGAACATAAAATCAAACGTAATCGTCCCCTCAATCTTTAACGTGCTGCGGTTTCCCAGCGTTGTCACCGAAGCAACCGACATTTCGTTGTATGTATTAAATGCATTCACCACCGGCTCCCGGTAAGAAAGTATGTTATCGATCAGAGGTCCGGCCGTATCATAGTCGCCCGATTTTACCGCCGTTAAAATCTGTCCCATATATTCCGAAAAAGAACCTGCCGCAGACGCTAAACTCTCGCAGGCCGCAATCAGCTGCTTATCTCCCGTCTGCGACGTAAGCTGCGTAAGCTGTTCCATGCTGCCGTTAAAATCCGCAAGCGCCGTCTCAAAGTCGGTCTTCATCGTTTCCTGCTGATTCGTTCCGCGCTTTGTATATACCAGATTCGCATACAGCTGTACCTCCTGAAATCCCGCGTCCAGCTCCCCTTCCATATTCTCCATTTTCAGATAAACATTCACAAGCTGTTTATTGTACCCGTCAATCGTCTGCAGAGCCGCTACATTCGCAACAATTCCGAGACCAAAGATTACCCCCAGTATGATAAGCACCGAGAGTACCTTCGTACCAATACTTCTTTTCATAACTGTCCCCTCCTCCGTTTTGCTTTCATCCTCTGCACCCTGCACCGCTTTTACACGCTGCTTTCTATACCTATTTTTGCACTTTTTCGTTAAAAAGTAAATATTATTTTCTCTTTTTTCGCCGTTTTTTGAAATATTGCCATAATTTGCTTTTTTGTTTATACAAATGTAGTTTAGATTCTTGCAATAGAAAAAGACCTGCGGTTCACGTTTCGAAACAGACGGATTGTGCAGCGTTCCTTGATTTCTTTCTTTTCCCTTTATATAATCTCAGCAATCCCGGCAGAGCCGTCACCGCTATGTTTTCACAATATTTTCCAAAGACAGAAGGAGGAGTGTTCTCATCATGCTGACCATTTTACGATTTGCAGTTGAAACAAGGTCGGAAACCAATATTTTGCCCCGGCTTTACCTCCTACAAATCGCAGCTCCAGTACCAGGTTTACGACGTAACGGAAATGCTTTCCGGGGAATTTCCTTCCGGGAATTCCACGCTGATCGCGGTCGTATCAGGCGGATGGGCGGTCGGTTCCTTTGTCTTCACGCGAGTCAACCTGTTGTGATAAAGTAAAGTTGTAACAGTAGTGGCTACCCTCAGTGGACAAATGGACACACGGTCGGAAAAGAGCCAATTTTTGCCCCTGCTGCGTTGCTTTCGTTCCGCGTACGTCCAGTACGCGTCAGTCAAGCGCCTTGCAGGGACAAAAATTGACTTCTTTCCGACTCCCTGACACTGACCATAGATATTCGGGCGATTTGCAAGGCGGACGATTGAGGTGTACTGGACGTACGCTGATTGAGGACAACGCAGAAAATCACCCGAATATCATGGTTCAGGGCGTGTGTCCCTTTGTCCACTGAGGGTAAGGAGGGCGGATGTTTCCGACGGCGCTGAAATATTGTATTGTAAGGATATCTTTGGTATAATTTAACTCATAATTCTACCAGTGCAGAGAAAGCAGCAGCCTTGGGGAAATACAGGAGGAGGAATCCATATGCCGGATGAAAACGGGAACGGTACGCAGATCATAGAGAGCGGGAAGATCGTCATTGAGGATATACCGGAGCGGCAGGAAGAAATCGAAGTGAAAAATCCCCGCATCGGCAGGGTGTTAAAGCTGCAGGAGGAAGCCGAGCAGCAGAACGAGCTTGAGAGACAGCGGGGCAGGAGAATCCGGCAGCAGCAGATCTATATTGACCGGATGATTGCCTCGGTGGAGGAGAACCTTAAGAATACAAAGGAGGAGCAGGCTTACAACGAGGCGTTTGAGCGGCGGATTCAGGCGCAGGTATACCGGATGCACGGAATCAGCGAGGACAAGCTGATGGGAATGACGGAGGCGAGGCGGTCATGGCAGCAGGGGGCTGCCTTTGCCCTGTTTTTTCTTTCTCTGATGATGATTGCGCTGTGCGGGATGCTGCATGGTTTCGGCTCGGAAATCTGTATCTTTATGGCATTTTTTACGGCGATTGAGGGCACGCTGCTCTCGAACGGGAAAAAGCAGCAGCCGCTTTTGGACGGTGTGATAAAGGCGCTGTATCTGCTGCTGTATCCCGCTATGATGGTGATATTTGTCTGCTATGAGCTCGGATTTGAGGAGTACGGTATACTGCTGCCGTATTTTACGGCGGCGGGCGTGCTGATACTGGTACTCGGGGCGGTTTCGTATTTCTTATATGATCCATACCGTGAGGACCGCCGCAGCAGAAGAAAGGCCGACGGCTACCTCAAAGAGATGGAGCGCGCCGCGGCGAAAGAAGTCTGGCTGAAAGAAAAAGCCGGCGCAAAGCAGGAGAAAAAGAAAGCGCGGAAAGCGGCGCGGCAGGAGCGGGTGAAGCGGTGGAAGGAGCGCTGGACGGCCATCCGGAAGCGGGAAAAAGACGACGTACAGCCGTATTCCGCGGCGGGAGAGCCGGAGGAGGATGCGGCGGAGTCCCCGGTGAAAACAGAGCCGTCGGCAGAATCCCCGGAAGAGCCGGACAAACCGACGCCGCGGGAAGCGCAGCCGTCAGGCGAGGAGCTTGACAGTTCGGAAGGGATTGGGTAGACTGTAACAAACGCATAAAATACCGGAAAACGGAGAAAGGAATGCGGCGGATGGATTCCGGCGCGCAGGCACAGCGTTATGGAAGATTTTAAATTTTCGGCATTGGAGTATAAGAGACCAGATTTTGAGGGGATTGCGGCGTTTGCCGTGCAGGCAAAAGAGCGGATTGAGGCGGCGGCTTCCTACGAGGAAGTCAAAAAGGTTCTGACGGAGATGGAGGAGCGGAGCAAGGATTTCGAGACGGACTGCACGATCGCTTCGATTCGACATACGCTGGATACCACCGACGAGTTTTACGAGAAGGAGGATGCGTATATCAACGATACATTCCCGACGATTATGCCGCAGATGCTCGCGGTGGACGAAGCGCTGATGAACAGTCCGTTTCGCGCCGATATTGAGCGGGAGTACGGAAAGCAGTATTTCGTGAAGAAGGATCTGCAGAAGAAGACTTTCTGCGAGGCGAATATCCCGCTGATGCAGCGCGAGGCAAAGCTGACAAACGAGTACCAGAAAATCATGGCGACGGCGGAGATCCCGTTTGACGGAAAGACGTTAAACCTTTACGGGGTGCAGAAATATTTCGAGCATGAGGACCGGGAAGTGCGAAAGGCCGCCGGGCGGGCGTATTCCGATTTCTATCACGGACACGAGACGCGCCTGGAGGAAATCTGGGACGAACTGATTAAAATCCGCAATGAGATGGGGCGAAATCTCGGCTATGAGAATTTTATCCCGGTGGGCTATATGCAGCAGGGACGCACCGATTACGGGCAGAAAGAGGTAGAGTCGTTCCGCGAGCAGGTGAAGACGGTTCTCGTGCCGCTCTGCGAAAAGCTCTATGAGGCGCAGGCAAAGCGGCTCGGGGTGGACCAATTGTTCTGCTATGACGAGAAGCGCATTTATCCCGACGGTAATGCGGTTCCGGCGGGGGATGATGATTTTATGGTTGCGGAAGCGAGAAAAATGTACCATGAGATCAGCCCGGAGACGGGGGCGTTTATCGACTTTATGATCGAGCATGAGCTGATGGATCTGAAAAATAAGCCGGGGAAGGCTTCGACGGGGTATATGACCTACCTGCCGCGGTATGAGGCGCCGTTTGTATTCTCCTGTTTTAATCAGACGATTTTTGACATGCAGGTGCTGACGCATGAGCTCGGACACGCGTTTGCGGGTTATATGGCAATGCGTCATCAGCCGATTATGGATTATTACAGCGAGTCTACGGATATCGCGGAGATTCACTCAATGTCGATGGAGCAGTTCTCCTATCCGTACGCGGAGCGCTTTTTCGGGGAACAGGCGGATAAATTCCGCTTTGCGCATTTGCAGGAGGCGCTTACGTTTGTGCCGTTCGGCGTGGCGGTTGATGAGTTTCAGCATATCTGCTACGGCAGGCCGGAGCTGACGCCGAAGGAGCGGACGCTTGAGTGGAAGAAGCTGGAGGAAAAGTACATGCCTTGGAGAAAGTACGACGCGGATGATTTCTTCGACCGCGGCGGTTTCTGGTACCACAAGCTGCACATTTTCCTCTACCCGTTCTACTATATCAACTACACGCTGACGACAATGGGCGCGATGGAGTTCAAGAAAAAAGAAAAAGAAAATCACGAGAGCGCGTGGGAGGACTACTTAAAACTTTGCAAGTGCGGCGGCAGCATGAGTTATCTTGAGACGCTTGCGTATGCGGGGCTTTCCAGCCCGTTTGAGGCAGGCAGCGTGGCGCGCGCTACAGATGTCGCGAAAGAAGAACTCATGCAGAGCAGGTTTATGGAATAGCTGCAGAGCTGAAAAGAGTTCACACCGACTTGCGGATTACAAGGGAGGTTTCTATCTGGATTTTTACCGGTTCATTTGTCTTAGAAGAAATAATTTCCGCAAGTCGCCGTGCAGCCATCCGGCCCATGTACTGCTTGGGAACATGTACCGTGGTCAGGGTCGGTTCGACGTAGACGCACAGCGGCATATCGTCAAATCCGACGACGGCGACGTCCTCCGGAACCCGGAATCCGGCCTCTGAGAAGGCGCGAAGCGCTCCGGCGGCGATTAAGTCATTGTCGGCAAAATAGCATCTGGCGGGCTGCTCTCCCTGTGAGAGCAGCTCTTTCATATCGGCGTAAGCGCCCTCCACAGAAGGTGAGAGCACATGTACAAGTGACTTGGAGGCGGACATTCCGTTCCGCCGGATTGCCTTGTAAAAACCGTCCGCACGCTCGCGGAAGTTCTGAATCGTGCAGGAGGATTTCAGATAACCGGGCTGCGCCGTCTGTCCGGTGTGCGGATTCCTGCAGCGGCGGATCAGATGGCAGGTGGCCAGATAGGAACCCTGGACATTGTCGATCTGGACATAGTCCGCGCTTAAGTTCTCAAAACAGGTATCTAAGACTACGACGGGAGTCCGCAGAGACAGAAAGGGAAAAAATTCCGTCTCCGTCATCTCCGTCCCGAGCAGAATGATACCTTTACAGCCGAACCGTATGATTTCGGACAATTCAAAGTTTATATCATCCCCCTCATACAGATAAGAAATATTCATGTGATATCCGGCGGCTTTGCAGCCGGACTCAATCCCCTCTGACAACTGTGAGAAAAACGGAGTATCGGCGACGATGGCCCCGTTTTTTTTGTAGATGATAAAATAAATCGTTCCGTTGGAGACGGCAGGTTCTGCCGGAACGTTTCGTCTTGTGAAGTCATAGCCGTTTGTCTTTGCGGCGTCTATGACTTTTTTTCGTGTCGCGGTGCTGACGCCGGGCTTCCCGTTTAGCGCCATGGAGACGGCGGCTTCGGACAGGCCGAGTTTTTTTGCGAGCTCTTTTGCGGTGACTGCCATGACAAATCCTCTTTTCCGTGTCAATGATTACTGCCCCAGGCGGACAGAGGGCGCGTGTTCTTGTTCATTGAGTGTATAGATTCAGAATAGCAAATTCAGTAAATTAAGTCAATTCAGTAAATTAAGTCAATTAAGTCAATAAATCCGGGAACTAAACTGAATAATTTATTGAAATTAAGTGTTCGGAATCAGATAATAAGAGTAGAGATCAGAAGAAGGATGCGGAAACGGATTGGAGGAAACTATGGAAAAGGTAGAAAAATGGGGATTGTTTGAACTTGCATTAAGCGGAAATAGCGACGGAAATCCGTTTACGGATTATGAAATCCATGCGGAGTTTGATGGGGAGGGCGAGAAAAAGCAGGTAAAGGGCTTTTATGACGGCGACGGCGTATACCGGGTCCGCTTTATGCCGTCCCATACGGGAACATACCGCTACCGGATATCCGGAAGCTTTTCCGATGTGCAGGCCGAGGGCGCGTTCGAGGCGACGGAGCCGACCGGGAATAATCACGGGCCGGTCCGCGTCTTAGACAAAAGATATCTGGAATATGCGGACAGGACGCCGCATTATTCTTTCGGAACGACCTGCTATGCATGGGTCTATCAGAAGGAAGCGCTGCAGGAGCAGACATTGCGGACGCTGGAAAAAGCCTGTTTTAATAAAATCCGATTCTGTCTGTTCCCGAAATTTTATCAGTATAACGAGTCGGAACCGCAGATGTATCCGTATGTCAGAGGAGAGCGGCGCGGTGTGGACGAGGAGCGCCTGAAACGTCATTTTCAGATGGGATTCCACACGGATAAGGAGATTTTGGATATTACGGATTTTGACTGCTTTCGGTTCGACGTAAAGACCTTTCAGAAGTTTGATGCGCGCATTGCACAGCTGTGCGAGATGGGAATCGAGGCGGATCTGATTCTGCTGCACCCGTATGACAAGTGGGGATTCTCCAATATGACGACGGAGTGCGAGAAGCTGTATCTGAACTATGCGGCGGCCCGCTACGGCGCGTTCCGCAACGTGTGGTGGTCGATGGCAAACGAGTATGATCTCACCACGAAGACGGTTGAAGACTGGGAGGAGCTTGCGGCGGCGGTAACGGAGGCGGATGCGTACGGACATCTGATTTCGATTCACAACTGTATGGGATTTTATGATTATCACAGGGACTGGATCACGCACTGCAGCATGCAGCGGCAGGATTTTTACAAGCATGTGGAATATACCGCGGACTACCTGAACGAGTATGAGAAACCGGTTGTCTGGGATGAGATTGCCTACGAGGGAAATCTGTCTCTGGGCTGGGGAAATATTTCGGGGGAAGAACTGACCCGCAGATTCTGGGAGGCCTTCGTCCGCGGCGGCTATGCCGGTCATGGGGAGACCTACGAGAATGAAAATGATATTATCTGGTGGTCGCACGGCGGCGTACTGCACGGAACCAGTGAGCCGCGCCTTGCATTTTTAAAGAAGATCATGGAGGAGACGCCGGGGAAATTTTTAAAACAGGTTCCGAGAATGTTTGACGAGGTTGTGGGGGTCCCTTATCAGACCGAAGTGCCCGGGACGCGGCCGTTTTTCGACCCGGTTGTGTACTGCGATTACGAGCTGCATTATTACAGTTTCGGCAGACCGTCCAGCCGGGAATTTGAGTTCGGGGAGGACGAGAAATTCCGGATTGAAGTCATTGACACCTGGAATATGACGGTCACGGACGCAGGCGTACACAGCGGTTACACGAAAGTCGAATTGCCGGGCAGGGAATACATGGCAATCCGACTTGTGCGGGTGGAGTAAAATGCTACTTACCTGACTTTTTCACGCTGTAACCGAAACTGCCGAGCTTTTTGCCGAGCAGGAAATACTCTCCGTGGGAGTAAGCGATAAGCCCGGTGGAATTTAATTCGAATTTACCGCTGTCACTCATGTAGGAGCCGTCGACGGTGACATTTACCACGTCGGCGAGTATCAGCGAATGGCTGCCGAGCGGGGTGATCTCGTGCACGCGGCACTCGATATTGACCGGACTCTCGGCGATACCGGGGGCCGCGATTTCTTTTGACGGCAGAGGAGTCAGGCGCATTTCCCGAAATTTGTCCACATCCCTGCCGGAGCGGACGCCGCAGTAGTCGGTGGCGCGCACGAGCGCTTCCGTCGTCAGATTCACGACAAATTCGCCGGATTTTTCGATGATGTGATAGGAGTAGCGCTCGGGGCGGACGGAGATGGAGAGCATCGGCGGGTTGGTGCAGACCGTGCCCGCCCAGGCGACGGTGATGATGTTGGGCTTCCCCTGTAGGGCGGGATCGGCGCACTCCGGGTCGTCTGTGCCGGGGTAGAGGCAGCTTACCATCACCACGGGAAGCGGATAGAGCATATTGCCGGGTTTAAACGTCTGTTTTGTCATTCAATAACCTCCGTTTTACTGCAGGCGCAAGACGCCTGTTCTATTTAATCAGAATATCCATCAGATAGGCGTAGACGTCCTCATTCTGCTTTTTCCAGTTGTTGCAGACGGCCTCCGCCTGTTCTTTTTTCTTTACGGTGAGCGTCAGATCGATGAGATTGATGCCGCGCTCTTTAAACTGGCAGCGCACGGCGTAGTCATGATTGGGCGTCTTGTAATAGTCGGCGACAATGGAATTGACCGCGCGCAGTTCCATTTTATTTTTTTCGAAATAGGCGGTGATATCGTGCTCGATGGCGTCGGTAATCTTATCTTTGAAAAAGCCGAGCGTCTCCCTTCCGGCGGCAGTGATATAATATCTCGTGTTGCCGTGGGTGGATTCGGGGCGTATCAGGCTTGCGTCGGAAAGGTCGCTTATCACCTGCTGGACGCGGAAATAATCGGTGTATTCCTGCTCTAAAAAGAAGTTGGAGATCTGTGTGTTTGTCAGCGGAAAATCTACCTTGTCTAACATATTTAAAATGGTGAGTTTGTATATCGTAAACGGTTCTGCCATGATTTCCTCCATGTGTACATGTGTTTCCCCATTTCATGTATAAAATTTACCCTGCCAGAGATCCCGCTCCCGCAGGCGCTTCTGGATGGCGCCCAGCACACGCTTTTTGTCGGTGCTCCAGAGCGGCGCCGTAAGCAGCGCGCGCGGGCCGTCTCCGGTGATGCGGTGGACAACCGTCTCCGGCGGGAGCATTGCGATACATTCCGCGACAAAATCGCAGTATTCTTCCAGTGTAAAAAGCGGGAACGGCTCGGTCTCGTACATTCTGCCCAAATCGGTACCTTTTAGTATATGCAGCAGCTGTAATTTGATGCCGAAGACGGGCATTGACGCCACAAAGGAAACGGATTGCCGCATCATTTCCTTTGTCTCCCCGGGGAGTCCGAGTATCAGATGCGTGACGACTGACAGATGACGTCTGTGCAGGGCGGCAACCGCCGCCCGGTATTGTTCCGGCGAGAATCCGCTGCGTATCAGCGCGAGCGTGGACGGGTGCATGGTCTGCAGTCCGAGCTCGACCCAGACGGGTTTCTGCCGGTTTAATTCGGCGAGCAGCTCCAAAACCTCCTCGGGGAGGCAGTCGCACCGGGTGGCAACGGAAAGCGCCGCGATTTTTGGGTGCGTGACGGCTTCCGTGAAAATCCGGCGGAGATAGGAGACCGGGGCATAGGTGTTTGTGTAGGCCTGAAAATAGGCGATAAAAGTCTTGCAGTTTGATTTCGGACGGATGCGCAGTATGGCATCTTCTATCTGTTCGGAGACGGAGCGCGCAGGGGACGACGCAAAATCACCGGAGCCGCCGGCGCTGCAGAAGATGCAGCCGCGTGTGCCTAAAGTACCGTCCCGGTTCGGGCAGGTCATGCCGCCGTTTAAGGCCAGTCGGTAGACCTTTTCGCCGAAGGTCCGTTTCAGATAGCAGTCCAGAGAATAGTAGCGTTTATCTCCCCAGAAAACCGCTTCCGATGCCTCGGAAGCGGCGGGGAAGTCTGTGTATTTCATAAAATCGATTCCTAAATGTGAGAGAGTCAGCGGCGGATGTGGGACTTCACGGCCTGGCTTACGACCTCGGCCACCCGGGGATCAAACGCTTCCGGCATAATAAAATCATCCGCGAGCTGCTCGTCGGAGACGAGTCCCGCAATCGCCTCTGCGGCCGCAAGCTTCATTTCCTCGGTAATCTGTGCGGCGCGGCCCTCTAAGGCGCCCTTAAAGATGCCGGGGAAAGCCACGACATTGTTGACCTGATTCGGGAAATCGCTGCGCCCGGTGCCGACGATACGGGCCCCTGCGGCTTTTGCTGCGTCCGGCATGATTTCCGGTATCGGGTTTGCCATCGCAAAGAGGATGGAATCGCGGTTCATGGAAGCGACCATCTCGGGGGTCACGATATTCGGAGCGGAGACGCCGACAAAGATATCGGCGCCCTTTAACGCATCCGCCAGCGTGCCGTGCCGGTTCTCGAGATTGGTAACCTCGGTCATTTTCTGCTGCATCCAGTTTAAGTTCGGATAATCCCGTCCGATAATCCCCTCCCTGTCGCACATGGTGACATGGGGAAAGCCGTAGGTCAGCAGCAGCTTTGTGATGGCCACGCCGGCGGAGCCTGCGCCGTTTACGACAACGCGGCAGTCTTCCTTTTTCTTTCCGGTTACCCGGAGGGCGTTGATGATGCCGGCCAGCACCACGATCGCGGTGCCGTGCTGATCGTCGTGGAAGACCGGGATATCGAGCATTTCTTTAAGGCGTTCCTCGATCTCAAAACAGCGCGGCGCGGAGATGTCTTCCAAGTTGATGCCGCCGTAAGCCGGAGCAATATTTTTGACGGTGGCGATGATTTCTTCGGTGTCCTGCGTGTCCAGACAGACGGGAACCGCGTTGACATTGCCGAATTCTTTAAAGAGGACGCATTTTCCCTCCATGACGGGCATGGCGGCGTAGGCTCCGATATTTCCGAGCCCGAGCACGGCGCTTCCGTCGGAGATTACGGCCACGGTGTTGGCCTTCATCGTGTAGGTGTAGGCGGCTTCGCGGTTTTCTGCAATGATTTTGCAGGGCTCCGCGACTCCCGGGGTGTAGGCGATCGCCAGATCCTCTCTGGAATTTACTTTTGATTTGGCCACGGTCTCTAATTTGCCGTTCCACAGTTCATGCATATATAGCGCCTTTTCGGCGGCAGTTTGGTGTTTGTTTTCCATAAATTTCTCTCCTTGGTCTGTTGCGGTATAACAATCATAGCATTATCGATTTGACAAATCAAGAATTAGGACTTCCTATTTGGAAAAAAGTGGTGTATAATAGTCTGTATCATAAATTCCTTTTGTCGTTTCAGACAGGTTTCCCAGAGCAGGAAAGTATAGTAATCGTGAAGATAATTGCGTTTACTGGCATGTAAAAGTACAGATTTCAGGATAGGAGCAGTGAATGAGAGAAAAGTATGAGAGTTTGTCGGCGGTTGTGTTGCGTGATTTGGCAAAGGCCAGAGGGCTTAAGAATATTTCGGGAATGAAAAAAAGCGACCTCGTGGAGCTGATGTTAGCGGAGGATGAGCGCCAGACAAAAGAGAAAAAGGGCCGCGCGGAGGCGCCGGCGCAGGCCGAGAGCCGCCGGGACGGAAGCGCCGCTTCCGCCGCGGAGAGAGAGGGCGGGAGCAGAGAGGGCGGCCGAGAGACGGGAGCGCAGGAGGATACGTTTGCGGCGCTTGACAGCGGAGTCACTGCAAACGGGATACTCGAGGTGATGCCGGACGGATACGGGTTTATCCGCTGTGAGAACTATCTGCCGGGAGAGAATGACGTATATGTGTCTCCGTCCCAGATACGAAAGTTTAATTTAAAAACGGGAGATATCATCAGCGGTAATACCAGAGTGAAGACGCAGCAGGAGAAATTTTCCGCACTGCTGTATGTGACGACGGTCAACGGGCTTCATCCGGGCGTGGCGCAGCGCCGTAAGAGCTTTGAGGATCTGACGCCGATATTCCCGAACCGCAGGATTCGGCTGGAATATCCGGGCTGCAGCATCGCGATGCGGATCGTGGATCTGGTGTCCCCGATCGGAAAGGGGCAGAGGGGAATGCTTGTCTCTCAGCCGAAGGCCGGAAAGACAACGCTGCTCAAGGAGATCGCCAAGTCCGTCACCAGGGCGAATCCGGATATGCATCTGATTATTCTGCTGATTGACGAGCGCCCGGAGGAAGTCACGGATATTAAGGAAGCGATTGAGGGCGAAAATGTGGAGGTGATCTACTCTACCTTTGACGAGCTGCCCGAGCATCACAAGCGTGTGTCGGAGATGGTGATTGAGCGCGCAAAGCGTCTGGTGGAGCACGGCAGGGATGTCATGATTTTGCTGGACAGCATCACAAGACTGGCGCGGGCCTACAACCTGACGGTGCCGCCGAGCGGACGTACGCTGTCGGGCGGTCTTGATCCCGCTGCGCTCCACATGCCGAAGCGTTTCTTCGGAGCGGCCCGCAATATGCGGGAGGGCGGAAGCCTTACGGTGCTTGCGACGGCGCTCGTCGACACCGGGAGCAAGATGGACGATGTGGTGTTCGAGGAGTTTAAGGGAACCGGCAATATGGAGCTGGTGCTCGACAGAAAGCTTTCCGAGAAGCGCGTGTTCCCCGCGGTTGACATCGTAAAATCGGGTACCAGACGGGAGGATCTGCTTCTCGCTCCGGAGGAGCAGGAGGCGGTCGACATCATGCGCAAGGCGATCAACGGCATGCGCACCGACGACGCGGTCGAGAATATCTTAAATATGTTCGCCCGCACGAGGAATAATCAGGAATATATCAATATGATAAAAAAGACAAAAATTGTCTAAAATAATCTTGCGTTTGCGGGATAGATATGCTACAATGATACCGCTGTTTATTCGGGACAATCTCTTGCGGTAAGTGTCATATGCGAATCGGGTATACGGGCATAAAGAGATTGGAACAGGTTTGAAACTGATAACGATAAGAAATAAAGAGGTGAAAATCATGAGAAAAGGAATCCAGCCGGATTATCATCAGGCAACTGTTACTTGCAACTGCGGCAATACATTTGTTACGGGCTCTACGAAAGAGGACATCCACGTGGAGATCTGCTCCAAATGTCATCCGTTCTATACAGGTCAGCAGAAAGCGACGCAGGCGCGCGGACGTATTGACAAGTTCAATAAGAAATACGGCATGAACAAATAGTGCAGTGTACTGCACATTGGCAGGTGCATGCACCGTTGCTGAAAATATGACGGTTACAGATAAGGTTGAGGTTGCAGAATCTCAACCTTTTTTGACAAAAAGGAAAAAAGCAATGAAATATTCTGGGATTGGCGGACAGGCCGTTATGGAAGGCATCATGATGAAGAATCAGGAGAAGTATGCCGTTGCCGTCCGTATGCCGAATCGGGAGATTACGGTAGAGGTTTCCGATTATCAGGGAATCATTCACAATAAAAAACTCAGGAATATGCCGATTCTGCGCGGTATATTCAGTTTTATAGAATCGCTTGCCCTCGGGATCCGCTCGCTGACGTATTCCGCCTCGTTTTTTGAGGAGGAGAGCGGAGACGGAAAAAAGGACGGGGAGCCCGTGACGGAAGAGGAGCATTCCGATACGCCTTTTTCCGAGGAGGAGCGCGCGCGGCAGGAGCGGCGTGCAAAACGAAAAGAGGATGCCGTAATGGGCGGCACGGTTGCGCTGTCTGTCGCACTTGCGGTGGGGATTTTTATGATACTGCCCTACTATCTATCGGTGTTTTTCGGGCGTTTTGTGGAATCGGAACTGCTGCTTGCCCTGTTCGAGGGGGTGATCCGTCTCGTGATTTTCATCGGTTATGTGGCGGGGATTTCGCTGATGCCGGATATCCGGCGCGTCTATATGTATCACGGGGCAGAGCACAAGTGCATCAACTGCATTGAGCGCGGACTCGACCTGACGGTGGAGAATGTCAGGGCCAGCTCAAAGCAGCACAAGCGCTGCGGGACAAGCTTTCTGCTGCTTGTGATGCTGATCAGTATTGTATTTTTTATGGTTATCCGCGTGGACAGCGGGGCGGGGCGGCTGCTGCTGCGGCTCGTGCTGATCCCTGTGATCGCAGGGGTTTCTTACGAGTTTATCCGCATAGCGGGACGCAGCGACAATGCTGTCGTCAATCTGCTGAGCAGACCGGGATTATGGCTGCAGAATCTGACTACAAGAGAGCCGGACGATTCCATGATTGAGGTGGGGATCGCTTCGGTGGAAGCGGTGTTTGACTGGCGATCCTATGTGGCGGAAATCAGACAAGAGGGATAAGAGAAGCGATGACATATCGGGAGGCAACTGCCGTTGGCGAGAAAATTTTAAATAAAGCCGGGATTGCGGATGCGAAGACAGACGCATGGCTGCTCCTTGAGATGGTGTGCAGAATAGAGGGAAACTATGATTTTCGGAGTTTTTACTATCTGCACATGGAGGAGGAGGTTCCGGAGGAACAGATACACGAGTACGAGATTACGCTTAAGAAAAGAGCAGAGCATGTACCGCTGCAGTATATCGTGGGCGAGACCGAGTTCATGGGCTTGAAGTTTAAGGTAAATTCGAGCGTGCTGATACCGAGGCAGGATACGGAGACACTCGTGGAGGAAGCCATAAAGGCGGTAGAGCCCGGCATGCGGGTGCTGGATCTTTGTACCGGCTCCGGCTGCATCATTGTCGGCATTCTGCACAATGTGCCGGACGCGACAGGAATGGCGGTGGATATTTCCAAGCAGGCGCTTAATGTGGCGAAGGAAAACGCGAAGCAGAATGATGTTCCGGTTTTGTTCGAGCGCAGTGATCTGTTTGACAATGTGTCGGGCATTTACGATGTGATCGTCTCAAATCCTCCCTATATTCCGACGGAGGTCATTGCGGGGCTGATGCCGGAGGTGCGGGATTTTGAGCCGATGGAGGCGTTGGACGGCAAGGAGGACGGCCTCTATTTTTACCGGAGAATCGTGGCGGAATGTGCGGATTATCTCGCTCCGGGCGGCTGGCTTTTGTTTGAGATCGGTTATGACCAGGGGGAGGCGGTTTCCGGGATGCTCCGGGCGGCCGGTTTTTTGGATGTCGCGGTGATTCGGGATTTGGCGGGTAATGACAGGGTTGTGAAAGGAAAGAGAGCGTAATGTTTGATAAGTTAGAGGATTTGTTGATCCGTTTTGAGGAATTGATGAGCGAACTGAGCGAGCCGGATGTGGCGAACAATCCGGAGCGCTTCCGCAGGCTGATGAAGGAACAGAGTGACCTGACACCGATTGTCGAGGCGTATAAGGAATATAAGCGGTGCAGACAGAGCATTGAGGACTCGCTTGCGATGCTTGAGGAGGAATCCGACGAGGAGATGCGGGAGCTCGCGAAGGAGGAACTCGGCGAGGCCAGAAAACGCGTGGAGGAGCTTGAGACGGAGCTTAAGATTCTGCTGCTCCCGAAGGACCCGAACGACGACAAGAATGTGATCGTGGAAATCCGCGCGGGCGCGGGCGGGGATGAGGCGGCGCTGTTCGCGGCCGAAATATACCGCATGTATCAGCACTATGCGGAGGAGAAGCGCTGGAAGACCGAGATTATGGAGGCGGACGAGACCGGCATCGGCGGAATGAAGAGCGTGACTTTTATGTTAAACGGTGCGGGGGCCTATTCCGTGATGAAATACGAATCGGGCGTACACCGGGTACAGCGCGTGCCGGAGACGGAGTCCGGCGGCCGCATCCACACCTCGACAATCACGGTGGCCGTGATGCCGGAAGCGGAGGAGGTCGATGTGCAGATTGACGAGAAGGATATCCGCATCGATGTCTGCCGTTCTTCGGGTGCGGGCGGACAGTGTGTCAACACCACGGACTCCGCGGTACGCCTGACGCATATTCCGACCGGGATTGTGATTTACAGCCAGACCGAGAAATCACAGATTCAGAATCGCGCGAAGGCGTTTGCCCTGCTGCGCACGAAGCTGTACGATCTGGAGCAGCAGAAAGCGCATGACGCGGAGGCGGAGTTGCGCAAGAGCCAGGTGGGAACCGGCGACCGCTCGGAGAAAATCCGCACCTATAATTTCCCGCAGGGACGTGTGACGGACCACAGAATCAATCTGACGCTTTATAAGCTTGACAAGATTATGAACGGGGATATTCAGGAGATCATCGACGCGTGCATTGCAGCCGACCAGGCGGCAAAGCTTGCAAAGATGAATGAAGCGTAGGTTCGCCTGGTCGGCATTCGACCGAGGCGGCAAAGCTTGCAAAGATGAATGAAGCGTAGGTTCGCCTAGTCGGCATTCGACCGAGGCGGCAAAGCTAAGCCGCATGCAAAATGAGGGCTGGAAGCCTTGATTTTACCGGGTTTCTTCAAATTATGCAGTTGACAGAAAAACAATAATTTTATGAAAAAGACGGACTTTGACACATGTCATCGTCCGTCTTTTCTTTGTTGTTTTATTGCGTGTAAAAAGATGGTTGTGATAGCTGTGGCAGTTGGGTATAATATAGTTACAGATGGATAGACTGATTGAGAAAGAAGGTGTTATATATGCTTTCGTTACAAGGGTATTATGATGGTACAGCCGTTCAGACATTAGAAAAGATAACTGCGAAGAAGAACCAGAAATTGATAATTACGATTTTAGATGAGTTTATAGAGGAGACACCAAAGAAGAGCAATACATCTGCCAGAGGTTCGCTGGAAAAGTATGCCAATACAGCCTTATGGGAGGAGGAAGGAACAGCTTGGGAGAAAGCGGCAGGTGAGAAATATGGTAATTCTTGACGCAAATGTTATTTTGAGGTATCTATTGAATGATAATGAAGAAATGGCTTCAGAAGCTGAGAAGATTATCAGAAGCCATACAGCGTTGGTTACGATTGAGGTTGTTGCAGAAGTCATCTATGTGCTGAAACGAGTGTATGCTGTCGACAGAGAGGAAATCAAAGAGTCAGTTTTGGAATTTCTCTCTGAGGTGCAGGTGGAGGAACGAGAGATTTTGGTGCATGGAATTGAAACATACGCAGAGCAGAATTTAGATTTTGTGGACTGTATTTTATACGCATATAAGTGTGTGAAAAAACATGATATTCTTACATTTGATAAGAAATTGAAAAAAATGCTAGCTAGTGTATAAAGCGTGGAGCCAGGCATATCAATGCTTGGCTTTTTTTAGCTCTTTTACAAAATTGCGGAACTTTTTTATTATATTATATCACAGTATCTATCTCTCATCATATATGCTCGTTTCGTTGGAGGCACATGTTCCAAGCCCTTTTTCAGGAATGAGTCAGTGTCTGTCACACGGTTTTCTGCAGTTGTTTAAAATATCGGTAAACCATCGGCACCGCCAGAGCAAACGCCAGCACGTCCGCAGCCGGGCCGGACATCTGCATGCCGATCAATCCGAACAGGTTCGGCAGGATGAGCAGCGCCGGGATATAGAAAACCAGCTGGCGGCTGAAAATCAGCACACTGCTCGAGAGCGGTTTTCCGACAATCTGAAACAGCGTGTTTGCACTCTGCATATAATTGGAAAACGGGAGCGCCAGACAGATCAGGCGGAGCGCTGCGGCGCCCACACGGATTACCTCGGGATCATCGCGGAAGATTCCGATCAGAAAGGGCGCCAGCAAAAAGCCCGCCGCGCCGAATGCACACATACTGAGCGTGCTGACTTTGAGCGCATAGGAAAACCCTTCTTTTACGCGCGGGTAATTCTTCATTCCGTGCGCGTAGCCGATCACCGGCTGACTGCCCTGATTCATCCCGATCGACACGGCATTGGTCAGATACATCAGACGGCCGCAGATGCTCATCGCGGCAATCGCCGCATCTCCCCATCTACCGGAAACCGTATTCAGCAGAACATTTGCGATCATATTGCAGCCGTGACGGCACAGACTCGGAGAACCGATGGAAAACAGGCGCAAATAATCCTTCGGCACTTTTGAGATATTTCGGAAGGACAGGCGCACCTGCGTCGTTTTGCGCACATAATAGCGAATCATCAAAAACCATGCGATCACCTGGCTTACCGCGGTGGCAATCGCCGCACCGCGGATTCCCATCTGCAGACCGAAAATAAACACCGGATCCAGGATCATATTCAGGACGCCTCCGGCCACCTGTCCTATCATGCTTTCTCTGCTCTTGCCTTCTGCGCGCAGACACTGGCCCAGGGCCAGGCTGCTGGCAGCAAACGGCGCCGCGGGCAGAAGAAAACGGCTGTAATCGAGCGCGTAGGGGACGATTGTGTCCGTCGCGCCGAGCAGCCGCATCAGCGGCGCTCCGCCGAGCAGTCCGACGACGGCCACGACGATTCCGAATGCAAAAGAGAGAAAGAAAGCGGTGCTGAAAATAATATCTGCCTGTTTGTTTTCTTTTGCCCCGAGGAGGCTCGACACAAGTGTGGAACCGCCGGTCCCCACCCAGAAGCCCAGGGCAGTCAGCACCATCATAACAGAGAAGACGACGCCGACCGCTGCGGTTGCGCTCGTACCGATTCTCCCGACAAAGAAAGTGTCTGCGAGATTGTAAATGCTGGTGACGAGCGTCGTAACCATACTCGGCACGGCCATAGAGAGGATCAGCGGGCCCACCGGGGCCGTTGTCATATGTTCGTATTGTTCCTGGGGTGTTTTTTCGTTTTTCATTGTTTTCCTCATGCCCGCACTGTATTTGTGCGTATTGCTTTATTGTTCGCGTTTGTTCAGATACCGGTAAACGGTAGGCACCGATACAAAGAGCTGTGCGGCGATTTCCGGCACGGAGCCCTTTACATTGAGAATGCCTTCGTCGCTCATCCGGTGGACAATGCGCACTTTTTCATGAATGGACATCCGCGCAGGGGAAATTCCGCTTTCCGCAATGATTTCCTGAATGCGGTCCCGCATCAGGCCGGACATCGGCTTATCGAGACTTTCGGAAAACTCCGTATTTTCACATCGGGTCAGGTTAAACCATTCCAGAAGATTTGATACCGCATTATTCAGGTTCTGCACGGCGTTCATATCCTTATTGATACATAAAAGGCCGATGAGACGTCCTTCATTTTTAATAAAGTAAGTGGAGGAGAGAAATTCTCCGTTTTTATTCCGTCCGGTGTAATTCGTCAGGTAGTCTGCATTGATATAGGAACCTTTGTCAATGATGTCTCTCGCGAAGTCTGTGAGGGGGTTGCCGATATCCCGGCCGGATACGTTGTTACGGATGGCGACCAGCGAATGTTCGGGGTCCGCCACATCGTGGACGGCTATTTCGCTGCCGGGACCGCACACCTGCGCTAAAAAAGGGACGATATTGATGTATGTCTGTAATACTTCGGGATCTGTCATATGGATTTACCTGCCTTGCTTTTGCATGTCACGATTAATATTACTATTGTATCACGCAGTGGAAATATCTGCAAGTTCGGCGCCGCCGCTGCCGCCGGACATAATTATTAAAAAAATGTGATAAAATTCTTTACAATATGAGAAAAATATTATAGTATATAGGTACAAATGATAATAAAATTATTGATTGATAATTTTATTATTGTAAAAACCAATAGAAAAGGAGAGAATATTATGGGAAAAACGGTGATTTCCACCAAAAACGCGCCGGCAGCGATAGGCCCGTATTCGCAGGGAATTGATGCAAACGGGACTGTCTATGTGTCGGGGCAGCTTCCGGTGGATCCGGAAACGGGAGAGTTTGCAGGGGAGGATATTTCGAGTCAGGCGGAGCAATCCCTGAAAAATGTGCAGGCGGTTCTCGCGGAAGCGGGACTTACCCTGGAGCATGTGGTGAAGGCAACGGTCTTCTTACAGAATATGGGGGATTTTGCGGCGATGAACGAAGTGTACGCCCGTTATTTTACGGGGGACTGTCCGGCGAGATCGGCGGTTCAGGCTGTGGCTCTGCCCAAAGGCGCGCTGGTTGAGATCGAAGCGATAGCCGTCAGATAAGCGGTCTGCGTGTCGCATTTTCCGGGCAGAATTGCACCGAAAGTCAAAGGGAGATTGATTGATGTGCAAAATGTTGTATAATGAGGAGGTACGGATATGGAGGAAAAAGGAAAGAAACTAAAGACAATGAATATCGTCGGACTCGGGCTTGGCGGAGCAATCGGCACCGGTATTTTCCTGCTGCTGGGGTACGGAATTGCCTACACAGGGCGTTCCATTGTCCTTGTCTGCGCGGTCGGCTGCTTTTTCATGCTGCTCGCCTACTGGTATCAGTTTGCCATTCCCACCATGTTTGTCCTAGAGGGCGGGGATTACAGCATGAAAACGATGCTTTTTTCACCGCTGCTCAGCGGGATCGGCGCATGGTTTACCGTGGTGGGTGGATTTGCATTTTCCGGCTATGCGATCGGAATCACGGATTATCTGGGTGTGGTCATACCCGAAATCAAAAATTATTCGATGATATGCTCTCTCGTAATTATCACGCTGGTGTTTGCCGCGAGTTACAGGGGGTCCCGGTTTATTACGATTTTGGAGAATCTGGTTACGGTCCTTCTGATGGTCGCGCTGGCACTGTTTATTCTGTTTGGAATTGCGAAGGTGGATGCGGGGAATTTCTTTTCCTCCACATATGACGGGGGATTTTTCCGGGAGGGATTCGGAGGCTTTGTCGCCGCGATCGCAGTGATGGGATGGGCGTGCCAGGGGACGACAATGGCTCCGATTTCCATGGCGGCCGTGACGGAGAAGCCGAAGCGCACGCTGCCGAAAGCGATTGTGATTATTACGATCTTGCTTGCCGTGATCTATGCGCTTATGGCCTATGTGGCTTCCGGCGTTCTTCCCCATGAGCAGGTTGCGGGCGCGAATATCAGTGTTACCGCAGAGGCGATACTGCCGAAAGGATTGTACCTGTTCTTTGTGATCGGGGGGGGGGTAGGAGCGCTTGCGAGTTCGATGCTCGGCGGCATCGGAATGATGCGCTATCCGATGATTCAGGTTGCAGAAGACGGATGGCTTCCTGCAGTCTTTAAGAAGACGACCAAAAGCGGATACCCGTATGTAAGCTATCTGATGTTTTATCTGATCAGCATTTTCCCTATCGTGACGGGGATGGGGCTTGACAGTGTGGTCTCGCTGGTTATGATACCTACGATGCTGATGAATATGTATATGAATTTTGTCTGCATCACGCTGCCGAAAAAATATCCGAAGCAGTGGGAGAAGGTTTCGTTTAAGATGCCAGTCTGGCTGTGGAACGTCTGCTGTATTCTGGGCGTATTTTGCGCCGGGGTTGTCTGCTATAACTTGTTTGCGGAGCTTTCACTGACAGATTCCATTGTCTGTGTAATCCTTGTTGCAGCGCTGGTAGGGCTTTCCGCGCTGCGTCTGAAACAGGGGGCCGTTTCGAAGGAGGCATTGGAAGCAAATAAGAAAGCCGTTATCGAGCAGGCGATTGCAGACGATATAAACTAAGGGTACCGGTTTGCCAAACAGGGACGGCCGGCAAGAGAATGTCTGACAGAAAATAGAAACACGACATATAAGAGAAAAAGGGAGGTATTTTTATGAAGTACGATTTTACATCGATTATGGACCGCAGCGGCAAAGACGCTATGGCGGTAGACGGACTGGGAGCAATGCCCGGATTTACGCCGAGCGCGCCCAAAGAAGGCTTTGACGCGATTCCGATGTGGGTTGCGGATATGAATTTCCCGACTGTGCCGACGATTCCGGAAGCGATTATCGAGCGGGCAAAGCATCCGGCTTACGGGTATTTTCAGCCCACGGATGCGTACTATGATGCGATTATCAGATGGCATGAGACACGCAACAGGGTGACCGGACTGACGAAAGACTGTATCGGTTACGAGAACGGGGTGCTTGGCGGCGTTATCTCCGCTCTGACCGCATTTGCCGCTCCCGGGGACGCGGTGCTGCTTCACAGTCCGACTTATATCGGCTTTACGATGAGTATCGGCAACAACGGATTTAAAATTGTTCACAGCCCGCTGGTAAAGGACGAAAACGGCGTCTGGCGGATGGACTATGAAGATATGGATATGAAACTTAAAATGGAAAATATCCATGTGGCGGTGTTCTGCAGTCCGCACAATCCCTGCGGCCGCGTCTGGGAGCGCTGGGAGATCGAGAAGGCGATGGAAGTCTATCGGGCGAACGACTGCCTTGTAATTTCCGACGAGATCTGGTCCGACATTATCCTTGCGGGACATGAACATATCCCGACCCAGATGGTCAGCGAGGACGCGAGAAACCGCACAATCGGCGTGTATGCGCCGAGCAAGACGTTCAATCTCGCGGGGCTGGTGGGAAGCTATCATATCATTTACAACAAGTATTTGAGGGATCGAATCCGGGCGAAGGGAAGCAAACCGCATTATAACGATATGAACGTGCTTTCCATGCATGCGCTGATCGGCGCTTACAAGCAGGAGGGCTATGAGTGGGTCGATGAGCTCTGCGAGGTAATCACCGGAAATGTGGACTATGCGTGCGATTATATCCGGGATCATTTCGAAGGGGTGGAAGTATCCAAGCCGGAAGGAACCTATATGCTCTTTTTAGACTGTACAAAATGGTGCGAAGCCCACGACAGGACGATCGGTGAAGTCCAGCAGGCAGGCTGGGACGTGGGCGTGGCATGGCAGGACGGCAGGATGTTCCACGGTCCCTGCTCCATCCGCATCAATCTTGCGCTGCCCTTAAGCCGCGTCAAAGAGGCGTTTGACCGCATGAATAAGTATGTCTTTAACGGCGGGCTGGCCGTGGAAGAGGGATATCGGAAGCCTCTGTCCGAGGGGGATGTGATGGCGGACTTTACGTTTGACACACCGTTTGAACAGGGGCGCAGCCTGCGGGAGACCGCGGGGCGGGAGAAAAAGACGGCGATCCTGTTCCTGCGCTATTACGGCTGCACGCTGTGTCAGGTGGACATTCACCGGCTGGCGGAAAATTACGATAAGATAACCGCGGGAGGCGGACAGCTTCTGGTCGTGCTTCAGTCCGAGCCGGAGATCATTTCCGGACAGATCGAAAAAGATACGCTGCCGTTTGACATTATCTGCGATCCGAAACAGACGCTTTACAGACGTTTCGGCGTTCGGGGCGCAGAGGATATGAGAGCCATGATTGACGGCAGGGCATACACGAAGATGACGGAGGCCGCTGCCGCAGGGTATCAGCACGGGAAATACGAGGGCAACGAGCTTCAGCTTCCGGCCGCGTTTGTGTTAGACGGCGATTGTAAGGTGGAGTATGCACACTACGGGAAAACCCTTTCGGATGTTCCGGACGCGGGAACGCTTGCCAAACTGCTGGCAAAATAATAGGAGGATGGCGCGTTAGATGACAGGCCGGTCTGCCTTGGGCAGACCGGCTTTTTACGTTATGGGAAATCGCGGTTGTGAAAACTGCTTCAGAGAGAATGCTTTGCAGAAAATGATTGTATCTAAAAGCCGGGTGGCTTACAATGCTTTTATCAGTGGAAAGAATACCCTCAGTGGACAAAGGGGCGTGTGTGCCCTTGTCCACTGAGGGTATACGGGCAGGAAGAACGGAGGTATGGGATACGGCTATGGAAATCGCAGGAGTTGAAATATGAGATCTTTTCCCGCCTGAATCAGGGGGCAATCTCTTTAAAACCGCAGGAATTGAGAAACTGCATCTACCGTGGCAGCTATAATCAAATGCTTGAGGAATTGGCAGAAAACAGACATTTGCCGGCGCTGTTTCAGAAAACGATTGATATCATAAAACAGATACTCGGAGACACCGCATTTTTTGCGGTCAACCGTGATGACGGGAAGGTGATAGAACGCTTCAGCGGATCGGTTTACGATTCGATTATCATTCCGTTCTCCTTTTTTAATAATCACGATTTGATGGCGCATGCAGATGAAATCAGAAAGGCGATCGCCGATCTGAAATTGAATAATGAGCGGTACCGCGAGGATACCTATGTCGCGACCGGCTCTCGAAAAAGAGTTCTCGGGAGAATCTTTACGGTCTACAATCTGCTCACAAAGATTACGGGCAGCTACGGCAGTGATGACGGCAACCGGATATTTTCGGACAGCGTGAAAAAAGAATTGTTTTACGCGGGCTATATCTGCTCTTATTGTAATAACGAGATATTGAGTATCGAGGACGCGGAGGTGGATCACATTGTCCCGTTTTCTCAAGGCGGCAAGACAGATATCGGCAACGCACAGCTTTTGCACAGGCATTGCAACCGGGAGAAGAGCAACAGGGCAGGCGATGAAGAATTTGAGGAGGAAGAGGAATCATAAAATCAAAGGATTGCTGCGCGGCGGGGGAATACATGGGCCGAATGTTTAAACGGCACCGTCGGCTGTGAACCGCAGCGGAGCCGATAAGTTTACGGTTCGAACTTGCGATACGCTGGGAAAGCGGCGCAGATTGTGGTACAATAAATCTGACGGAATAGATAAGCCTGCAGAACAGATGACGAAATGTGTTTTGAGTCCGGATTATGGTACAGTGAATTTGAGAGAATGGGCTTATGTAGATACATATTTATGAATATACTAATCTTTTGAAATGGAGAGAAATATGCTTACCGGTGAGTTGAGAAATAAGATCGACAGAATATGGGAAACATTTTGGACGGGCGGGATTACAAATCCGCTGGATGTGATTGAGCAGTTTACCTATCTGCTTTTTATCAAACAGCTGGATGAAGTGGAAACGACAAAGGAAAACGAGGCTAATTTTCTCGGGGTTCCGTTTGAGCGTATGTTTTCGGGAGAATGTCAGAAGTACAGGTGGAGCAGATTTATCAATTTGGGTTCTGCGGATGAGATGTACGAAATTGTTGCAAACGGGGTGTTTCCGTTTATCAAAAACCTGCATCAGGACGGGGATTCCGCATACGCGCGCTATATGGGGGATGCAATCTTCAAGATTCCGACAGCGGCGATGCTTTCCAAAATTGTAGACGGGATAGACCGGCTGGAACTTGGCGAAGAGGATTCCAAAGGTGATTTGTATGAGTATTTGTTATCCAAGGTTGCCACGGCAGGCACTAACGGACAGTTCAGAACGCCGCGGCATATCATTAAGATGATGGTCGAACTGGTAAAGCCGGCGCCCGAGGATACGATTATTGATCCTGCGATGGGAAGCGCGGGTTTTTTGATTGAGGCGCAGCGGTATCTCCGCGAAAATCATGCGGAGCTGTTTTTGGATGCAAAACTGCGCAATCATTTTAACAGAGAAATGTTTTACGGGAATGATATGGATCGAACGATGCTGCGCATTGGTGCTATGAATATGCTTTTGCACGGGGTTGATAATCCGAATATTTCTTATAGAGACAGTTTATCGGAACAGAATAAGGATGTTGAAAAGTACAGTCTGGTGCTTGCAAATCCTCCGTTTAAGGGCAGCCTTGACTATGAGGCAGTGTCTGCAGATCTGCTTCGAGTTGCAAAGACGAAAAAGACAGAACTGCTCTTTCTCGCTTTGTTTCTGCGCATATTAAAAAAAGGCGGGAGAGCCGCAGTGATTGTTCCGGACGGGGTATTGTTCGGCAGCAGTAAGGCACATAAGGAGATAAGAAAAGAGATTTTAGAGCGCAATCAGTTAAATGCAGTGATTTCCATGCCGAGCGGGGTATTTAAGCCGTATGCGGGAGTTTCTACGGCGGTTCTTGTATTTACAAAGAATGGCTCCAAGGGAACGGATCGGGTATGGTTTTATGATATGAAAGCGGACGGCTACAGCCTGGATGATAAGAGACAGGAAATTGCCGACTGTGATATACCGGATATTATCAGCAGATTTCATAATCCGGATGCAGAGGCAGAACGGGCAAGGACGGAACAGAGCTTTTTTGTTCCGATTGAGGAGATCGTATCGAATGACTATGACCTTTCGATTAACAAATACAAAGAAATTGTATATGAGAAAGTGGAGTATGAGCCTTCCGATGTCATCATCGAACGCATTGAGCAGATCGAGGCGCAGATTCAGACGGAAATAGCGGAATTAAAAGAGATGCTTGGCAGACAAATTTAGATTTGTGGGGATGGGTGATTATGAATAAAGATATGTTTTCGTTTGTGATATATATGATTCATGCATGCGCAAATCATTGGAATCAGAATCCGTCTGAAGTATATAGAAATATGAAAAATACGGATTGCATCATGGGTTTTTTAGTGCCTAATTACGAGATTCTTCACACGCAGAGCACAAAATATATTATTGAAGATATCAGAGAATATTTTAATGTCAGGGGGGTATCCGTATGATTGTTTATCATGGCTCAAATGTTGTTGTAAATCTTCCGGATACAGAACATTCCTTTCGAGCGCTGGATTTTGGAAAAGGGTTTTATGTAACGACTGTAAAGGAACAGGCTGACAGATGGGCAAGGAGAAAGGCTGATATTTGCGGTACTGGAAAAGCAATTGTCACTGTTTATAACATGGCGGAAGATCTAAACGGGCTGACTTGTAAATGTTTTAACGAGGATTTAACAGAGTGGATTGATTTTGTATGCAGATGTCGCGATGAAGAACAAGATTATTTACAGTACGATTTGATCAAGGGAAAAGTGGCAAATGATAAAGTGTTTCGGGTTGTGGATATGTATCACTCCGGTATCTGGGATAAGAAAAGAGCGTTGGAAGAAATAAAAGTGTATCCTGATTATGACCAAATTGCATTTATAAGTCAAAAGGCGATAAACCAGCTATTATTTTACGAATCATTTTATGAGGTGACGAAGAGATGAATGAAGAGACGTTAGAGCGCGTATATCAGGAAAACCTCGAAGAACAAATCATAGCGTATCTGGCAAAGATATGTGATTTTTCCTACGAAAAGGCAATGGATTTATATTATGGCAGTAAATTGGCGGACAAGATATATCTCGGAAAAGAAGGAATACAGTATTTGGATTATAAGGTGCTGGCTCAGATATTGCTTGAAACGGAGAAAGAACTGCTGGATTAAGATTTTCGGGGGGGATGAATCATGGAACGAATAAAGTTAGGAGAAATGTAAGATATTCATTATGAGAGAAAACAGATTGAAGGAAACAAAGACGATTGAAGAGTGCTTTTATCATATCCAAAACGGTGCAAATATAAAGCAAGGTGTATTAGGGGGAGGTTATCCAATTACTCGAATTGAAACAATATCTAATGATAAATTCAATCGAGATAAAATGGGATATGCTGGAATTGAAAATTTAGAATCATATGCTTCGTATGTGCTTGAAGATGGAGATTTATTGATGTCACATATTAACAGTGTTCAGTATTTGGGAAGGACTGTCCTATATAAAAGACAGGGGGATGAAATAATAATTCATGGAATGAATTTGCTAAGACTCAAGGCAAATGGAACGCTTATCAATCCGATATATGCGAGATATTATTTTTCTTCCCGGACCTTCAGAGAACAAGTTAGGAAAATTACAAAAAAGTCAGTAAATCAGGCTAGTTTTTCAGTTTCTGATCTAAAGAAAATTAAAGTTATATTGCCTGATTTAACAAAGCAAAAAGAAATTGCTATTATGTTAGAGAATGTAAACGATTTGCTTTTTTTACATAAAAAGCAAATCCAACAATTTGACGACCTAGTCAAATCCCGATTTGTGGAAATGTTTGGGGATCCGATGAATGAGGAGAACTGGGAGTGCGCATCATTAAGTGAGGTGACAAATAAAATTGGATCGGGTGCGACACCAAGGGGCGGTAGAGAAAGCTATCGAAAAGACGGTATTACATTAATTCGTAGCATGAATGTACATGATGGCTATTTTGAATATAAAGAATTAGCACATATATCAGAGCTACAAGCAGCACAACTTGATAATGTAATGGTTGAAGAAAATGATGTATTTATAAATATTACGGGTGCATCTGTTGCTCGTTCGTGTATTGTTCCCAATGAGATACTCCCAGCGAGAGTGAATCAACATGTTGCCATTATTCGTTGTGATGAAAAGCGTTTGAATCCCGTTTTTGCGAATAATATGTTTCTAAATGATAGTTTTAAGAAAAATCTCTTGAAAATGGGTGAATCAGGTGGTGCTACGCGACAAGCGATTACAAAACAACAATTAGAACAACTTGTTGTAATAGTACCCCCACTCGAACTCCAAAACCAGTTTGCCGCCTTCGTCCGTCAGGTCGACAAATTGAAATTTGAAACACAAAAATGCGCATGAAAACATTTAAGGGCATATTGATAAAAAATCGTCACTTATAAAATACACACATACCAAATATAAAGGGATAAGCTGCTTATGGAAACCAATTTCGATTATTTATTAAAAAAGAAGAAATTTGCGGCGTTTGCCGCGCAGGCAGTGGAGGCGGAGAAAAGCATCGCGATCTCTCCGGCAACCTGTGCAATCTTATCGAGGCGGGCGCTGGAACTGGCGGTCCGGTTTGTATTTTCCTATGATGGGGAGTTGACGCTCCCGTATCGGGATAATGTTTCCAGCCTGATTCATGAGCGCACATTTTGCGATATTCTGGAGCCGAGATTGTTTCCCATGCTGAAATATACGATTCATCTTGGAAATGTGGCGGTACATACAAACAGCAATATCAAACGGGATGAAGCCGTGGTGGCCCTGCGGGACTTGTTTGAGTTTTGCGATTGGATTGACTATTCTTATTCTGAGGAGTATACGGAACGATCTTTTGACGAGTCGCTTTTGGCGTCCGGAGATGAGAAGCGTATAAAAGCGGACAAGCTGCGGGAATTGTATGATAAGCTGGGCAGCAGGGACAGAAAGCTTGCGGAGATTTTAAAAGAAAACGAAGAACTTCGCAGGCAGATGGCTAAGGAGCGCAGGCAGCATAATCAGACCAGAGAGTTTCGTGTCGATGCGATCAGCGAGGCAAAGACAAGGGAAAAATATATTGATGTGGAGCTGCGGGCGGCCGGCTGGATCATCGGGAAAAACTGCACCGTGGAAGAGCCGGTTACGGGAATGCCGAATGCCACGGGAAAGGGATATGCGGATTATGTCTTATGGGGCAAAGACAATCTTCCGCTTGCGGTTGTGGAGGCGAAGAGGGTGTCGACCGATGTGATGACGGGAAGCCGGCAGGCAAAGCTTTATGCGGATTGCCTGCAGGAACAGTACGGCAGGCGGCCTCTCATTTTTATTGCAAACGGGTTTGAGATTTTCTTTACAAATGATTTTCTGGAGCACCCGAGGAGAGAGGTGGCCGGGTTTTTTACACAGGAGGAACTCCAGCTTGAAATTGACAGAAGAAAGCAGAGAAAGTCTTTAGAACGCATAGAAATCCGGGATGATATCACCAACCGCCCGTACCAGAAGGAGGCGGTCGCTGCCGTATGCGATGCAATCACAAAAGGGCACAGAAAAATGCTGCTTGTACAGGCTACGGGCTCCGGAAAGACACGGGTGAGCATCAGTATTGTCGATGTTTTGAGACGTCACAATTATGTCAAAAATATTTTGTTTCTGGCAGACCGGACAGCGCTGGTAAAACAGGCAAAAAACAGCTATACCAATCTGCTGAAAGATTTAACGTGCTGCAATCTGACGGAAGAAAAAGATGATCCGGAATCGTCGCGCATGATTTTTTCGACTTATCCCACGATGATGCGTGCCATAGATGAAAAGAAAAACAAATATGGCGAAAGATTGTTTGGCCCGGGACATTTTGACTTGATTATCTGCGATGAGGCGCACCGTTCCATTTATAAAAAATATCAGGAGATTTTTGCGTATTTTGATGCGATGCTTCTCGGGATGACCGCAACGCCGAAAAGCGAAATTGACAAAAATACATATGCTGTTTTTGATCTTGAACGCGATGTGCCTACGTTTGCATATGAGCTGGAACAGGCGGTTGCGGAGGGATATCTCGTAAGCTATTCTACGCTTGAATATAAGACGAAGATCATGGAGGATGGGATTCGCTATAAGGATTTATCCGACGAGGAGAAAGAAGCGTATGAGGAAATTTTTGCGGATGACGATACGGTGGATGAGGACATTGCGGCTTCCGCAGTCAATACATGGCTGTTTAACAAAGATACAATAGATAAGGTCCTGAAAAAGCTTATGGAGGAGGGACTTAAAATCGAGGGCGGCGATAAGCTTGGAAAAACGATTATTTTTGCGAAAAACAGTCTGCATGCACAGGCGATTGTCGAGAGGTTTTATGTTTTATTTCCGGAGTATGGAGGAGATTTTATCAAGCGGATTGATCACAGTATCAAGTATCACGATTCGCTGATTGATGATTTCAGCGTCAGGGATAAACTGCCGCAGATTGCGGTGTCCGTCGATATGCTTGATACCGGGATTGACATACCGGAACTATTAAATCTGGTATTTTTTAAAAAGGTCAGAAGCTATGCGAAGTTCTGGCAGATGATCGGCAGGGGGACAAGACTCTGTCCGGATTTGCTCGGGGAGGGCATTGACAAAGAGCGGTTTCTTATTTTTGATTTCTGCAATAATTTCGAATATTTCGGGGTGAATAAGGGGGATGACAAAAGCGGCGTTCAGGAAACGCTCTGTGAAAAAATATACAATACAAAGGCGCAGATTGCCAGAGAATTGCAGGCTCCCACATTTGCTTCCGACGACGCATATATATCGTACCGCGCCGATTTGGTGGACGGACTGCATCATGCGGTGGTGGAGTTGAATGATAACAGTTTCCGGGTCAAGCGGCATCTGCGCTATGTGGAAACTTATCGGGCGCTTACGAGCTGGAGCAAGCTTGAAACGGCGGAAATATCGGAGATTAAGAAGCACATCGCTCCGCTTGTCAGGCCGGAGGGAGAGGACGAGCTTGCGAGAAGGTTTGATTATCTGATATACAGCATTGATCTGGGAATGCTGCAGAGCAAGCGCGTCAAAGAACCTGTTCGCCATGTCATTCAGACGGCCGAGCAGCTGGCAAAAAAATATGGTAACGAGCAGGTCGCAGCACAGAAGGAGATCATCGAAAAAGTTCAGACAACGGATTTCTGGGACGGCGCGACAATCATTGAACTGGATGAGGTGCGAGCTGCCATGCGCGGACTGCTCTCGTATCTGGAGAAAAAGCGCAGGAAAATTTACTACACGGATTTTGCCGATACAATTACGGATGTAAAAGAGGGGGATCCGATTTATGACAGAAATGATTTGCAGAATTACCGCAAAAAGATCGAGTTTTATCTGAGGGAGCATAAAGACCGGCCGGCGGTATATAAGCTCAGAAACAATAAGCCGTTGACGGAAACGGATATGAAAGAACTTGAACATATCTTATGGCATGAGCTTGGTTCCAGGGAGGATTATAGAAAAGAGTACGGTGATACGCCGATCGGACGCCTGGTCCGGAAGATTGTCGGGGTGGACAAAACGGCGCTTAACGAAGTATTCAGTGAGTTCCTTGCCGAGGAACGGTTAAATCTCAACCAGATGCGCTTTGTGCGTTTGATTGTTGATTATATCGCGGCGAACGGAAATATCGAGGACAATCAGGTTTTAATGGGCGAGCCGTTCCGGTCAGTCGGGAGTATCACTGCATTGTTTCAGGACGATATGGGAACCGCAAGACGTATCATGGACGTGGTGGCAGAGATAAAGCGCAATTCGGAAGAAACCGCGTAGGCGCTATAATGTGACCGAAAGTTTGCAATTTTTGACATAAAAGAGAGAAACATGTTATTATTAAGTAGAAACTTAATGTGATTTGTCGCAAACATTATTTGAGAATTGCCGGGGAGGAGAGAGTTATGGAAAGTTTTGAAGAAAAGGATTCTTTACAGGAAGGGGCGGGAGAAGGATTGGAGAAAAAGACGGCAGAGGTGTGTTCTGAATGTGGAACACCATTGGAGGAAGGACAGGAGTATTGCCCCAAATGCGGTACGCCCAAAAAGATGGTTTGTGTAAAATGCAAAGCTGAACTTTATGAGGGACAGGTGTATTGCTCTAAATGCGGGCAAAAGATCGGGGTTGTGACGGACAGTGCAGTGTCATCTGTCAGGAATCCGTTTGATGCAGGGGCAGATAAAGAGAATGTGAAGAAAAAGAAGACACCGATTATAGTCAGTGCTGCTGTGGTTATTGCCATGCTTGTTATAATTGCCGGAGTAAAACTGGTACCGAAGATTTTTATTGATACGGCGGAATATATTGAGCAGGGAGATTTGGAAAAAGCCTGGAAAAAAGCAAAAGATGATGAAGATAAGCAGCTTGTGATAGACGCATATCTTTCAGATGGAAATTATGAGGAGGCGTATGTAAAGGCACTGTCTGTTTCCGACAAACTTCAGATTAAGACTGAGAATATTGCTGCTGTGCAGGGAGCTTTTTCGGCGGAAAATCTTAAGAACCCATCGTCATTTTTACTGAGAGATGCATATTATCGTGAAGGAACATCTGATGAGGGTGAGATTAATCGCCAGTTGGTCCTGTATATCACCGGTACCAACAGTTATGGGGGGATTGTCAGCAGTTATTGGCTTTATCTGTGGAATAATGAGAATGAAGCATGGGAGTTCTTTACGTCGGTTTTCGACCTGTCTGATGAAGAATACAGTGAGTACGATGATGATGATGAGAAAATAGACATATTACTTGAGAATATTGCGCGTGAATCAATCAGGAGGGCGATGCGTGAAGGAACCCAGCTTAATAAAGAAGGAGTCAAAAGAATTAATCAGATGTTTGAGGATGACAAATTAGATCAGGTTGAAATGTTGGATCTGGATCAAATGGAATATGAATCATCTATCGAAAAAGAAGATTTATGAAGAAGAAACTAAAGAAATTTTTACAGTTTATTGCAAATCCAAGACTGCTTTTGTGCGTGGTGATCGCCTGGTTTATCACAAACGGGTGGTCCTATCTTTTGTTTGGAATCGGAACCTACTTTGAGATTGGCTGGATGGTTGGGATTGCGAGCGCTTATCTGGCGTTCTTGTGGCTGCCTGTTTCGCCGGAGAAGGTAGTCACATTTGCGATCGCAATCGCATTGCTCCGCTGGCTTTTTCCAAACGATGAGAAAACGCTTGCCGTGTTGAAACAGTTTCACGAAAAGGCGAAGAACGTAATCAAAAATAAAAAGAAGAATAAAAAGAAAGACGAGGAAAATTGAGAGGATGGAACCGATGAACAGACTGAAAATTGCGTTATTGCAGATTACTCCCGGCGGGACGCTGCAGGAAAATCTCGAAAAGGGAATCCGATACTGCAGAATGGCAAAAGAAAAGGGTGCGGACATCGCGCTTTTCCCCGAAATGTGGAGCAACGGATATCGCATCTATGACCGGCCCGTTGACGAGTGGAAAGCGGAAGCGATTGCTGCGGACAGTGATTTTGTGCATGCATTCGGCTGCCTTGCGGGGGAGCTTCAGATGGCGATCGGGATTACGCTGCTGGAAAAATACGAGAATGCGCCGCGCAACTCTCTTGTCCTTTTTGATCGGTTCGGCGATCGGAAATTTGTCTACGCAAAAGTACATACTTGCGACTTTGATGTGGAACGGAACTTAACGCCCGGCGAAGATTTCTATGTCACGGCGCTCGATACGCCCTGCGGCAAGGTGAAGGTCGGCGCAATGATCTGCTATGACAGAGAATTTCCAGAAAGCGCGAGGATTTTAATGCTCAAAGGCGCCGAGCTTATTCTGGTGCCGAATGCGTGCCCGATGGAGATCAACCGTCTCTCGCAGCTTCGCGGGCGGGCATATGAGAATATGACGGCGATTGCCACCTGCAATTATCCTGCGACGGTACCGGACTGCAACGGTGCATCGAGTGTCTTTGACGGCGTGGCGTATCTTCCCGAATGGAACGGTTCGCGGGATACCTGCATTCTGCAGGCGGGCGGGGAAGAGGGGATTTATTTAGCGGAGCTTGATTTGGAGCAGCTCCGCAGTTACCGTGAAAGCGAAGTACACGGCAATGCATACCGTCGTCCGAAAAAATACGGGCTCTTAATTGACACAAAGGTTGATGATCCGTTTCTCCGGGACGGTTACAGGGAATAGAAAAGTGCGGCATAAGAATATTTTTTGGCGGAGGCCGACCTGTTGTTTACAGGCCGGCCTTTGTTTTAGCTGGAAACATACCATTTGCGCGCGCTTTTTTTACCGTTTGTGTGTCGATAGCGACCATCCGTCGAGAATCGATGGATTTCTGTTTCGGGATTCTCTATAATGAAGCCATGACAGGGAGGTGATGACATGCAGGTAGAGATAAAGATTGATGCGTCCTGTGAAAAGCCGAGAGCGATTATCATCACGGATCAGATGACGGAAGAGATCGCGGAGCTTGTAAAAATACTGTCGGGGGAAAAGCATTCCGTGCTTGCAGGGTTCCGTGAGAGTGGGGTGTTTTTGCTCGAGGAGGCAGAGATCATACGGATTTATGCGGCGGACAGTAAGGTGTTTGCGGAGACGGCCGACGGGGAATATCAGCTTCGCCTGCGGCTTTATGAACTGGAAGCGCGACTTTGCAGAGATCTGTTTGTGCGCATATCAAACTCCGAGATCATTAATCTGAAAAAAGTAAAGAGGTTTGATTTGAGCTATGCGGGAACGATCTGTATTTCTTTATCAAACGGTACGGCCAGCTATGTTTCAAGGCGCTATGTCGCGAAAATAAAACAGGTGTTGGGAATATAAGTGAACGTTTAAACAGGGGAATTTATTTGCGCCGCCGCAGGCGGCGGAACAGGAGGTAAAAATGAAAAAGAAAATTATGCTGACATGTTTGATCGGAGCGCTGGCGGGGCACTTTATCAGCAGCGTGATTACAATGACGATTTCATTGTTTGCGGGGGACGGACAGTTTTATCCGGTTGTCCCGGAGCTGATTAAGGCGTGCGGGTCGGAAATCAATGCGGTATGGATACAGTTTATGTGCTCCTGCCTGTACGGGGCGGCGTGGGCAGGCGCATCGTTTCTGTGGAAAATTGAGCGGTGGAGTCTGCTGCGGCAGACGGCAACGCATTTTCTGCTCTGTACTACGGCGACATTTCCGATTGCGTATTTTATGTACTGGATGCCGCACAGCATAGGCGGGATCTTAAGCTATTATGCGCTTTTCCTGGCAATTTACTGGGGGATCTGGACAGCGGAATATAGCTGTATGAAACGGGAAATAGGCCGGATGAATGAGAGACTGGATAAGAGGAATGGAGAATGGGAACAGGAGATACGCAGTCGATGATGTTATTTGACAATTGTAGTATATACGGGTATAATAAAACTACAATCAATCATGGACCTGCAGTTATTGCGGAAAACTTATTGCAAAAGAGACAATCATAGATGTGTCTACACCGGCTGCCGGTACAGAAACGGAAACTGAAGACCTCGCAGTTGGGGATTCCAGCAGGTGCGGGACTTTTTTGATCTGGTGAACGTCGTTGGCAGCAGTGGAAATAAATTTTACCTGGAAGTGATGCTCTGTCTGTTTATATTTATCACCGATCAGTTATATGGCCGCGTTTCGGGAAAGAGACCATTCTTTTCCTTTTCGGAAGAGATGAGTGTGCCCCGAAAAGTATTAAAGGTATTGGCGTGCGCCGTTCTTGCAATAGTTATTGGCGCTGCTTTTCATTACCTGAGCTATTACACATGGTTTATGTGAAGGAAACAGGAATTTGATTTTGTTTGAGGATAACGGGCTGCACGCATAGCGTGCGGCCCTCTGTTATGTTATTCCAAGTTTGTTTTTCTTTAATGGTGTTCAATTATGCCGGGGGTGTTGACAAAAAGCCAAAATGGCTTACACTGAAAAGAGAAGCAACGGATCATTTCCGAAAATTTGTGTGAGAGAGGCAGCGGCAATGGAAGATTATGTAAAGCAGGTGGCAGTGTTAATCGATGGGGACAATATTTCAGATAAGTATGCCGAGTATATCCGGCAGGAGGCAAGGCAGTACGGAAAGGTGAAAATTCTGCGTCTGTATGGTTCCGTCAATTCGCCGAGTGTGAAACGGTGGTATCGGGTGATGCCGAAGTACGGGATTTCTCCGGTTCTCCAGATCTGCTATGTACACGGAAAAAGCGTGGCGGACCAGGCCCTGACGATTGACGCGATGGATATTCTGCACATGGAGAAGATTGATGTGTTCTGTATTGTGTCGAGTGACAGCGATTATACGAAGCTTGTGTATCGGATCCGGGAGGCGGGCAAGACCGTAATCGGAATGGGGGAACAGAAGACGAAGGAGGCGTTGGCGAACGCCTGTGATGAATTTAAAATCCTCGATTTGATTTATAAGGACGAGAGCGCGCAGGAGGAGCCGGCATTCGAGGAGAAGACGGAGCCTGCTGCAGAGGAGATCTATGATGTCTCCGAAGAGGAGGACGAGGCAGCGGAAGAGGAAGTCGAGGAGGCGGAGATTAAGATTCCGGATGAGGACGAGATCGTGACATCGATAAGCGCCATGCTAGACTCCGTGGCCGACGATAATACGATGGTCAATCTGGCGGAAGTCGGCAAGATGTTAAAGCAGAAATATCAGGGCTTTGATGCGAGAAATTACAATTATCGGAATATGACCCAGCTGATAAGAAATCACGAGGATGTTTTTGTCTGGAACCGGGTGACGGCGCCGGACGGAATCCATCACATTGTAAATGTCGGGAAAAAGCAGTAAAACGTGTCGCGATGCGGCACTTTAAAGTTGCTTTGCAGCTTCGGAACAGATGCGTCTGACGACGTAATTTTCAGAGGAAAAAGAGGTGCGCCGCGCAGGTTTATTCACCCGTGCGGCGCACCTCTTTGCATCATGCGGGATAAGCCGCAAAAGCGCGGTGCGCGCCGTTATCTGTCAGATCTTAAAATAATCGATCAGTCCGACTAAGGTTTCCACCTGCGCCTGCTGCTCTTCGCTGATAGCGGCGGTCTCCTCGGAGGTGGCGGAGTTGTTGTCGACGATCGCGGATACGCTCGAAATACTCTCGTTGATTTCCTGCATCTTCTCCGCTTCCTCGTTGAGAAGCGACGCAATCAGAGACATTTTTTCCGTGGCGCTGCCTGCGCCGATCATTACCTGTTCCATATTTGCCATTGTATCGTTTGCAATATCCGTACCCCGTGTAACGGCATCGATCGTCGCTTCGATTAACTTGGTGGTCTCGTTTACGGCCTGCGCCGATTCTTCGGAGAGCTTCTTCACCTGGTCGGCCACAACGGCAAAGCCTTTTCCTGCTTCCCCGGCCCGGGCTGCTTCGATGGAGGCGTTCAGAGACAGAAGACCGGTCTGATCCGCGATCTGTTCAATCGTGCTGATAATGGAGTTGATCTGTTCCGAGCAGCTGCTGATTTCCGCGATGGCGGACATAAGCTCCTGCATCTTTGCGTTTCCGGTCTGCAGAAGCATGCCGGCGCTCGAGGACAGTTTTCTGCATTCGTCCGCCTCCTGCGCGTTTTTGAGGGTGTTTGCGGAGAGCACGTCGATAATGCCGGCGAGCTCGGACACCTTCATCGCCTGGGTGGTGCAGCCCTCGGCGAGGTCTGTGGCCGCGCAGGAAAGCTGTTCGGAACCGCCGTCAACCTGCTGTGTGACATCCTGCAGGGTGGTCAGCGTATCGCGCATTTTGTCTCCGATTGCAAGCAGAGAGTCCTTGATCTGTGAAAAATCGCCGACATAGTTCTGCCGGATATCCATGACATAATTTCCCTGACCCATCTGTTCGAGCGTGCCCGAGATCTCCTCAATGATTTCGCTGAGGTTTGTTTTCATCGAGTTGATGGCTTTTACCATCCGGCCTACTTCGCTCTCATCCTCATACATATCAAAGCGTTCATGCAGCTTTCCCTCGGCCAGGACAACCATCTGATCGGAGACCTGCTCGATCGGCTCTAAAAGCTTTTCTTTCGAGAAACGGATGGTATTGCCGATCTGTCTTGAAATATAGATAAAGGAGAGGACAAACAGCAGCTCGACCACATACTGGATGAACTTCATGGCGCGGGTCTTGCCTGCAAGGCGATCCTGCACCTGGTTGATGGTGGTCTCCGTGAGCGTGTTGATCTGAACAATCGTATCCTCGTACACGGTACCGAACACGGCGTCCGTCGCAGACTGCATGTCTCCGGCCTGCACGGCGGCCATCGCCGCCTCCTCTAAGGGGACAAGCTCGTTGGAGAGAGCGGCAAGCTCATTCATTTTTGTCCACTCTTCGTCTGTGATATCGTTTTTCTTGAGAACGGCAAGGGCGGCGTCGCGGTTTTTATGTTCGTTGAGCTCTGCCATGTACTCGTCGTAATAGCGCTGCTGACCGGTGACGGCGTACGACTGCACGGAGGAGGTCAATGTCTTGGAGCCGAGCCGGTATTGATTCAATGCCATTGTCGTTTCAAGACATTCTTCCGTGACGGAGGATACGAGCAGCTGTGTCACGAGAAGCAGCAGAAGGAAAATAATGCCGGTGACAACGGATCTGTTTACGACGCGGGAGATTTGGTTCAGGCGGGCGCGTTGGCCGTTTGGATACGGCTCGCCCTGTGTGTGGGACAGTTTCTTTTGTTCTTTCATGGATACGCCTCCTTGCTCCGAAAATTATAATATAATCATTATAACTTAAATTGACAGAAAAGGGTACCACAAATATAGAAAGACAAAGAAATAATGGAAAGATAAGCCATTGACAGCTGCGGGAGGGATTGTTATAGTAAACGCAAAAAAGCGGTGCCTGTCCGCTGCGCGGTGCGGAGCCGTGTTTCACGGCAGAGGCAGCAATGTCATATGATAAAGAATGTGGAGGAAATAGATGAAAAACAGAAAGAAATGGGTGCGGGTGACGGTGTGGGCGCTTCTGATTGCCAGTATCCTGCTGGCCGCCGTCGGGAGATATACAAAGGAGTACTACAGCGGGTTACCTTATGAACGTCCGGATGTGCCGGTGGAGGAGACGGAAGATTACTATATCGTCGGGGATGCGGACAGCGCCTGCGGGTTTATTTTTTATCCGGGCGGAAAGGTGGAGGAGACGGCTTATCTGCCGTTGCTTGCCCCTCTGGCCGAGGCGGATATTCTCTGTGTGGCGGTCAAAATGCCGCTGCATCTGGCCGTTATGGATGCGGATGCGGCCGCCGCGGTTATGGAGGATTTTCCGGAAGTCAGCCGGTGGTATCTCGGCGGCCACTCTTTAGGAGGGGCGATGGCGGCCGGGTTTGCGGCGGAGAACGAGGAGCGCTTAAACGGGCTTGTGCTGTTCGCGGCATATCCGACTAAAGAGATAAAGGAACTGCCGGTACTTTCCGTGTACGGCAGCGAGGACGGAGTGTTAAACCGCGGGAAATATGAGAAGTCAATCCTGCTTGCCGCGCGGCTGACGGAGCATGTGATCGAGGGCGGCAACCACGCGCAGTTCGGCAACTACGGTGCACAGGAAGGCGACGGAGCGGCGGAGATTGACAAAGAGGAACAGTGGCAGGAGACAGTGGATTTTATCCTGAATTTTATGAGAGAGACAGAGTGAGGGACTGACATGGAAATTGCATTGGGATTATTGATTCCGTTTTTGGGTACGACGCTTGGAGCCGGGTGCGTATTTTTTCTGAAAAACAATCTGCACCGGCTTGTGCAGAAGGCGCTGCTGGGGTTTGCCTCGGGCGTGATGGTGGCCGCTTCCGTGTGGTCGCTGTTGATTCCTGCGATATCCATGGCAGAGCAGACAATGGGAAAGCTGGCGTTTGTCCCGGCGGCGGTCGGGTTTGTGATCGGTATTTTTTTTCTGCTGGCCATGGACAAAATGATTCCGCATCTGCATCTGCATGAGGAGAAGCCGGAAGGGCTTCCGAGCAGGCTGAAAAAGACGACCATGCTGGTGCTGGCGGTGACGCTGCACAACATTCCCGAGGGAATGGCGGTCGGCGTCGTGTTTGCCGGCCTTCTGAACGGCAGCAATGAGATTACATTTGCGGGAGCGTTTGCGCTGGCAATCGGAATTGCGATTCAAAATTTCCCGGAGGGCGCGATTATCTCCCTTCCGCTTAAGAGCGAGGGATGCAGCAGGGGCTCGGCATTCTGGTACGGGACCGCATCGGGGATCGTGGAACCCATTGCGGCGGCAGTCACGATTTTTCTGACCGGTGTGATATCGAAATGGCTGCCCTATATTCTGGCGTTTGCGGCCGGGGCAATGATATATGTGGTGGTGGAGGAACTGCTGCCCGAGGCGTCGGAGGGGGAACATTCCAATCTGGGAACCATCGGTTTTTCGGTCGGATTTTTGATTATGATGATTTTGGATGTCGCATTGGGATAATCAATTTACAAACATTGCGGCGGATGTTATAATGAAGTCATCTGATAAAATACAAAGGAGTGTGCAGATTATGCAGGATAGCTTGAGAAGCGAGCTGATTAAGCAATTCCCGGCAGAGGTCATAGAGGTGACCGAAAAGGGCGGGAACAAGTATTATGCGTGTCCCACATGTAAGAGGGCAATCACAAAGGGTGAGGACAAATGTGCAGGCTGCGGCCAGTCGCTTGGCTGGGATAACATCCGCAAGGAGGAGATGGCAAACGGTTCTAAGACCGCATCGCTGCAGTTCGAGGTCGGAAGCGACTTTGCGCCGGGTGATTGCAGGAGATGCCCGCTTTCCTATATCGCGAAGGTTAATTCGGAAAATGTCTATGAATGTCCGCTGAAGATGCGGGGACACTGCAAATTAAAATTGTCATGAAAACGAGATTTCGAATCACGCGCCTGCGGGGATTCGAAATCTTTTTGTATCATAAGAGGAGAACAGATGGCGGCAAAGTATTATGCGGTAAAAAACGGAAAGAAACCCGGAATCTATCGGAGCTGGGAGGCGTGTAAGGCGATGGTGCACGGCTACCCAGGAGCGGTGTACAAGAGTTTTGGGACAGAGGAGGAAGCGCTTCGATTTCTCGGTGCGGCAAAAGAGGCCGGGGAAAAGAAGGCCGGACACGACGACGGACAGATCCTGCCGGCCGGTTCCAATATCCTGCCGGAGAATTATGCGTTTGTGGACGGTTCTTACAACGCGGTGACGAAGGTCTATGGGTACGGCGGATTCCTCGTGCACGGCGGGGCAAAAGAGCTGCTGCAGGGGGCCGGCGACGACGCCGGGATGGCTTCGATGCGCAATGTGGCCGGAGAGATTCTCGGCAGTATGGCGGCCGTGGAGCGGGCGCTTGCGCTCGGATTGCAGACGCTCACGGTCTACTATGATTATATGGGGATTGAGATGTGGGCGACCGGCGCATGGAAGCGGAATAAGCAGGGCACGGCGGCCTATCACGATTTTATCGCCTCGGCGCGGGAGCGGATTGAGATTTCCTTTGTGAAGGTGAAGGGACACTCCGGCGTGGAGGGGAATGAGGAGGCCGACCGGCTCGCGAAGGAGGCCGTCGGAAATCTGTAGCCCCAGGCTTGCGGTTCACACGAAAAAAGAGCCTCTGCAGCGAAAATATCGATGCAGGACTCCTTTTACCGTTGAAACTGTTCCCTTGCGCTATGCACGGTGGTCAAATCCGTTTGATTCCGTGTTGTCCTGTGTCTTCTGCAGAGATACGAGCAGTGCCGCAAAGGAGGTGGTCTCCTGATGCGAACGCCGCTGTTCCCGCTGCTGACGCGGATATTTGTCAATCCGGGTTACAGGTGCGATCGGAAGAACAGTTGCCCAAAGGGCGGTACCGTTTGTGTAAGCTGCGACAATCATCCTCCTTGACAAAAGCACAAAATATTGGGTGAACTGGTTCCTTCTTACATGATATATCGACACAAATTGTTAGAAAATTAATACTGTTTACAGAAAAATACAGGTGGAAATTACAGCAGGAGAACGGAATGTCGTTACAGTTTGTCTTTGGAAATTCGGGAAGCGGAAAATCGGAATATTTATATGAGCATATACTGGAACAGGCGGCGGCCGAACCGGAACGCAATTTTCTGGTTCTGGTGCCGGAGCAGTTTACGATGCAGACACAGCGGGAGCTTGTGGAGCGGCAGAGCAGCCACGCCATCATGAATGTGGATGTCCTAAGCTTTGCGAGACTTGCCTACCGCGTGTTTGACGAACTTGGGAAACAAAATTTAATCGTGCTTGAAGAAACAGGAAAAAACCTTGTGCTGCGCAAGGTTGCGGAACAGAAGCGCGGGGAGCTTCCGATGCTCGGGAGCAGCATGAACAAGATGGGCTATGTGGGCGAGATAAAATCCCTGATTTCCGAGATGACACAGTACAATGTCTCCCCGGAGGATCTGGAGCGCTTTTTGGAAAGCGAATGCGTGGGGGAAGCCGTGCGGTATAAGCTTAAGGATATTCTCACGCTGTACCGGGGATTTCGGGAATATATCGAGGGGGCGTATATCACGGCGGAGGAGGTGCTCGCCCTGCTCTGCGAGGTGGCGAAAGAGTCTGCGCTGCTGCGGGACTGTGTGATTGTTTTTGACGAATTTACGGGCTTTACGCCGATTCAGAACCGAGTGCTGCGGGAACTGCTGTGCCTGGCCCAAAAAGTGATGGTGTCGGTCACGGTGGATATCAGGGAGGACGTTTATCACAGCAGAGGGATTCACGAGCTGTTTGCGATGAGTAAAAAGACCGTCAGAAGTCTGCAGAAAATGGCGTCGGAGCTTGCCGTGGAGACGGAAGAGCCAGTGGTGCTTACGGCGGGGGAGAAAAAACGCTACGCCGGAGCCCCGGCGCTTTTTTTCATGGAACAGAATCTGTTTCGGGCCCGCGCGGGGCAGTGGCGGGGAGAGACGGAGAGCATCCGCCTCGCGGCCGCAAAAAATCCCAGAGAAGAGCTTACGTTTGCGGCAAGAGAGATCACAAGGCTTGTCAGAGAACAGGGATACTGCTATAAGGATATTGCGGTAGTGACCGGGGACGTGCCGGGATATGCCAATTATGTGCCGGAGATTTTCCGGCAGTACGGGATTCCGTACTTTGTCGACCAGACGAGAAATATCCTGTTTCACCCGTTTGTCGAGTTTGTCCGCGCGGCGCTTGAGGTTGTGGAGTATGACTTTTCCTATGAGAGCGTGTTCCGTTTTCTGCGGTGCGGCCTGTTTCTGGGGGACGAGGAGACGGATATCCTGGAGAATTTCGTGCGCGCAAAAGGCATCCGCGGAAGAAAGCGCTGGGGAGAGCGCTGGAGAGCGTTCGGGAAGGAAGAGGCGGAAGGGGAGAGGAGAAAGCGGGAGCTCGACGAGATCAATGAGCTGCGGGAGCGGGTGTCCGCGGCATTTGAACCGCTGTCTGCGGCATTTTCGGGGAGCGGCCATTCCGCCGCGGAGCAGACCTATGCGCTTTTCCGGTTTATCGAACAGTTCGGGGTGGAGGAGCGGCTAAAGCGCAGGGAGCAGAGCCTGATCGAGGAGGGGGAGCGTCTGCAGCTGGCGCAGGAGTACGCCCAGATATACCGGATTGTGATGGATTTGCTGGACAAGGTGTATGCGCTGCTCGGGGACGAACGGCTCGGCATCCGGGAGTACAGCGATATCCTTGACGCGGGGTTTGAGGCGGCGAAGGTGGGGATTATCCCGCCGGGAAATGACCGTGTCACAATCGGAGATATCGAACGCACGAGATTAAATCATATCAGGATTTTATTTTTTGTCGGCGTCAATGACGGCGTGGTGCCGAAGCTGGGAAACCCGGGCGGCATCATCTCGCAGTTTGAGCGGGAGATGATGGCGGAGCATCATCTGGAGCTTGCACCGCTTGAGCGGGAACGCGTATTTATCCAAAAGTTTTATCTGTATTTAAATATGACGAAGCCTTCTGACCGCCTGTATGTGACATATTCCATGGTGAATTCCGACGGAAAGTCGCTGCGCAGTTCCTATCTGCTCGGAACCCTGCAGCATATGTTTCCGGACCTTGTGACGGCAAAGCCCGCAGAGACGGAGTGCGAGCGGGATGTTCTGACGCCGGAAAACGGGATCCGCTACCTGCTCGCGGGATTGCGGCGGCAGGACTGCGGCGGGCAGGCCGGGGAGGCGCCCGCGGATTTTGCGGATGCGGAGGACGAAAACGGATGGAATGCGGACGCATGGTATGCGCTTGCGCAGTGGTATCTCTCGCGGGAGCCGTACCGCGGGGAGGTATGCCGGCTCTTTGACGCGGCGTTTGGGCTGCATGCCGACACGCCGATCGGGCGGGCGGCGGTGCGGGCGCTTTACGGCGCGGAGCTTGAAAACAGCGTCACGCGTCTGGAGCGCTTTGCGGCCTGCGCGTTTTCTCATTTTCTGGATTACGGTCTGCAGCTTCGGGAGCGCGAGGAGTACGGGTTTGCAAGTGTGGATATGGGAAATATCTATCACGATGCGCTGGAGCATTTCGCAAGGCGGGTCGACGCGTCGGAGTATACCTGGTTTGACATTCCGCAGGAGCTGCAGGAGCAGTGGGTGGAGGAGAGCATGGAGGATGCGATTCTGGGGAACCCGAATGCGGGCGTCTGCGCGGAAGCGCGGAGCCGTTATCTGCTCACGCAGATGAAAGCGACAATGCGCAAGACGGTCTGGGCGCTTATCACGCAGGTGCAGAAAGGGCAGTTTACGCCGCGGGAGTTTGAGGTGTCTTTCTCGCGCGCCGACAATCTGGCGGCGGTGCGATTTTCTTTGAGCGAGGAGGAAAAAATGCGGCTGAAAGGGCGCATCGACCGGGTTGACACCTATGAGACGGAGGATAAGGTCTATGTCCGGATTATCGACTATAAATCGGGAAATACAAGTTTCTCCCTGCTCAACCTCTATCACGGGCTGCAGCTGCAGCTGGTTGTGTACATGAATGCGGCGCTGGAACTGGAACAGAAGAAGCACCCGGCAAAGCAGGTCATGCCGGCGGGCATTTTCTACTATCACATTGCCAATCCGATGGTGGAAGGGCAGGGGACGGAGTCGGAGGAGGAGATTAAACAGAGCGTGCTTGCGCAGCTCGCGTTAAACGGGCTTGTAAATGCGGATTCGGAGATTTACCGGGCGATGGACGCAGATTTTACCGGAAGCTCTTCCGTGATTCCGGTGTCCTTAAAGGCGGACGGGACGCCGCGGGCAAATTCAAAGCTTGCAGACAGCGGGGAGTTTGCGCTGATGGCGGATTACGTCAATAAAAAGCTGCTTGACGCCGGAAAGAAAATTATGGCGGGGGACGTTTCGGTATCGCCCTATCAGCTGGATGAAAAGCGCGGCTGCGATTACTGTCCCTATCACACGGTGTGCGGGTTTGATTCCCGGATTCCGGGCTATGCGTACCGGAGACTGGAAAAGTTCGGCCGCGCGGAAGAGATTTTTGCGGCAATGCAGGAGGGAGGCTTGTCATGAGTGTTTCATGGACCGACGAGCAGCAGCAGGTCATTGATCTTCGGAAACGGAATATTTTAGTGTCCGCGGCGGCCGGCTCCGGCAAGACGGCAGTGCTCGTGGAGCGGATTATCCATATGATTACGGACGCGGCGGAGCCGCTGGACATCGACCGGCTTTTGGTCGTGACCTTTACGAACGCGGCGGCGGCCGAGATGCGGGAGCGCATCGGCGCGGCGATTGAGGCCGCGCTGTTAAACGCGCCGGAGAGCGAACACCTGCAGCGGCAGCTGACGCTTCTGCACAACGCGCAGATTACGACGATAGACAGCTTCTGTCTCTATGTGATCCGCAATCATTTTCACGAGATTGATCTGGAGCCGGGATTCCGCATCGGGGATGAGGGGGAGCTGAAGCTTCTGCGGGAGGATGTGCTCGGTGCGGTTATGGAACAAAACTATGCGTCCGGGGAGGATGCGTTTCTCGCGTTTATGGACAGCTACATGACCGGCAGAAGCGACGGGGCCGTGGGGGAGATGATCCTCTCCCTCTACGAGTTTTCGCGCAGCTACCCGTGGCCGGGGGAGTGGCTGGACGGCTGTGCGGCGGGCTATGCGTGCGCGGATGCGGACGCCATGGAGGATGCGGCGTGGATGCGTGCGCTCACGGACAATCTGCGCCGCGTGGCGGCGGATGCGGCGGGCCGTATGAGGGAGGCGCTCGCGCTGTGCCTTGCGGACGACGGGCCGTATATGTATGAGGGCGTTGTCCGCAGCGATATGGAACAGTATGAGCGTCTTGCGGCCTGCGGCAGCTTTCGGGAGTTTTACGGGGCGGTCTCCTGCATCAATTACGGGCGGCTTCCGTCGAGCCGCGGCTTTGCGGGCGATGCGGACAAGCTCGCACGGGTGAAAGAGATCCGGGACGGCGGCAAGGATACGGTCGGGAAACTGCGGAAACAGTATTTTTTTGCGGCGCCCGAGGTGATGGCGGAGCAGCTTTCTAAGACGGCGCCGATGGCTGCGGAGCTCGTGCGTCTGACAAAGGAATTTGCTGCGGCTTTCGCGGAGGAAAAGCGCCGGAAAAATCTCGTGGATTTCCATGATTTAGAGCATTTTGCGCTGAATATTCTCGTGGACGAAAAGACAAAGAAGCCGCGGAGGGCGGCGGAGGAATTCAGAGACACCTTCGCGGAGATTATGATTGACGAGTACCAGGACAGCAATCACGTGCAGGAGACGATTCTTCGGGCCGTCTCGCGGGAGGAAAGAGGACAGAACAATCTTTTTATGGTGGGGGATGTCAAGCAGAGCATCTACCGCTTCCGGCTGGCGCGCCCGGAGCTTTTTATGGAAAAATATGAGACCTACCGCACGGAGGAGAGCGACGCGCAGCGCATTGACCTGCACAAAAATTTCCGCAGCAGAGAGGAGGTACTCGCGTTTACAAATGACCTCTTTTTCTGCATGATGGCGCGGGACCTCGGAAATGTGGCGTACGATGACGCCGCGGCGCTCTATCCCGGGGCGTCTTATCCGAAAAGCGCCGACGCCGCGATGTTTGCGCCCGAGATTCTTCTTGCGGACGGGGCCGACGAGCTGCTCTCCGATGCGCCGGAGTCGGCCGACAGGAAAACGATAGAGGCGCGGCTTGTCGCGGACCGTATCCGAAAGCTGACGGAACACCAGCTTGTGACCGACCGCGAAACCGGAGAGCTGCGGCCGGTGCGCCATACGGATATCGTGATTCTGCTGCGCAGCTTAAGCGGCATGGCGGACACGTTTGCCGCGGTGTTAAACGACGCCGGGATACCGGCGCACGCGGTGTCTGCGACGGGCTATTTTTCCGCGGTGGAGGTTCAGACCGTGCTTGCTGTGCTGCGGATTCTCGATAACCCGCGACAGGACATTCCGCTTGCGGCGGTGCTGCGCTCCCCGATCGTGGGGCTTACGGACGAAGAGCTGGCATATCTGCGCGTCCGGGACAGAGAACAGCCGTTTCATGCGTGCGTCTGGGAGTGCTGCAGGAAACTCGCGGACCCGCTTGCAGGATCGGGGGAGAAGACGGCGGGGAAACCAGAGGACGATTCCGCGGCCGCCGGCGAAGAAGCGCTTGCGGGAGTCCCCCCGACGCTTGGCGCGAAGCTGTCGGACTTTTACCGGATGTACGGAAGGCTGCGCAGCCTTGTCCCCGACACGCCGATTCACGAGCTGCTGGAAATGATACTCAGGGAAACCGGCTACGGGAACTATGCGGCGGCCATGCCCGCGGGAAAGCGGCGGGAGGCAAATCTGCATATGCTGGTGGAGCGCGCCATTGCCTACGAGCGGACGAGCTACCGGGGACTGTTTCATTTTGTGCGCTATATTGACAAGCTGCAGAAATATGAAGTGGATTTCGGGGAGGCGGATATGATTTCGGAAAATGCCGACGTAGTCCGCATTATGAGCATTCACAAGAGCAAGGGGCTGGAATTTCCGGTGGTCTTTGTCTGCGGGCTCGGAAAACAGTTTAACAGACAGGATGTCAGAAGCCGTATGGTGATTCACCCCGAGCTCGGATTGGGACTTGACTGCATGGACGGCGTGCGGAGAATCAAATCGCCCACGATCGTAAAGCGGTCAGTCGGAAAGCAGATCGATCTGGAAAACCTCGGGGAGGAGCTGCGGGTGCTCTATGTGGCGCTGACGCGGGCGAAAGAGAAGCTGATTTTAACCGGGATGAGAAAAAACGCCGCGGAAGAGCTTGCGCGTCTTGGGGCGGCGCAGGAGGCGTCTTTTGGCGGGAGCGAGGGGCGAAAAACACTTCCCTATCTGGTGCGGGAGGGCGCGTCGGGGTATCTGGACTGGCTGCTGCCGGCGCTTTTTTCTTACCCGGGCCGGTATGAGGCGCAGGTGGTGCCGCTCGCGGCGCTTGTGACGGAAGAGGCCGCGGAGGCTGCGGAGGGACTGCTGACCGCACAGGCATGTATGCGGGCGGCGGACGAAGCGGATAAAAAGGCGGTGGAAGCGTTTTCGGAGCGCTTTGCGTTCCGGTACGCCCACGCCGGGGATCTGACCCGGAAAAACAAATATTCCGTGTCGGAGCTCAAGCACCGCGCGATGCGGGAGCTGTCGCAGCAGGAGGAGACGGAGAGCGAGCCGGTATTTTTACAGGAGGAAATCATCCCCTATCAGCCGGCTTTTGTGCGCCGGATCGACGACGGGGAGGGAAGCGTAAACCGCGGCGCGCTGCGCGGGACGGCCGTGCACCGGGTGATGGAGTGCTATCGCTTTGCGGCGGATATCCCGCCCGCAGAGCAGGTGCGCGCGCTGGTGGAGGCGGGAAAGCTTACGCCCGATATGGCGGAACTGGTGAAGCTGCCGCTCGTGGAGCGTTTTCTGGCCTCGGGGGCTGGGCGGCGCATGGCGGAGGCGGAACGGGCAGGCAGGCTGTACCGGGAGAAGCCGTTTGTCATGGGCTTTACCGCGGAGGAACTCGAGCGGTTCGGCTTCGGGGAGACAAAGTCGGGGGAGGCGGAGGACGGCGGGGACCTGACGCTGATCCAAGGAATCATCGACGTATTCTGGGTGGAGGATGACGGCATTGTGGTGCTGGACTATAAGACAGACCGGGTAGATACCGAGCAGGAACTTGCCGACCGCTATGCGGCGCAGCTGCGCCTGTACGGCGAGGCGCTGGAGCGTATTTACGCGGCGCAGGACGGGGGACGGGGAAATGTCAAAGAGCGGCTGCTCTATTCGTTCCGGCTTGGGAAAGTCATACCGGTATAAAGGAGGGGACGTGTCAGGTTACAAAAATGCAGAGTGGGAAAAAGAAACCGAAAGCTGTCGTGCCGGCGCGGCGTTTCTCGCGGCTGCGGCCGTTTTGATTCCTTCGCTGACCGGAATCGGCGTGACGGTTTATGAGGGGGCTGCGGATGTGCTGGAACGTTTTGAAAAGGAAAACTGCTTTTCGGTGGAGCTGCAGGAGATGTTTACCGCTTCGGGACTGAAGAAATTTTTCGGGAGCGCCTCGGAAAAAGTGATTTATGAGATCACGGATCCGATGGAGATGTGGCTGCTCGTGTTCCGGTTTGAAGGGAAGTGGATCATACTGGGGCCTTATGTCTGTGAGGCGTGGAACGAAACGGACGCGAAGTGTCTGCTGGCAAAACTGGGCGTTCCGGGGACAGCGCTGTCCCCGTACAAGTCTTACCGCTGCGGATTTCCGGTTTCGGGCCGCAGTTATCCGGTAAAAATCGCACAGCTTCTGGCGTGCCATGGCTGCGGGGAGGAAAACGGGTATCCGGTAAAAGAAATCCGTGCGGCTGCAGGGGAGTGTCATGCGGCTGCGGTCATTTCGAAGTTCTATGAGGATGAGAATGTCGTGAATCGGCGGTACCGCATTGAGGGGCAGCTTATGGAAGCCGTCAGCCGCGGGGAGATTGAAGAGGCGCGCAGGTGTATAAAAGAGCTTGGGGGAGTCTGCGCAAACATCCGGTTTCTTTCGGCGGATTTGAAAGACCAGATCGCCGGAGCGGCGATTATGCGGACCGTGATAAGGCTGGGGGTTATCGCATCCGGATTAAACCCGGTCGTCATCGATTACATCAGTCAGGAATATGCGCAGAAGATGCATCATGCGGTATCGGCGGATAACCTCGCGTATTTACAGATGGAGCTGCTCGAGCGCATGTGCAGGGAGGTGCGAAAAAATCGGGAAAAACGCTATTCAGCCGGAGTGAAGCGAGCCCTTGATTACATGGACATCCATTTCGGGCGGGCAGTGACAAAAAGGGAGCTGGCAAAGATTGCGGGGGTGAGCGAACAGCAGCTGGTGAAACAATTTTGCCGGGACACCGGCATGACGATCAAGCAGTATCTTGCAAAAAAGCGCTGCGACGCGGCCGCGGAGCTTCTGGAGGACAGCAGGCTGAGCATTCAGGAGATAAGCGCTTATGTGGGATATCTGGATAATAATTATTTTTCCAAGGTTTTCAAGGCAAACAAAGGCGTTTCACCGCAGGAGTACCGCAGAGAGCACTGGAGGGAACTGTAAAATAATATCGACGTTTTTTCTAAAACCTGTCAGTTTTTTCTAACCGGCAGGTTTTTTCTTTGTTATACTGGCGGCACAATCTAAATTTTAAGGAGGGTTTTTATGCAACGGGAATATGTAAACGCTGCGGATCTGGAATGGGTCGATGGAGTGTACGAGAAGCTGCTGGTAAAGATGCGTGCGGAGTGTGAGCGTGTCGGAACAAAGATTCCCTACTGTCCGAAGGACGGAAAGTACGAGGATCTGGGATATCCGGGAGGAATCCATTTCTGGACGAACGGGTTCTGGCCCGGTATGCTTTGGCAGATGCATGAGGCGACCGGTGAGGAGTGCTACCGGACGGCCGCGGAGGGCGTGGAGGAGCGCCTCGAGGTGATTCTGACTGATTTTAAGGGTGTGGACCATGACGCGGGCTTTCTGTTTCTGCCTTCCGCGGTGGCGAACTATCGCAAGACAGGAAACGAAACGTCAAAGATGCGCGGGCTGCAGGCTGCAAATCTGCTGGCAGGGCGTTTTAATCCGGAAGGAAACTTTATCCGTGCGTGGGGAGACGGTATGGATTCTTTCTTCGGAAAGAGCGATGTCGATGTAAGCGGCTGGATGATTATCGACTGTATGATGAATATCCCGCTGCTCTACTGGGCGAGTGAGGTCACGAAAGACCCGCGCTATGCGTACGTCGCGAAACGCCATGCAAAAACCGCGCAGCGGTATGTAATCCGTGAGGACGGCAGCAGCAATCACATTGTCGGAATTAACCCGAATACCGGAGAATTTGTGGACAATCCGGGCGGACAGGGGTATGAGAAGGGCTCTTCCTGGAGCCGCGGGCAGTCGTGGGCCGTGTACGGCTTTGCGTTAAGCTACCGCCATACGGGCGATGAGGAGTTCCTGAATACCGCAAAGAAATGCGCGCATTACTGCATTTCCAACCTTGCGGTCAATGACTGGCTTCCGCTCGTGGATTACCGTGCGCCCAAGGAGCCGTTAAAATATGACTCCACGGCCGGGATGATTACTGCCTGCGGTCTGCTTGAGCTGGCGGAGCATGTGGGGGAGCACGAGAGAAAGCTCTATGTTGAGGCGGCAATCCGTATTTTAAAAGCCTGCGACGCGAAGTTTAATAACTGGGACCCCGAGGTGGATTCGATCGTGGACGGCGGTACATTCTTCTATCACGACAAGGACGGAAGCAACACGGAAGTTCCGATTATTTACGGAGACTATTATTTCATCGAAGCGATTCTCCGCCTGAAAGAGAAGGCGCTGTTTATCTGGTAAAGGGAAAAACGCAAACATTGACAAACAGTCATACATATGATATTCTACAGAGACTCAAGAACTCTTTGCACTGCATATAATCTACAGTACAAACTGAGCAGACCGTGGCGAATGTCATGGAGTCGGGTCACATGGGTGACAGTGGAATCTTTTACATCCGCGGGACAGTAGTTGCTATTACTGATTCGCGGGTGTTTTTTATATTCACGAAAACTTCCCGCAGATATCCGGCGCCATAGAGCTGTCTAAAACATATTTTGGAGGCTGTTGATATGGAAGAAAAGAAAGGCATGATTCGGGACGAATTTCAGAGGACTGCAAACAGGGTGTCGATCGTTACGATCACGGGAAACGCGATATTGTCCGTGATGAAGCTTGCGGCGGGGATCGCCGCGCATTCCGGTGCAATGATCAGCGACGCGGTGCACTCGGCTTCGGATGTGTTCAGTACCGTCGTCGTGATGATCGGTATCCGGCTGGCGGCGAAGGAATCCGACCGGGAGCATCCGTACGGGCATGAGAGACTCGAGTGCGTCGCTGCAATTATTTTGGCGATGGTCCTTTTCGCAACGGGGCTTGGAATCGGCAGGGAAGCGCTGAAAAATATTCTCGGCGGCGATTATGAACGGCTGCAGATACCGGGGATCGCCGCGCTGGCCGCGGCCGTTCTCTCGATTGTCAGCAAGGAAGCCATGTACTGGTATACGAGGTATTATGCCAAAAAGATTGACTCGAGTGCGCTGATGGCGGATGCGTGGCATCACCGGTCCGATGCGTTTTCGTCGGTCGGCGCCCTGATCGGAATCGCCGGCGCAAGGCTTGGGTTTCCGGTGATGGATTCCGCGGCAAGTCTGGTTATTTTCGTATTTATCGCGAAGGCTGCCTTTGATATTTTTAAGGATGCCGTGGATAAGATGGTCGATCACTCCTGCGACGAGGAGACGGAACGGCAGATTTATGACTGCGTGATGGAAAATGAGCTGGTGCTGGGAATCGACCTGCTGCAGACCCGCATCTTCGGAAATAAGATTTATGTGGATGTGGAGATTCAGGTAGACGGTCTGTACAGCCTGCAGGAGGCGCATGAGATCGCGGAGCTGGTGCACGAGAGGATCGAGCAGGAGTTTCGGAAGGTGAAGCACATTATGGTGCACGTAAATCCGAAAGAGTAGAGAGCCGGACTGCAGATATCAGTCAAATGGACTATAATCACATATATTAAATTATGATTTGAGGAATGACGTTATGATAGAGGTATTATTCGGAGAAAGTGAAGCGGCATCGATGAAGGCTGCAAAAAGTACCGTCATCACAGGTAAGGCTGACGGGCCCACAGCCGTATGGGCGGCCGGAAAAAAGAAACCGCCGGAAAGGGAGAATTGCGGATGGATTGAGGGAACGGCAGAGGAGGTGATCTGTCTCGGCTTCTTGCTGGACATTGGCGATATCAGGGAAGACATAAGCAGTGAGTATCGTAAGCGTCTGATTTATTCCATGTATGCACAGGAGCAGTGGGGAAAAGAGGAAGAGACGGACGCATTACGGATGCGGCTGTGTGATCACTATTGTGCCGAGATGGAGCGGCTGGAGGCATATCTGGCAGAGGGGGAGTCCATCCGGGTGTGGTACAGTGACGCGCCGTATTCCAGGTGCGGATTTTACCATTTGTGTACCGTCCTTCAAAAATATCAGAATGAGATAAGGATTGTAAAACTGCCCGAATATAGGGTCCGCACCGATCATACTATCGTTTCTTATAAAAATTGGGGAGAGGTCGCCGCAGAAGAATTTTTTGGATTTTTACCTTGTGAAAAGAAATTATCCGGGGAAGAAATTCGGATGTATGCCATGTTATGGGGGATTCTGCAGGAAGAGAACAGTCCCTTACGGGCGGTTGTCAACGGAAAGCTGATCGGGGCGCCGGAAGATTTTTATGATTTTCTGATCTGGAAAAGAATAACCCCAAAACCGGTCAAAGAGGCAAGACTGATCGGTGATATTCTTGGATATCATCAGCTTGGAGTCGGGGACTGGTGGTATGCCAGACGGATCAATCATCTGATTGGGACCGGAACAATCAAAATTGTTGAAGATTCGTCGAATCAATACGCAAGAACAATCTGTCTGGCATAGTGTATTAAAGTTTTATCTTGATTTAATTAATTGCCATTTTGCGGGCGCAAGGATTCCGAATACCAGTATGCCGATCAGCACGGCGGTATCTGCGAACAGGACAAGCGCGATGTTTTTTATAACTCCATATACAAACAGTACGGAAAAAAGTTCTGCCGAGAACACAAGAAAACACAGATAGTTCGACAGATATTCGGCGATAAGCGCTCCGCGGGGAAACACCGTGCACATTTTTGTATAGATGACAGGCTTTACAAAAACGCGCACGAGGAGATAGGCCAGCGGACAGGCAAACATAAATTTTTTGTCCGCATAGGAAACGGCGCTGCCGTTGCTCCACTGAATCGGTATTTCATCCGGCAGGTCTGGATAGGTCAGGATGGCAAGCGCAAGGCATAGCAGTGCGATGACTGTCCAGGTGATCAGACTGCCCCACAGGTACAGGAATCCGACCGAATCCAGCTTGAAAATCGTTTTGTGTTCGCTCCAATAGGGCGGCAAATCGGCCACATATTTTTCCGGCTGCAGACTGTCATAACTGACGCTCCCGTCTTTTTGGATTTTCTTGCAGATTGCTTTTGCACGATTTAAATCTTCTATCCGGAGTCGAAGGGAAGAGGTCTGCGTTTGTATGATTTCCGCCAGAGGAGCTTTTTGGGACTGGACGAGGCGGATGTCCTCAACAGAGATTCCCAGCGTGCGCAGAAACGCAATTTTTTTGATGGTTTCGATATCCTTTTTTGAGTAATCCCTGTATCCGTTTTTCTCGTTTCGCGACGGTTCGATCAGCTTTTCTTTTTCATAAAACCGGATATTGGAACGCGTTAATCCGGTTTCTTTTTCGACTTCTTTTATTGTCATGTCGGCTGCCTCCTTATTTCGGTCATATGCGATGGGCCGGTCGCGTGATTTCCGGCTATAATACCCTCAGCGGACAAAGGGCGCACACGGCCGGACCACTGAGGGGAGTATGTGTTTTTTGAATTATAAGCTGTCAACCAGGTTTACAGTCAAGTTTTTATTTTGGTGCAGATCAAAATTTAAGAAACACTTTACTGGAATTGTGCGCAGGCGTGTGTTAGAATAAGACAGCAAAATGTACCCTTGTCTGTAGAGAGCCGTCTCCGGCGGCAGAATGAGAGGAAAAATGAAGCAGCGTTTATGCAGGTGTCTTTTGCTTCTGCTGCCGGTTCTTTTTTCAGCCTGCAGTAAAGATGCAGCCGGCGCAGGAAGCGGCGCGCAGGGCGGCGCGTCGGAGGAATCTGTGTCCGAAGCAATCGGGGAGGCAGACGGCGATTCCCGTGAAATCTACACACAGACGGTCAGGGAGAACATGGGGGAGGATCTTTTGTTTTCGCTGATTTATCTGGACGGTGACGAGGTCCCGGAGCTGGTCGTGTACGACGGCTTCTGTGGGTGCTGTTCGATTTATACGGTAAAAAATGACGCGGCAGTCTGTCTGATGGATGAGATGACGGCGGTAGAGCTGATCTATTTTGAGAGGAGCGGCGTTGCTGCACGGTTTGCGCGCTGGAACGGCGGCGGTGACGAGGGCGGCTACGGGTGGTATTACTATCGGATGACTGACGGTGATACGGTCACGGACGATTCCGTGCCGGCGCTTGGCCTCACATACAATGCGGTTTACGACGAGGCGGGCGCATACACGGGCAGGGGCGTTACCGATTATACCTGTGCGGGCCTGGAGTGTGATGAGGCGGCATATCGGGAAATGGCGGACGCGCTTGGCATCACGGAGGACGGCGGTCGGGTCTGCTGGGAGAATGCGGTTTCCGGAGAAGAAATGCTGGTACTGCTCACAGAGTAAGCGGCAGCGAAACGACTGATTTTTCCGGTGGAGGAATAAAAATATAAACACGATTTAAAATCCAAGGAGGAAGCGATGGGACAGATAACGCAGCACGCTGCAGAGCAAAAGGAAGGTTTGCGGAGCGCACCGTCCGTTGTTCTGGCGTCCGGTTCTCCGCGGCGCAGAGAGCTGCTCGCGCAGCTCGGGCTGGAATTTGAGGTGTGCCCGGCGAAGGGCGAGGAGATTACGACGAAAGAGAAGCCTGCGGAAGCGGTAGAGGAGCTCGCACAGCAGAAGGCGAGGGAGGTGGCCTCGCTGCTGAAAAGCTATGAGGCAGCGCACAGAGAACTTGTGACGCCGCAGGATATCCTTGTGCTCGGTGCGGATACGGTCGTAAGCTGCGTCGAGGAGGAGACCGGCCGGGAGGTGATTCTCGGAAAACCGAAAGACGAGGCGGACGCATTCCGGATGCTGTCGCTGCTTTCCGGGAAAACGCATTCCGTTTATACGGGCGTGGCCATCGTTCTTATGGATGCTTCCGGAAAAGCGGGGGAGTTTTCCTTTTTCGAGGAGACAAAGGTGACGATGCGCGCCATGAGCGAGGAGGAGATCCGCTGGTACATTGCGACCGGGGAACCGGCGGACAAGGCTGGCGCTTACGGAATTCAGGGAAAATGTGCGGTTTTTATTGACAAAATCGAGGGTGACTATAATAATGTGGTAGGGTTTCCGGTGGCAGCCGTTTATCGGGAGTTGAAAAAGATCGGAATCAATCTGATTTTATCATAGGGGAGACAATTACGGAAAGGCGGGGAGAAGGCTATGGTGTATGAGGAGGCATGTCTGAGCGCATTTTTGGCGAAGCAGGAGCAGCTTTTTGCGGAACCTGTCGCGGAGACCTTAGAGGAAGCGGACGCATTTTTGGAGGACTGCATGGCAGTCGTCTGCAAGAATAAAAAAGAAGTGCGGAAATACTTTGAGGAGGCGGGGACGGACATCTGCGGGATGAGCGACGAGGAGCTGTTAGACGCCGACGAGGTATTTGAAATCGGAGACGGAAGATACCTGATTGTGGAAGCATAAACGATTGTATTTGGGAGGAAGTAAGATTGAAGAATTATGATGTAATTATTATCGGCGCGGGGCCGTCCGGTATTTTCTGCGCATACGAGCTGATTCATGCAAAACGGGACTTAAAGGTTCTTATGATTGAAAAGGGGAGACGGATAGAGAGACGTACCTGCCCGAAGCGCAAGACAAAGGTATGCGTGGGCTGTACGCCCTGTTCGATTACGACGGGGTTTGCGGGAGCAGGCGCGTTTTCCGACGGAAAGCTGTCTCTCTCTCCGGATGTGGGCGGCAATCTGCCGGATATTCTGGGCTATGACAGGACAGTGGAGCTGTTAAAGGAGTCCGACGATATTTATCTGAAATTCGGTGCGGACACCAAAGTGTACGGCGTGGATAAGGAGAAGGAAATCCGCGAAATCCGCAGAAAAGCCATCAATGCGAATCTGAAATTAATCGAGTGTCCGATCCGCCATCTCGGGACCGAGGAGGGCTATAAGATTTATTCGAGGCTCCAGGAGCACCTGCTTGCGGAGGGCGTCGAGATGGAGTTTGACACGATGGTGCAGGATATCATCATCGAGGACAACCGGGTAAAGGGGGTTCTCACCGACAAGGGCGAGACGTGCATGGCTCCGGAGATCATCTCAGCGGTGGGGCGTGAGGGCGCGGACTGGTTTTCGCATATCTGCACGCGGCACGACATCGAGACGCAGGTCGGGACCGTCGATGTGGGCGTCCGCGTGGAAGTGCGCGACGAGGTCATGGAGTTTCTGAACGAAAACCTCTATGAGGCAAAGCTTGTCTACCACACGCCGACGTTTGACGACAAGGTGCGCACGTTCTGCACGAATCCCTCCGGGGAGGTCGCGACGGAATACTATGACAACGGACTTGCGGTGGTAAACGGGCATGCCTACAAGTCAAAGGAGCTTAAGACGAACAACACCAATTTTGCCATTCTGGTGTCGAAGAATTTTACCAAACCGTTCAAGACGCCGATCGAGTACGGCAAACAGATTGCGCAGCTGTCGAATATGCTCTGCGACGGCAGGATTCTCGTACAGACCTTCGGGGATTTCCGCAGGGGAAGAAGAACGACGGAGGAGCGCCTGTGCAGGAACAATCTGATCCCGACGTTAAAGGATGCCGTTCCCGGAGACTTGTCGCTGGTGTTCCCGCACCGTATTATGGTGGACATCGAGGAGATGATTCTCGCGCTTGACAAAGTGACGCCGGGGCTTGCGAGTGACGAGACGCTGCTCTACGGCGTGGAGGTAAAATTCTACTCCAACAAGGTGGTTGTGAATACGGATTTTGAGACGAGTGTAAAGGGGCTTCGGGCCATCGGCGACGGCGCGTCCGTGACACGCGGACTGCAGCAGGCGTCCGCAAACGGAATCTCTGTTGCGAGAAGCATTTTAAAGACGATGGAATAATGACAGGTGTTTACAATGAAGAGAAAAAAAACATGCGGCCTGATATGTGCGGCGCTTGTGCTGGCGGTACTGCCTGCGGGATGTCAGGTCGGAAATCGCGATGTTGTCGTGATGAGCACGATGAGCAGCAGGCAGATATTTCAGATTGGGGGGCGTGAGTGCAGCTTAAAAGAGGCGCGGGTCTATCTGTGCAATTACGCAAACCTCTATGGAACGGCATACACGATTGATCTGTGGCAGCATGATTTCGGCGAGTATTCCCTGGAGGATTACGTGAAGGATATCACACTCAGCGAACTGACGCGGGTGTACTGTATGGACTTGCTGGCGGAGTCGCGGGAGATGAGTCTTTCGGAGGAGGAGCTTCAGAAAACCGCGGAGGCTGCGGGGGAATACTATGCTTCGCTGACGCGGGATGAAATTTCTTACATGGAGGTCTCGGAGGCCGATATCCGGGAATACTATGAGCACTATGCGCTGGCGCAGAAGCTTTATAATTCCCTGACCGGAGAGGTCAATGAGGAGGTCAGCGACGATGAGGCCCGTGTGATGGAGATTATGCAGATTTACGTGTCGGATCAGGCGAAGGCGATGCATGTGCAGCAAAAGCTTGAGGCCGGGGACGATTTTGCCGCGGTGGCAGGCAATTACAATGAGCTTTCCGCCATACAGATTTCGGTCGCCCGGGATGATCTGCCAAAGGAGGTGGAGGAAATTGCCTTTCAGCTGGACGACAATGAGATTTCCGACCGGATTGAGGTGGAAAACGGCTACTATTTTATCAAATGTCTGAATAAATATGATGTGGAGCAGACGGAAGCGAATAAGTCCAACATCGTCGAGAAGCGTGAAAAAGAGGCGTTTGACGATGTGTACCACGCGTTTACGGCAGGCCTTAGTTCATATCTGAACGAGGAGGCCTGGGAGGAGGTGCGCTTAGACGCCGGAGAGGAGATTGTGACGACCGGATTTTTTGAGGTATATGAGAAATATTGCAGCGGCATCTGATGCCGACCGCAGAAAGGGCATAAGAACTGACATGACAAAGGATATGACGAGCGGTTCTCCGATGAAGCTGATTTTGGGATTTTCGGTGCCGCTGTTATTCGGTTTTTTATTTCAACAGTTTTATAATCTGATGGATACGCTGATTGTAGGGCGGTTTCTTGGGGTGGATGCGCTGGCGTCGGTGGGGTCGACCGGCTCGGTCAATTTTCTGATCATCGGGTTTTGTATGGGGGTCTGCAACGGGTTTGCGATTCCTCTGGCACACCGTTTCGGGGCCGCGGATTATCGTGCGCTGCGGGCGTTTATGATGAACGCGGTGTATCTGTCCGCGATTTTTGCGGTGGTGATGACGGTGCTGACCGTGAGCTTCTGCCGGCCGATTCTGCAGCTGATGCGGACGCCGGAAAATATTATCGACGGCGCATACCGGTATATTGTGATCATCTTTGCGGGCATACCGGTGACGTATCTCTACAATCTGGTGTCGGGGGTGATTCGTTCCATCGGGGACAGCAGGACGCCGGTCGTATTTCTGACACTGGCTTCGGCCGTCAATATCGCGCTAGATTTGATTTTTATCGTGAGCCTTGGGATGGGAGTCGAGGGAGCCGCGCTTGCCACGGTGATTTCTCAGGCGGTTTCCGGGGTCGGATGCCTGATCTACAGCCGGAAAAAGTTCGAGGTGCTGCGCACGGATGCGGATGAGCGGAGAATCAACACTTCCTATATGAAGACGCTCTGCAATATGGGAGTTCCGATGGGACTGCAGTACTCGATCACCGCCATCGGGAGCGTGATTTTACAGAGCGCGGTCAACAGCCTCGGCTCGAACGCGGTGGCGGCGATGACCGCGGGCTCGAAGATCAGCATGTTTTTCTGCTGCCCGTTCGATGCGCTCGGCTCGACGATGGCAACCTACGGCGGGCAGAACGTCGGGGCGAAGAAGATGGACCGCATCTCCGGGGGATTGAAGGCGAGCTCGATTCTGGGCGTCGGGTACGCGGTGTTTGCGTTTGTGATACTTCTGCTTTGCGGTTCGCGTCTCGCGGGCTTTTTTGTGGAGACGGCGGCGCCGGAAGTGATTCGGAACGCACGACTGTTTCTGATCGCAAACAGCGCGTTTTATGTGGCGTTAGTCTTTGTGAACATCGTGCGGTTTCTGATTCAGGGCATGGGCTACAGCAAATTCGCGGTTTTGGCGGGCGTTTTTGAGATGGCGGCCCGCACGCTTGTGGGGTTTGTGTTTGTGCCGCTGTTCGGATTTCCGGCGGCCTGCTTTGCGAGCCCGGTGGCCTGGGTCTTTGCGGACGCGTTTCTGTTCCCGGCGTATGTGCATGTATTAAAAAAGACGAAGCGTATGCTCGGAGAACCGATACGCTGACAGTCAGACACACTGTCTTTTGGCGCCTCTGCGGAGGGAATGTCAGAGAGAAAGGAAAAACATGACAGAAATTATAAAAGCGATTATTTTCGGTATCGTAGAGGGAATCACGGAATGGCTGCCGATCAGCAGCACCGGACATATGATTTTGTTAGACGAGTTTTTGACGCTTGATGTGAGCAGGGAATTTTGGGATATGTTTCTCGTGGTGATACAGCTTGGAGCGATTCTCGCGGTGGTGCTGCTGTTCTGGAAGCAGATATGGCCGTTTGGCTGGGGCGGGGAGACGGAAGCGGCAGGAAAGGTGAAAGTCGCCGGAAACTGCGCCGTGCCGCAGCGGCTGTTTCTGGGAAGTCTTACGGTTGACATGGGAATCATCTTAAACTGGTGTAAAATTGTGGTATCCTGTCTGCCTGCGATTGTCTTTGTCGTGCTGGGGCTTGACGACGTGTGCGACGCGTACTTTTATAATCCCGTGGGCGTGGCGATCGCGCTGATTGTCTTTGGCGTGGCGTTTCTCCTTGTGGAAAACCGCAACAGCGGAAAAGCCTGCGCGGCGCAGACGATGGGGGATATCACGTGGAAGATGGCGGCGGCGGTCGGTGTTTTTCAGCTGCTTGCGGCGGCGTTTCCCGGAACCTCGCGCTCCGGAGCGACGATTATAGGCGCGCTTCTGATCGGCGTATCGCGGAAAGCGGCCAGTGAATTTACATTTATCCTTGCGATTCCGGTGATGCTCGGCGCGAGTCTTCTCGAGGTTTTGGATTTCGGCTTCGGGCTGACGGGGACGGAGTGGTCGATTCTTGCGGCCGGCATGATAAGCGCGTTTGCGGTGTCCGTCGTGGTGATACAGTTTCTGCTGGGCTATATCCGCAAGCATGATTTTAAAGTGTTCGGCTGGTACCGGATTGCGCTCGGCGCGGTCGTGCTGCTGTATTTTGCACTGAAAGGATAAAGTGTGAAGAGAAGTTCTAAGCCTGCAAAATACGCAGACTAAGAACTTCTCTTCGCACCGAAGAACGCAAAAGAGGCGTTCTTTATGGTTGGAAAATAAAAAGAAACGTGAGGAGAGGAATGAGTATTTTAAATGTGGAACACCTGACGCATGGGTTTGGGGACCGGGCGATTTTTGACGACGTGTCGTTCCGCCTGCTGAAAGGGGAGCATATCGGACTTGTCGGAGCCAACGGCGAAGGCAAGTCTACTTTTATGAATATTGTGACCGGAAAGCTGATGCCGGACGAGGGAAAAGTGGAGTGGGCGAAAAATGTCCGCGTGGGCTATCTCGACCAGAACTCTTCTTTAGAGCGCGGAATGACGATAGAGCATGTGCTCAAATCCGCGTTTGCCTGGCTTTTTGCGAAAGAGGAGCGCATGAATGTCATCTGCGATTCGCTCGGGGACGCGGACCCGGAGGAGATGGAGTCGATGATGGAAGAGCTCGGCGTGATACAGGATACGCTGACGATGCATGACTTCTATGTCATAGACGCAAAAACGGAGGAGGTCGCGCGTGCGCTCGGCCTGCTGGAGTTCGGTCTTACCCGCGACGTGACGGAACTGAGCGGCGGGCAGCGCATGAAAGTGCTGCTCGCAAAACTGCTGCTCGAGAAACCGGATATCCTGCTTTTGGACGAGCCGACCAATTATCTGGATGCGGAGCACATCGCATGGCTGACCCGCTACCTGCAGGAGTATGAGAATGCGTTTATCCTGATTTCCCATGACATTCCGTTTTTGAACAGCGTGATCAATATTATCTACCATATGGAAAACTGCCGTCTGGACCGCTATGTGGGCGATTACGACAAGTTCCGGGAGGTATACGAGGTAAAGAAATCGCAGCTTGAGGCGGCCTACCGCAGACAGCAGCAGGAGATCAGCGAGCTGAAAGATTTTGTCGCGCGCAACAAGGCGCGCGTCGCAACCCGGAATATGGCGATGTCGCGTCAGAAAAAGCTGGATAAGATGGAAGTGATCGAGCTTGCTGCAAAGCGCCCGAAGCCGGAATTTTCTTTCCCGATGGGAAAGACGCCCGGAAAATATATCTTTGAGACAAAAGACCTTGTCATCGGCTACGACGAACCGCTGACAAAACCGATATCGATCGCCCTGGAGCGGGGACATAAGGCGGCGCTCATCGGCGCGAACGGGATCGGCAAGACGACGCTGCTTCGCAGTATTTTGGGACTGACACCGGCGCTCGCCGGCAGCGTGGAGCTCGGGGAAAATCTTGAGATCGGCTATTTTGAGCAGGAGCTGAAAGGGGAAAACAAAAGAACCTGTATCGAGGAGATCTGGGAGGAATTTCCGGCGTTCACTCAGTATGAGGTGCGCGCGGCACTGGCGCGGTGCGGGCTTACGACAAAGCACATCGAGAGCCAGGTGCGGGTGTTAAGCGGCGGGGAGCAGGCGAAGGTGCGGCTCTGCAAGCTGATGAACCGCACGACGAATATCCTGCTTTTGGACGAGCCGACGAATCACCTCGACGTGGAGGCGAAAGAAGAGCTGAAGCGGGCGCTTCTGGAATACCGGGGAAGCATGCTTTTGATCTGTCATGAGCCCGAATTTTATCAGGACATTGTGGGGGAAGTCTGGGACTGCACGAAGTGGACGACAAAAGAGTGCTGAGCAAACGGAGGGGCAGGCTTGAATAAGATTTTGCTGATAGACGATGACAGAGAACTCTGCGCATTGATTCGGAAAAGCATTTTGCGGGAAAATATAGAGGCCGACTGCTGCTATTCGGGCAGAGACGGCCTGATCCGGCTGAGAGAAAACAGATATCAGCTTGTCGTACTTGACGTTATGATGCCGGAAGCGGACGGGTTTGCGATTCTGGAAAAAATCAGGGAGTGCGACAATCTGCCCGTTCTGATGCTCACGTCGAGAGACGACGGCATCTCGAAGGTGCGCGGACTGCGGGCCGGAGCGGACGATTATCTGACAAAGCCGTTTGAGATGGATGAGCTGACCGCCCGCATCCTCTCGCTGATACGCCGTTATACCCTGTTTAACCGCGCGGAGGAAACATCGGGGGAGCTTTGCTTTGACGGCCTTACAATCGACGCGGACAGCCGCACGGTTGTCTCCGTCAACGGAAGCTTTGAATTGCCGCCAAAGGAATTTGATGTGCTTTTCTTCTGCGCTGCGCATCAGGGAAAAATATTGACAAAACAGCAGATCTATGAGGAAGTGTGGAAAGAGCCGTATGTGTATGACGACGGCAATATCATGGCGATTATCAGCCGTATACGGAAAAAGATCGAAGAAAATCCCGGCAATCCGAACTATATTCAGACGATAAAAGGAATCGGCTACCGCTTTAATAAGGAGGTGTAACACATGGAACTGCTCTGTTTCCTGCTCTCCATGACTGCGTTTCTGGCGGTCTTATATTCTGTCGCCGACACGCGCGGTACAAAAAGACAGATCGCCGAAATGCGCGACGCGCTTGCCGATATCAAAAGCGGAAACGGGAACAGACGTATTCTGGCCAAAACAAAGGATACAGCCGCTCCGCTTGCCTATGAGATCAACGAGATTGTCTTATCTTATGAAAACAGGCTTGCCGCTCTCCGCCGGATGGAGGAGGCAAATAAACGGCTTATGACGAGTTTGTCCCACGATGTCAGAACACCGCTGACCACGCTGATCGGCTATCTGGACGCGGTGGAAAAAGGGGTCGTTGCGGGCGCGGAGCGCGACGAATATATTGCGATCGCCTGCCGAAAATCACGCGCCCTCAAAGAGTATGTGGATGTGCTGTTTGACTGGTTTAAGCTCAATTCCGGTGAATTTGCGGTGAAAACGGAAGCGGCGGAAGCGGCGGAACTGACAAGAACGATTTTGATTGACTGGATACCGGTATTTGAGGACAGGCAGATCAAGTATGATATTTCAATCCCCGAACGGCCGTTTGCGGCAAGGCTTGATCCGGATGCGTATGCGCGGATATTGAATAATCTGATACAAAATGTCGTCACACACAGCCGCGCGGACAGCATACGAATTTCGTTGCAGGAACTGGAAAATCGGATAGAAGTACGGGTATCGGATAACGGCGCGGGCATAGAAGCCCGGGATTTAAAACACATCTTTGAGCGGCTGTACAAATGTGACGGCGGCTTTTCGGACACAGGCAGCGGTCTCGGGCTGTCGATCGCATATCAGCTCACCGAAAAAATGAACGGAACGATAACGGCGGAAAGCGAACCGGAAAAGGGCACTGCAGCGGGGGGTGGCGGATTTGAATCTCCACGTTCGGAGGGGACGGATTTACGGGCTGCTTGGGAGGAACGGCGCGGGAAAAACGACCACGATGAAAATGCTGCTCGGACTTACGCGGCCGACAGCCGGGGAGGTGTTTCTCTGGGAAAAGCCTCTGCGGGGAAACGAGAGGAACCTTCTTTCGCGTATCGGAAGTCTAATTGAAGCGCCCGGCTTTTATCCGAACCTGACGGCGGAGGAAAACCTGCGCATTTTTGCGGCGCTGCGGGGCGTGCCGGGGCCGCATGCGGTAGAGAACGCATTGGAGTTCGTCCGTTTGCCCTGCAAGGGGAAAAAACTGTTTTCCCAGTATTCACTCGGCATGAAACAGCGCCTGGCAATCGCCCTTGCGATCATGAACGACCCGGAACTGCTGATTCTCGATGAACCGATGAACGGACTGGACCCGGTTGGGATTGCGGAGATCCGCTCGTTTCTGCGGCAGCTGTGCGATGAGAAAGGAAAAACGATTCTCGTTTCCAGCCATATCCTGTCTGAAATTTCACTGCTTGCCGACGATATTGTGATTCTCGACAAAGGCGTGCTGTTGGAGGAGGAGAGTCTTGCCGCACTGGAACAAAAGAGCAGTAAGTATCTCCTGTTTACGGTATCTGACACGGCGCAGGCGGCGCGGATTCTGGAGCGTGCGTTTGGCGAGACGCGGTTTGCGGTACAGGACGACCGCAGCATCCGGCTGTATCGTCCTGATTTGTCGGTTACGAAAATCGTAAACGTTTTTGGGGAACACGGTGTGGAGGTTTTCGAGGCGCATACCTGCGGGGACAGCCTGGAAGAACATTTTAAACGGATAACCGGAGGTGAGGGAATTGCTTAGACTGCTGCGATGTGAATATATGAAATTGAGACGCGCGAGATTTCTTCTGATCGGAATAGCGGGTACGTTTATCGTTCCGTTTTTTGTCATTATCAAAGCCGTTACAAATTATGTTTCCGCCGGGACGGCTATGAGCCTGTTTGCTCTGTATCTGCGGGAAACTGCTTTTTCTTGCATGCGTCACGTTTGCGTTTATGCTGATCTCCTGGCTCGAGATATTAGCGCTGGCTCTTTTGTGCAGTTTCTTTCTTCCGGTGACGGAACTTACGGTTCTGTCCGCGTTCTTTTTTCTTGTCCGGATGCTTTTCGGAGGGGTGCTTTTGTGTGTGACGCAGACGCCGTTTGTTTATCTGACAATTTGAACGAGAGGATTTGTCGCACCGCTGATTGCGGCTGCAGCGGTCTGCTTTGTCAATGTCGTCCTGTCAAGTTCGCAGGCGGCAGGGTTTTACCCGTGGTCCGCGTCTTATCTTCTTGTGAGCAGAAGATTCTACGGGCAGAGCTGTCCCGCAGCGCTTTCGACGGCGATTATGCTTGTGATGTGTATCTTTGGAATTGCAGCGAGTCTGATCCGATTTCTGAGAGAGGAAGTCAGATAAGGAAGCGTTTGTTTTTCACGCAGAGAGGAAGCCTCTCTGCGTTTTTTTATTCCAGACGGAAACTGTCAAAGATGAATAAGTCGAAGGAGTCTTTTGCCCTCCGGTACTCTTCCTCGCTTTTTATGGTCCACGCGACGGAGAGCGCGCCGAGCCGCCTGCAGAGCCTGCGGGACAGATTTCCGGCGTCCCTGTGGTTGTAGGCGATAAAATCCGGCCTTGTGGCTATGTTGGTCACAAGGTAGCTCAGAAGCAGAAAAACCGGATTGCCGCGGTACTTTTTCGTCTTCCAGTATTCCTCACAGAGCTGTCCGCGCACGACGTCGGGCCGGTTTTTGCGGTACCAGATAAGAGCCAGCGGGTGAAAGCACTCAATGCAGTAGGGGCCGCCGTAGCGGTTTAAAAGCTCGTTTCCGAGTTCGCAGACCTTTGTCTGTGCTACGTCGAGCTTGTACTCCACGATAATCGGAACTTTGCGGTCAATTGCCGCGAGCGCCTCCTCAAACGTCGGAATCGTGGCGGAGGAGCCCGCGAGGCGAAGCTGTTTTAATTCCGCCAGTGTGTAGTCCCAGACGTTTCCGTCCACGCCGCACATACGCTTTAAGGTGGCGTCGTGGAAGACGACGGGTATGTTATCTTTTGAGAGCTGCACGTCGAGCTCGATGCCGTAGCCCGCTTCCACGGCTTTGCGGAATGCCGGGACAGAGTTTTCCGGCGCCTCGGCCGCATTGTCGAACAGACCGCGGTGGGCATAGTGTCTGCCGAGCAGAAAGCTTCGGTCGGGTCTGTGGAAGACCCGCGGGAAGATCAGGGAAAGATAAGCGGCAGACGCCGCAGAAACTGCTGCAAAAAGTTTTTGATTATTTTTCATAAGTGTTTCTCCGTTTTTAATCATCGACATCAAAATTTTCCAGTACGTTTTTCTTTTTCTCGGGTCTCGAATCCCCGTGCTTTACCATGGTCATCGTGGCAAAAGCCAGCAGCGAGAAGATCAGCGCGTAGGGGAACAGTGTCCGGTAGGACACATGCTCGAGCAGGAAGCCGGAAAGGATCGGCGTGACTACCTGGGCCGCCATGGAAAACGTATAATAGTAGCCGGTGTATTTGCCGACGTCGCCCGAAGCGGCGATTTCCACGACCATCGGGAGGGAATTGACGTTGATTGCCGCCCACGCAAAGCCGATGACCGCAAAGAAAAAGTTCATCGTAAAATGGAACGAATCATAAAAGGAAGCGCACAGGTAGCAGAAAGCTAAGAGTGCGACGCCGATTAAAATCGTCTTTTTGCGTCCGACTTTGCTGGAAATCGCGCCGATCGGGATATAGCTGACAATGGCCGCCACCGTGGCCACCATCAGGCAGTTGGCATATCCGCCGTGCTCCATGCCCCAGACGTGGGTCGCATAGCGGGAAAATGCGGTGGTGACGGCGTTGTAGGCGATAAACCACAGCGCGATCGACAGCAGAATGAAGACGAGGCTGCGCTTTACCTCGCGCGGAAGCTCCGCGGTCGTGGCAGGGCCTTCGTCGATTGTCTCATCCTCGAGCGGCATGTCCGCACGCAGCTTTTTCTCCGGAATCGTGAAAAACAAGACCGCCACGCAGACCAGCATCAGCAGGCCGATGGAGAGGAACAGCGGAAAATAATCCGGGGATGTCCCGCCTCCCACGAGAAAACGGATCATAATCAGCGCGTAGACGCCGCCCACCGCACCCATCAGGTTGATGACGGCGTTCGCCTGGCTGCGCAGCGGTTTCGGCGTCAGATCCGGCATCAGCGCCACGGCGGGAGAGCGGTAGAGTCCCATGCAGATCAGGACGAAAAACAGCGCGCCGATAAACAAAAGCAGATTGCGGCTGCGGTCGGCAAACGGCAGAAGCATCAGAAAAACGAATGCCAGGGCGGTCCCGACAAGGATAAAGGGCATGCGCTTCCCGATGCGGGTGTCAATCCGGTCGGACAGGGAGCCGAAAAACGGCAGCAGAAAGAGCGCAAGGATATTGTCCATCGCCATGATGACGCCGGTCACGGTTTCCCCGAGGCCGAAGGTATCCTTCAGAATCAGAGGGATGATGTTGTCGTACATCTGCCAGAACGCGCAGACGGACAGGAACGCAAGACCGATCAGAGTCGTTCGCCTGTAATTTAGTTTCATAAAAATAACCATACCTTTCTCTCAACCTGCAACTTTGGGCCGCAGGCACAAAGTTGCGTGTGAAAAATTTATTTTTCACACTGTCGCCTGTTCGTATTTTCATACGTCCGTTCTTATCATATTTTATTTCATAAGAACAGTATAGCGGATAAACGGTGAAATGAAAAGAGGTCCTCGCGCAGAATCCGCGCGGAAACTGCAAAAGATGTGAAAGGGAAAAAGGTTTTTCTGCTGCGCTGACTATAATTATCAGATAATGAAGAAGCGGTCGGCCATCAAAGCGGCAACGAGAGGCTTATCTCCCCGAAATGAAATCCGAAAACATGCTGCTAAAAAGTGTGAGGTTCATTCCACCACAGCCTCACTTTCTAAAAATTGTGCGACAGTCATACATCTGGGATGTTCCATTTCAAGGCTTAGAAAGTCTTTGTCTCCAGTAAGTATAATATCCACATCAGACACAATGGCGGCATTCAGGATGGGTTGGTCCTTTGCGTCACGTATCAGCTTTTCCGCATGGGTTACCGCCGGGATCAGTTCATAAGACATTTCTGCCAGCAAAACTTCCGCATCTGGCAGGAACTTAGGTGCTTTCCGTTCCAGGATATTCCTCAGTTCCGTGATATTGCGGTCACACAGGACCATCTCATGGTTATCCGTTACATGGAGCAGGGCCTGTGCTGGCCTTGACCGAGGGAAAACCAATGCGGAAAAAAGAATGTTTGTATCGACCAATATCCGCATTTTTACCGTTCCTTTCCGTAACGTACTTCGTCCACAAGAGCCTGCACATCTTCCTCATCGGAAATTCCCATAGCTTCGGCTGCGCCTGAAAAAGCAGACTGCGCTTTGCGGATTGCCTGTGCAGAGGCATTACTTAAGACCACCTCTCCGTTCTGTTTTTGATAGAACAAAATCTTATCGCCGGATTTCAGGTCGAGCAGACGGCGGATTTCCACCGGTACAGTAATCTGTCCATTCGCAGAGATTTTTGCTAAATTCATAAAAACCATCCTTTCTATTCTTGAAATCTAAAGAAAAATTGAGGTTCACTTTTATTATATCCCTTTAAAGCGAAAAGTAAAGCTGTTCACATGGTAAAATATTAGAGAAAAGTAAAATTGAGGAGCTCTTTCCAAAATCAGTGAGCAATATGCGATATACCATTAAGGGAAAGACCCGCTTTGTGCAGGAGGGCGCCTGCAAGGATGTCAGGCTGAGACTTTTTTGAATCAGGCATGATTGTGCTTGCCAATCAGGACGTCAATGAATGAAAAGATAATCTATAGTAATTCAGTAAACATTCTCTTCAGAATCTTCATATAAGAGAAGGCAAAGCAAATTATGAGTGGTTGAAAGAGTCTGTGAAACAGGCGGAAGAGGGGAAGCTTGTAAGTTTTGAAGTGGAGGATTAGTTCATGAATATATCTTTCACTGAAAACGCCTGGGAAGATTATCTTTACTGGAAGAGAATGGATAAGAAAATTGTCAAAAGAGTATATGAATTGATTAGAGATATAAAAAGAAATCCATTTGAGGGGTTTGGTAAACCGGAACCGTTAAAATATGACTTAGCGGGAAAGTGGAGCAGAAGAATCACAGATGAGCATAGAATTGTTTATCAGGTAGTAGAAAGTCATTTAATAATATATACCTGCAGATACCATTATTGAGGATCTGGCGGTTTTCCCCACCTTCGGATGATACCTGTCGAGATGGAGACTTTGCCCCCGTCCCATCAAGCGTTGTTCAGTCTGTTGGTATTTACGCATCTTTTTTATATTGTTTAATCTCCATTAAATATTTATTCGCATTTCGCACTTTCACGAAGAACGAAACATAATACAGGATTGCTCCGATGACATACGGTATCGTAAAACTGAAAAACATATCGCGGTAAGCATGTTCATGCAGCGGTTCCATAAACGAGCTGACCCGCACCATTCCCAAAACAATGCCGATCAGAAACAGATACTGCAGCACAATGACAAGCGGCAGCGGAACTTCCCGGAATCGATTATGCAGCGAGAGCACGGCTGTCGCCAGCAAAGATAACAGAAACATGACGGCGATATTTGTCTGATAGGCTCCGAATTCCCCCTGGAAAACGGCTTCCAGTGCGATTTTTGACAGTGTGAGAATCGTAAAAACCTCACATACGCCCGGGAAAAAATTTTTTTTATGAATCGGTTTCATGGCACACCTCCCTGATATCCTGCAATGTTTCGAGAAATGATTTTTTGTAGCTTCGATTCAGAATCAGAATTTCGCCGTTATCGAGACGCAGTCTCAGATGCATATTAAAATCTGCCTGTATTTGGGCTACTTTATAGATGTTAACAGCCGTGGATTTCCCGATCTGCACAAATCCGTTCGCAGAAAACAAATCTAAAAAACCGCGGAGTGTGTACGATAACTGGCAGACTTCCCGTTCCTGATAAGCGAACAGCTTTCGGTCGACCACCTCCAAATAATAAATACTGTCCGGGTGGAGCTTGCGGACGCCGTTCTCGTCTTTTCCGGTAATACGGTTGAAAGAACCGAAAAAATCTCTGATCACCGCTATGGTTTCGTTTTCCTCCCGATAATGCACATCCACAAGGTCTTCCTGCAAAGCGGGGTTTTTCCAATATTGTATTTTCACCTGTCAGCTCCTGTCTGTTGTCTCTGTCGTTTGATTCGCGAGGGGACATATGCGATTGCCGCAACGCCTCCGAAGCAAAAGGTATAATTTACAAAAATATCATGAAAAGCGGACGGCGCCAGCGGCTCACGCAAACCGGTCAGCCCGATATATCCGAAGACGAGCAGCATCGTGGGGACATAGACCGCAAGCATTTTCAGAAAATAGCTGTTCGACTCCAGATTCCGGATGAGGACAAAGGAGAGAACTCCGATCAGGACGATAAATGCCCGGTCCAGCTCGTGCCAGTTCCCGTTTGGATCTTCATAATATCCGTTTACCAGATATAAAATGCTGTTTGCGAGTGTTGATACCGTGTACAGCACACAAAAGATCGACAGCGTCTGCTTTGCCCATTTGTTTGGTTCTTTTCCGTTTGATTTCATTGCGATGTCCTCCCTGATATAAAAATTTGATTGATACAAATGATTATACCCGTTGTTTCGGCACATGCAATGGCGCCGTGCGTATGCTGCATCCTGGAAGGCGTATGTTGCACCGGACAACGGCGCGGCATGCCATACGAACAGTCCGGATGTTTGGCAGCGGGCCGCATGCCTCCGTTACGCATCCACCAGCTGCAGGTCGTAGAGATTTTTGTACAATCCGTTCTGGGCGAGCAGCTCCTGGTGCGTGCCGGATTCCCGAATCCGCCCCTGATGCATGACGATGATATTGTCCGCATGCTGGATGGTGGAAAGGCGGTGCGCCACCATGATCGTCGTGCGTCCCTCCATCAGCTTTTCTAAGGCGGACGTGATCATGCTCTCGGTCTCGGTGTCGATGTTCGCGGTCGCCTCGTCGAGGACGAGAATGGCCGGGTTGTAGGCGAGGGTCCGCGCGAACGACAGCAGCTGTCTTTGGCCGGCGGACAGCGTGCTTCCGCGCTCCGTCACCGGGGCGTCGTAGCCCTGCGGCATCTTTTCAATAAAGGAGTCGGCGTGCACAATCCGCGCGGCCCGCTTGACTTCGTCGAGGGTGATGGCTTCGTTGCGCAGCGAGATATTGCTCTTGATATCGCCGGTGAAGAGGAACACATCCTGCTGCACCTGACCGATTGCGCCCCGCAGCACATCGGTGTCAATGTCTTTGATGTTTACGCCGTCAATCAGAATCTCGCCCTTTTGAATGTCAAAATAGCGTCCGATCAGGTTTAAGACAGAGGATTTCCCGGCTCCCGTGGCGCCGACAAAGGCGACGCGCTGCCCGGGTTCAATCACAAAGCTGACATCTTTTAGAATATAGTCTTCCTTCTCATAGGCAAACCATACATGACGAAACTCGATACGGCCCCGGATCTGTACCGCGCGGGGGGCTTCGGGGGAGACAATTTCGGGCTGCTCGTCGAGAACGGAAAAGAGTTTCTCTGCGGAGGCGAGCGAAGACTGCAGCGTTCCGAACTGTTCGGCCAGCTCCTGAATCGGCTCGAAAAACGAGCTGATATAGGTGATAAAGATAAACAGCGTGCCGAGCGAGAGCGTCCCGGAGAGCACAGAGGCGCTTCCCGTGCCGATAATCAGGATCATCGCGAGGACGGACACCAGGTAGATGGCGGGACGGAAAATCGCAAAGGTCATGACCTCGCGCCAGTTTGCCTGATATAGCTGCTCGGATTTCGTCTCGAATTCACGGTATTTCTCCTTTTCCCGCGCGAAAATCTGGATGAGCTTCATGCCGGAAATATGTTCCGAGAGGAAGGTGTTCAGCTCGGTAATCCGGTTTCTGGTAAGCTGGTAGGCCTTTCTGGACATATGGCGGAAAAAGAAGGTCAGGCCGGTCACAAGCGGCAGCAGCGCAAAGGAGCAGAGCGCCATGCGCACATCGATGGAGAGCATGACAACGGCGTAGCCGATGATTTTTACGATGTTTTTAAACAGTTTCACAAGAATCGTGGTAAACAGTTCATTGACCGCCTCGGTGTCATTTGAGACACGGGTCACGAGTTTGCCGACCGGAGTGGTGTTAAAAAAGCTTAAGGACAGACTGTGGATGTGGGAGAAGACCTCCTCGCGCATCGTATAAATAATCTGCTGTCCCATTTTCTGCAACATCCAGGTATCTGCGGCATTCAGCGCGAAGCCGGCGAGAAGCATCGCAAGGTAGAGGCCAGCGGCGATGAGAATCCCGGTAAAATCAGGCCGCCGGAGCTCTTTTAGCTGATCTCTTGTAAGCGGAGCGGCGCCTGACTCCTCGAGAAAGGAGGCGAGGGCATCGGTATCCGCGTCGCGCAGCAGCGTACTTTCCTCGGCGGTAAGCGCTTCCGCCATATAGTAGCGTTCCTCATAGAGAAAAAGCTGGTAAAAGCGGATGTCTGTATCGCCGGACGGAGCCGCCGCGTCGCCGGCGTATTTTGCGAGACTAAGATCCCCGTAGCGCACGGCGCCGGGAGTCCCCGCCTCCGTCACGGTATACGGCGTATAGTAGCCGTTGATATAGTCGTCGATGGCGTCGCCGATGATAATCGGCCGGTACAGTTCCACCACAATAATGAGAAGCACGAGAGCGGTGGCGGCCGCCATAACGGTTTTATGCGGTTTTAGATAAGATAAAAGTCGTTTCATGACAGAACCCCTCCTTCTGCGGTGTGCGCTTCTCCGAAAGCCGCCTCAAGCTGCTGCTGCTCAAACATTTCCCGATAGATGCCGTCTGCCTCCATCAGAGAGTCGTGATTGCCGATTTCTGCGGCCGCTCCGTCCTCGAGCACAAGGATAAGGTCCGCGTGCTGAATCGTGGAGATGCGGTGCGCGATCAGGATTGTCGTTTTGCCCGCACGGTTTTCTTTGAGGTTGTGCAGGATATGTTCTTCCGTGTCCGTGTCCACGGCCGAGAGCGCATCGTCGAGAATCAGAATCGGCGCGTTCTTTAACAGGGCTCTTGCGATGGAGCTTCGCTGCTTCTGACCGCCGGAGAGCGTGACGCCGCGTTCCCCGACCACGGTTTCGTAGCCGTCCGGGAACTGCACGATACTGTCATGGATACATGCGGCCCGCGTGGCCTGCACGATGGCGTCCATGTCCTCGTCCGCCGCGCCGAACGCGATGTTGGATTTCAGCGTGTCGGAGAACAGAAAGTTATCCTGCGGCACGTAGGCGATATGCTCGCGCAGCGTCTTTAACGGGATGTCGTTGATATCCGTTCCGTCGATAAAAATCATGCCGGATTCCGTGTTGTATAAGTGCAGAAGCAGGTTTACCAGCGTCGATTTCCCGTTTCCGGTGCGGCCGATAATCGCGAGTGTGGTGCCGGCGGGCACGTCGAGGTTTAAGTCGCGCAGCGTCGGCTCATTCTGGCCGCGGTGCGTAAAGGTCAGGTGCGAAAACGTGATGCGTCCGTCAATGGAAGCCGGAGCAGACACCTCTTTTTTGTCAAATATTTCCGGCTGCTCCTCAAAAACTTCGCGGATGCGCCCGACGGACGCGCCGCCCTGCGAAAACATGTGGATGGCGTCCCCGCAGGCGATCATCGGCCAGACTAACATATTGACGTACTGGTGAAACGCGACAAAGCGTCCCAGAGTGATATCCCCGAGCAGGGCGAGATAGCCGCCGTAGATCAGAGTGACCAGCGTCGAGAGACCGATGATGACGTCGAGCAGCGGCATCACAATCGCCTGGAGCTTTGCGACGCGGAGATTTTTGTCCATCGCATTGCCGTTTTGCCGGAGGAATGCGTAGAGCTCTGCCCGCTCTCGGACAAAGGCTTTGATAATCCGCACGCCGGAAAAGCTCTCCTGCACGAAATCGGTGAGGTCGGAGACGGCCTGCTGCCGGGCGAGGAAACGTCTGTGCATGATCTTTCCGTAATAAATTTCGCCGAAGCAGATGAGGAGCATGGGGAGCACGGCCAGAAGCGTCAGCTGTACGTTGACATAATACATCATCTGAAAAATCACCATAACCGTCATAACCGAAGCGTCAAACACACAGATGACGGCAGGCCCGATGGCCATGCGCACCGCGCCGAGGTCGCTGGTAAAACGCGTCATCAGGTCCCCGGTTTTGTGCTCGTTGTAGTATTCCACACTCATTTTCTCGAGGTGCGCGAACATGTCGTTGCGGAGCTCTTTTTCGATGGCGCGCGACGCGCCGAACAGGAAGTAGCGCCACAGAAAGCGGCCCACGGAGAGTGTGATTCCGAGTATGAGGACGGCGGCCAGACAGGAGCGGACATCGGTCCAAGCGAACGTGTGCGAGGCCAGTCCGTCGGTGATGGCGCCGGTCAGCTTCGGGATAAAGATGTTGGCGAAATCCACGACAAACAGGGTGATGATGCCGGCGAAATAGCGCAGCCGGTGCCGCTTGACATATTGCAGGATAAATTGAAATGATTGCATAGGAAGATCCCCTTATTCTGATAGTATTCTTTCTTATTTTAAACTTGCGGATAAAAACTTACAAGAGGACATGAAAAATTGGTCTCCCTATCTTGATTTTTGGAAGGGGGAAAACAGACGGATGGATTTGCGCGGGGACAGAAAAATTTTAGAAACTACAGAATTTTTTAATTGGAAAAGAGAGGGTTTTGTATGTATACTAAACACAGCAGCACGGACAACGTTGATACAAATGCAAAGGAGCGTATATTTTTATGAAAGATTTTGAAGCGTTAAAAACGGTAATTCCGCAGGGGGAGATAGCCGGTGTCGGCGAAAAGGTGCAGTATTTGGTACACGAGATGAATGATAATACGGTGCGCATTGCGCTGCGCTATCCGGGCCGTCTGTCGGCGGAGGTTCTCGCGCAGGCTGTTGCTGCGGTTGTCAGCCGCATTGATGTACTGCACGCGTCCTTTCGGTCAACGCCGCTTGACGCATACTGGATTTACAATGAGGACTACTCCGAGGGGGATTTCTTTACGGCAGAGGAAACAGCAGAGGATCCGATGATTTTGGCAGAGCAGGCGCTGGTGCGGCCGATCGCGCCGGACGCGAAGACGCAGATGCACTGCACGCTGGTACAGGGGGAGTCGGAGAGTGTGCTGGTATTAAACATCAGCCATCTGTGTGTGGACGGCGGGGACGGAAAATACCTGATGAATAAACTTGCGGAGGCGTATAATCGGATTGTGCGGACGGGGAACGCGGACGGACTGGAGATAAAGAACGGAAGCCGCTCGGCGTTTCAGGTTTACAGAGAACTCAGTTATAAAGAGTTTTTATCAGCGATTAAGCCGTCCATGTCAGAAGTTAAAACAGAATTTCATTTTCCGGAGGAGGATCCGGGACATCCGAATCTTGTGTGGAAAAGCCTGCCTGCCGCGGTTGTCAGACAGGCGGCCGGATACGCAAAAGAACGGAATGCCACGGTAAACGACCTGCTGCTGACCGCCTGCTACCGGGCGTATGCAAAACTTTTCGACAGTGCTCCGGGAGAGGCGCTGAGCATTATGTCAATGATGGATTTGCGACGCCACTGCAGGAACGGGGAATGCGAGGGACTCTGCAATATGTCGGGTTCGCTTCCGACCGTTTTAGAGCACGGGATATGCGGAGACTTTTGGGAGACATTAGAAGAGATTGCCGCGCAGACGCGGAGTGCAAAGGAAGATCCGGTTGCAGGACTCGGCGGAATGCCGCTGATTCATACGGCGGCGAAGACCACGCCTCTGTGGGTCTTGCTCAAAGTCGCGAACAAAGTGTACGGGAGTATGTCCATAGGTCTGACCAATATGGGGAATATTTCCTGTGACGATCTGACGCTGAATGAGCTGCGTCCGACCGGAGGAATTTTCGGAGGCCCTTTAAAGAAAAAACCGGGCATGCAGATATCCGCAGCCGGTTTTGACGGCGCCGTCACGCTGTGCTGTGTCGGCGAGTACGGGGAGGAGGATGCAAAGCTTATACGTCGGATGCTGGACCTCATTGAGGAGGAGCTACGCGACATAGACGTACATAAAGACAAAGTGACAGAAGCTTCCGCCCATCACGAATAAATGGAAAATTTCGTGGGAGCCGAAAAACCGGTGTCTGGCATTAAAGAGCGGAAGCCTGAGCGCATAGATAACGCCGCCCGCCGTGTAGATGATGCCTCCGGCGAGAAGCCAGAGAAACGCGGCGGGGGACAATGTGTCTAAGAGCGGTCCGAATACCAGAACGCAGACCCAGCCCATCGCGATATAAAGCACGGAGGAGAGCCATTTCGGACAGGAAATCCAAAAAAGCTTTAAGAGCATTCCGGCAAGGGCGATCCCCCAGACAAGCGCGAGCAGGGTATAGCCGGTGCGGCCGCCTAAGACCACAAGACAGACCGGCGTGTAAGAGCCGGCGATCAGCACGAAGATCATCATGTGGTCAACCCTGCGGAAGACCGCGAGGAGCGTTCCCTTGAGGTTGACGGAATGATAAGCGGCGCTTGCCCCGTAGAGCAGAACCATGCTCAGACAGAAAACAGCCATGGAAAACAGGGTGACTGCGGAGTCGCCGGAAGCTTTGACAAGCAGAGGGCTTGCAAATGCAAGTGTGAGCATCATGGCAATATAGTGAGTGATTGCGCTGCCGGGTTCACGTATCGTAATCTGCATGATAGATTCCTCCTTAATTATAAATTACTTTGACAAATAGTATATAAAAATATTGTATGTAGTTTTAAAAACTATGTTAAATATATTATGATACTACTACAAAGAAAATATACTGTCAATAAAAATTTTTATGCATGCTTGTACCCTCAGCGGACAAAGGGCGCGTGTACCCTTGTACGCTGAGGGTATCTGCATTGCCGCAAAAAATCGTCAAAGAAGAGTGCGGATACCGTTGTGGATTGCCGATAAATGCAGTAAAATAGTAATGTATACGATAGCAGACAGGAGGCGAGAGTATGCAGCCGGCAGGCAGGGATTTGATCGGAAGAAGGATCTGCGTAAGAGCTTGGCAGACGGGAGAATTAATTGCCGACACAAAGATAAACAGCTATGACACGGTAAAGAAGACGATGCATATCGGCGCCTGCGGTGTACCGTCCCGCAGGGCACAGAAGGTGCAGATCCTTGTGTTTACGGACCGCGGAGTGTATGAGTATATCGGGAATCTCAGACGTTCGTTTGTATCCAATGAGATGGAGATCGCGCTCTGCTGTCCGGCAAGGAAAAAGGAGGAGCGCAGAAGCAGGCGTTTTGCCATAAAAGAGCGGGGTGTCGTCGATAAAATCTGCATAGACGGACATTGGGTGACGCTTCGAAAGCCGATTCCTATTTTGACGATGAATATCAGTTCAAACGGTATTTTGATTCGGACGATTGCGGGAAGTTTTTCCGTGAAGGATCAGATACAGGTGGCAGTCCGCCTCAAAAGCGGGATGCTGCGGAGCAATTACGAGGTATGCAGAGTGGTGGATAAGAATACGCAGACGGAGCAGTACGGCTGCCGTCTCTTGGTATAGTCTCACTGACGTGAGCCATTACAGGTTCGCGTGCATGATATGCACGGCCAACTTGCGATACAGGAGGACGCAATGAAAGAAAACGTTAGAAAATTGCGGAAGGTACCCGTCGGCTGTATCCATGCGGGAATGCGTCTGCCCGACGATTTGTACAGCCGGGACGGAAAGGCATTGCTGATCCGCGCGGGCGAGACGGTGACGGAAGAAACGATTGCCAGGCTGAATAAAATGGGGGCAAAGGATAATTATGTCATGACCTATGAGACTTCCTGCCGCGTGATTTACGGCGGGGAGGCAGAATCGGTCGAGCAGCGTCAGCAGCGGGCGGAGGATGCGGTCGGCTACACCGAATTGAAAGAGGAGGTGCAGAATCTTCTCACACGGATTACGGAAGCGGCAGAGTCGGGTTTTCAGGAGACGGAGATTGTGGCGAGCGCCGTCATTTCCAAAATATCATCCACGGAATTGGGAGAATTGCTTCGCTGCATCGATACTCCGCGGCAGATGGACGAGGGTCTGCAGCGCCACTCTTTAAATGTTGCGCTTCTGAACGGAATGATGGCGCACTGGATGCATTTTTCAAAAATAGACGTGAGCAGGATTGTGGTCGGAGGACTGCTTCACGATGTCGGAAAGACGCTGATTCCCGTGGAAATCCTTACGGCGGCCCGCGGCCTGACCGCGGAGGAGCGCGAGGTGATAAAGCAGCATCCGGTTTATTCTTATGATATCGTACATAAAAGTTTTGACTCAAATGTATGTGATGTGGTGCGGCATCACCACGAAAAGCTAAACGGAAGCGGCTATCCGGACGGGCTTGCGGGTGACGAGATTTCGCTGTTTGCCCGGATTACGGCGATTGCGGATGTCTATGACGCGATGGTTTCGGCGCGCAGCTATAAGGCGTCCCGGCTGCCGTTTGATATCTTAGATCAGATGGTGCAGGGGGAGTTTAAAGGACTTGACCAGCATCTGACGGCGGTGTTTGTCCGGAATATGAAGCACGTATTTAAAAAGAGCCAGGTTGTGATGGTCGACGGAAGCGTCGGCGTCGTGGCGTATATTCCGCCAAACGATATCAGCCACCCGATTGTGATTACGGAGAGAGGGCCGAGGCAGACGGACGAGCGCTGGTACTGTAGCGAGGTGGCGGGTATATTCTGACCGATATGAGATAGAAGGGGGCATCCGGCGATAACCTGAAAGCGAGAGAGAGCGCCGGAGCGCTCTCTTTTTTGATAGAAAATTATTTTGTCAGAAGCATCATAATCTGATTGCTGCGCTCCACAAATTTTGTCATGGCGTCCACGGACAGCGGATGATTGGAGAGCACGGCCAGATCGTAGAGTTGTTCGCAGAACATCGGAACATGCTCGGAGTCTTTGTGCTCGAAAATATAGGTCACAAGCGCGTTGTTTGCGTTCAGGGTCAGCGTCTGATCCGCTGCGAACATGTTTGCGTCCATTGCGCCCATGCCGCCCATCGCGTACATTTTCATCATATCCTGCATCCGTCTTCCCTCCTCGGAGAGCGTGAGGATAGAGGAGATATTTTCGTTTTTGAGGCGCTCGATGCGGACAGTCAGCTTCTCGTTGTTTAAGGTGTTCCGGAAAAGCTCGGTCAGGGCATCGGTCTCGTCTTTTAACGATTCCGCGTCGGTCTCGTCCTTTAAGGAATCGGTCAGATCCGCATCGATGCGCATAAATTTATAGTGCTCGTTGCGCTGCTCGAGCTGGGAGATAAACGAGGTGTCGATGTTGTGGTCCAGGATCACCGCATCCATGCCCTGCTCTTTGAACAGGTTGATATACTGTCCCTGCTGCAGGCGGTCGGTCACATAGTAGACGATCTTGCGTTCGTCCTTTTCTTCTTCATTCTCATCCGCAGTCGCCGAACTGCCGTCCTCGTTTACGACCTCGGCGCCCTCTGCGGCAGCCGTATCGGAAGCGTCTGTTTCTCCCTCCGCTTTTTCCTCTTCCTTTACCAGCAGCTCCGGCAGAGTCAGGTACTTGTCGTCAAGATTCTTAAAGAGGATATAGTCGTTCATCTTGTCGCAGAACTTGGTGTCTTTCAAGCAGCCGAATTTGATAAACGGGCTGATATCGTCCCAGTATTTCTCGTAATTTTCCTTCTCGGTCTTGCACATGCCGATCAGTTTGTCGGCGACTTTCTTCGTGATATACTCTTCAATTTTTTTGACAAAGCCGTCGTTTTGCAGCGCGGAGCGGGAGACGTTCAGCGGCAGGTCCGGACAGTCGATGACACCCTTTAAAAGCATCAGAAACTCAGGAATGACTTCCCTGATATTGTCCGCGATAAATACCTGATTGTTGTAGAGCTTGATGGTGCCCTCAATGGAATCGTACTCGGTGTTGATTTTCGGGAAATAGAGGATTCCTTTTAAATTGAAGGGATAGTCCATATTCAGGTGAATCCAAAACAGCGGCTCCTTGTAATCTAAAAATACCTTGCGGTAGAATGCCTTATAATCTTCCTCGGTGCAGTCGTTCGGATTTTTCAGCCACAGAGGGTTCGTGTCGTTTAACGGAACCGGCCGCTTTTCGATTTTAAGCTTGTCTTTTGCGGGGGAAATCTCCACGATTTCTTTCTCGCCGTTCTCGTTTTCTTTTTCCTCGGTCTTTGCCTCCTCGTGGATTTCCTCTACGACTACGTCGGTGTCAAGACGGTCGGCTGCGTCGATGGTCTCATACTGTGTCTCGGCGTTTGCCTTGGAGAGGTAAATCTCGGTCGGCATGAAAGAGCAGTACTTCTCAATCACTTCGCGCGCGCGGTACTCGTTGGCGAACTCCAGGCAGTCTTCATTCAAATGAAGGATAATTTCGGTTCCGACGGTATCTTTTGTGCCGTCGGTCAGCTCATAGTCTGTGCCGCCGTCGCAGGTCCAGTGCACCGGCACGGCGCCTTCCCGGTAGGATAACGTGTTGATCTCCACCTCGTCGGCAACCATGAATGCAGAGTAGAATCCGAGTCCGAAGTGACCGATAATCTGATCGTCAGTGGATTTGTCCTTGTATTTCTGGATGAAATCGGTGGCGCCCGAAAAGGCGATCTGGCAGATATACTCCTCCACCTCGTCGGCAGTCATACCAAGACCGTTATCGATGAACGTCAGGGTCTTTTCCTCCGGGTTTACCGTAATCTGAATTTTGGCTTTAAAATCAGCCGGGAGAGCGTATTCCCCCATCATATCGAGCTTCTTGAGCTTGGTGATGGCGTCGCAGCCGTTGCTGATTAACTCGCGGTAAAAAATGTCGTGATCCGAGTACAGCCATTTTTTGATAATCGGAAACAGGTTTTCGCTGTCAATAGAAAGGCTTCCATGTTTGTTTGCCATAATAAACACTCCTTCTTTATAAAAGTAATTTGTTTGTCAATTCTCTGCGGACGTGCCGCAATCCTCATAGGTAAAATATTAGTACGGCGGTTTTGAAAAGTCAATAGAAAATTAGCACTCTTTTGAATGGAGTGCTAACAATATGCGCCGAGGCCTGAAAAACCGCGGGTTTGCGGAAATCTAAAAAGTTTATAAAAACGACTTCCGATTCGCAGGATATTTAACAAACGGGGCGGGGTGTGCTATAATGAGAGAAAGTACCAGAAGAGAAGCGGGGAGATTATTATGATTTTATTGCGTGCAAATGCGGAACTGCAGAAAACTTTTGAGCGTGTGATAGATGCGATGCAGGTCCCGGTGCAGTGGAACGGAATTTTCGCGGTGATCGACAATTATATTATTCTGCAGGGAGAGGTGCGGTCGCTGTTTTTTCACTTTGACAGCAGGCGCGTGGTGACAAACCTGATCGACATTCCCGTGCAGGAGGAAGCGGTCGAGCCGGTCGGCACAAATATGAGAGTGCAGAATGCGGTTAATATGATTCTCTATGCATTCGGCAAGTGGGGCAATATCAAAGGGCTTAGGGTGGATAAGGGTTATGAGGAGCTGAACCGGCTTTTTGCGGGTATCATGCGGGAGTATGAGGTCGAGCCGGAATACACGCGGGAGTATTTCCGGTTTTACCGCGGCAATATGCGGATTACCTATGAAGATGTGGTGCAGCTTGCGGTAGAATACCGGGAGGAGGATGCGGCGGAGACCGAAGAGGAGGAGACGCCCGGCCTCTGGCGGAAAATCATCTGGAAGAGGCGGGCGGCAGAGTTCGTGCGCACGGATCTCGCGGAGGAAAAGCGGAGAGGGGAACGCCTCGGCAACAATTTTTATATGGTGGGCTATCTGTGTCCCGTCTGCCGGAAGAATCTGCATATGGTGGTGTACCCGCCCGGAAACGAGTTTCGGATTGAGACGGAGGAGGGAGCGGTGATTCTGGCGCGGGCGGCGGCCTGTGACAGCTGCAGCAGCTTTTATACGCCGCGTCCGCGGAAGCTGTTTGCCGAGGGTGACATTTACTGTATGGAGTTCGGGGAGGACAGGAGGGCATATGAGGATTACCTTGAACTTTTGGGGCGGAACGGAGCGCGCGTTTCCAACAGCAGCTGCAATGAGTTTGCGGACAAGAGCAGATATGCCGCGGATGAGACCGGGGATTCGAAAAGTTTAGAGGAGCTTGTGCAGGATCTGCCCGAACTGCCGGATATCGAAGTGCAGAAACTGATGGCGCGGATGGAAGAGGGCTTTTACCCCGAGGAGAGCCGCAGACGCGCAGAAGGTGAGATACGCGCGCAGGAGCGGGAGCGCATGAAAGGGCGGGAACGCGCTGCGGCAGGCGAAAACGGCGCTAAGACAGAGCGGCAGAAGGCGGGCCGGCAGGCCGCAGCTTTTCGGCCGGCGGGCGGGTCCGCTTCGGGAGCTGACGGAAACTACCGGCACGAAGTTTCCGCCGGAAAAAGCGCGGGAGACAGACACGAGGCTTCCGCCGGAAAAAGCGCAGGGGGCGGATGCGAAGCTTCCGCCGGAAAAAGCGCAGAGGACAGGTCAGCCGGAGCTTCTGTGGGCCTGCGGGAGGCTGCGGAAGACAGGCGGGATGACAGAGACGCCACAGGAGCCGCCGGAGGAAGCGGGGCACGGAATCGGGGCGGCGGTGCGTCTTCCCCGGGCGAGGGGGAGCAGCAGGAGCTGGAACGCCGGTATGAGGCGCGCATCGAGATGATTGAGCGCTTTTCCGACCGCCAGCTGCGGGAGCTTAAGAAGCAGATTTCCGGCGAGCGAAAGCTTGATGCCGCGACGAAGCGGCAGTACTTAGACAGGATTGAGCACAAGCTTGTCCAGGAGCGCGTGGGACAGCTGGCAAAGAAGGTGGACGGCTGCGAGGGTAAAAATTATATCCTGATGAAACGTGTTTACGAGGAAATCGAACATGCGCAGCTTCCCCCGGAGGAAAAGGAACCGCTTTTAAGAAGGCTTGAGGAATGGCGGCTTGCACAGGGAGAGCGGGAGGTGCGGCAGCTGGTGGAGAAAATGCCTCCGACACTTGACAGAGAGGGCTACCGCAGGTATGTGCAGCGCATCCGCGACTATGAGGAGGTGGATCTCTCCCCCTATGAGGAGCAGCTGCTGGAGCGACGCACAAGAGCGGAGGAGCAGGAGCTTGCGAATACGGTGCGGCGCGCCAGAAAAGTTTCAAAAGAGGATTATGAGGAGCTTGCCGCGAAGCTTCGGGAGGGGGATTTTCTGCCTGAACTGGCGGCGCCTTATCTGGAAAAAATCGAGGGCAAAATCCGGGAGCTTGACGCGGAGGAGCTTGCGCGCATCTGTCCGGACCCGATGAAAATGTCTTTCGAGGAGGGCATGGTATCCTATCAGATGATTCAGGACGGGAACTTTCTGCCGGAGCTTCGGGAGAATGCCTTAAAAATGTTAGAAAAGCGGCTTGCAAAGCTTAAGACGGACGAGTGCGAACTTCTGGTGCAGAAGCTTTCGTCAGAGCTTGAGGAGGCGGGAATTTCGGAACGGGTGCAGCATCACTTTTATCCGGCGCGGCGGGCGCTGCTCGGGCAGGCAGATCCGGAGGAGCTGCGTGTGATTGATTATGCGATGGCCTCCTACGCGGCCGGAGTCGGACCGTTTGAATATCCGATTCTGGTGGTGGATGCGACGCGCGGCGGAACCGGTAAAGAGGGATTTATTCTGACGCCGGATCATTTTTATTACAGCACGTTGCTGAGCGCCTACGGGTTTCCGATTGCGGGGATTGACGCGGTTACGGCGTCTACGGGGCTTTTAAACAGGGGGCTCTATGTGCATCGGAAGAACGGGACAAAGATAAAGGTTCCCTGTGCGGTGGAGACAAAGGAGCTTACCGCCTTTGCACAGGTTTTGGACAATTATATCCGCTACCTTCAGGAAAAACCCGAGTCAAGGCAGCTGCCCTATCTGGCGAAGGAGAAGCACGACACCATCTGCTGTCTGCGCTGCGGCCATATCTACCGCGGCGGAACCGTCTGCCCGGAGTGCGGCTTTCAGAGCAATGAATGATTCATATCCGCGTTTCCCGCTTCATATATATTACGAAAGGAATACTTGGAGTGGTTATGAGGCAAAAGGGAAAGAAGGCGGTCTGCATGGTCGCCGCAGCTGCACTGCTGTTTGCGGCCGGCCGCGGAACCGCCACGCTGCAGCAGACTTATCAGGCGATGTATGTGCAGGGAACCATAGAAAATCAGTCGGATAACTGGGGACTTGGGTTCGGAGCGGAGGGGACGCAGCCGACCGGAAATGTTTCCGCGGACGAACTGAAAAAATATGATGCCTATTATGTCGGGGGCAAGGAGGAAAAGGTCTTGTACCTGACCTTTGACTGCGGTTATGAGAACGGAAACACGGAGCCGATTCTTGACGCGCTCAAAAAACACAATGCGCCCGCAACGTTTTTTGTGGTCGGACATTTTCTGGAGTCTGCCCCGGAGATTGTCAGGCGCATGGTGGCCGACGGCCATACGGTGGGAAATCACACCTATCATCATCCGGATATGTCGGCGATTTCGGATACGGCATCGTTTCAGAAGGAGATGGATGACGTCTCGTCCCTTTTTAAGGATATTACCGGGCAGGAACTCGCGAAATACTATCGCCCGCCGCAGGGCAAATACAGCACGGAAAATCTTTCGATGGCGAAGGAGCTGGGATACCGCACCTTTTTCTGGAGTCTTGCCTATGTGGACTGGAATGCGGATAATCAGCCGACAAAGGATGAGGCGTTTGATAAGCTGCTCGGGCGCATTCATCCGGGGGCAATCGTGCTGCTGCACAGCACCTCGAAGACAAACGGAGAGATTTTAGACGAACTGCTGACGAAGTGGGAGGAGATGGGATATACGTTTCGACCGCTTTCGGATTTTACATAGAAGCGGACGGTACGGGAAAGAGGCCGGGGGAAACCCCGGCTTTTTCTGTGTCCGCACGTTGCTTCGGAGAGATACCCGAAGCGCGTCAACAGGTATTTTTTGTCATTTTTTGGGTTGACGGAACTGCCATAAGTGGATATGATAATATTTGAAAATAGGAAAAAAGTCATAGGAGTGATTTCTTTGAAATTATTATATAATTATCAAACAGGGGGAGTCAGGAAAAGAAAAGTATTCGAACCAAAATCACCTTATGTCTCATCTTAACGGTTCTGGCGGCATTGTTTGCAACCGGTGTTTCGAGTATTATACCGAATTACAACAATACGATGTCTACGGTAGAACAGATGATGAGTCAGACAGCCGTTTTGGCAGCGGGACGTGTGGAGCAGGAGCTCGCGGCTTACAAGAATGCCGTTATGGATGCGGGCTGTATCCCGCAGCTGTCGGATCCGGCCGTGCTGCGGAGCGAAAAGCAGTCCATTATTGACGAGCGCGCCTCGATGCACGGTTTTCAGCGGGGAAATATTATCGGCTTGGACGGCATCAGCGTGCTGGACGGAAAGGATTATTCAGACCGGGAATATGTGCAGCAGGCCATGCAGGGCAATATCTATGTGTCGGAGCCGCTGATCAGCAAGATTACCGGGGAACTGTCCATTATGGTTGCGGCGCCGCTTTACGCCGACGGAATATACGGTTCATCGATCGTAGGCGTCGTATATTTTGTTCCGCGCGAGACTTTTTTGAATGACATTGTATCGGCCATACAGGTCGGCGAAAACAGCAGAGCTTACATGATCAACAAATCCGGTGACACGATTGCGGATATTACGCTTGAGACGATCACGGTTCAGAATATCGAGACCGAGGCGCAGAGCGATCCGACGCTGAAAGATCTCGCGGCGATTCACGCGCAGATGCGGCAGGGAAAGAACGGATTCGGAAGCTATACGAGCGGGGAAGATAAAATGTTTGCGGCCTATGCGCCCGTGAGTGATACGGACGGATGGAGTATCGCGGTTACCGCGCCGCAGATCAATTATCTGGCTTCCACGCGGGATGCGATGGTTGTCAACATTGCGGTGATCGTGATCTCCATACTGGTCTCCGTCGTGATCGCGCTGGTACTGGCGGGCAGCATCAGTCGGCCGATGAAAGCGTGCGCGCAGCGGATGGAACTGCTTGTACAGGGCGATCTGGATACGCCGATGCCGAAGATTACGAGTAAGGATGAGACCGGTATGCTTGCAAGATCCACGGCATCTCTGGTCGAGGGATTAAGCGTTGTGATTAATGATATCGCTTATCTGCTGAATGAGATGGCAAATCAGAACCTTGACGTCCATACCGGACATGAGGAGGTATATGTCGGCAGCTTCCGGAATATCCTGCTTTCCATGCGCAATATGAGAGGACAGTTAAGCGGCGCGATGCGCCAGGTGAATCATTCTGCGGCGCAGGTATCCGCAGCCAGCAATCAGCTGGCTTCCGGCGCGCAGATGCTCAGTCAGGGAACTTTAGAGCAGGCGGGCTCGGTGGAGGAGCTCGCGGCACGGATGAACGAAATTTCCGAACAGGTGAAAAGCACTGCAAGCGGCGCATTGGACGTCCGCGGCCAGACACACCGGACCGGCAAGGAGGTCTCTCTGTGCAATCAGAAGATGCAGGACCTGGTAAAGGCCATGGATAAGATTCAGACCAGCTCCGATGAGATTGAAAAAATTCTTAAGACAATCGACGATATTGCATTCCAGACGAATATTCTGGCGCTGAATGCAGCCGTCGAAGCTGCCAGAGCGGGCAGCGCCGGAAAAGGGTTTGCCGTTGTCGCGGAAGAGGTGCGCAATCTGGCCGGAAAATCGGCCGAAGCCGCTCAGAATACATCCGTACTGATTGAAAATTCTACGGAGGCAGTACATACGGGTACGGAAATTGCCCAGAATACGGCGAATATTCTGTTTGAAGTGGTGAATAGTATTCAGTCTATGGTTGATTCGATTGACCATATCGCAACGGTGTCCAACGAACAGTCGGATGCGGTCGGACAGGTTACGGAAGGGATTAACCGAATCTCAACGATCGTGCAGAGCAACAGTGCCACCGCAGAGGAAAGTGCCGCTGCAAGCGAACAGCTTTCCGCCGAAGCGGTCGGGTTGAAAGAACTGGTGGATCAGTTTACGCTAGCCTCGGACTAAAAAAGAGACTGTGAAAACAAACCTGTTTTCACAGTCTTTTTTTTGTACCATACACGGCTCTTTCGGGAGGCTGCTTTTTCAGACAGCCGTGTTTATGCGGTTGTTTCGAGTGCCTTAAGCCTGTCTTTTATCGCAAGATTTTCTTTTTCAAGCAAAGCCGTCTTTTCCCACAAGCGCTGTGTCATGTGAATGGTCAGGAAGATAAATTCCTGATAGCGTAGCGCATAGTCGTATATGAGATTGCCGTCCTCATCCGTACAGGGTACCTTTGAGGCTTCAACCGGCGTTCCGTCTTCCTCGTTGAACTCCGTGTATTCGTATCGGATGTCCTTGCAGAATCCCGCAAATTGTTCCGGCGCTATTCCGAGCTCTTCCATCGCATCTTCAACGTCCTGGGAAATGGCGCCGATATGTACGCGGTCTCCGTCGTCAAACATAAAAGATTTCGGCTGCAGACTGAGAAACAGCCGTTCATACACTTCCGAAATAGCGCGGATATTGTGTTTTTTCGTGCGGTCGGAGGTTTGAATGGTTCCGGTTCTTGCATATACATTTTTCCAGAGGTGCGAGGCGTCTCCGATGTTTATTGTAGCATTCGCATCTCCGTTTGCTCTAAACGTTGTCTGTAAAAAATCATAGTCAACCCCTTTTGCGTGAAGGTATACGGGCGAACTGTTCGCTCCGTTGTAGTCGCCCATGTGGATGCTATTTGAGCTATTCATCCCGAGCAGCCGAGTTTCTATTCCTGCCGTATTTTTCGTGATAAACCATTTGTTGTTATCTATTTTAATATTGCTTTTCGACAAAAATTCGCCGCTATTAATAGTTATCGCCCCATTAATAGTTCCGCCGGTTTTTGGCAGATAGGTATTTACGATATTATTGCCGTTTCCGTCCTGTGTGGCTTTGGTTGCAGTTGCCGCTGAGGTGGCCGAAGTGGCTGATTTTACACTAAAATTCGCCGGATTATAAACATACATGTTTACCCCGTCGTTACCGCCCCACAGCCCGTAGGGCTGCCCTCCCTGCACCGACAAGTGAAATGTCATTGGCAATGAAGCGTCTCCGTCTCGTCCTAATTTTGCCGCAGTGGTTGCAGTCGCGGCATTTCCGGTACAGCTTCCGCTCGAACCTGTCACGCTTGGCTGCGGATTGTTTGCGGAATACTGACGTTCGTTTGCAACGTTTCCGAGTCCGATATCTGCTTTTGCGATAGTGACATAGCCTGTTCGGTAAGCACTCTCGGAATCTCCTTTTACGCCGGAGACACCGGCGTTTGTCAGAGTGTCAATCAAATCCCGCAAGACCTTTCCCTGCCTGGCCGACAGTGGTTTGTCTGCGGCAGCGGAAGTCAGATTGTCGACGATATCCGTCACATTGAGTTTGGCCGTTGTAATGCTGTCGATCAGACTCTTGTTATTTTTGATGTAGGCGACGATTTCGCTGAACTGGTCAAGTGTCTCATCGTCGCTGTCCGAGAGCGTATTCAGCCGGGAGGTGAGCGCTTCTATGACTTCCCGCAGGTCGGCGTGGGCATTTTCAGATAAATTGTGCAGATTCAGATCGTTGGAGACATCCAGCGCCTTATCGTAAGCTGCTTTGACCGAATTCGGGGTCGCGGACGTATCTGTGGAAGTGCTTGTGACACTGTCTTCAAGTTTTGTGTGCCCGTAACGAAAAACGGATGCATGTTCCGTGATATGTTCGATAAACGTACGGATTGCTTTTGCTGTTTTTCCGAATGCCGCAGAGAGTGTCTCGCCGCTGTTTAATGCGCCGAGTGCCGGGGATTCGGTGTAGGTCGGCGTCTGGTCGTTTGTCGTGACATTCGGCACGTTTCCAAGTCCGATCTGCACGTGATCTGTCTTGTGCGGGTTGCTTTCATCCGCTAAGTGCCGGATGATTTTTTCGATGATATTTGACTCGACGACGGATTCGATCTCGTTATCTTCCAACACGGATTTTCTCACGATAATGTGAAAGCAGGCGGTCGTGACGGCGCTGTTCTCGGAAATGATTTTTATTTCCGCGTCGCATTTGCCGGGCACGCAGGTCGCCTGCTCCGGCAGAATAAGAGAAATTGTTCCGTCGCCATTTCTGGATACATGCGTGTCGTCATCGTCCATATATACAAAGGTGTGATCCGGTTTGGAAATTTTAATACAGAGGATATCGCTCTGCGGCAGCTTGTACGGTTTTCCGTTATCGGACAGGGTGATTAAAATGCTTCTGGAATTGTAGTCGTCCTGACTGCAGTGAATGTTTTGAATCCTTGCTACAGTGAAATCAAGGGTGATTTTTTGTTCGAATTTTGTACTCATAGTGCTCCTTTCTTATATCCCGATTTTCCGAATCGGGGAGTAGGTAATTTTTATGCTGCAATCGAGATTCGGCGTAAACGTATTGCATCGATTCTCGTAAGTATTGATGATGCGCGGGAAAAAATAGTTGAAATCATTGGCAAGCGCAGGGTGGGAGAGGGAGGAGGTGATAATCTGGTTCTTCCCGTCTATGCGCAGAACCTCGTTCATGCGGCAGTTATTTATCCGCATGATTCTGGTGTCCATGGAATTCATGAGCGTAAAATCTCCGTCGCCCAATATGGTGATTTCCATATCCGGCAGAATCTGTACATCGATTGCGGTAATCTCGTCCGAATTGTCAAATAAATCAAAAGAAGTACCCGCCGTACAGTTATAGACGGCAGATACTTCATCCATAAAGGAAAACGGAGCGTCGGTATAGAGTGTCAGTTCCAGCCCGATGATTTGTCCGTTGTATTCAATTTGTTTGCTGCCAAAAGTCCCGTTCCAGTAGAGATGTTCAAAACCGTCCAAAAGGATTTTAAACCGCTTATAATCTCTGCGGCAGAGCCAGCGCTGCAGGGCCGAAACCTCCTGTGCCGAGAGCGCAGCCTCCTCCTGACCGGCGGTGCGTTCAGGATTTTTGCATATCTGAAATGTGGCGGAAAGGGCGGTATCATAGCTGGATGAGTAAAGGCGAAAGCGGCAGCTGCCGGAGGGGCGTATCTGCTGGAACGTGAGATCCGCACCGGATGACACCGTTTCAATGCCGCCGGAGCCGTCAAAGCGGCAGACCATCATCTGATAGTCGGATAAGCGTTCGCCGTCGTATTCAAAGTTTAAAAAATGTTTCATAATGATTCCTCTCTTAATAAGTCAAATGTGATCAGTGGCAATAATGTCTGCGGCGTTATTTGAATGCCGGATAAGGATTCTTTGGAGACGGGGATTAAATCACTCCTCATCTGAATTTCAGTCGACAGCAGTTCATTCATCTCAAGATTAAATGCGCTGCCGTCCGTAAATCCTTTGAGCATACCGTTTTCGTCTGCCAGAATATTTCCCGCATCGTCCCGCAAGGCATATAAATGTTTAATAAATCAATTGCTTTCATAATGTAACCTCCTGTGTTTTGAAAATGGGACCGCTTATGCGTTCGGTTTGTTTTGCATGCGTGAGAGCTGTTTTTCTAATAACAGCAGCCGTTCGGCGTTTTCCTCTTCTTTGGCGATCAGCTTCTGCACCATATGGACGGTCAGCATGATAAACTCCTGATAACGAAGGGAGTAGGCGTATTTGACGCTCCCGTCCGGATTGGTTTCCGGTACCTTTGATTCCTCCACCGGCGTGCCGTCCTCGCTATACTCGGTGTACCGGTATACAATGTCTTTGCAGAAGCCTGCAAACTGCTCCGGCGCTATCCCAAGTGTCTGCATTGCTTCCTCGATGTCCTGTGAGACTGCGCCGATATGGATTCGGTCGCCATCGTTGAACAGGAATGTTTTCGGTCTGATCATCAGAAACAGTTTCTCATAGATTTCTCCGATGTCCGTGATTTCTTTTTTCTGATTTCGGTCCGAGGTGTTGATGGCGCCGTTTTTTGCATACACGTTATTCCAGGGATGCGAGGAGTCGCCGAGATTTTGTGTACCTGCAGCATCCGGCCGGAAGGTTGTTTGGTGAAATCCGTATGATGCGCCTTTGGCATGCAGGTATACCGGGGATTCATTTCTTGTATCGGGGTCTCCGATATGGATTTGGTTTTTGTCACTCATACCGAGCAGCCTTGCCTCTCTGGAAACAACATTATTATAGTCGCCGTCAGGAGTGCTACTGATGATAAAATCGGTAGTAATCCATTTGTTATTTTGTATAGAAAGTCCATCTTCTGCCTGAATGGATCTTATAAACGTTGCAGGCAGCCGCACCGTACATTCATAATCAGCGGTGTTTTTGCCGATGTACACATTTCCGCCGTCTTTGTTGATCGAGATACCGTTCGGCGTTGTACCGTCGCTTTTTCCCTGTATTTCATTGTTGTCAAGTTCCATATGGACCTGCGCGGCGGTTCCTCCGACGATCAGTGCCGGAGATTTGTTTTCCGTGCCGGATGCATCGGTCGTCTTGGACAGCACAAGCGTGTCGGTGACGGTTGCGGTGTTTAAGTTTGTATTTCCCTGAACAGATAGATTGCCCATTCCATTGATATTGCCTCCGACACTGGCGTTACTTCGTATATAAGCATCTTTTTCGATATGAAAATAAGAGGTGACTGCCGCCGCTCCTCCAAGCCTCAGAATGTATGCTTCGGATAACAACTCCCAGCTTAAGGCTTTTTCGTAACGTGCGCCGTAATCACTTATGTCGTCGCCATGCCACATCATGAGATCGTTATTAAGGTAAATGTTACCTTTGATATCGGCCCCCATGCAGGTAAGTTTCCCGTTTTGAATCTGTGTATAGGAGGAAGGAGACTGATACTGTCTGAGTCCGTCCGTCCCCAGATACACCCCCGCAGCCGTACTTGTCACGGAATCCGTCCCGTTATAGAGCGCATTCGACTTTATGGTAAACCCGCCGATCTTCCCGCCCGGAGAAGACAGATTGCCGGCAAAATATACGTTTCCGTCTTTGTCTGTATAAAACAGATCTTTTGCGCTGCCGCCGCCTCCTTTTGTAATCCGCAGCAGTTTTTCTTCGTCGGGATTGACGACAAAAGAAACCATCTTATCGCCTTCCTCGCCGTTGGTGATATGGAAACCCTCTTTTGTAAATTCCAGCAGGCCGTTTTCATTGCGGATCCAAAGGTTTTCCCCGAGGATAAATTCGCCGATGATGGTATCTGCGATTACTCCCATGGTTATTTTTTCTTTGCCGGTATCAGGGTCGGTGTAACTATATTTTCCGACGGCGGCTTTTACGGATTCCCAATTATCATCCGTCACATACAGACCGCTGTTTATAAACCTTGACTGGCAGAGGTCGTACGCGTCGGTCAGGTCATCGTAGGTTCTGCACAAAAGACCGGTAGAGTCATATACGATGTTCTGGTTTTCCGCATTATTTACAATCTTTGTCGCGGTCGCATCGAGACCTTTCCGCACCCAGTTTTCAATGTATTGCGATGTTTTCGCGGTGTTTTTCACCTTCTGAGTTGTGTAGGAATAGGAGGACGCCACGGACTGTGCGGATTGCAGGACGCTGTCCACATCAGAAATGCCGGACCATACCTTTTCCACGGTGGAAAATTCCACTTCCATTTTGGAAATATCATCAAAGAACAGCTTGTAGGAGAGCAGCCGCAGGTAATAGATTTTTTCGTCCACGCAGACGTGAATCCAGCTGCCGACTTCAAACTGATCGAATAGCGGCTGAAATTCGGGAAGTGCGAGCAGGTTGTTGATTGTAGCCGTGACCGTATACTGCACATTGCTGATTTTCTGCAGTTCCCGTTTCGCCATCAAAAGCAGTTCGTTTGCCCGAGAGACGAGAGCGGCATTGTCGAGTCCGTCGGAGATAAAATTGCTGTTCTGATAAGTGTCTTCCATGCGGTAGGAACAGAAAACCTTCCACATCGGTTCGCCGAGCCGGGTTTCCAAGTTCAATTCGTCCCGCAGGGAATCCTGAATGACGCAAATTTCGCCGGATGGGGTTTCATAGTCGTACAGCTGCTTTACGGCGTCAATCTGCGCCTGACGTTTCGCCATTTCCTCTTCAATCCAACCGATGCGGTCGGCGTACTGTGCACAATATTTGTTCCGCAGCTCTGCGTTGCCGGAATCGAGCACGATGGCAAGCACGTCACCGTAAGAATTTTTTAATCCGACGAGGAAATCAAGACTGTAGAATTGCAGCTGTTCTTTGAATTCGCTATCCGATAAATCCTGTTTTCTTAAATCTTTGTAATTGGTGTCAAGCTTGTTCAGATTTCTCTGAATATTTTGTTTCAGATAAGTTTCCATATCGTTATTTACGGTGACAGATACCTGGGGGCCGATAAGGCTGACGGTCTTATCCTCGATGTTTGTGAGCTTAAATTTTCCCGTCCAGACATGTGATGTTTTGGAGTAGGAGGTTTCCACCGCGTCAACCTTGTACAATCCGGTGTGGATCAGCGATTTGCAGGCGCCTAAAACGGTGTTTGTGACAACCGATTCGGCGACGGAGGATACGTCTGATTTCACCGCGACCGGGGATAAACGCGACTCGCACAGCAGTGCCATTGTATCCCCCATCGAAAGGGAGTCCATCTGCTGTGTCTTTCCCATGGAGGACTGAAGCGTCAGAGCGATATCAATACAGTCAAAGCACAGAGACGAGATATTTTTGTAGCCGGTCAGCGTGCAGTCTCCCGGTGCGGATCCAATGGGCTGGTAGCGGTTTATCGGAGTTCCGTTGTCGTTGCGCGCCGGATAAAACTCATTGATGTAGCGTACTGTTTCATTGTACTGTGAAACGAGAGAGGGCGTTAAAGAGAAAACTTTCTCATTCATACAATACTGATACTTGCGGTTGTATTTTTTTAGTGTTTCGGATAAATCCGACGGCATGTTTTCATACATTTCATCCGAAAACTGCAGAAGGTAGTTGGAACCGCTTGGATTTACCATGGCAACGGCGGCTGTCATCAGATCGTCTCCCCCGACGACATAGAGGCAGTTTTTCAGATTGTCCTTGTTGCTTGCAACGGACGAAGCCGAAGCCAGATTGTCTCCGGAGATGTAAATGGTTGTGTCGCTGCCGTAGGCGCCTCCGGTCGAAGCAGCGGCGTCAAGCTTTGTGCCGCACTCGGGGCATGTATCGTGAAAATCGCCCCGATAACCGCAGCTGCCGCAGGTATTGCACAAATCGTATACGTTTATGGTTCTTGTGTCGGAGTCGAAGGTAAACAGACACTGATAATCCGCCGCGATTTCTCCGGTCAGCATATCGTAGACACTGCTGTCGCTGATGCTGTACTGAAACCAGAGTTTTAATTCCTGCAGGGAGCGGTCGATGTGACCGATTTCGTAATTCGACGCTTTGTCGAGGATTCTGTGCAGAAGGGACGCGGAGCGAAGCTTCTGATACATCGGGCTTCCTTCTGCATATCCCGACAAATCCCGATAAAAAACGGTCGGATAGTCGGCGTCATAGTCTTCCCGTGCGATATCCGCTTCCGTGTTGATTTCCAGATTCCGCAATTTGATTTCCTGCAGTTCGCTGACCGGAAGATAGGTAGCCGTCACGGTTTTTGTGACGCAGGTCTCCTCCGATGTATCCACATGCAGTGAAAAATGTTCTCTGTATTCCGGAATGAAAACCAGATTGTAATTGTTGATGTGTTCCCAGATAGACGGTTCCGTTTTCCTGACGGTAAAGGACAATTCCGGCGCCTGGAGGGTTTCCCGGTATTCCACGTCTGAAATGTCGCTAAGTATGCCGATTTTTGAAAAATCACGCCGTTCCAGTACCAGCGTCGGCATATCGATGCCAAAGTTTTGGTTAAATCTTATTTTTGCCATAATACTCCTTTCTTTTTCATATGTGACGCCTTGCGCTGCCGATGCCGCGTCCAAGCGTTTTGCCGGGACCGCCTCCGATGCACCGGGCGCCGTCGGTCACTTATTATTTATTCCATACAGAAAAAACGCAGTTTGAAATCGTGATCCCCGGGAAGCCTGATTTTACAAGGGTTCCGGGAGTTTTTTTGGAGGGGAGCAAATTCGACTCCACCGAAAATACCCGTTTCAAAACAGGGAGCGGTTGATCCCGCTCCCTGCGAAAGTTGTTTCTCAATAAGGAAAGATTTCTCTCAATAAAGAGGATTCCGAAATAAGGGTGCTTCCCAATGAAAATCGTTACCTGTGGAGTCTTGCGCTGCCGATGCCGCGTCCGAGCTGTTTTGCCGAGACTGCCTCCGCAATGCACTGTGTGGTCTTCCCGTTCCGGCAGATTTCTTCGCGCAGCTGTCTGCCGAAGGTCTCTGCGTCGTTTACGCCGTTCATGACGATATCGCCGATTTCCACGCGGATATTTTCGCCGACGTTTTCTAAAAAGGCGGGCGGGGACGGGAGCGGCGGGAGTTCGGGCCGAATGCCTCCGCCGAGCAGGATCGGTTTCTGCGCTGCCTGCTCGAGGAGTTTTCGCATGTTCTCGTCTACTATGAGCGCTTCGCCGGATCTGACTAATGCCTGTGCCTCTTCCTCGGAAGCGGCGTTCAGATAGGCCGCTACTTTTTCACCTACGGATTTTTCCGTCGATTTTTTCAGTCCGATTTCTGTGGGCCGTTTTGCGGTTTCTGCGGCAGGTTTTTGTGCCGACCCTTTTGCCACGGTTTCTGCGGCGCGCTTGCCGGTTTCCGCGGCAGGTTTTTGTACTGTGTCTGCCGGTTTGTCGGCTTCTTTTTTCTCTTTCTCTACGGTCT
>CAJTOI010000008.1:117336-119568 GCA_910577925.1 uncultured Roseburia sp.
GGATCGGTTTCTGCGATGCCTGCTCGAGGAGTTTTCGCATGTTCTCGTCTACTATAAGCGCTTCGCCGGATCTGACTAATGCTTGTGCCTCTTCCTCGGAAGCGGCATTCAGATAGGCTGCTACTTTTTCATCTACGGATTTTTCCGTCGATTTTTTCAGCTCCATTTCTGCGGAGCGCCTGCCGGTTTCTGCGGTTGGTTTTGCGGTTTCCGCAGCAGGCTTTTTTGCCGGTTTGTCGACTTCTTTTTTCTCTTTTGCTACGGTCTGGTCGGTCTGCTTTTCTGCGGTCGTGCTTCCGTTTACAAGTGCCGCAAGGCTGTCGGTCAGGCTGTCGTCGAGTTCTTTTAACGTGGCTACGATGGCTCCGCCGCTGCCGAGCAGGCCGCTGATTTCGCCGAGGAGATTGTTGGTGTCGTTTAGCTTTTCGTCGATGTATTCCTCGTAGTCGGCGAGCAGGTCGTCTAACATTTCTTCCGCGTCGCTGATGTAGCGCTCGTATTGGGTGTCGCGCAGATCTTCTTTTGCGTCCTGCAATTCTGTTTTTAACTTCTGGATCTGTGCGCGGGTTTCCTCGGCGCCTCCGGTTTTAAGTACGGTCAGCTGTTTCTGCAGTGCGGCGATGGTTTTGACTTTGTCTGCGACCTGTTTCTGGTAGCCGTAGGCGTCTGCCGCACTGTTTTTGAGTTCTTTGTAGCGTCCGATGAGTTTGCCGAGGGTGTCAAGCTGCGCGTCGTAGCCCTGCCTGACGAGGTCCTGGATTGCTTCGAGTTCGTCTTCGGCGGATAATGCCGCGTCCCGGTATGCGTCCTGCAGTTCCCGCTGCCGCTGTATCACGGCTTCGTCTTTGGCGGACAGTTCACCGGTTCTTATTTTTTGCCGGATGTCGTCGTATTCTTTCTGATAGGCGTCTGCCTGTGCGCGGTAGCTGTCGTAATTCTGCTTGTACAGCGAGAGGGCGGCGGTGCCGTGTTCGGTATAGCTGCCGGTTTCGTCATCCACAAGCTTTTTACGGCTCAGCAGGTTGATGTAGTAGTCTGCTTCACGATTGGTTCGTTTTACGGTTTCCATCGCACTGTCGAAGGCGTCCCATTTGATCTGGCGGATGGTGTTCTGATATTCGAGGATGGTTTGTGCTGCCTCGGCCCCGGCGTTTTTTGCGTCGTTGATGGCGTCGACCATGGCGTTCCACTGTTCGGAGCCTTTTTTGACGGTTCCGTCTGCGACTGCTTTGTCGAGGTTTTTTTGGAGCGCGGCGGCTTTTTCCGATTGGATTTTCTGCTGTTCTTTTTCGTTTTTGATCAGCGCTTCGTAGTCACTGACGCTCGCTTTTTGTCCTTTGGCCTCTTTTGCGGCGATCTGATTTTTGATTTTGTTTTGTTTCTGCTCCTGTTCGTAGGTTTTACGGTCATATTGGTCGGCGATGTTGTCGAATTTCTGCTTTGTGAATGCTGCGATTTCCTGCTTTGTCTGTTCTTTGCTTAACGCTGCGGTTTGCTGCGCCGTGTTGTCTGCTGCGAGGGCGGCGTTGTAGTTTAAACAGGATTTTGCCAGTTCGGCATAGCCTTCGCCGGCGATTTCCGTGATGAGTGATTCCGGTATTTTCTTTTTGGACTTTGTGTATTTGTTCACTTTGTCGTAGTAATCATTGAGCTTTTTGCGCACCTGCTCTGTGGGGCCGAGTTCTCCCGTGACGACTTTGGCGGAGCTGTAGTCTTTTCCTTTTGCCTTTTCGATGTCTTTGACGCTTTTGTCCACGTTTTTGCCGGTTTCTTTGGCGGTGGACTGTGCTTTTTTGTCTCTGTCTTTTGCGTTTGCGATCTGTCTGTCGATGTATTTGTTTTTGTCTTTTGCATTTACCGCGTTGTCTTCTTTTGCGGAATACAGATCGTCTTTTTTTGCTGTGTCGTCTACAAATTTTTCGTATTTGTCGAGCGGGAGGTTTGCCAGTTCGACGGCCAGTTCGGCGATGGTCTGTACGAGGTCTCTGGCGGTGTCGGTGTTTTTGAGCATCTGCTCGTTGTATTTCTGCCATGCCTCGTCGCCGTAGGTGGTTGTCCGCATCAGTTCTAGCAGTTTCCGGTTTTGCTCTTCGAGCATGTCCAGTTCGGTTTCGTATTTTTTCTGCTGATAGCTCAGATCGGCTTTGGACGCGGAAACGTGGAAGAGTTCTTTGAGCGCGACGAGTGCTTTTCTGCGCGCGATTAACTTGTCGACGGCCGCGATTTCTTTTT
>CAJTOI010000009.1 GCA_910577925.1 uncultured Roseburia sp.
ATTGAAATTTTCAAAATCATTTCAAGGTTTATTCACTGTTCAGTTATCAAGGTTCATCTGTTGTTGTCCATCTTATTGTTCAAGCGACAGCTTATTTATTATATCACTTTTGCAACTTCTCGTCAACAACTTTTTTTCGTTTTTTATTCGCATCACGGAAAAACATTTCGGCGCCCTGTGAACTTGTCCAGCACATCCGTGCGCGCTCGTCTTTTCCTGCAATCCCGCTGTTCCCGTGTCGCTCACGAGTCAGCTTGTATATATTAGCATCTCTGTTTCGGAATGTCAACCGTCTTTTGTAAGAATCGAAAAAGAAAGTTTTCGGTCGAAAATTGTATTAATTGTGCAAACAATTCATCCCTCCGCTTCCGGCTCTGACGGTTCTTCAAAATATGCCTGAATCTTCTGATACAGAGCGTCCGCGTCGGTATTGTCCCGCTCTTTCTCTTCCTCTCTTATCAGCATAACCGTTTCCGGCTCCGCGCATACAAGTTTCACCGCCGTATCTTTCAAAAACTCATTTTCCCCCGAAACGCCCATCAGTATCAGATCCGGCCGGTACATCTGCGTAAGATATTGAAGCGCCGCTTCTCCCCTGACCGCCCGCGGAATATACTCCAATCCGTATAAGTACGCACAGGGATAATCGGAGGCGGCCGCACACTGATATCCCTCCCTTAAAAAGCAATCCCTCAGCCGCGTCAATACGTTTACCGGCGCGATCTTTTTTGATTCTATAAAAATCACAGGCGTTTCCGGGCCGTTCCACGCAAGTGCAAATCGCTCTTCCCAGCGGGCTGCCCCGCAGTCTGTCTCCTGCCACAGCAGAATATCGCGGAATTTCTCCGCAGCCTCCCCTGCCATAACTCCGCAGTACACCAGCATGCGCAGCCTGTCTCTCTTTTCCTCCAGCCTCCGCAGCGCGCGCCTGTTTGTCTCCTCATTTACCGAGGGGATATACAGGACGGCTTCCCGCGTTCCTTCCTTATCAGATGCTTCCTCTGCAAATAATTCTTCTCCTACCGGTATCCCGCGGAAAAAAAACTGCTCTTTGCACAACGGCCGCGCGTCCGGATTCCACACCGCAGCGCTCCGCAAAAAATCAGGGCGCATGCTCCGGTAATCCCTTCCTCCTGACAGCCAGCGGTAGATCGCCGCAAGCTCCTTCCGCATTCCCGTATGCGCTGCCAGAATCCCGCACACCGCCGCCGTAACCGTCGGCGACGCATAGCTGTTTGCAGTCGGCGTCTCTCTTTCGGCTCCGTCCCGATAACGCAGACAATGTCTTGCAGGTGCCGTACAAACGTTTCCGTAGATCCTGTACGGCAGCCGTTTTGCCGCATCGGCTTCCTTTCCGTACTCCGTCTCCTCCGCCGACACGCCGATCACGCCCCCGAGATGTGCCGGCGCCGTATAGCCGCCCCGATTACTCTCGGAAGCAATGATAACCTGACCTGCGGCAGACATGGCAGCGATCACCGGCTGCATCCTCCCGTAATCTGACAGGCGCTGTGTTCCGACACTCATATGCACAACCGGAACCCGCTCCCGCAGACACCACTCCAATGCCGCAAAAAGCCTCTCTATCCGAGTCTGAAGCGGCATTGCATCAAAAATACAGATACTGATAAAACCTGCCTCAGGCGTACCGCTTTCGATAATTTTGGCACATACGGTTCCGTGCATCATCAGACGTGCATCATCACTCCTGCGCACACGCACCTCTCCGGTTATCCCGTCCACAACCAGATCGCGCAGCAGCTTAGCGCCGTCGGCAAGCTCCTCTCTGTCAATCCCGTCGTCAATTACCGCAACCTGAATCATTCTGCCCGCATCCTTCCTGCACAAACTTTTCACTCTGATAGCGAAAAAGCTCCGCATACCGATTCTTGTTTTCCAAAAGCTGCCGCTGCGTCCCCATCTCTACAATCTGCCCGTTCTCCAAAACAATAATTTTGTCCGCTAAAAACACATTCGAAAGCCGATGGGACGTAAAAATTGTCAGCTTTCCGTCTGTCAGTATTTTCAGATTTTCAAAAATATCGTGCTCCGCCTCAGGGTCGAGATTCGATGACGGCTCGTCAAGCACCAGCACCGGGCGGCGCCGGAACAGACACCTTGCCAGCGCGATCTTCTGCGACTGTCCGCCGGAAAGCTCCATCCCCTCTGCGTCAAACACACGCGTCAGATTTGTCCCAAGCCCTTTTTTTGTCTTTTTCAGAATATCGTCACAGCAGCCTGCGGCAAGCGCCTGATACACCGCCTGCTCTCCCTCCGCTTTTTCCCGCTCCAAATCACTCATCGTCACATTTTCATAGACGGACATGCTGTAATTTCTCATTTCCTGAAAATACACGCTGAAACAATTCCGCAGCTCTTTCAGGCGATATTCCCCAATCGGAATGTCATTGATCCTGATACAGCCTTTCTCCGGTTCGTACATGCGCAGCAGCAGCTTAATCAGCGTCGATTTTCCGGCGCCGTTGATCCCGACAAACGCGGTCTTCTCCCCCTTATACAGGCAAAAGCTGACATCCGAAAGCGCCCGCCCATTCGTTCCCGGATAGCGGAAACTCACATGGGAAAATTCGATCTTTTCGACTTCGGCAAGCCGCCTTGTCCCCGTGTCCGGCACATGATTTTCAAATTCAAACACGCGCTTGAAATTTTCGATCCGAAGTTTGTTATCGTAGATGCTCGAAAACGTGTAGGCCAGCAGAGAACATGACGAGATCAGCTGCACGGCAAGTCCGGTATAGAGCGAATAGTCTCCGACCGAGCCTGCTCCTGCCAAAACGTTCCTGCCGATATCGACCGCGATCCCGAACGAAACAAGCTCCGGGAGGCACGCCGCAAGAATCATAAACAGCGTCCGGCTCCTGACAAGCGTTCTGCGTTTTTCAAACACTTCCCGCCAGATTGCATGATATTTCTCCCGCAGCAAGTCTCCGGTATCAAACAGTCTGATATCCTGCGCATACGCCTTTTCCATACAGATCCCCTGCAGATATCCTTTTCTCCGCTCCGCGTTGATCTGGTCGAGGCTGAAATGATATAGATTCTTTGTGTACCAGACGGATACCGCCGCATGCGGGACTGCCGCCGCCAAAAGCAGAATGCCGTACACCGGCTTTGCGAGCCACAGCACCGCAAATACGGACAAAAAGCTGACGCACTGTCCGACAAACGTGAGCACATTCCAGAGTACCTGCGTAATCGCATTTGCATCATTTGCGGCGGAACGCAGCTTGTCGTAATACTCCGTATTGTCAAAGTACTCCATATCGATCCCGGTGGAACACCGCATCAGCATCAGAGAAATTTTTTCTCCCAGCAGTTCATTGTGAACCATCTGCATGTACTGCTGCCCTTTACCCGCAATACTCTCCAAAAGTTTCACAAGGAGAACCGCCCCGAGAAAAAACAGCAGCGCCTGCTGTCTTTCGTCCGTCACAAAGCTCCCCGCCAGCAGATCCAGCAGATATTTTCCCAAATAAGCGCTGACGATACCGAGCAGCGGCACAAAAAGCTCACAGCATACGCGCAGTGCCGTGTAAAGCCGGGAGGCTTCCCACGACAGCCGCATACAATAGCAAAGCGTTTTCCACCATTCAGACAGCTTTCGTCCCTTCATCCCTCATCCTTCTTCCTATTCCTCCTCAAGCACGCCGTCTCTCATGCGCCACACCTTATCCGAGAGCTCCGCCACCTGCATATCATGCGTCACCACGATCACACAGTAGCCCCGCTCATGGGCGAGCATCTGTAAAATCCCCAGAATATTCTCCGTATTCTCCTGGTCTAAATTTCCGGTCGGTTCATCCGCGAGCAATATTTTTGCCCCGGACGCCAGCGCTCTTGCAATCGCGACGCGCTGCTGCTCCCCGCCCGATAGATTCGCCGGGAAACGCTTCCAAAGCTCCTCGCCGATTCCGGTCAGCCGCAGCGCCTCGGCTGCCTGATTTCTTGCATCCCGCATCGACACGCCCCGGATATCCATCGGATAACAGACATTTTCCTCCACCGTCAGCAGCGGAAAGAGCTGAAAAGACTGGAAAATCATCGATATCGTCTCTCTCCGGTACCGGTCCAGGTCCATCCCCGCGCGCGCCTCTCCGTTGACCGTTATCTCTCCGGAATCCGGCTCATCCATCCCCGCCATCACAGACAGCAGCGTTGTTTTCCCGCTTCCGGACGGACCGACAATCGCGCTCAATTCGCCCTCCGAAAATATGCAGGAAACTCCCTTTAACACCTGTTTATCCGCTTTCGGGTACCGGTAGCAGATCTTCTCCAACCTCAGCTCTGTCATATCCATTTCCTCCATTCTACTCTTTTACCTGCAAAAGTTCAAGCGGACGCCTGTTTGTGACATTGATGCCGCCTGCCGCCATGCCCGCCGCACTCCCGGCTAAGTAAGCAAGCAGACCGATGAGCGTTCCCGCGGTCATCTGCCATCCCAGTATGCCTGCCAGCAGAAGTCCCGCCAGAAATCCCGCGATGCAGTTGATCAACTGTTCCGACACGATAAGCAGCCGCACCTCCGACACGGATGTCCCCAGCGCCCGCATAATCGCCGCCTCTCTGCTCCTCTGCAGAATGAGCAGAAGCTGCAGACCGAAACCGGTCACGGCAAAGACTGCGGCGGCAGCCGGGAACAAAACCCGAAACAGCGCAAGCGTGCGCTCCATCGGCTCCAGTACTTCCCGCAGTTCCTGATCCCAGATGACAAGACGCAGCGGCAGCAGCGACTTTTTGTCTTCCGCCGCGATTTGCTCCAGACTTTCCGCCTGTTCCAGCAGTTCCCTGTTCTTTGCGGAATCAAACGTAACCCGCGCCGTCAGAAGCATGTCGTCCTGCCCGTATACGCTTTTGATATACTCCATCGCCTCCCCGGAGACAAGCACCGTATTTTTCTGCAGTCCGTTTCCGAGACTGCCCGTATACGTCCCCACAATCCGGTACTTATTGCCTTCCGCTGTCAGATTACTGGCGATTGAAAGCTGTGTTCCAAATTCCCATCCTTCCTTCAGCATACTCTCCGGCAAAATGATTCCGAACGTTTCTGCATTCTTGTCCTGATTTTCCTCCACAAAGCGTTCCCCGTCCATCCGCATTGCAAAGGAAAAGGAAGCCTCCGCCCCTGTCTCCTCAAGAAACCCTTCCCAGTCATACACCGCCAGAACCGTCACATCCCTTGTTCTGCCTTCTATATGGGCACCATCTCCTTCCATCCACCATTTCATAAGTTCATCGATCTTTATCGCGGCCTCCACATAGACCTCCTGCACCAGCTCCGTCTCCTGCAGCGCGTCGACTATGTCCCGAGAAATCACTGCGCCTCCGTACATTCCGCTATGGCTGCCGGAATTCGCCTTCACCAGTTCCCCGGTCACCACCGTTGTCGCATAAATCCGGTCTATCTCCTGTTTCTGTCTCTGTCCGGCGTCCTGCATCCAGACAAGCGTCAATACTGCGGCCACGGAAAACAGCAGCACGCTCACCGTGCCCCCGACGGCCCTGCTCTGATGCCTGCGTATGTAATTCCTTCTCACAGCCGAACGCTTTTGCGGCTGATCGGACAATGCCGATGCCGCTTCCATGCTTTTTTTCTCCGTCCGAACTCTGACTTTTTTGGAGGGTACTGTCCGCCGCACGACGGGCGGCATCGGCTCCCGTTCTCTGCGCACTGCGGCTCCGCCCGCCGCATGTCCGGCCAGCAGGGACAGCAGCGGCCTGCGCGACAGGGAAACCGCCGCGCAAATGCCGGGCAGGAAAAACACCGCAAGCATTCCGGCAAAAAACAGCGGCAGCCAGAATGCGGGCAGCGCCGCGGTCTGCGGCTCATCTGTGAGGAACTCTACCGGCTCCAACAATTCCTTTGCATTTTTCAGCGTCAGCAGCCACCCCGCCAGCGCGCCCGGTACAAAGCCCAGGACTCCGATTCCCCCCAAAGCGCACAGAAAGCAGCCCCCGGCTTTCCCTGCCGGTACACCAAGCGCCCGCATAAGCGCGTATTCCCTGCGGTGCTGCACCGTAAAAAGCATACAGCCCAGCAGCAGAATGCCGCAGAAAACAGCCCCGGACAGCCCCGCGCTCATACGCGTGGAGTCAATCAGCGCCGACGAGGTTTCCGCAAAGCTGTCCGCATCGTTCTCCACGAACAGAACCGTGCAGCCCATTTCCTCCAGCTTATCCACATTTTCCACCAGAAATTTCTGTTTGTCCTCCGGATTCTTCAGCACAAAGCTGTAGCTCATACTGTCCGGATACGAATCCCACGGCACATAGCCGGCCGGAATACAGCTGTCAGGCACATACATCGTGATACTGTGCAGTGTGAGAAAGCTTCCTTTATAGTTCAGATTGTCATAGATTCCCACAATCTCAAACTCCGCCGTCTCACTGTCTCTTCCCGTCTTTTTTGCGTCCTCCCAGACCTCCCATGTCTGATAATAGAACGGGTTATCCTCATTCTTCAGGCAGAGCGTAACCGTATCGCCGATCTCAAGTCCTCTCGTCCGGGCAAAAAACTCATTGACGACGCACACGCGGCGGCTTTCCGTATCGTCCTCCCTCGTCAGCCAGCGCCCCTCCGTCAGATACATCTCTTTCGCACTCTCAATACAATTCGGCATCCGGCTCATATCCTTCGTCCCGACAACCGACATCACTCTGCTGGTTTCATCCAGATATGCAAGGTATTCCTGCAGCGAATCGGAAACCGCAAAGTCCTCCTGCACCAAAGAAAAATACCGCTCCTCCTGCGGCAGAGTTTCCAAAACAAAATGTGAACCGATGTACCCGTTCTGCGCGCTCTTCGCCGAATTGACACCGTAAAATTCCGAGTACCACGCGCGCAGCAGGTAGGTTTCCCCCTCCCGAAGCTCCCCGAGTTCCTCCAGAAATACCGCATCCTGCTCAGTGGGATAATAGGAATATGTGTCCACATTGTTTGTATTTTCCGGGTCCAGCCCGGGCAGATGCATCACAAATACCGTCCTGTTTTCGCTCATGTAATCCCCGTAACCGCCCAGAAGACTTTTGACCCGAAACTCCAGCTGGTAATACCCGCCCTGCCCTTTCGGATTTTCCGTGTATCCTGCGCCCTGATAGATCCCGGTAAAAACCACCTCCGAATAATTTCCCGTAAACTTACTGACCCCGTCAAAATCGGTATTCTGCAGTCCCTCAAGTAACCCGGAACAATAGCGCCTCACATCCTCAAATTCCAGATAAGGGCTCTCCGCAATCAGCGCCTGCGCCTTGCGCACATCCCCATCGTCCTTCTGCAGATAGCCCACAGGCTTATAGTATGCGCGCAGTCGTTCGATCTCCCCGGAAACCAAAAGGTATTCCGCCATATGAGCGGTAAACGTATAGGCTGCGGCCGCAAACAGCAGCGCCAGTATCAGCGTGCGAAACGGCCTTCTCACAAGCGCTTTCCGGTAGGGATTGATTTTCGGTCTCATATTTCCTCGCTTTCTGCCGCGACTGGCGGTCTTTCAAAGACTGCAGTGTGTAAAAACACACCGCAGGATGCACAAAATACAGCTTCAGTTTTTCAAATAAAATTTCTCACATTCGGTTTCGATTAACCGTTTATGATTTGCGATCTAAAATTATACTCATTGTATACCGCACTTCCGTTTGCATTAAATGTATCGTTCATAACAGTGTTATACACATAAGTTCTGTCGCAATTGCAGCTATCAGTACACATACATTTAATTGATGCGTACAGGCACGCACATGCATACGCCTCCACCGAGTTTCCCGTCTGATTCCTTTTTTTGATCATAGACATTCCTCCTTTGATGACAAAGCTGTATTTTAACGCACGGATTCACAGAGCCTCTCATTTACCTCGGCAACGACTTGATCAATCGTCGAGAACCGGTAATCCGCAAGCGCTTCCTCCTCCAGATAAATCCCAAACCTTTTTTCTGTCTCAAGCAAAAAGTACATCATATCCACCGCGCTAAAATAAAACGGTCTGCCGGTCAGCGGCCGCTTCCGGTTTTCCTCCGTCAGCAGCTGCTCTTTGCAGTGCATGCGCTCTCTCATAATCTCAAATACGATCTCCGCCGTCTTATCCATTGTTTTTCACCCCTGTCCTGTGATACAGCGATACAGTTCCTTTGCACCGCCGACAGATACATCCATCACCGGTATTCTGCCGCCCTGTTCTTTTCTTCTACGGACCTCACGGTACATATACTCATACGGCATATACACCACATCACTTCTTTTTCTGTGGCTCGTGTAGTAAACATCCAACACCACATTCTCCGGCCAGACCGCGCAAAACTCACAGCCGAGACGAACCCTGCAGTCGTCGGAAAGTTTTTCTATCAGTTCCGGTTCCAGCAACTCATAGGAGACACACCCCACAAGGTAATCCGGCACGACGGCCTGACACAGCATATAGCTGCGTACTCCAAAACAATCCAGCGTGTTTGCATTGTACCGCATCAGCGCATCCGGCGCCTCGATGAGAATCAGATTCGCATAGGTATTCCGCACCACGCCGTTAATGTAGGCGTTCAGACTCTTTATCCTCTCGTTCTCGTCCCTGACCGGAGCATTCCATATACGCGCAAAGCCGTAAAATCCAAACAGCCCTCCCGCTTCATTCCGGCAGAAAACCGCCGGTCGGTACCCTTCTTCTCTCACTTTTAAATACAGCTCAAGCACGGCCTCAAAGCTTGCGCTCTGCGCCAAAAAGCCGCCGAACAGAATCACCGGCGCCTGCGACCTGTAGAAACGCCCCTCCGGCTCGATTTCCCCAAGCTTTAAACACCCCACCTGTCCGGGGTACTCCTGCTTTAACCGCTCCAAATCCTCGATTTCTGCAATGCGGTCCGGATTGACAAAAAGGACCTGCTTTCCGTGTACCGCCGCTTCCTCCGCCAGCTCTGTCAGCCGCAGTTCTCCGACAATCCTCCCCGGACGGCACAAGAGCAGCGTATCCCAATCCTCCCTGTCAAATGGCAATTCTTCCGATACGATTCTCCCGACGGGAGGCTGATTACATGCTTCCCCCGCATCCCGGCCTCCGTAGCCGCAACCTGGCGGCGACACCAGATACCGCAATTCATAGCTCTCCTGTCCCTGTTCAAACCACCGCACGACCGGAAGAAATTCCGGACAGAACGGATACCATACGGCCGCCTGTCTCATTTCACTCACCCCTTGCATCTTTTGCTGCGTTTCCTGTTTCCTCCAATTGCGCGCCGTAGTAAACCGCCATCTCCTGAAACAAAAGATACCGTTTTATCTTCTCATACGCCGCATTTCTGACATCACCGCAATGCTTTTTCTTGCGCGCCGCGTCAAACTCCGCGTTTCCGGAATCCGCTTTCTTCCCGCACAGCGAGCAGAACCGAAAGCTCCAGCAGTTCCTGCAGTCTTCTTCCGTCACCTGTCCCACATTTAAAAAACGTTTGACCTTGTCCACATCAAAGCCGTCCGTAAGATTCCCGATCCGTGTCGCCTCCGAAGTCTCGCTGACCCGCTCACAGGGAAACAGATTTTCATCCACGTTGCAGAACAGGCGCAGCTGTCCGGGCATACACGGTCCTCCCGGCGCATCCGTCTCGTACAGCGGAGCATATTCCGCCGCATCAAACCGATTCTCAATCGCGCTCTTCTCTGATACTGCCGCAATCGGCGATACCCTGTTCTTATCAATGCGCCCGCAATGCGCCAATATCGCCAGGAATGCCTGATACTGCCGCTTCCAGACAAATTCCTCCGCATAGGCCGCCTGCGCGTCATCATACTCCCTATCTACTATCGCAGGCGCCACAAACAGCTCGGAAAGCTCTTTCTCATTCAGATAAATTTCATTGATACAGTCAAAATCATTCTGCGGGTCCATCACCATACTGATCTGCATCGACTTGGCGTATTCCGGCGCAACGCGCCGCACCATCTCGATTTTATCCATCACCGTATCAAATGTTCCGCCTCCGCCCCGGAAGACGCGGTTTTTATCGTTAATCTCTTTCGGTCCGTCCAGACTGATCATCAGCTTGATTTTATGTTCCTCGAGATAGCGGACAATCTCCTCATTCAGCAGGGTTCCGTTCGTCGTCATGTTAAACGTCAGCATTTTCCCCGCGAAGCACTCCTCCGCATAGGCCACAACCTGTCTGACCAACCCCATCTTAAGCAGCGGTTCCCCGCCGTAAAAACTGATATTTACATCTTCGCTGTCAATCGCATGTGCCCGGAGAAAATCCACAGCCTTTTTGGCGGTTTTCCAGCTCATATTCTTCTGGGAATGGCTTCGCTGCTTCTCGCTGCCTTCCTCTGAATAAATACAGTATTTGCAGCGGAAATTACAGTTCTGCGTCACCTGCAGCGTCAATTTGCCGAGCTTTCTCTCGACTCGAGCAGCGTCTCTATGTAATCCGTCATCGGATGTCTCACATGCCGCACCCTGCTCTCCTCCGAAAAATAGCCCCTGCTCCTAAAATCCGTATAGGCCGCCGGCGGCTCCCCTGCCGCATTCCCCTCCGTCAGCCGCAGCAGATAGCGATATACCTCCTCCGGGATATCGATCAGCTCGCTTTTATTTGCATCGAAGCAGTAGAAACCGTTCGGCGTGCGAAAACATTTTACAAAAGGCATCTTTTGTTCCTCTTTCATCCCATCAGCTCCTTATGTTTGTAATTTTACCACAAACATAATTTTATTTGCAACAAAAATACCTTATCCAAATAATTTGTTAAAGCATCAGTGCGGTAAAGTGTCGTTAAATCGCATTCACCGCATCCTTTACCGTCCCGACTCCGACAAGACGGATCCCGCTTTTCTCTTTTTCTTTGCCGCGCATGGCCTCAAGGCATACCTGCGGCAGGATGCAGGTCTCAAAGCCGAGCTTCTGCGCCTCGAGCACACGCTGCTCCGCCATACTCACCGCGCGCACCTCGCCGCTTAAGCCCACTTCGCCGAAACAGATGGTCTTCCCGTCAATCGGACGCTCTTTGTAACTCGATATCACCGCAAGAACAATGCCAAGGTCGATCGCCGGCTCATTCATACGGATTCCGCCTGCGATGTTGACATAGGCGTCACAGTTTCCCAGCTGCAGTCCGAGACGCTTTTCGAGCACCGCCATCAGAAGATTCACGCGGTTGAAATCGCATCCGGCCGCCGTTCTTCTCGGCATCCCGAAATTCGTGTGGCACACGAGCGCCTGCACCTCGATCAGAATCGGACGCGTCCCCTCCATCGAGCAGGCCACGACCGAGCCCGACGCCCCCTCGGGTTTTCCGCTGAGCATATATTCCGAGGGATTTTCCACCTCGGCAAGGCCTTCGCGCCGCATCTCAAACACTCCGATTTCGTTGGTCGAACCAAAGCGGTTTTTCACGCCCCGAAGAATGCGGTAGGCCGCATGCCTGTCCCCCTCAAAGTAGAGCACGGTATCTACCATATGCTCTAACACGCGGGGACCTGCCACCACCCCTTCCTTTGTCACATGGCCGACAATAAAAACGGAAATCCCCATGCCTTTTGCAATCTGCATCAGCACTCCGGTGGATTCCCGCACCTGGGAAACGCTTCCCGGCGCCGATGCAACCTCCTCATTGTACATCGTCTGTATGGAGTCGATCACCACAATCTGCGGCTTTTCCCGGTCAATAATCCCCCGGATGGTTTCAAGATTCGTCTCGCAGAGCAGCCGCAGACTGTCCGTAAACGTGCCGATACGCTCCGCGCGGATTTTAATCTGCTGCAGCGACTCCTCCCCGGATATGTAGAGCACCTTCTCGTTCTGCCCTGCCAGATTCCGGCACACCTGCAGCAGCAGCGTCGACTTTCCGATGCCGGGATCTCCTCCGACCAAAACCAGAGACCCCTGCACGATGCCGCCGCCCAACACGCGGTCAAGCTCTTTCATTCCGGTGGAAATCCGCTTATCCTGCGTCATCACAATCTTTGAGAGCGGCACGACCTGCGCCGCGTCTGCAGCTTTTTCTCTCGCTTTTCCCGCGCTCTTTTTGTCTATAAGCTCTTCCACGAACGTGTTCCACTCCCGACAGCCGGGACACTGTCCCAGCCACTTGGCGGACTCGTGTCCGCAGTTCTGACAGAAATAAATGGTTGTCTTTGCCTTTGCCATGTCTGCTCCTCTTCCTGTGAAAATAGATATGTTTTTATATAAAAAAGAGCGAAGTCTCAAAACTCCGCCCTTTCCGGTCCGTCCCCTCTTCTATCGGCATTTCCGAATGCTGACCGTCACCGGATGCTCTCCAAGCTCCACACTGACGCTCAGTTTTCCTCCCAGATTTGTCTTCATCGTGCCGGCATCCGTCCCGTCGATCGCGATACCGTACTCCATCTCGTCCTCAAGCTCTACCGTAACCTGCGCATCCTCCGGTCCCTCCACCGCAAACTCGATGCCCGTATCCGTTGCCCGCAATCCTGCAACCGCAGTTCCCGGAACCGATTCGTACACAAACATGCCGTTGCGCTCCAGCTTCGTAATCTCCCGGCAGGTCTTTACCTTGTACACGTCGCCCTGATGTTCAAAATTATCGAGCTTCGCCTTTGCACTCAAAGAGTAGTCGCCAAAACTGATTGTTCCATCTGCTTCCGAACGAATTAATTCACTAATAACGGCCATTTTATCCTCCTGTGATACTTCGCGGACGCCGCTTCGCAGACGTCCTGCTTCATCAAAATTTTGTAAACTCATTATATAATAATTGTACGGTTATTTCCAGTACTTCGGCACTCATTTCAGGAAAATTTTATTTTATTTCGAATGCAATCTCATTCTTTCTGGTCGTCACAGTCACCCGGCTTTCCCTGCGGATTTTTCCTTCCAGCAATTCTTCCGCCAGCTTATCCTCGATCTCGTTTTGTATCTTGCGGCGGAGAGGTCTCGCCCCGTATTTCGGCTCGTAGGCCTTCTCGACAATATAATTTTTTACGCTGTCGCGCACCACGAGCGAAATACCCATCTGCTTTCTGCAGCGCTCCGCCAGCTCTTTTAACATCAGCCCTGTAATCTGCTTCATGTCCTCCCTGTTCAGCGAGCGGAACACGATCGTTTCATCGATACGGTTTAAAAACTCCGGCTTGAAAATGCGGCGTACCTCTTCCATGACGCTTCCTTTCATGCGCTCATAATTCTGCTTCTCGTCATTCCCCGAAGCAAAACCGAGCTTTTTCGGCTCCACAATCGCCTGTGCGCCCGCGTTGGAAGTCATAATGATAATGGTATTTTTGAAATCCACTTTTCTTCCCTGCGCGTCCGTGATATGTCCGTCGTCAAGTACCTGCAGCAAAATATTAAAGACATCCGGATGCGCTTTTTCGATCTCGTCAAACAAAATGACCGCGTAGGGATTCCGGCGCACCTTTTCGCTCAGCTGGCCGCCCTCCTCGTGTCCGACATAGCCGGGCGGGGACCCGATCATCTTCGATACGCTGTGTTTCTCCATATATTCCGACATATCCACGCGTATCATCGCCTGTTCCTGGCCGAACACCGCCTCCGCCAAAGCCTTGGATATCTCTGTCTTTCCGACGCCCGTAGGGCCCAGAAAAAGAAACGAACCGATCGGACGGCGGGGGTCCTTTAATCCCACGCGCCCTCTTCGGACGGCTTTTGCCACGGCGCTCACCGCGTCCTCCTGTCCGACTACACGCCGGTGCAGCGTGGCCTCCAGCTTTCTCAGGCGCACGGCCTCCCCCTCGGTCAGCTTCTTCACCGGAATCTTCGTCCAGCCGGACACAACGTCGGCAATCGCATCCTCGTCCACCTCCAGCCGTTTTCGCTGCAAGCTGCGCCTCTGCCGATCTAACTGCCGGTTCTGCTTTTCCTCAAGCGCCTCACGCTCCGCCTTCACCGCTCTGGCGGTCTCCATATCCGCCTCCATAAGCGCCTTCTCAAAGCGCTTCTCGCACTCGGCAATCCGTTTCTTTAACTCGCGCAGGTCCGCTCCGCCGCCGGAGGTCAGACGGACCTTCGCCGCAGCCTCATCCATCAGATCAATCGCCTTGTCCGGCAGAAAACGGTCGTTGATATACCGGGCGGAAAGATGCGCCGCGGCCTCAATGGCCTCATCCGTGATCGTCACGTTGTGATGCCTTTCGTACTGCTCTCTGAGCCCCGCGAGAATCCGGACAGTCTCTTCCTCGCTCGGTTCCTCGACGGTCACCGGCTGAAAGCGCCGCTCGAGTGCGGCATCCTTCTCCACATATTTCCGATATTCCTCGATGGTCGTCGCACCGATCACCTGTACCTCACCGCGGGCTAAGGCCGGTTTTAAAATATTGGACGCATCAATCGCGCCTTCCGCTCCGCCCGCACCGATAATCGTGTGAATCTCATCGATAAACAAAAGGATATTTCCGGCTTTCGTGACCTCCGCGAGCACCTTTTTGATGCGCTCCTCAAACTCCCCGCGGTATTTCGACCCGGCCACTATCCCGGATAAATCAAGCGATACGACGCGCTTTCCGTCCACCGTATCGGGCACCATCCCAGACACGATACGCTCCGCGATTCCCTCAACGATAGCGGTCTTTCCCACGCCCGGTTCTCCGATCAGACACGGGTTATTCTTGCTGCGGCGGCTCAGAATCTGGACGACACGGTCAATCTCGCTCTCTCTGCCCACGACGGGGTCCAGGGCTCTGTCCTTTGCGAGCGCCGTAAGGTCCCTCGAATACTGGTCGAGCACCGGCGTCCCTCCCGTCCCTTTCCGCCCGGGCCTGCCGTTCTGAAAATCCTCCTTGTAAAGGTTTGCGTCCTCACCCATGGCAATCAGCGTATCCACATACATCTTCTGCACATTCACGGACAGCGTGTTAAGCAGGCGCGACGCCACGCACTCCGGCTCTTTGACCATCGCCAGAAGAATGTGCTCGGTCCCGATCTGCTCGGAATGGAACCGCGCGGCTTCCTTTGCGGCCCCCTCGAGCACGCTCTGTACCCGCGGCGAATAATTCTGCGGCTCCTGCACCGCCGGCGCCGGCGCCTGAGGCGCGATCAGCTCGCGTATCAGATCCATGACCTTTTCCGCCTCCACGCCGGTGTCTCCGAGTATTCTCGCGGCGACACCGGTACCCTCCTTTAAAAGCCCGTAAAGGATATGCTCCGTTCCTATATAGTTGTGATGCATCGCCTTCGCCATCCGTCTGGCAATGTCGATTGCTTTTTTCGCTTTGGCCGTATATGGTGTTTGCATTGTCCCCTCCTTGTCGTTTCTTCCTGAACATACACTCTTTTTACTTTACCACGAGCACAATGTTTTCCGCAACAAAAACTTCCCGCAGCGCATCCAAACGCCTGACAGCTTTTGGGGCAGTTGATCCATGCCCGGATCAACTGCCCCAAAATTCTTTGCTGCGGATTTCGTCAGGATCTTACACCTGCTTTTATTGTTCCCTCATTTGCCGAAAAAATGTCTATTGATTCCCGAGCATCTGATTTAAGCTTCCCATCATCTGCTCAATCTGTGCCGCCGCCTCGGGCCCCGCAAAGCTTGCCAGCGATTTGAGCGGCATTCCCATCATCATTGCCTCCATCATCTCGGCGCCGGTTCCGAGCGCCTCCGCGGTGTCCTCGCCCTGCATTGCGCCCATCATGCCGCCCTGCATCTGCTGCATCATTTGCCCGACAACCGGCGCGGTCACCGGATGCGCCAGAAGCTCGCCTAACGTAGTTGCCCCGCTCACATACAGCGGAAGCATTTTCTTTGTCTCAAACGAGAGTTCACCGGTCAGCGCAATCTCGTCGCTCGCGTGCCCCACGAGAATCTCATAGGATCCGGACGGCGCGTACCAGTCGCCGAGTCCCTCGTGATAGAACGACAGATCTCTTGCCGTGAGTGTAAATTCTACGGTCTTTGTCTCGCCCGGCGCAAGCGCAACTTTGGCAAAGCCTTTTAACTCTTTTGCCGGTCTGCCCGCCGTACCGTTTTTGTCGCTGACATAGAGTTGTACCACCTCTTTGCCGGCCAAGCTTCCGGTATTCGTCACATCCACGGTCACTTTCACGCAGCCTTCGTCCCCAAGCGCTTCCGCGGGCATCTTCAGATTGCCGTATGCATAGGTCGTGTATGACAATCCGTGCCCGAATGCCCAGCGCACCGGCATCTTCTTCGTATCGTAGTAGCGGTAGCCCACATAGACGCCCTCCGCATAATCCACGTTTGTCCCGTCGCCCGGAAAATTCAGGTAACTCGGATTATCCTCGAGATGAAGCGGGAATGTTTCCGCAAGGCGCCCGGAAGGATTTACCTCCCCGTAGAGCAGCAAATCCGTGGCCTCTCCGACGCCCTGGCCTCCGAGATACATCTCAAGAACCGCCGCCACACGGTCCGCCCACGGCGTCTCAACCGGGCTTCCGTTGTGCAGCACGACAACCGTATTCGGCTGTACCTTCACCACCGCCTCGATCAGTTTGTTCTGGCAGGCCGGAAGCTTCATATCCTTTCTGTCATATCCCTCGGATTCAATGATATCCGGAAGACCCGCAAAAATCACCGCCGCATCCGCTTCCTTCGCAGCCTGCACGGCCGCCGCAAGCTCTTTTTCGTCCTCCTCGTCCTTATCAGCCGGAAACCCTTTTACATAGGTCACCGCACGCCCTTTCGCCTCTGCGCTCTCGAGCGCGGATGTCACTTTGCTCGCATTGATATGGCTCGATCCGCCTCCCTGATAGCGGGGCTTTGCGGCATATTCTCCGATATATGCGACCTTTGCGTCCGCCTTTAGCGGAAGCAGGCCGTTATTCTCCAAAAGTACCGCGCATTCGGTCTCGATTTTGACTGCTTTTTCGTGGTCCGCATCCCGGTCGAACACGGCATCGGGATGGCGGTTGTCCGCATAGGAAAATACAACCTTAAGAATATTTTCCACGGCTTCATCCAGCAGTTTCTCGTCTAAGCTTCCGTCTTTGACCGCCGCGACAATCTTTGCGTCGTTAAAGCCGCCGCTTCCCGGCATCTCCAGATCAAGGCCTGCCGCGATTCCCTTTACGCGGTCCGCCACGGCGCCCCAGTCTGTCATCACATAGCCCTCAAATCCCCACTCGTCTCTCAAAATCTCTGTCAGCAAGTGATGGTTTTCGGAAGCGTAGGTGCCGTTAATCTTGTTGTAGCTGCACATAATCGTTTTGGGCTGCGCTTCCTTTACCGCCGTCTCAAACGCCGCGAGATAGATTTCCCGGAATGTCCGCTCGGACAGATTCGACGAGCAGCTCATGCGCCTGTATTCCTGATTGTTTGCGGCATAATGCTTCATGCTTGTGCCCACATCTTTGCTCTGCACGCCCCTGATATAGGCAGCCGCCATTTTCCCGGCCAGATACGGATCCTCGGACAGATACTCGAAATTGCGCCCGCACAGAGGACTTCTCTTGATATTTACCGCAGGTCCCAAGAGCACGCTTAAATTCTCCGCCTGGCACTCTTCTCCGAGCGTCTTCCCCATCTCATTCATCAGCTCCGTGTCAAAACTTGACGCCGTCGCGCAGGCTGCCGGAAAGCAGACCGCGACAATACTTGCCCCGATACCGAGATGATCTGCCTCCTCCGGCTGTTTGCGCAGTCCGTGCGGTCCGTCGGATACCATCACTGACGGAATCCCAAGCCGCTCCACCTTTTTTAGATGCCAGAAATCCTCGCCGGAGCACATGCCTGCCTTTTCCTCAAGCGTCATCTCGGAAACTAATTTTTTGATGTCTCTCTCCATTTTCCATTCTCCTTTTCACTTTTATATTGAACTTAATATTTGTGCTTCATCTGCGCCTCTGCCTCTTCCCGCGTCATCTGACCGCTGTTTACCCGCGTCATCAGCTGCACATCGTGGTCGTTTAATTTATAAAAATGTAAAATAACAAGCGCGAGACCATATCCGATCAGCGGCATGATACAGCTTACATTCCAGAGACTGTCCGCAAAGCCTTCCGCCTGCACCGCATTCTCGCCCTCGACGAAACCGGTAAAGCCAAGCGCAAACGCCGCGACTGCCGAGAGCACCGCGGACTGCAGCTTCGCAAAAAATGTCTGTGTCGCAAACGTAATTCCCAGATAACTTTTTCCCGTCTTGTAATGGCCGTATTCCGCGCAGTCCGGCGTAAACATAAATGTAAGGATTGTGACAAATCCGGTCGGCAGAGAAATCAGAAATGCCACTGCAATATAGGCCGGAACACTGTCGTACCCCACAAACCAGCGGACGATATTCAAGACAAATATAACCGCCGTTGCCCCGTAAAACAGCTTGAATTTGTCAATTTTTCTGCAGAGCGCCGGCACAAACATACCGATGGCTACCGCCGGTAAAATTCCCACAATACTTGTAACCGACATGATCCCCTCATTGCCGATACAATAGCGTGCGATGTAAAGCCCCCAGGAGCTTCCCACATTTAACGCACCCCAAACCATAAATCCCACATAATAAATCAGCAGATATTTATTGCCGATCAGATACTGAAACATTTCCCTGAAACTGAAAGACTCCTGCTTTTCTGTCGGCTCCACACGCTCCTTTGCGACAAATCCCATCGGAAGCATAAGCGCCGCCCCGATCGCGGACAACACAATCACCGTCGTCGTCCATCCGCCGATTGCATTGCGGAATACCGGAATGATGATGGAAACCGCCAGTGCCGCCACCATTGCTGCGACACGTCCCGACGCGTTCAGAGAAGTTCGTTCATCCTGATTGCTCGTAATGGTTGTGATAAGGCCAAAAATCGGCACATCGTTCATCGTGTAGCCCACGGACCAGAGGCAGTATGCCGCAATCGCCCATGCGATTTTCACTCCCTGCGACGCTTGAAACGGGATTGCAAACAGTGCGATATTCGCAATCAGAAGAACCGGTACCCCAATGCGCAGCCACGGCACAAACTTTCCGCCTTTCAGATGTACCTTGTCAACGATTCCGCCGAAAATCGGATCGTTGACGGCATCCCAGATTTTCACAATCAGCACGACTACGCCGACTGCCGCCGACGGAATCCCCACATCGGTAAAGTAGGTATTCATGTACATATAGGTCAGCAGATAAAAAATATTCTGTCCCAGAAAATACAGCACATAACTGACACGCTCTTTTCCGGTAACTTCCCGCAGCTTTTTCTCGCTCATAGCTAAAATCTCCTCTCCTTTTGCACTTACCTGATAAGAAGATTTTACCTGTTACCCCCCCCCTTGTATTATCCGATTTTAACAAATTTTATCTGATTTTAACTTTCTATAAAACTTTTATCCGTATGTGTCCGGCGATACTGCGCAGGCGTCTCTCCCGTCACACGTTTAAATACTTTTGTAAAATAGCTCTGCGGGGAAAGATTGATGTACGCCGCAACAACGGCGATCGAACGATCGGAATATTTCAGCAGATTGCATGAAATCTGTATCTTCTCTCTCAAAATATAGTCCGTCAGCGTCATTCCCATCTGCTCCGAAAAAATCCGGGAGAGATACCCTTTATGTACGCCGACATTCTCCGCAATCTGCTGCAAAGACAGCTTCTCATAGATATATCTGGCAATATAATCCCTGCTCCGCTCCACATAGCGCGAATGTGTTTCTGATTCTGATTCTGATTCTGCTTTGGCCTCCCGGCCGAGACGTCCAAACTCCTTAATTGCATACACCAGTATATTCCAGGTTCCTATCACATCCCCGGCCTTTGCAAGTATCTGCAGCATGACATCGCTCAACGCGTAAGCCTTGTTTTCATCCGCGCCCGCCGCAATCGCATATCTGGTAGCGAGCGTGATTCCGGCCACCGCACCGTATTCTGCGTTTTTCCGCTGTGACCCTGCCATGACTCCGGCCATACCCGCCATATTCTCAAATGCATTCTCCACCCCGTCCGAAATAGCCTGCCCGCTTTTGGTTCGCGGATTTCCCTCGATCAGCCATTTCCATGCCCGCTTTTCATCCTCATAAGAATGGTGCACAATGCCCCACTCCGCATTTTCCAGCCCGTACTCTAACTGACGCGGCCAAAACTCCCCCCGGAACCACTTCGAATCCATCCCGTTGTCAAAGCGGACCGGCTGCACATATTCTTCAAAGAGCAGTCCGTGTGCAAAGGCGATCATTTCCTCGAGACGCCAGAAATCCATTATCGGAATCACGATTCCCGCTCCCCGCACACCGCGCTTTTTACAGTACAGACATCGCTCATGTTTCGAGTGTTCCTCAAAACTGACAGGCCCCAGACGATACAGCACTCCGTCCGGCAGAGCACATAGTACCAGTACCCGCCATCGCTGTAAGCCCTGTATCCGCCCGGTTCTCCCTGCCCTGCTTTTTGCAGAGCCGCCAGAAGCTCCGGGCTGCAGAGCACCGGATCCTCCTTTTCGAAACCGGGAAACGAAACCGCAAGCGGCTTTCCCTTTGCATCAAACATTCTCCCTGCCAACCCAAACATCCGGTATATATTTTTCAGCAGATACGCCGCCTTCTCCATCCCAGACACCCGTTTTATAAATCGTTGAAATCGATAATCTCGATATCCCCGTCTTTCTCCTTTTCAGACGCAGCACTCCTGCGCCGACCTCCTTTGGCAGGCGTTTTTGCAGGAAATGATTCATCTGCAAACTCTTCCCCGCCGAATGCATCTTTATCCGCGGGTTTCTTCCTGCCCGCAGCTTCCTCCTTATCAAGCGCATCCTCTTCTGCGGGGGCGTTCGTATCCGTATATATTTCGTCCTCATAATCCCCGCCGTCGAGCGCATCCTCATAATCCGCATCGTCAAACGCATCCTCTTTCGCATCGTCAAACGCATCCTCATCCGCATCGTCGAACGCGTCCTCATCCGCATCGCCGTCTCCGTCAAGCACATCCCCATGCGCGCTCCTGTGTATCAGCAGATTGATAATAATCACCAGCAGAACCGCGGCAATAAACACCGCAACTGCAATGACATTTCTCGCGAACGCTTTCTCCTGCTTGTACTGCTCCGAAAGATTTTTGTATTCTTCCTGCAGATATTCTATATCCGTGTCGGTATTCTCCGCCTCTTCCCCTGCGGGGACAGCTTCCCCGGAGACGAACCCGCCGCTTCTCTGGTACGTCCCCTCCAACGCATCGTACTGATACCAGCCTCCGAACCCGTCCTGGTTCATCGCATAAAACAGGTAGAAATCGGGGTCCATCCCCGCAGACGCCTGCCAGGCCGTAACAGCCGCCCCGCCCGCAGACGCAAATGAAGTCTGCGCGTAATGTTCCGGCACGGCCGTTCCGGCCGGCAGCGTCAGTGCAATGATAAATTTATCGCCGCAGCTCATCCGCACATACGGGTACAGTGCATCCGCCACCGCGTCATAGACGTAGAAGGAACCTGCGGTCTGCTCCCCTTCCGCAGGCGTCAGATATAAAAGCTGCACGGTTCCCTTGTTAAACTGCAGGCCGCGATACTCTTTCTCGTGATAGGCAACGGCCGCCTCCGAGAAATCCGCCGGTATCTCCTCCGCCGAAAAGTTTTCCGAAATATAGCAGGAAACCCCGTTTACCGTGACGGAGGCAAGCGGTTCCTCCGTAATCACCTGGGGAGCCTCGGCTCCCGACTCCGGTGTCTCCACGGACACCGTCGTCTGCTCCGCCGCTCTTGTGACGGCAACCGTATAGACAGCCGTCACGCCGTTTTCCGCCCTCACGACAATCTTTACTTCATTGGCCCCGTCGACAAGCCCTGTATTCCCGGTGACCGACTCGACAACCGCCTTTTCATTTACCGGAACCGCAGACACCGCAAGCTCCGTCACGGAATGGTCCACGGAGGCCGTGTATTTTGTGACGCTGCCCGAAAAAGCCGGAGAGAGGGTTCCCGGGGAAATCGTAAGACTTTTCAGGGAATTGTCGGCCGACTGCTTTACGGCCGTATCTGCCGTATTCCCGTTCCCTGCGCCGGTCGTCCCGAGGGAATTCCCCGCTCCCGCAGACGAATCTGCACCTGCCGAACCGCCTGTTCCCGCCGCCGGATTTCCCGCGCCGGAACTTCCCGTGCCCGCCGCATTGTTGACCGTAACGGCCGTGCTGCTGCCCGCCATCGCGTCCAGCTGTTCGTTGGTATCGAACACGACCCCGTCGGACGCTTTGAGAGAGACGGATGACTGTCCCTCTGCGACGGCTTTCAGCGTGACCGTAAAACTGTCCGCGGCTGCGGTAACGCTGCTCCCGCCGCCTCCGTAAGTCGTGGAACAGCTCACAAACTGCAGAATCCCCGAATCATAGGAAAGCGTCATCGTCGCATAAGCCTTTGCCCCCGCGGCGTCGGATGCCTTCGCCGTGACAGTGATCGTATCGCCGATATTTACCGTACTCTTTGATACGGCGACCGACGTTTTCCCGTCCGCCGCCTGCACGGTAGTCCCTGCACATGCCGCAGCGAGCGCCGCACACCACAGTATCATCCATTTACAAAGCTTCTTTTTCATGATCTATCACCTCTTGACGCCGTCTCACTGACGAATCTGTTCGATGTTCAAAATATGCTTCTGGAGCATAACCAAATCCATATTGGAGATGCTTCCGTCCCGGTTGACGTCCGCAGCCAAAAGACGTTCTTCCTTCAATTCCTCAATTCCGAGAATCTGTTTCTGCAAAAGCACCAGATCTGCGTTCGAGATTTTCCCGTCGCCGTTGATGTCCCCGTACATCACGGCCGGCGTCTCCCCGCCCGCTCCCGTCTCCCCGCCCTCCGGCGCTCCGCCATCCGGCTGCTGTCTTGCCACCGTTATCGTATAGGTCCTGTCCGCCCCGCTCTGAGACGTACAGACCACCTGTATCGTATTGTTTCCGTAATTCAGCGCATAATTCCCCGCTCCCGCAACCTTTGATGTATCCGCCACCGCTTTCGCCTTCACGTCAATCGATGCCGTGTCCGCGGGTACCACAAGCGAATAGGAAGTAACCGCGCCGTCAAATCCCGGCGTCAGCTCCTGTCCCGCTATCTTAAGAGAGGAAAGCCAGTTATTCGGATTCCCGCTGTCCGCAAATGCCGCCGGCTGCGCGGGCATATTTTCATAGACCGGTATGCAGAATACAAACGCCTGATTCTTGTCGGTATAGGCCGCGCCCACGCTGCTGCCTTCGCTGACTGCCGCCATCACATTGGTCATGTACTGGTGGGAATACAGGCTCTTTTTGTATACCACATTAAATTTTTCAAAATAAATCGTGTTCTGACCCTTTTTCACATAATTGTTCGCAACGACATCCGAACCGCCCAAAATGGCTTTGTATATCGAATCCCACCCCTGCTGCTTCGCATAGGCCAGCCCGTTTACCGTCGCGGACGCCGCGCTGGTCGTGTATGCGCGCACATTAAAATAGTTGTAATACCCCGCATACGCGGAAAACTTTCCCGATATCAGGTCTCCTTTTCCCTTTACGCCCTGTTCCTGTCTGCAGCGGGACGCAAGGTGATAAGGACTGACGGCGAGCATCGCTCCGATTTCCACGAAAGTGTCCGCATAGCTGCGCACCGTACCGTCCGTATCGGTGTAGTTCCCCGCCATAAAAGTCCCCGCAAGAATATTTTTTACCCCGTCCGCATCCTGATACGGGGCAAACTCCAGCGTCTCAAACTGAAAGATCGCTTTCTCGTTCAGAAAATTCCGCGGGTCCATGCAGTATGCAATAAATTCCGGAGACGCGCAGACCCATCCCGCGCCGTCAAAACCGTACCATTTGTTCTTCTTCCAGTCATAAGCCGCGTCATCCGTCGCCTTTCTCGCATCATTCGCGGCAGACTGCACAAGATTTTTCCCGGTCTCCGACTCATTTTCAACCGCGGTGTTCCAGTCAAGCCCGGTCTGCACCGGCACAAAACTCCAGGAAGGATATTTCTGATGCAGCGCCGCCAACGCCCCGCAGTAATCTGCCGGGAACCCTGCCTTCTGCAGTTCTGCGGCATAGCTGTCCGCACCGGCATCCGCCGCACCGTCCCCGGAAAGCGTCACAAAATCTTCTCTGACATATCCCGTCACTTCTTTCGAGCCGACGGCTGCCGAAATCTGATACCACATCTTTCCGTCCGCACAGTCACGCTCTTCCCCCAGCACCGTCACGGCTGCCCCCGCCTCGAGCAGCGCCGCCTTCTCTCCGTCCACCGGAGCTTTTCGCACCTTCACCGGCCCGTCTTTTATGATTCCTTTCACCGGCTCATAGGCCCTGACACACACCGGGATAAGCAGTAAACACAGCACTGCAAGAACCGCCGCGGCCTGCTTCGGCCGCACGCGCCCACTCCGATACTCCATCGCTTCCTCTCCTGACGCTTCTTCTATCAGGTACCTTCCAACCGTACGCTGATTCAGTCCCATTATAAAAAATAATATGGTGTGCGTCAACCGAAATACCGCGCTTTTCCCGCTAAAACCACCTTATTCAGACATTTTCCCCGACATTTTTCGATTGTAAATCAGCAGAATCCCCCACAGAAGTACACCGAGCAGAAGCCCTGCCGCAAGCCAGACTGCCGTATTTTTTTCTCCGAGGCGCACCCCTAAAAATGCCGCGGCCCCGACGATTATCCCAAACGCGCCTGCAGCTGCCGCCGCCGCACAGACAATGATCGTCTCCGCATCGCTTCTCTTCATCACAGCTCCTCCGTTCTTTTCTTATGCTTCAAATATCCGTGACTCTTCCCGGATTGCTTCCGGTATCCGGACAGGACCGGCACATAGATACTCTCCCCACGGGAGCGCGGCCCTGTCGTCAATATACAGATCCGCCGATATCTTTCTCGACTCGGTCCCGTACCGCGCAAAGGTCTCCGGTACGTTTTCATTGACCGCATCAAATTGAAGTCCGTATCCGTCACAAAACGCGACCGCGTCCCGCAGCGCGGCCCCGCAGCGGCAGGTCCAAAGGATCAGCCGCATCCCCCGCTTCCGCAGCAAAATAAGCTGCCGAATCAAAAGCAGGTTGGGCGCTCCGATTTCCGGATATCGATCCGCACAGAGTGTCCCGTCAAAATCAACCGCAATAATCTGTATTCCCTGTCTTTTCATGTCTCTGTCCATACATACACTCCTCTCTGACTGCTGTTCTTTTCCCCATTATGCCAGATGACCTGTCCCATAATCCGGACAGAAAGAAGAAAGAACCCATGCATCCGATTCTCACCGGACACATGGGTTCCTTTTTGCATCCCTTATTCTGTTTTCACGTCTGCCGCTTCCACCGTGATTTCCGGCTTTTTCCGGAATCTTCTGACGGTCAGTACCGCCATCAGCAGAATCAGCAGCGGGCATATGATATTGACGCCGAGTATCACCTTATCGGTGAGGAATTTTACATCCTCAAACCGGCTGCCCGGCATCGCCCCGTTCATCGCCTTGGAATTTGCAATCGTATAGAGCATGCGGTGCATAGCCGCGCGCCCGTAATGATAGGTCGCCGCATCGTTTTTGTCGTAGTCGAATCTCGCCGACTCTTTCGCGTAGGTCAGTTTCCCGTCCGCGCCGGCCGCAATCATCTGGTAGCCGTCCATAAATTCGCCCGTGTTCGCATTGTCTGTCAGAACGAACCCGTCAAACGCCCACTCATTTCTTAAGATTCCGGTAATCAGCGGCCAGGAGCCGCCCGTCCAGGTATAGCCGATGCGGTTAAACCCTGTCATGACCGCCTGGCAGGCGCGGATCGTGCGCACCGCATTCTCGTAGGTACCGTCCTCATTCTTCCGCACAAAGGAGAGTTCGACATCGTCTGCTTTCATACACATCTCAAACGGAAGCAGGTAGAGTTCACGCGCGGACTGCTCATTCATCCAGGTTGCAATGCTGTACTGTCCCGGTCTGTCGCCGCGGTGGTTTTCCTGGTCGTTAAACGCAAAATGTTTAATGTAGGTATACATGCCCTTTGAAGCCGCTCCGTACACCTCGTTTGCGGCAACCGCGCCGGAGAGGAACGGGTCCTCGGAATAGTACTCCCCATTTCTTCCGGAGAATGGCGTGCGGTGAATGTTCATCGACGGCGCATACCAGCCGTCCGCGCCGCCGACAATCGCCTCGTTTCCGATCATTGTCCCGTATTCCTCCGCCAGGTCCTGATTCCAGGTCTGCGCGAGCGTCATCATATTCGGAAACATCGCGCCGGTTCCGCCGTAGATTAATCCCGCCGCCGTGTCGGCATCTACGCAGAACGGTTTGTTTACGGACTCCAGATATTCGGTTCCGTAGCCGGACTGCGCAATCATCATGTAATAGTCATCCGGCGTCAGCTGGTCAAGCAGCGCATCCCACTGCGGGTCGTCAAAGTCGAGACCGCGCATGTCAATCAGAGCAAGCCCGTTGTCCGCGCCGTAGACGATTTCCCCGGAAAAGTCTGCCGCATCCTCGGGGTTCCCCGCGTCAAACGCATCGAGTCTGGCCACAAAATCAGCGCCGACGGTCTTTGTGTAGACAAAAGATGCCGGATTGCCGTTTTCATCCGCTCCGTTAATCTCATTTCCCCAGGTACTGATTTCGGTTCCGACTTCCCCGTCGTGCGCCGGCCACGTTCCCTGCCAGTCGCTTCGCGACAGATAGGTCACATCCCCTGCCGCCTCGTCAAACAGGTTTGTGATCTTGGCGCCGCTGTAGCTGTCTTTTGCATAGGTCGAGACGTCCGTATCCGTATTTGCCGGCTCATAGACTGACACCAGCTCCGCGTTTCCGGCTGCGGTCAGCTGATCCGCTTCCGCCCCCTTCGCCGCGAGTATGTTGTTGACCGCATCGTGCGCGTCTCTTCCCGCCGTGATATAATACTCGCCCGCGTCGAGAATATACGTCTTTGCGCCGAAATAATCGTATGCCTTCAGCTGCTCCTCGTCAAAGGTCACCGTAACGGTCTGCGTCTCCCCGGGCGCAAGCTCCTTTGTCTTGCCGTAGCCGACGAGCTGCACGGAGGCTTTTTCCACTTTGTTTGCCTTATCGTACTCTGTGTAAGGGCTCTGCGCGTAGATTTCTACGACGTCTTTGCCCGCCGCATCGCCGGTGTTCGTCACATCGACCGTCACCGTGCAGACGCCGTCCTTCCACGCCGTCTTCTGATTGCTCCACGCAAAGCTCGTGTAGGAAAGTCCGTAGCCGAACGGGAAGCAGACCTCTTTCTCATAGTCAAAGTCTCCCGCATTTCCCTGTCCGAGCACGGCATCCTCATAGCGCGTCTCGTAATACCGGTAACCGACGTAAATGCCTTCGGCGTAGCTCACATAATTGTACTTTGTCGCCGAGCCATCCTCATTGTAATACTGATAATCCCCGAAATTCTGCGCCGCCGGCGAGGCAAGCGCATCGGCCGCAAACGTGTCCACGGTACGCCCCGACGGATTGACTGCGCCGGTCAGCACATCCGGGAGTGCGAGCAGTCCGTCCGGCGCGTACACAACGGAGCGGATGCTCGGAAAGTCGGCAAGCCAGCCGAGCTCTAACGCGGCATTGGAATTTACGACGAGCACCACATTCTCATAGTTATCATTCAGATACCGCAGAATCTCAAGTTCCGCAGAATCCGGCTCGAGATAAGATTTTTCCTTATCTTCTGCACTGTCCGCATGGTTGTACATCGAGCGCGGCATGTCGCGTCCCTCGCCTGCCACACGCTTTAACACATAGACCGGCGTCGTCCCCTGTACGCCTGCGAGAACGCCCGCGTCCTCCAGCACCGAAAGCGGACACTCATTGATGCGGAAATCCTCCGCGTCACCGAAGCTGATCGATCCGCTCGCAAGCCCGTATGCGGCGCCCGCACCGTCCTTGCCCGCATAGAAATTCCAGAGCTCCTCGTTCACCTTTACGCCCTTTGCGTCAAACGCATCCTTTAAGCTGATTCCTCCGCCGAGCATGCCGCCTCCGATGGAAAGCTTCGCCGCGTTTGCGCTAAAGAAGCTGAACGTCGTGTCCGCGGCAAGCGGAAGCGCGCCGCCCTCGTTCTTAAGCAGAACAATCCCCTCCTCAGAAATCCGCTGCTTGAGATCATCCTCCGCCGCGCCGATTTCCTCCGCAGAGTAATCCCCCTTATTGTACTCCAGATCCAGCCCGTCTGTCTGCGCCTTTGAGTTGTCAATGCGCTTCTCCGTGGCCGATCCGAGAATACTGTTGACCATCCGGTCATTTCCCGCGAGCAGCGTGTTCGACGCATACATGACCACGACGAGCACCGCCGTCAGCGTCAGTGAAAGGATCATGCGGATCACTTTCCCGACCATTCCTTTTTTCTTTTTTGCCTTTTTTCCCATAGCTCCCTCCTGATTTTCCGAACAGCACGGCACGGCTGCTCCTGTTTGTCTCAGTGTAGCATGTGAAAAGAAGGCGCGGGCGGCTGCCGTCACAACCTGTCATTTTTGCGGCGCAACTCACACCTGCCGCGCGGGCAGGGCGGCGCGCAGCACAAATATCTGACGTTCCGTCTCGATCGTCAGGACGCCGTGATATTTCTCCACGATATCACAAATACTTCTGACGCCGAATCCGTGGTATGCCTTTTCCTCTTTTGTCGTGACCGGAAGCCGCCCTTCCATCCGGATCTCTCCCTGATAATAATTTTCTGTCTGTATCATCACAAGCCCGGCCTTTTCACAGATCAGCAGATGAATCAGGCGCTCCTCCTCCCCAAGCTTCATCACTGCCTCCATCGCGTTGTCAAGCGCGTTCCCGAACAGGGTGTACAGATCCACCGCATCCATAAAATCAAGCACGTTTCCGTCTGCAATACAGGTCAGCGTAATATGATTCTTTTTGCACAGGAGGCTTTTCTCCGTCAGCACCGTATTCAGGTATTCGTTTTCGGTGTGGAATACGGAATCATAAATTGCCGCGGCATCTTCCATCGAGTCGATAACCTTTTTCTGTTCCTGTGCACTTCCGCTTGCCCGCAGCGCCTGCACCTGATATTTCAGATCGTGACATTTTGTGTTGATGATGTCCACTGCATCCTTTGCCATCTCGTACTGCGCCTTGGATTTAAGCCACATCTGCTGCCGGATATTTAACTCCTCCTGCAGCTTCTGCTGCTTCTGCTGTATGACCTGACCGTACAGAATAAACGCGCAGGCAAAGAACGCATAGACTCCGTGCAGCAGTTCAAACCCGAAGCCCGTCGCTAAAACGCTCATCACAATCACAAGAAGCGACACGCCGAGCATCAGCCCGAGCGACTGCAGCACGCTCGTCGCGTAATGCCGATCCCGGATCATATTTTTGGCCACCAGCCGGTAACAGATCACATACACGGCAGCGTGAATCGCAATATGGCCGATGCTGCCGTTTGGAGCCGGTATGTTCCCCGGCATATGATTGACAAGCAGCCGGATACAGTAGGCCATATGTTCAGTCAGGTATGCGCAGGTCGTGCAGTATACCGCTTCCCGGACACGAATCTTACAGATAGATAAGACCGCTGCCGCCATCAGCACAAAAATAATGCCGCACGAAAAGACCGTGGAGACATAGACGGCATTTCCCTCGGGCCACGCCGCGTCAGTTTCAGCCGCAAAGTCTGCGGCAATAATCATCAGAAGCAGATACGCGAAAATACCTGCCGCCCCGCGCAGGAGTGCTTTTTCTCTCTTTTCCAGCCCGGCCGCGTACACAAACATTGCGGTCAGCATTTCAATCGGAAGCCATAAATTCTGCATAGATGCCGCCTTTCTTTTCCGTCGTCCGGCTTACCGGTACCCTGCCGAAAGATACTCCGACAGTTCGCCCAAAAACTGTTTTTTCTTTGTCCGGCTGATCGGAAGCCGATACCCTCCGACAAGCACATGCTCCTTTGTCACGCCGGTCACATTCCGCAGGTTTACCAGATACGGATTATTGCAGCGCGCAAAATAGCAGCCCGCAAGCTCCTTCTCCATCTCCTGCATCGAACCGCGCAGCACATACGTCTGCCTTTCGGTGACCACATGCAGATTGTGTCCCTTCACTTCAATGAAAAACACCTCGCTTACCGAAACTCTGTCCCTGCGCTCCTCGACGGGAAGCAGCAGATACCGCTCCTTTTTCTTTTTGAGTGCGCAGACCGCCTTGGTCAGCTTCATCGCAAACTGCGGATAAGCCACGGGCTTTAACACAAAGTCCATCGCATCCACCTCATAGCCCCGGATGGCATACTGGCCCATCGTCGTGATGAATATGAGCAGCGCCCCGGGATCGTATGTGCGGATTTTGGCCGCGGCTGTCATGCCGTCCATATGCTTCATTCTGATATCCATAAAAATAATATCCCAGACGGGATTGTAATTCTCGACAATATCCAGGCCGTCGGAAAACACCGTCGTCTGAAACTCGAGCTCATTTTCTTCTCCGTACCGCTTCAGATAACCGCATATCTGTTCCTGACAGCCTCTTTCATCCTCCACAACCGCAACACGAATCATACTCCGTCATCCCCCTCACACACCTGCGCCGTCAAACTCCGGGATAAAGCTCTCCTCCGCCGTCTCCCCTTCCTGGATAAACCCGCACTCCACGCCCAGCGCTACCGCATAGTCCACCACCTCATCATACTCCTCCTGCGTCACCCTGCGGTTGATTTCCGGATAATCGGAAAGCCCGGCCAGCGGCGTAAACTGATTGAGGATGCTGATATAGATGGTGTCGCCGTAAGTCTCATAGAGATACCGGATCACGGCTTTTGCCTCGCGGATGCAGCCCGGCAGCACCAGATGACGCACAATCGTACCTCGCAGCAGCAGCCCGTCCTCATTCCCGTCCGCAAAGACCGCGGGTCCGCTCTGGCGCACCATCTCCGCAACCGCCGCCTCTGCCACGGCGCCGTAATCCGGCGCATGTGAGTATCGGCCGCCGAGCTGCGGCGATCTATACTTGAAATCCGGCAGGTAGATGTCCACAAGCCCCGCAAGCATCCGAAGCGCCTCCACGCGCTCATAGCCGCTGCTGTTGTACACAATCGGAATAAACAGCCCCTGCCGCTTTGCCTCCTCGATGACGGGAACCAGCTGCGGGATGAAATGCCCGGCCGTCACAAGATTGATATTGTGCGCTCCCTGCTCCTGCAATTCCAGAAAAATCCGGGCAAGCCGCTCACCGCTCACCGTCCGCCCCGCGTTTCCGTGTGCAATTTTCCGGTTCTGACAGAAAACGCAGTGCAGTGCACAGCCCGAAAAAAAGACCGCCCCGGAGCCCTTCGTCCCCGAGATACAAGGCTCCTCCCACGCATGCAGGGCGGCGCGCGCTATTTTGATTTCCTCTGTCTGCCCGCAGACACCGACCGGCCCGCGCGCACGGTCCGCGGCGCAGTTTCTGGGACACAGGGTACACAGTTTCCCCATTTTGATTTCCTCTCTCTGTTCGTCATATGATAAATATCGCCCCGGCGGGTCGGTTTTCCTTGCACAATCCGGGTTTTTTCGCTATCATTATGGATGGTTTTTGTTTGTTATCAAAGTATAAAGGAGTTTATTATGAATCAGAAGAACTGTATGGTCGCGCAGTCCGGCGGACCGACCGCAGCTATCAACGCCAGTCTCTGCGGTGTCATCGAAGGCGCTGCAGCCTCGGAGCACTACCACACTGTCTACGGCTCCCTAAACGGAATCACCGGCATTTTAAACAATAATCTGCTCAATCTCACCGAGCTTATGTCCGAAAATCCGGATTACATGGATCGTCTTGCGCGGACCCCCGCGATGTTTCTGGGCTCCTGCCGCTATCGGCTGCCAGACTATCTGGACGACGATTCCCCCTATGTATATATCTTCCGGCAGTTCGAGCTTTACGATATTGAAGCATTTTTCTATATCGGCGGAAACGACTCCATGGACACCGTCTTAAAGCTGTCCGAGTACGGCAGAAAAATCAGCAGTCCCGTCCGCATTATCGGTATACCGAAGACAATCGACAACGACCTGTGCGAGACCGACCACACGCCCGGCTTCGGCTCCGCGGCAAAATATATTGCGGCCTCTCTGCTTGAGATCGCGCACGACACGTTTATCTACGCCGTAAACAGCGTCACAATCGTCGAGATTATGGGCCGGGACGCCGGCTGGCTGACCGCTGCCGCCGCTCTCGCCAGAAACGAATACAACACGGCGCCCCATCTGATCTACCTGCCCGAGACGGTATTTGACCCCGAGGATTTTCTGCTTGACGTCAAGCGGCTGCTCTACGAGCGCAGCAACGTGATCATCGCGGTATCGGAGGGAATCCGGGACGCGGACGGCAATTATATCAGCGCCTCCGAGCAGACGCATGACACGTTCGGTCACAGCCAGCTCTCCGGTGTCGGTAAAACGCTTGAATTTCTGGTGAAGGAGAAACTCGGCGTCAAAGTGCGCTCCGTGGAGATCAACGTACTGCAGCGCTGTGCCGCGCATCTGGCCTCTCAGACAGATCTCGACGAGGCAGCCGCGCTCGGCCGAAAAGCCGTCGCGCTTGCCGGGGAAGGCGTGACAGCCTCCATGGTTACGATCCGAAGGACTTCCGATTCCCCCTACACCGTAACCTACGGCCACGCGGAAATCCGGCATATCGCAAACGAGGCCAAGTCCATTCCCGCCGAGTGGATCAGCCCGTCCGGAAACGATGTCACGCAGCCTTTGATCGACTATCTGACCCCGCTGATCCAGGGTGAGTCAAACGTCACCTATGAAAACGGGCTTCCCGTTTATATGGATGTCAGTCATCTGGCAAAACATCCGTAAATTTTCCGATTTCCACCCATGCGCGCCTCGATTCGGGCAGCATTTTTGCCGCCATCTGAAAGACGTGGAACATGCCGTCGTAGATGCTTAAGCGCACTTTCACGCCCTGCTGTCTCGCTTTGGCCGCCACGCTCACCGAATCGGAGAGCAGCATCTCGTAAGAACCCACCTGGATGAGCATGGGCGGAAATTCTCTGAAATCGCCGAACAGCGGTGAGATAAACGCATCCATGGGATCGTTCTCCCCCACATATTCCTTATTATAAATCAGACTGTCTCTGGTATTGCCAAAGAGCGGGTCCCGCTCGTAATTCGTGTCGTAGGATTCGCCGCCGGCCGTCAGGTCCGTCCAGGGCGACATCGCCACGATACCGCACGGCAGCTGCTTTCCCTGCGCTTTCAGATAGTGGCAGAGCGCCATCGCAAGCCCGCCGCCGGCCGAATCCCCCGCCAGAATGATCTGGTCGGAAAACCAGCCCTCGGAGAGCAGCCAGCAGTAGGCGGCATAGGCATCTTCCAATGCCGCCGGATAGGGATGTTCCGGCGCCACGCGGTAGTCTGCGGTCAGCACGGACATCCCGTGACTCACCTCGCTGTAAAGCCCCGCAAACATGCGGTACGCGTTGCGCATGCCGCCCACGTAGCCGCCTCCGTGCAGCTGCAGAATCACCTTGTCCTCCCTCGGGTTCTCCTTCGGACAGAGCAGTTCCGCCGTAAACTCCCCCAGATCGATGACCTGCATCGTAAAATGGTCCGGGCACTTCCACGGCGGCTCCGTCTCCCCGATATGCCTCCTCAGTTCGCCGCTTTTTATTTTCTTTCCGATCAAATGATCGTTCGTCACCCGGGCTATCATATCGCGCATCACTCTTCCGCGGATGCTCGCTTCTGTCTCTCTCATCATTTCCTCCACACGTACACATTTAAGACCGAAAATTTAATTTTCAATCCGATATCACTTCATATGGAACCGCCGTTTCAGCTCCGTGCGCGCCTTGCGGTCCCCGATAATGAGCGTCCCGAGAAACAGAAACACCGAAGCCGCATTCGCGGCAATTCCCAGCAGCAGCTGATTTGCCACTCCCTTTATCGAAAGGATCAGCGAAACCACACTGATCAGAATCATCACGATCTGCCACATCATATAGCTCTGCCAGTTTCTGCGGTTTGCAAACATCAGAAACAGAATGCCGACATCCGTGGCAATAATGCACGACGGCAGCACATACGTGACCGCCCAGCCCCTGTAACCCACCAGCAAATCAATCGCGATCAGCATCAGCACCGCAATCATCGTGAGTATGAAAATCTTGCTCCGATAGCCGGACTTTCCGAGAATGGCGTAGCGCAGCAGCAGATAGCCGTAGACTAACACAAGGCCCGTAATCAGGCTCCACCAGGTCTGCGACTCCAGGAGCACATTGGCCGCGATCAGCAGCACTTCCACCACAATCGCCGAAAAAAGATAAATATTCGAAATCAGCATCAGCTTGCGGGTTACAAGCCGCACGGTCGGATACATGTTCTCGACCTCAACCGTCTGCTCCAAAATCGAATTGCAGAGCGGACAGCGCTCCGTCTCGTCTAATATCTCCACATTGCAATTTTTACATCTACTCATAATTCACCCCGTTGCTCTCTATCTCAACCGCAATCCCGTCGGCCGCGATTTTCCGGAAAAACCCGCGCTGCACCGACACATCCGCCAGATCATAGCTGAAGCTGAACACCAGCGTCGTGCCGTAAGAACAGATGGTCCCTTTTATATGCTGTCCCTTCGACATCGCCAGAAACGCATGAAACATTTCCACATAGGGCTGATATTCCGCGTCCACAGTAATGTTTCCGATATTTGTAACAGTCGCCGTATTCGCGAGCGCGGAGGCCGTATACACGAACCGCATCGCGATATTTTTAAGAAATAACGGCACGGCGCGGGCAAATACGTTCATCTGATTCGAGACATTGTAAGAAAAAACCTGTTCCAGATGCTCCGCGTTAATCTGGCTGTGCAGGCTCTCTCTCACCGCCATAAGCACCTCCTCGAAGGTGTATACTTCCTTCGTCGGGTGAAACTCCGTGGAAACCATCACGAAAAAGTTTTTCGTTGTGATCGAATTGAAATAGGGCCGCAGATTGACCGGAACCGCCACGCGGATCGGCCGCTCGGACGGCATCCCCTTCATGCATTCCGTATACACGCTCCAGGTATAGACCCCCACCAGATATTCGTTGATGCTCACACCGTACCGGCGGCAGACCGCTTTGAGTTCGGGAATCTGCATATATCCGTGCATCACGCCGAATTCTCCCGCGGCAAGGGAATCCCCTTTGATCAGATAGGCTTTCTTCGTCTGATAGCCCTTATCGGCGCTCTTTCGATAATTTTTAAGGAAGCTGTCCTCGCGGTTCATCGAGGTGTCGCTGTTTAAAGAGTCCCCGACCTTCTCGCGCAGCTCCGGATGAACCAGCCGCAGATACTGATAGGTCAGCTCTTTTAAAAAATTGATTCCTCCCATGCCGTCCGTGAGCACATGAAATACCTCGAGATTAATCCGGTATTTATAGCAGGTCACGCGAAACATGTAGTTGCGGTTCTTATTCTGCTGGATAAACCGGCACGGAAACGTATTCTCCTCCCGCACCCGCGGCGCCGGCTTTCCGTTCTCCTCAAAGTAATACCAGAACACCCCGCGGCACAGCCGAAGGTTAAATCCGTCAAACTTCGGCAGGACGATATCCAACGCCTGCTGCAGCAGATCCCGCTGTATCAGCTCGTTTAACGTGACGCTGATCCGGTAGACATTGCTCATGCTCTCCCCCGCAATCACCGGAAATAAATGCGCGGTATTGTCAAGCCTGTCCCAGCGGATTTCGCGCGCCGCACCTCTGTTCTTTTTTTTATCGGACGGCTCATTCGGCACGTTCTCTGCCAAAGCCTTTGTGTTTTTCTTTTTCATAGGCACTCTCTTTTTCGTATACTGCTCTTATTATAAAATAAGATATCCAAAAAGACAATCTGTGATGCAAATTTTCTGGCAATACCACTTGCATTTCCGTTTTGAAACACCTAGAATAGAATTTAGAAATACCGGAATTACGCAATTTTCTACTACATCTATGTGGCTGGACCAGCAGAAAGGAATACGCGATGTTATTTAAAAAGCTAAGCGCCCCTTCTTTAAAAGAACTTTTTGTGTCGGAACTTGAGGGCATGATCTTGTCCGGGAAATTAGAAATCGGCGCCAAACTGCCGCCTGAGCGCGAGCTTGCGGAATCAATGCAGGTATCGCGCGCCGTGATTAATTCCGGTATCGCCGAAATGGAAAAGAAAGGGTTTCTTGTCGTAAAGCCGCGCATCGGTACGTTTGTCGCCGACTACCGCAGATACGGCACCGTCGAGACACTGGTCTCCATCATGAACTACAACGGCGGCATGCTAAGAGACAGCGAAGTGCGCTCCATCCTTGAGGTGCGGATTCAGTTCATGAGCCTGGCCGCGACGCTCGCCATCGAGAATGCCTCTGACGCGGAGATCGAATCGCTCAGGCCCTACGCGGATGCCCTTGCGGAATGCACGGACCCGGAAGAGGCCGCCGCGCTGATCTTTCAATTCAGTCATGAGCTCTCGTTTATCAGCGGCAATTCTCTGCTCCCGCTGTTTTTTATCTCCTTTAAAACACTTGTCTGCCGCCTGTGGGTGCGCTATGCCGACAAGTACGGCATCGCCCCTCTCGCGAAAAGCGCAGCCGATATTTACCGGTATGTGGCGCTGCGCGATGCCAGAGGAGCCGTCGCCTGCATCACAGAAAACACACAGGAGAGCATCGACGGGACGCGCACCATCTACTCCCGGAAGTGACGGTTTCCGGAATAAAAAACCCGTTAAACCGACTTTTATTTCATACAAAGGAGCCGGAAAATCACCCCGGCTCCTCTAAACTTCTCTTCTCTTTTATCGTTCTTAACTCTGTACAAACTGGCTGTTATATAGCTTCGCATAAAACCCGCCTTTTTCCAAAAGCGCTTCATGTTTCCCCTGCTCGATAATCTTTCCGTCTTTCATCACCAGGATCACATCCGCTTCGCGGATCGTGGACAGGCGGTGCGCAACGATAAAGCTCGTGCGCCCCTGCATCATCTTTGCAAAGGCATTCTGAATCTTAAGCTCCGTGCGCGTGTCGATCGAGGAAGTCGCCTCATCGAGAATCAGCATCGGCGGCAGACAAAGCATCACTCTCGCGATGCACAGCAGCTGTTTCTGCCCCTGCGAGAGACTTCCGCCGTCCTCAGTAATCACGGTGTCATACCCCTCCGGCAGACGCTTGATAAAGCTGTGGGCATGCGCGGCTTTTGCCGCCGCAATCACTTCCTCCTCTGCGGCTTCCGGTTTGCCCATCGCGATATTTTCCCGGATCGTCCCGCTGCGCAGCCAGGTTTCCTGCAGCACCATGCCGAAATTGCTCCGCAGGCTCTTTCTCGTCAGCTCCTTCATCGAAATCCCGCTGATGCGGATGACCCCCTCATTGACATCGTAAAAACGCATCAGAAGATTAATCAGCGTCGTCTTACCGCAGCCCGTAGGTCCCACGATCGCCACGCGCCAGCCCGGCTGCACAGACAGGTTAAAGTCCTCAATCAGATGCTGCTCGGGCGTATAGGAAAAGCTCACATGGGAAAGCGCTACCCTTCCGTCGGCATGGGAAAGCTCTGCGGCATCCCCGGCCTCCGCCGGCTCCGGCTCCTCCTCGATCAGCTCCAGCACCCGCGCCGCACAGGCAAGCGCATTCTGCAGCTCCGTAATCACACCGGAAATCTCGTTGAACGGCTTTGTGTACTGATTCGCATAGCTCAAAAGACTCGCGAGCTGTCCGACGCTGATCCCGCCTGAAATTGCAGCGACTGCTCCGACCACGCCGACGACCGCGTACACAAGGCTGTTGACAAACCGCGTACAGGGATTTGTGAGGCTCGAAAAGAAAATCGCGCGCAGCGAATATTTCTGCAGCCGCGCATTGATCTCGTCAAACTGCGCAAGCGCCTCCTCCTCATGCGCAAACGCCTGCACCACCTTCTGATTGCCCACCATCTCCTCAATCAGCGCCGTCTGCTCCCCTCTTGTCTCGGACTGCCGCTGAAACATCGAAAACGTGCGCTTTGCGATAAAGCTTGCCACCAGCAGCGACAACGGTGTGATAACCACCACGGCCGCCGTGATTTTCACATTGATGCCAAGCATAAAGAACAGCGTCACAAAAATCGTCAGAATACCCGTAAAAAACTGTGTAAAGCCCATCAGAAGTCCGTCCGCAAACTGGTCCACATCCGCAATCACACGGCTGACAATCTCGCCGTATGAGTGCGCATCGATATACTTTAACGGGAGATGCTCGATTTTCCTGAATGCATCTCTTCTCACATCCCGGATAACATTGTAGGTAATCTTATTATTGCAGGCGTTCATCACCCACTGCGCCGCCGCAGTCAGCGCGATAATCACCGCCATCCGCCTTAAAATCACAAAGATTCCGGCAAAATCGACCGCATCTTTTCCCAGAATACAGTCGATCGCCTGTCCTGTCGCAATCGGAAGATAAAGCGTCAGCGCCACAATCACGGCGGCCAGCACGACAGAGCATCCCAGATATCCCCAGTACCTTCGGATGTAACGCAGTACTTTGCCCATGGTTCCCCGCTGCTTTTCCGTCACTATATGTTTCATTTACCGCTCACCCCCAGTCGCTTCTCCAAACTGTGACTCATAGATTTCCCGGTACACCGCGCAGCGCCGCAGCAGTTCCTCATGGATTCCGATGCCCGCTACCGCGCCGTCCTCGAGCACGACAATCTTATCCGCGTGACGGATAGACGCCGCGCGCTGGGATACGATAAACACGGTCATCTTCCCCTGCATTCTCTTAATCGCGCCGCGCAGCGCCGCATCCGTGGCAAGATCGAGCGCCGAGGCACTGTCGTCGAGAATCAGAATATCGGGCTTCTTTACGATCGCGCGCGCAATCGTCAGCCTCTGTCTCTGTCCGCCGGAAAAATTTTTTCCGCCCTGCTCTACGACGTAATCGAGCGCGCCCGCCTTTGACTCGACAAAGTCTCTCGCCTGTGCAATCTCCAGCGCCTCCATAATCGCTTCATCCGAAGCATCCGGATTGCCCCACTTCATATTATCTCGGATAGTACCGTGAAACAGCACGGCCTTCTGCGGCACGATTCCCACGTTTCTCCGCAGTTCTTTCAGCGCATATTCCCGCACGTCGCGCCCGTTTACGCGCACGCTGCCTCCCGTGGCATCATAGAAACGGGGAATCAGGTTTACCACGGAGGATTTGCCGGAGCCGGTTCCCCCGATGATTCCGACGGTCTCCCCGGGTCGGACAGCAAAATCGATATCCGAGAGCGCCTCCCCGCCGCCTCCCGCATACACCAGGCCTACATGGGAAAATTCCACGGCCGGCACATGCATGTCGGCGCCGGCGTTTTCGGCCGCATCCGCACCCGATTTATCCGGTATGCCCGTTCCTGCGGCCGCCTCATACGGCATTGTGCCGTCCGAAAGCGAGGATTCCGTCTCAAAAACAGACGCGATACGGTTCGCACAGGCCAGCGATTTATTTATATTGATAATCAGATTTGCAAGCTTTACAAGTTCGACTAAAATCTGGGACATATAGTTGACCAGCGCAACGACCTCTCCCTGCGTGAGAAAGCCCTCATTGACCCGGACGGCGCCGGTCCACACCAGCACAATCGTGGCGCCGTTTATCAGCACATACGTGAGCGGATTCATCAGCGCGGAGATTTTTCCCACAAAAAGCTGCACCTGCGTCAGCGCCTGATTCCGCTCCCCAAACTCTTCAATCTCGTCTTCCTCTTTGTTAAAAGCACGAATCACGCGGCTGCCCGTGAGATTCTCCCTCGTGATTCCAAGCACACGATCCAGGGCCGCCTGCACCTTCTTATACAGCGGAATGCTGACCAGCATAATGCCGAACACCACGACGGACAGCAGAGGAATCACCACCACAAACACAAGCGCGGCGCGGATATCGATCGTAAACGCCATCACCATGGCGCCGAACACAATAAACGGAGAGCGCAGAAACAGACGCAGCACCAGATTTACCCCGTTCTGCACCTGATTCACGTCACTGGTCATCCGCGTGATCAGCGTGGAAGTCCCGACCGTGTCCATCTCCGAAAAAGAGAGACTCTCAATATGAGCAAACAGCGCATGGCGGAGTCCCGTCGCAAAACCCACGGCCGCCTTCGCCGCAAAATACTGCGCAGTGACGGCGGACACCATCCCCACCAGCGCGAGCGCCGCCAGCACCAGACACATCCGCATAATGTAAGGCATATCGGCATTTGCCACACCGGCATCGATAATCGCCGCCATCACAAGCGGCACGGCAAGCTCAAAGGACGCCTCCAACAGCTTAAACAGCGGCCCGAGCACACTTTCCCTTTTATAGTCTTTCAGGTAAACCAGCAACTTTTTCATGACGCTTCCTTTATCCCCTTTAACTTCTGCATTCCGAAAATCACAAGGCCGCCGACGGCAAAAAAGATAACATTAAACTCACGCAGCCCCATGGCTGCCTGCGGCGTGTCGAGCGTTGTCGGCCCCATAACCACCGCGTAAATAGAACCGATCATCAGCCCCACAATCAGATAGATGGTCTGGGCCCGGAAACATTCAAGCGCTTTTCGAATCAGCTTTACCACGGAAAACACACCTGCCAGCACGCCGCATCCGAAGATAAACACCGTCGGAAACACCGCAAAATTCAGGTGCAGGATCTCTTTAATCGCAGTGATAATCGGCAGATACAGTCCCATGATAAGCAGCAGCGTGGAACCGGAAATTCCCGGCAGCACCATTGCGGAAATCGCAATCACCCCGGCCAGAAAGACATAGAGTCCGGTCCCGAGCGTCAGATGCGCGAGACTGATACCGCTCCCCTCACCCGCGCCGGAATTAAAATAAGTAATCGCGCTTACTGCGGCGATCCCCACCGGGACAAAGAGCAGCCACCGCTTATCCGCAAGAAGCGTCTCTTTCTCCTCCTTTACCACAATCGGAATCGCAAAGATAATAAAACCGATAAACAGCGAGCTGATCGCGTAGATGTGTGACTCAAATACGCTTGTCAGTACCAGCACCGCAGAGATAAATCCGGTCACCCATCCGATTCCGAGCTTAAGCAGGAAAAAAAACGCCGCTTTTTTCTTTTCCATATTCCCTGTCAGCAAATCGTCAATCGAGCTGATAAACCGATCGTAGAACCCCAGCAGAAACGCCACGGTCCCTCCCGATACGCCCGGCACGCTATCCGCCAGCGCCATGCAAAAACCTCTGAAAAACTGTACCAAAAATGTCATATCTTCAACCCTTTCATTCCTTGTTTCCTTTTTTCCTGTCCATTATAATGATTCCGCCGTGATTTGTCCACAAAAAAAGAGGCCGTGCGCCTCTTTTCCCGTCGTGGTTCAGCTTATGTATTTGTCGAGCTGATAGGAGACATCCAGCACATTGTTCAGAAGATCCTTCGTGTTCTCCGCATTGTCCAGATTCTGCACGCTCAGATCCGCCGCCTGCACCGAGGAAGCGGTTACTTCCTCCGTCGTCGCGGACAGATGCATAATGTTCTCCACAATCTTATTATTCGCCTGTGAAAGGTCGTTCAACATCTTGTCGATCTCACCGATATCGCCGATTAACTGATTTACATTCTCATTCATCTCCCCGATACTCTCGGAAACCACGGCAATCATCTCATCCTGCGCCCCCGCCGCATCCACGGAACGCTCGACCGCGCCTGCCGCCAAGGCGGCATTTTGGGAAAGCTCCGACAGGATATTGGCGATATTCTCCGTCTCCTGTCTGGTCTTTGCCGCCAGCTGGCGGATCTCGTCCGCCACAACCGCAAAGCCTTTCCCCGCCTCACCGGCTCTCGCACTCTCGATGGAAGCGTTCAACGCCAGAAGATTTGTCTGGCTTGAAATCGAAAAGATCGTATCCGCAATTCCCCGCACCGCCTTGGTGCGCTCCTGCAGCATCTGCATGGCATGCACGACCTCCGAGTTCGTATCCGCGATTACCCGGGACTGCTTCTTTAGATCCGCCATAATCTCCGCGCTTCTGCTGTTGAGCTTCCCGGAATGCTTTGCAACTTCAACCATTTTTTCTGAGCAATCTAATGTATGGGCAATAGAATCCTGGATACTCTGCGTCATCTCCGTCTGCGTCTGAATGTTCTCCGCCGTGCTCTGGGTACTGTCGGAGATATCCCGCATCGCGCCGTTTACCACCTCGGTAGAAGTATTGAGCTCATTGACGATGCCCATGGCATTCTCGGTGCCGATGCGCACCTCGTTCGCCACCGAAAGCACGTCGTCGAGCATCCGCTTCTGCTGTGCCTCCTTGTACTCCAGGCTTCCGATTGTATCGGTGTTAAACTGCTCCGCCACATTGACTGCCATATACGAGAGAAACATCATCAGGCAGATTGCGACCGTCGCAAACACGTGATCCGCTGCCAGAGCGCCTTCGTAGGCGTGCAGCACGACGATTTTAACCACATTGAGCATGATGTTGAGCGCGCTGACGCAGATTCCTGAAATCGCGGAAAATTTCTTGTCGTAGAACACAACGCACCCCGTAAACGGAATCGCAGCCATAAAACGCACATAATACTCGTCAAACGCAAAGCCCATAAAATAAGTCACAATCAACATAAAAATCATTGCAAAATATCGGATTTTGGTATCAAAACGATTGCGCCGGTACAAAAAAACGGTCGCAAGCGTTGCGACAAGAATCAGCGCCGCGATCATCGTCGTATATCCCTTCGAACGTATTCCCCTCAGAAAAGCCACGCCCACAACGCCGAATACAAACACATAAAACACGATGAATCCCAATACCAGAAAGCGATTCGCGCGCTCTGACTGCTTCTGCTTATCCGCATACAAAAAAACCTTCTCTTCTGTTTTCATGGTTTTAATCCTTTCCTAATCCCCGGCAGATGCGCAGAACACGCGGTCCCCGCTCCGCCTGGGCGGCATCAGTGATCACACCGGTTACTATTGTTATACATAGTATAACATATACCACGGCAAAAAATAAACGTTTTTTTACAAAATACATTTATTTGCACTGCGGGCGTTCAATCGCACCGCGCAGCTTCCAGAGCGCATACAGATTCGGCAGCGCCATCAGGCAGTTCCACAGATCCGCAAGCCCCCACACCAGCTCCATGCGCCAGACCACACCCAGATAGGCAAACAGCAGATACACGGTCTGATATACCGGAATCATGCGCTCTCCCCACAGATAGCGCACCGCCGAAGCGCCGTATACGTTCCAGCCGATAATTGTCGCAAACGAAAACAGCGCCAGCGCCGCGGCCAGCATGACCGTGCCGCCGGGTATCTGTCCGAACGCCGCAAAGCACAGGCGCCCCGCATCCGCACTGCGGCATATATCCGGAACCGAAAGCATGGTGCTCACAATGGCAATCCCCGTGACGGCGCACATGACAGCGGTGTCCCAGAAAGGTCCCGTCATTGAAATCAAGCCCTGCCTTGCGGGAGATTCCTCGCCCGAGGCAGCGGCCGCCATCGGTATCGAACCGAGTCCCGCCTCATTCGTAAAAAGTCCCCTTGCAACGCCCGTTCGCACCGCGAGCATCAGCCCTCCTCCGGCAGCTCCGCCCGCCGCGGCTCGCCCGGAAAAGGCGTCCGTGAGTATCAGCCCAAGCGCCTCCGGCAGCACGGCCGAATTGCGGAACAAAAGGAGCAGACAGCTTCCGAGATACAGAATACTCATAACCGGCACCAGCCAGCTGCAGACCCCCGCAATCAACCGGTTCCCGCCGATGATTATGACGCCCGCAAGCACGCATACCACAGCCGCAACGGCATGCGGCGGCACACTGGCAAGCTCGGATACGGCCATATAGACCGAGTGCGACTGCACGCTGCTGCCGATGCCGAATGACGCGAGCACCGTGCACAGCGCAAACAGGACGGCGAGCGATTTTTTCCCCAGCCCGTATTCCAGCACATACATCGGCCCGCCGCAGCTGCTGCCGTCCGCATTCCGTCTCTTATATTTTACGGAAAGAAAGCATTCCCCGTAGCAGGTGGCAATCCCGAGCACCCCGGTCATCCAGCACCAGAACACGGCCCCCGGGCCGCCGACGGCAATCGCCGCCGAGACCCCCACGATATTTCCGGTTCCGATCGTAGCCGCAAGCGCCATTGCAAGCGCGGAGTAGGCGGAGACCCCCTTCCCTTTTTCCTTTGCCCTTCCCCCGAAAAAACTGTAATAAATCCCACTCGGAATTTTCCGCTGTATCACGCCCAGACGGGCGGTGAGATACAGATGCATCCCCAAAAGCAGAACCAATATGATCATAAAAGAAACCCCATACACTCACTCACATAAGTATATGGGGTCCGAAAACAAGTTATTCCCATTCTACAAGGCGCGCGACTGCCTTGACGATGCCGGGGATGGAACCGGTGGAAGTGTTGATGCACAGATCATAATTCAGCCGGTCTCCCCAGGTCTGCCCGGTAAAAAACTGATAATATCTCCCGCGCCTTCTGTCCACATCCTGAATGTGGCGTTTCAGCTCGCGGTCTGTAAAATGCTCCTGCTCAGGCGCGCGCTTCCTGCATCGCTCCATCTTATGCTCCATATCCGCGTACACAAAGATGCGGAAAGGTTCTTTTTCGCGCAGAATATAATCCGCGCTCCGCCCGACAATCACACAGTCTGACTGTTCCGCCATCTCGCGGATCAGGCGGCTCTGTTCGCGGTAGATCAGATTGTTCTGCTCTAAAAGAGGATCCGCACCCATATAGAAACTCCGCCCGACCGTAATCGGAAGCGTCGCCGACGGACTGTGCTCCATCACATGCGCCACATAGCCCTCCGCGAGCTCCGTCCGCTCCGCAATTTTGGTGATAATTTCATTGTCGTAATAGGCGATGCCGAGTTCATCCGCCAGACACCTGCCAAGCTCCCTTCCGCCGCTTCCGAATTCACGGCCGATCGTAATTATCTTTGCCATATGCTCCACCTCTTTCTCTTTCTTTTCTACCCTCAGTGGACAAGGGGACATACGCCCCTTGTCCACTGAGGGTATTCTCATTATAGCATATTCTGCGCCGCGTTCCCACGATTTTTTGATTTAAGATTTCTCATCCCCGTGATACAATATGCAAAGATACAATTTTGCGCAGACGGCCCGCTGCCGTCACACACCGAAAGGATCCCGCCCATGAAACTGTACGTTCTTCCGCTTGCGGACACCGGCTGGGGCGCCGCAGAACACGCGCTGCTGTCCCGCGTCTCCGCACGCAGGCAGGAAAAAATAAAAAAACTTCGCGCTGCGTCCGACAAAAAGCTCTCTCTGTACGCGGCGCTCACGGCGCGCATGGCCTTATCGCTTGCCCTTGACATCCCGGCAGACAGCCTTTCTTTTGACACGGGCGCTCACGGCAGGCCCACGCTTTGCGGCGCGCCCGAAATCGGCTTTTCCATATCCCACACGAAAAATTTCGTGCTCTGCGCCGTCTCCGAATCGGGACCCGTGGGCGCGGACGCAGAATACCGAAAAAAAGCCCCTGCCGCCGTTATGCGCCGGGCCTTCTGTGAAGACGAGATCCGCTATGTAAACACACCCGCATTCTCCGACGAACGTTTTTTTGAAATCTGGACCAAAAAAGAAGCCTACACAAAATATCTGGGCACGGGGCTTGCCGCAAAGCTGACAGACATCAACACACTTGCCCCCGCGCTCGCACCGCATTTTTATACCTTTTCCTGCGAAAACTGCATCTGCGCCGTCTACGCCGAACATGCGCCGTCCGGTGCGCCCTGTTTTCTGACCGCGGAAAAAATACGCGGCTTTTTTACCCTGCCGGCCGCGGCTTCGAATATTTAAGCCGCGTCAGGGCGATACTATTCTTATTCTGACGGAGGTACCGAACTATGGCATTACACGTTATGGATGAGGCCAACCGCTGTCTCGGCTGCAAGAAACCGCAGTGCAGGGGCGGCTGTCCCATCAGCACACCCATACCGGATGTGATCCGGCTTTTAAAGGACAACAAACTCGATAAGGCAGGAAAAATGCTCTTCGAAAACAACCCTCTCACAACCGTGTGCAGCCTTGTCTGCAATCACGAAAACCAGTGCGAGGGGCACTGCGTTCTCGGCAGCAAAGGCGCGCCGGTCCATTTTTCAACCATCGAAAATTATATTTCTTCCACCTACGCAAACAAAATGACCGCCGGTCCCGCCCCCGCAAACGGCATTCGCGTCGCGATTATCGGCTCCGGCCCCGCAGGGCTTACCATCGCCGTTATCCTTGCGAGATACGGCTACGACGTGACCATTTTTGAGGAAAAAGATCAGATCGGCGGCGTGCTGCGCTACGGCATCCCGGAATTCCGTCTGCCCAAATCCGTGCTCGACGATTTCAAATACCGCCATCTCGATTTAAAGGGCATCAAGTTCCGCCCGAACACCCACATCGGCGGCGCCATCGGCATTGACGACCTGTTCCGCGACGGCTACAAGGCGATTTTCGTCGGCACCGGCGTCTGGAAACCGAACGCGCTCCACATCAAAGGCGAAACTTTAGGACACGTGCATTTCGGCATCAATTATCTGAACAATCCGGACAGCTACTCCCTTGGGGAGCGCGTCATTGTCATCGGCGCCGGAAACGCGGCGATGGATGTCGCAAGAACCGCAGTCCGCAAGGGCGCGCGCCATCTGACCTGCTTTTCCCTCACAAAAAAAGTCGCCGCAAGCCATCACGAATTCAGCTACGCCGCCTTAGAGGGCGTGCAGTTTGAATACAACAAAGCCCCCGTCGAGATCACCGACGAGGGCGTAATCTTCAAAGATATCATCGAAAACGAGGACGGCACTTTTGCGGACGTTCCCGACTCCGAGACGCTCTATCCCGCAGACAGCGTGATCGTCTCCATCAGCCAGGGCCCCCAGAACCGCATTGTCCAAACCACAACGGGACTTACCGCAAACGAGCGGGGACTTTTGGTGGCGGATGAAACCGGACACACCGGCCGCCCCGGCATCTTCGCCTCCGGCGATGTCGTAAACGGCGCGCGCACCGTTGTGGAGGCCGTCGCACACAGCAAAATCGTGGCGGAGTCCATGCACGAATATCTGCAGAGTCTCATAGACTAAATCAAAAGGAATCCGTTGGGCTTATGGAACTGACCGAAAAATATGTCCTTTTAATCACCAACACCGATAACCGGATCTCGCTTTCCGCCGTCTCAAAACTCTGGAACGAACTGGCAAACGCGGAATATCAGAAGTCAAATGTCTTTCTGACCGCGTTAATTGACACCCCCTCCGCCGTGTACGCCCCCTCGATCCAATGTGCACAGTCACACCCGGACTGCATCCGGATTACCTGCACGAGAGTCCCCTCCACCTGCGGAAGTCAGTCGCTGTATCTGTCAAGCCTGCGCTATATTTTCACCGAGCTGAAAAAGCATTACAGCGATACCTATATCGTCATGGAATCCTATAAGGTAGACCTGTCCTTTTTTCCGCCGAACTGATATTCGGGAGCAATCCCGAATACATACCCTCAGTGGGCAAAGGGCGTGTGTGCCTTGTTTACTGATGGTACCCTCGCTTTTTTAAAGCGAACCGTAGCACGAGCACCGCAAGGAGCACACCTCCCGCGGCGGCGGCTGCCCACTGCGCGCCGGACAGCATATCTAACCGAAAGCACCGGATATTTATCCACATCTGATTGATCGCGGCATTGCCCGCGTCGTCAAAATAATTCATCACGGCGCTGCGCCCAATCTCCTCCCACGAAGGATACTGCGCCGCAAGCTGTCTGCCCGCCTGCTCTGCAGACGTCGTCACAACATACGCTTCATCCTCGTTATCGCCCGAAAAAAAGTAACCGACCGGGTACGCGACCGTGTCGCTTTCGTCTTCTTCGGCGCCGTAGCACCAGTTCAGGTAGTCAAAGACAAGCCCGTCCTCCCCGCCTCCAATGGTCGAGGTGTAGCCGATATAATACATGTTCCGCACCGCGTTCTCCGGCATTGAGAGAAAATTGATAAAAGCCTCCGCCGCATGCTTTTTCGCTACGTCGTCCCCGATTCCGTCCTTTAACAGAACCCAGCCGTCAAACCAGAGATTCGTGCACTCCTCGGGCACCGCCCAGCACAGATAAAAGTCATCTTCCTCGGCCTGGTCCATCGTGTAGACGGCATCCCCTGACCACTGGGTATTCGCCAGCACTTTTCCGGTGACCATATCCGCCTTTCCGCTGTCCGTCTCAAACGAATACACGTTACCCCGGATTTCGCGAAGCTTCTCCTCCGCCGCAAGAATCGTTTCCGGGGCGGTGTCATTCATCACCGCCGCAAGCTGCTCCCTGTAATCCGCGCGGTTCCGAAACGCATCGTCTGTCAGAAGTTCGGCGTTTAGGATTGCAAGCGTCGGAAAATAGGCGTCCCGCACATTGTCTTTCACCGTGACCTGACGGTAAAAGCGCTCATTGGTCAGAATCGACCATGTGGAAGCCTCCTCCTCGCTGACCTCCCTGGGATTATAGACGATCCCCGTAATCCCCCACATGTAACCCGCCGCATAGTCTGCCCACGGCTTCCCGTCTATCTTGTTTTCCTCAAAAACATCCCTGATATACGGAGATACGCCTTTCACATAATAGTTCTGCTCTTCCGACGTATCAAAGAATCCCTCGGACAGCGGTTCTAGCTTCTCCTCTTTCATCAGCTTCATAATCATGTAATCGGAAGGGCAGACCATATCATAGACATTTCCCAGATTCATCTGGCTGTACAGCTCCTCGTTGGTTCCGAACGTGGAATATTCAACGTTTACGCGCACTCCATAAGTCTCGTAATACCATTCCTCAAATTCTTTCACCAGCGGCTTCTCTCCGAACACATCCCTTTCGCCGAGTGAAATCACCTCGTCTTCGTCCCAGCCGCCCTCGTCGATATACTCTTCCCAGCTGCACACCCGCAGCGTTACCGTCTGTTCCCCGGCGTCCTTTTGCGCCGCCCCTGCGGAGCGTCCCGGTGCACACAGGCAGCAGAAAGCGGCAAGCAAAGCCGCGCCTGCCGCGCATCCCCCGCCCCGAAAAAAAGCCCCCCGCGGCTTTTGTCTCTTATCTGTCATTTTCTGCCTCCATCCTTTTTCCCGTGACAAAGTTCCCGGTCAGCACCACGGCGAGAATCAGCACGAAAATCACCGCGGACAGCGCCCAGAGCGCCGTCTTAATCTCCGTGTGAGACCCCCGCGTGGCATTTACCACGTAGGTGCTGATGGTGTCAAACGTCGCGGGCTTCGTGTAAGTCGTGATAAAATAATCGTCCAAAGACAGCGTCACCGCGAGCATAAAGCCGGACACAATCCCCGGTACCAGCTGGGGCAGCACGACGCGAAACAGCGCCGAAGCCGCACCCGCGCCCAGGTCTCTCGCGGCTTCGTAGATACTGTTGTCCATCTGTTTTAAGCGGGGCAGCACCGACAGATACACAAACGGCGCCTCCAGCACCACATGCCCCGCCACCAGCGGGAAAAAGGTCTCCTTGCTTCTTCCGAACACCACAATCAAAAGCACGCAGAGCGAAAAACCGGTCACGACCTCCGCATTCACCACCGGAATCTGATTCAGGAAATTAAGCGCGCGCCTTCCTCCGCTGCGGGAATAAAACGCGCCGATCGCGCCGACGGTGCCGAGAGCCGTGGAAATCGCCGCCGAGCCGACTGCAAGCACAAAGGTGCCGCGTATCATATCGGAAAGTTCCTCCGTCGTAAACAATGTCACATAATTTTTCAGAGAAAAATTTCCGGCTGTTCCGATGACGGACGTATCCGTAAAACTGTAAACCATAAGCGTCAGCACCGGCACATACATAAACAGGAGCACAAGCGCAAGCCATGACAGCCGTATTGTTTTCTTTATCATAAGATTGCCCCCCTGCTTGTCTCTTCCTCGCCGAAGCCGTTCGTCGCCCAGGTGATGACAAAAATAATCGCCAGAAGAACGATCGAAATCATCGACCCGCTGTGCCAGTCATAGGCGTTAAAGTAGCTTCCGATCAGACTTCCCATAATGTAAGTACTGTTGTAGAGCATATCAAGAATCACATAATTGGTCATGGACGGCAGAAATACCATCGTCACGCCGCTGATTAACCCCGGCATGCTCAGCGGCAGCGTCACTTTCAGGAACGTAACCGCGGCGTCCGCGCCCAGATCCGCCGCCGCCTCCAGATAGGAGTTATCCAGCTTCTCTAAGGTCGTGTACAGCGGCAGAATCATAAACGGAAGGAAATCGTAAGTCATACCCAGCACCGTGTTAAAAAAGGGGTGATAGGCCAGATTTCCCTCAAGAACCGTGAGTACCTCCTTGAGCGCCGCCACGCGCAGCGTAAAATTAATCCACATCGGCGCAATGAACAGCACCAGCAGCACGGTTTTTCTCCGAAGCCTGCTTCTCGCGAGAAAATATGCCGTCGGATAGGCGATGACTACGCAGCAGAGCGTCGACGAAGCCGCAACCGCAAGACTGTAGCAGAGCGTGCCGATCGTGTTCGGACTCGTGAAAAAATTTGCAAAATTCTGCACGGTAAATCTGCCTTCCCCGTTGGTAAAGGCATAGTACAGCACCACAAGAAGCGGCGCCGCAACAAAACAGACCAGAAACACCGCATAGGGAAGCCCCAGCTGCTTTCTCGAGAAATGCAGTTTCATCCTTCCGTCTCCTCTCCGTTCTCCGCAAAGGAAAGTTCAATCCTGTCCTTCGGGATTTTCAGGCTGACATAATCGTTTTCATTCCAGAGGTACTCGTCGTGCAGATGAATATCCTCCTCGCTTTTTGTCCGGACAATGTAGTGATAGTGGTCTCCCTTGTATATCAGCGAAATAATATGGCCGCAGATGCCCCCGGTGTCTGTATCGTCGCTCATGGACACCGCACGAACCGGAATCCGCACGGAAACCTTTACCCCGTCCGTATGGATTTCATTGCCCGAAGCGTCCGTAAGAACTCCCTCTGCGCTGACGGAGGAACCCTCGTACAGCTTTGTCAGATCGCATTCGTACTCGCCCTCGGCAAATACCACCGTATAATTTCTGGTGAGCACGCCCTCAAAAATATTCAGGTTGGTCTCGGCCATAATCACATGAATCCCGTCCGGCTCCACGCACATGCCGATGGTATCCCCTTCTTTTACGCTCTTTGTGCTCTGAATGACAATCTCGTTGTCCCCGGATGCGACGATAATCTCATAGTGCATCCCTTTGAAAATGACAGAGCTGACAACTCCTGTCACGGTCCCCCGCTCCGGAGACGTCATGATGATATCCTCAGGCCGCACGACGACATCCACGCGCGCTCCGAGCGGCATATCGTCGAGACAGTCGAAATCCGCCCCGCAGAAACGGACCCGCCTGTCCCCCGTCATCCTTCCGTTATAGATATTGCTCTCGCCGATAAAGTCTGCCACAAACACGTTTTTCGGCTCGTTGTAGATCTCCTCCGGCGTGCCTACCTGCTGGATCATACCGTCCGCCATGACCACGACCTTATCCGACATCGTAAGCGCTTCCTCCTGGTCGTGCGTCACATAGATAAACGTGATTCCAAGCTCCCGGTGCATCGCCATCAGCTCTAACTGCATCTCTTTGCGCATCTTTAAGTCCAGCGCTCCGAGCGGTTCGTCGAGCAGAAGAATCTCCGGCTCGTTTACAATCGCACGCGCGATCGCCACACGCTGCTGCTGACCGCCGGAGAGCGTCGCGATACTCCGCCGCTCAAAGCCCTCCAAATCCACAATTTCAAGCGCGCGCCGGACTTTTCTTCGGATTTCCTCTTTCGGAAGCTTTTTTAACTTAAGCCCGAACGCAATATTTTCATAAATATTCAGATGCGGAAACAGCGCATACCGCTGAAACACCGTGTTAATCGGCCGCTCGTTCGGCGGCAGCCTGCTGATGTCCTCCCCGTTGAGCAGAATCTGCCCTTCGGTCTGAATATCGAATCCGGCAATCATCCGCAGCGTCGTCGTCTTCCCGCAGCCGGACGGCCCCAAAAACGTCACAAACTCGCCCTTTTTTACCTCAAGATTAAAATCTCTGACCGCCTCAAAGTTATCGTCAAAACGCTTTTTGATTCCCCGCAGTTCTATGATATTTTCCGATAAGCTCATGTTTCTCTCAAGCCTCCGCTTCTTTTCTGATTGTAGCAGTGCGATACCTGCTCCTCTGACACGAAAAACAATATTTCCCGTATAAAAACAGAGTGATCAAGATGCCTTTCGTTTCTTGACCACTCTGCCTTTCGTTCCTATGCCTTTATCGCTGATAAAATATTATCCGATAATGCGCGGAATGTCAATATCTACTTTTCACGGTTAGCGCTGCAGTCCGGGCGGCGTGCTGCTATCCCGCCCGCCGCCCGGACACATAAACCCGCTCAATCTGACCCGCGGCATCAAATCCGCACGTTAAGACAAGCCGGCAGGGCGCCGCATTTCTGCCGTCGCATTTCATCGGCATGTCAAACACAAGGTCCTCCTCCTGCTCCTTTAACGCCGTCAATGACAGCCTTGACAGCCATCCGGCCTGCTCCTCCTCCGGAATGTAATCCCGCAGAATCACATCCATGACCACATCATAGCTTATCTGCTTTCCCACCAGCTCCGGGTGAAACACATCCTGGAGCATCACGATGGACTCTCTCTTGAGATTAATCTCCCAGCAGATATCCGTAAAATACGACTGGCTCTTAAACAGCGGATGATTGTACCGGTGCAGACCGGCCTCCTTTTCCTTGCGCGTGAGTCCGTAATTTTCCGTCCGATGCGTCCTGACGTCCCCGCTCTCCTGCTCCGGCACGTGTCTGCCGCCCAGCCATTTGTTCATCACACGCAGAAACTGGCTGACATCCAGAGGCTTTGCGATATGCTCATTCATGCCGGCGTTCATGGACGCCCGTATATCGTCGGCAAACGCATTTGCCGTCATCGCAAAAATCGGTATCTTCGCCGCGTCCGGCCGCTGCAGCGCCCGGATTGCCCGCGCCGCATCGTTTCCGTTCATAACCGGCATCTGAATATCCATCAGAATCACATCGTAATAGCCCGGCTGCGACAACGTCATCTTATCTACGGCCTCGCTGCCGTCTTTTGCCCACTCTATTTCAAAACCTGTCATGCCGAGAATTTCCATCGCAATCTCCGCATTCAGATCATTGTCCTCGGCAAGCAGCACGCGTCTTCCCTTGAAATCCTCCCTGGCCGTTGCGTCGACCAGAGTCTCTACCTGCTCCGGCTCCTTGTCCCCCAAAAGCGCTTCCATCACACGAACCAGACGCGAGCGGAACAGCGGCTTTCCGAGAAACGCATTGGCTCCTGCACCGCGCGCCTCCAGCTCGATATCCGACCAGTCGCAGGCGGATATAATGACAATCGGCATGTCCTCCCCGACAATCCGGCGGATTCCCCGCGTAACGTCAATCCCTTTCATATCAGGCAGCTTCCAGTCCAGAAATACCGCAAAATAATCGTCCTGCTGCTCATGTCGGCTTTTCACCCTGTCCAGAGCTTCCCTGCCGCAGAGCACCCACTCACCGCGGGCGCCAAGCTCGTTTAAAATCGCACAGGTCGCCTCGCAGGAAAGTCTGTCGTCATCTACGACCAGCACTTTCAAATCCATGAAATCCGGCAGAAATACCGTATCTTCCTTCTGCAGTTTCAGAAAAACGGCGACCGTGAACTTCGTGCCTTTCCCGAGGCTGCTCTCCACCTGGATATCTCCGTTCATCATGCGGACGATATTCCTCGTAATCGGCATTCCGAGCCCGGTTCCCTGGATTTTGGCAGTCTGGCTGCTGTTTGCTCTAACAAAAGGTTCAAACAGGTGCGGAAGATATTCCTCCGACATTCCGATTCCGTTGTCCTCAAACACAAACTCATAACAGCCGTGCAGCGGAATCACGGACGGCTTTTCCGAGATGGAGATGCTGATTTTACCGCCTTCCGGCGTATATTTGATCGCATTCGTCGTCAGATTTGTAAAGACCTGCTGGATGCGGAGGCTGTCGCCGATTACCTTTTCATGCTGCACGTCGCAGACCGCCACATTCAGACTGTGGTGTTTTTCCTCGATCTGCGGCCGCGTCATTGTAATCAGATTATCAATCAGATCCGGCAGATCAAATTCCTCTTCCGCCAGGTCCACCTTCCCGGATTCTATTTTGCTCATATCCAGCACTTCATTGATGAGCGCAAGCAAGTGACGGCTCGACACCGTAATCTTTTTCAGACAGTCCTCCACCCGCTCGCAGTCGTCCAGATGGGCTCCCGCGATCGCGGTCATTCCGATAATCGCATTCATCGGCGTCCGGATATCATGGCTCATATTGGAAAGAAACTGTGTCTTCGCCGCATTCGCGCGGTCCGCAGACTCAAATGCGTCCTGCAGCGCCTGTCTCGACTGCTGCTCTCTCTCCTTCTCCTCGTTAATCTGCCTTGAAGACCAGAGCACGTGGCACAAATCTCCGTTTTCATACCGATCCACCACCGTAAAAATCCCCTGGCACCAGCCCATTTTGTGGATCCGGTATTCAATTGACAGGCTGTCGCGGTTTTTCATGCGGTCCGAGAGACTCTCAAGATTTAAAAATCTCATCATCTCCTCCCGATGCTCTTCCAAAACCGAAGTCTCGACCCAAAGGCGGAAGCCTTTTGACGCCGTCCCCCGATTTGCCAGATATTCCTGTAAAAAATCGAGGCTCGTCAATTCTTTGTAGGTATCGTTTTTTACGTCTATATAGTAGGTGCAGAAATAAATCCCGCTCAGGCTTCCGATGATATTAAACTTCTCCTGCTCGGCCGCAATATATTCCTGTTCCTTTTTGAGCACCGTCTCAAGCGCCACTTTCTGTTCCAGTTCCTTTTTCTTTGCCGCATCAATCTGCTGTACCACAAACAGGACATCAACCAGGCTGCCCTTCTCATCGTATGTGACCGGAATAAAACTGCAGCGGCACCACCCGTAGGTTTTGCCGCGGAATTCATAGCTGATCATACGCTGCCCGAGCAGACGCTCCGTCAGATTATCCGTCCGGATAAACTCCGCCACGTCCTGCATATACTCCGGCTGTACAATCCCGCTCATAATCACGGAAAAGTGCTGGCTGATAGAACCGTTTGTCCCTACCACGCTCCGGACACTCTCCTCCGCGCCCAACTCCACAAACTGATCCGTCCGCAGATGAAGAACATACAGTGACAGGTAGATGCGGGCCAGGGAATCGATAATAGAAAGATAGCGCTCTTTGTCCCCGTAGATATCGGTCTGCGCGATCGTTCCGCCCAAAAGCCACGGCGCCCCATCCTCGTGCCTTGCAACCTGTCCGACGGCATGGCACCAGTGATAATCGCCGCTCCTCCACCGCATCCGGCATGTGACGTCGTAGCTTCCCCCGTCCGACACCGCATTCCGGTATGCTTCCAGCACGCCTGCCCGATCCTCCGGATGCAGGCGGCCGATCCAGTCTTCCCGCTCGGCCGGGAAATCCTCGTCCTTCGCATAGCCGAACATGCTTTGAAGACTCTCGTTCCAGAAAGCCTTTTTCATCGCTCCCGTCTCGTCGAGCTCGATGAACCAGATGCCGGATTTCACACCTTTGTCTGTTAAATTCGGGTTTTCCTGTATCGAATGAAAATGCTGCCCCATCCGCGCCTCTCCTTTTCGATGTTCTTCTTTTGTTATATACTATACCATAGATTCTCCTTTCAGTGTATACTTAATGTCCGCTAAAATAAGGAAAACGAACTACATCTATAGCAATTCCGTCTTTCGGGCTCAGACATGCTTCCTCTATGAATAATCCCGATTCCTCCGGTACTCGGTGGGCGATACGCCACAGGCGCTCTTAAATGTCTTCATGAAATGTTTCTCATTTTCATATCCCACGCGTCTGCCGATCTCCGCAACCCTGAGATCCGTCTCCGCGAGCAGCCGCTTTGCCTCTTTCATCCGTATATCGCGCAAATAGTTCACGAAATTGCAGCCGGTATACCGCTTAAACTCGTACGAAAACAGGGAATAATTCATCGATATCATATTCGACACCACTGCCATATTCAAATCCTGGCCATAGTTTTCCTTAATGTACTCCACCGCCTTTTGTATCTTATGTTTATTTCTGTAATCCTCAAATTCCATATGTATCCTGCCGTGAAACTCCCGCATCCAGGCGGTCATGTCCGCGGCAAACGCGTCTATCGTCGGCCAGGAAAAGACATTCGCAAACCCTGCAAGCCTCTCATTGTCCACTTCCAGCACATTCTGATACGTCGACCAGACGCCATCCGTCAGTATCCCGACATTTTCCGCAAAAGAGTCCACGCTCACCTGTCCCCGCTTTACCTCCCAGACAATCCCTTCAAAAATACGGCAGGCCTCCTCAAACTTATCCGTCGCAAGCATCTGCACAATCTGGTGAATCCGATTTGTGTCTACCAAAAATACCCCCCTGGTATTTTGGGGCGCGTAGGCCATGATGCCCTTTCCCCTGCCAAACGCTTCACTCCTCGCGGCCCGGCTCTCCAGATACGCCTGCTTTAGCTCCCGCAGCCCCTGATGCGGCAGGCTCTCGCCTGCGGAACTGCCCTTTAAGACATCCTCACAGAGCTGCCCTTTCTTATGCTCCTCCACAATAAAAATCTGCTGTCCTGCAAGCTCTTCCAGACAAATATAGTCACCGATGCCATTTTCTCCTTTTTCTCTGCAGTACACGACATAAGGTTCCGCGTAAAACAGCCTGCCGAACTGGCCCGTCATCGCGGCGAGTTCCTTTTCATCGACATTCTCCTGCAGCATAAAATACTTTAGCTGCCTGTGGCTGATACTCCGGATTTCTTCGTCTTTCTGCTGATTTTCTTCGATCTCGCGGTTAAACTTCTCTAAAATCTCCCGCACCTTCTCCCTGTCCACCGGCTTTAAGAGATACTCTCTGACCCCCTGGCGCATCATCTCCACGGCATAGGAAAAATCGTCATACCCGCTGACCGCAACCGTGAGCGGGACATGTTCGCACTCCTGCATCGCCTGCACCAGCGCAATGCCGTCCATTTTGGGCATACGGATATCCGTAAACATCACGTCGATTTTCTGTTCCTTTAAAATCTCAAGCGCCATCTGGCCGTTGCTGCACTCCATGATAACCTCCACCGGAACTCCGCTCCGCTGGACCATGGCCTTCATCCCCTGCCGTATCATTTTCTCATCTTCCACAATTAATACTGTCTTCATATTTCCTCTCCCCGGGTTTCTGAAATTTCGTGCCGTTTCGGTATTCTTACAATAACCTTCGTGTAACAGCCCAAACGCGAGGCAATCTCAATGCCGTACTCCTCGCCGAAATTCATGTGTATGCGGTCCTGCACATTCTTAAGTCCGATCCCGTTTCCCGAGCCGCCTCCGGCTGAAATCTCGCCGGTAATCCTGCCGTACAGCTTCCGTACCTCTTCCTCGGTCATCCCTTTCCCCGCATCCGTAATCTCTATCGCGCAGTCCGTCCCGGATATGCTTCCCTTGATATAGATCGTCGTATCCTCCGCGAGCTGCTCTATCCCATGGTAAATCGCGTTTTCCACAATCGGCTGCAAAGACATCTTCGGTATTTCCTGCAGCATCACTTCTTCGGAGACATTCAGTGACAGAAAAATCTCATAGTCAAACCGCAGATTGATGAGCGCCAGATAATTTCTAATATATTCAATCTCTTCGCGCACCGTCACATTCCCGGACACCCATTTCATACTGTAGCGCAGCAGACGCCCCAGCGCCGTGATAGCGTCCGAGATCTCATATTTTTCCTCGATCTCGGCCATCATTTTTATCGACTCCAGCACATTATAGATAAAATGCGCGTTAATCTGATTCTGCAGCGCCCGGATCTCGGAATCCTTCGCCAGAAGCTCCCTTCTGAGATTATCTTCCATCAACTGCCGGATGCGCTCCATCATTTTATTGATCTGGGCGCCGAGCTCTCCCATCTCATCTTTACCGCAGTCCTCGATCACGACATCCAGATTCCCGTTTTGTATCTCCCGGATGGAGGCGATAATCTCGTAAAACTTGCGCAGGACGCCTTTTACGATCCGGTTAATCAGAAATGCCAGCGCCACCAGAAGCGCCGCCATCGCGACAATAAAAATATCCCGCATTCGAAAGACCTCTCCTACCGCCCCCGTGATTGTCTGCGCACAGACAAACATGCCGTTTAATTCTTTTACCGGCATGTAGCCGACAATCAGCTTCTCCCCGTCAATTTCCGTATAGTAAGCCTCCTGGTTTTCGGAAGCTTCATTCTGTGCCAGAATGATGTCCATAAGCTCCGCTGCACGCGCGCTTCCGCTGCCGTCATAGCGCTTTCCTTTCTCGTCAATAAAGCAGCTGAACATACCGTCTTCCTGTTCATACAGCCCCGGAAACATCGTCTCCATCTCCATTGCCACCTCCAGGATTCCGATTGTTCCATTTTCCACATCGGTCATCACCGTCACAAAAGACAAAATGGATTTCTGCTGCATGGAACCGTTTTCCTCAAAAATCCGATCCGTATAGCCAAATTTCCACCCTTCCGACGCGTCTTTTGCCCACGCGAGCTTTTCCATCCGGGACCGCCGGAACAGAATCGGCATCATCTCCTGCATCGTATCGCTGTCTGCGTACACCCGCACCTGATACAGATAGGGATTGCTGTTCACCATGCGCTGCAGGGACGCGATGTCCCTTTTATAAAACGATATCAGCTCCTCCGTCGGAATATCTTCCCCCTCTTTCGTCCGGTTCAGAAAATGATTCAGCCCCGTGTCGTTCCGAAAAATCTGCGTGGACATATTCACGGATTCCACATTTTTAAGGATCTGCCCGTGATTCTTCTCCATTTTATATTCCAGAGACACTCTCTGCTGTTCAACGACATTCCGCTCCATATTGCGAAACAAAATCCCCGAAAGCACCGCCATACATACCGCGACAAAGAGAATGATCATTCCGGTAAATTTTGTATTCAGTTTCATTCCCCGAAAACATTCGATTATCTTTTTCATCCTACTCTAATCCCAGCCGTTCCTTCGCCTCATTCACCTGTCTCGTGCTCGCTTCCATTACAAGAGAAAATCCCAGCTCTTCGCGCTTCTTCACATACGCCGCAAGCACGGCGTCAAATTCTTCTTCAGAAGACGCCAATAGCAGCTTCGGCAGCGTCTCTCCCCATGCCTCCTTGATCTTCTTGTCCGCGTTCCCCTCTTTCGTATTCGCGTCGAAACTGATCTCATACTGCCCGATGTATCTTGTGTACGGCACCGTCCATTTCTCCATTTCCACAACCGGGTTTTTCTCATCACTGTCCCATTTCCACTGCAGCTGCATCACATTGTCCTGAAACATCCAATATGCATTATCTGCTCCGTAAAACCTGTCATACTCTGCTCTGTCACGCTCAAGCAGTTCGCGCACCTCATCCTTTATCACGATTTTGCCGTCTTTCTCGTCGTAAGTCTCACCCTCCACGCCAAGATAGGTCAGCTTCTGCCCTTCCTCGCTGATCAGGTAGGTTACAAGCCCGATCGCTTTCTGCGGGTCTTTGCAGTTTTTTGAAATAAATGTCACCGTCCAGCCGTTAATCCCAGCCCCCATCAGCACCGGGTCGTCCCCCGCGCTGTTTTTCGGACCGTCGACCGCAATATAGATACGCTCCGGATGCTCTGCGTACAGTTCCCTCTCCAGATCCGCAATGTCTGTCCTCTGATACAGCATACAAAAATACTGCCCGCGCGCTATTTTTTCCTCCATCTGTGTCCTCTGGTCGATAAAAATATCGTTTTTCAGATACCCTTCGCTGCCCAGCCCGCGGAACATTTTCAGCCAGCGGATATATTCCGGGTCCGTGTAACGGTCATAATAAGCCCCGTCTTTCTCATAAGGCACTGCAAGGAAATTCTGCAGATGCTGGTCGAATGAGTCGCATCCCGTATCCGTGAAAACATGGCTTCCCACCGGTATCAGCGGATATCCGTCCACCTCGGGAAACTGCTCCGCGGCCGCCCTCACCGCCGCCGCAAATCCCTCCGGCGTCGTCATATCCGGGCTTCCGATCGCCTCGTAGATATCCTTCCGCACCAGAAAGGTCTGATTTGAACCGATATTGTCATGCTCTCTATAGTCTTCCGGCGTATAAGCGGAATTGGGATAGCAATAGATATTGCCGTCCTCTTTTGTGTACCAGTCTGCAATTGTCTCATCCGTCACTTCCCAGAAATAAGGTTCATACTCGTCTGCAAGTTCATTTAACGCATACACCATATCCTTTTCGATCATTTCATCCGCCTGCGGCTCCCACCAGCCGAGCGTAATAAGATCCGGCAGCGTATCCGAAGAAATCAGAGAATTCAAAAGCTCCGTCTCATCGCCGTATGGCGTGACAAACCGGATATCGACGCCGGTTCGCTCCGTAATCTCTTTTGATACCAGATTTTCTCCGAAACCGGTATTGTACCAGGAATAGTTGATATACCATTCCAGCGTCACCGGCTCTTCCCGCTCTTCGGTGCCCTCCCCTGGCGCCTCGCCGCCGCATGCGCAGATCGTCAATCCCACGAGCACCGGCATTACAGCATATCCGATGTGTTTTCTCCGGTTCCTCATATCATCCATCCCTTTCCAAATCCCGTTTCCCATACTGTACTTCAGCCGCATTACAGCTTTAACTATATCAAAAAGCCGCATTCAGCGCAAATCTATGGGCTTGCACTGCAAAAAGGCTCCAAAAAGGAGCCCTCCCGCATCTTATTCTTTTACCGCCCCCGCCGAGATACTGCTGATAATGTATTTCGAGAAAAATGCAAACACCAGAAGAATCGGTATTACGGAGATTGCAACCGCCAGATAAATCGCGCCCTGATTGGAATTAATATCCGTGGACGCCCGAAGGGTAGCCATCATGACCGGCAGGGTAAATTTTTCGTTCTTATTTAAGAGGATCATCGGAAGCAGATAATTATTCCAACTTCCGATAAAAGCCATAATCGACATGGTCGCGATGCCAGGAGACATCACGGGGAGCACAATTCTGTGGAACGAATACAGCTCGCTCGCCCCGTCGATGCGCGCCGCCTCAATCAGGGACGGCGGAAGCACTGACATCACATACTGCCTTAAGAAAAACACGGTTCCCGGTGCTGCAACAGCCGGAACAATCAACGGTATATAGGTGTTTATCAGATGCAGTTTTGTACACAGATTATAAAAACCAATCAGTCCAAGCTGTCCCGGTATCATCATGAATACAAGGATCGTCCCGAATATCAGTTTGTTTCCCTTAAACTTATACATTGCAAGCCCATAAGCCGTCATCGCGGAGAAATACGCCGTCAGCAGTGTCGCCGGAACCGCCACAATCAGGCTGTTAAACATTCCCTTGAACAGATTAAAAAACTTAAATACGGTCTGCCAGTTTTCTGCCAGATATGTACTCGGAATCAGCGTGAACGATGTCACGATCTCCGAACCGCTTCGCGTCGCGTTGACTATCATCAAAAGAAACGGCAGCAGGCAGGTCAGCCCCAACAGTATCAGAATCAGATACAGAATACTTTTCTTTATTTTATAACCAATCGTATTCATAAACCCTAGTCCTCCTTCCTGTTAAAAAGCTTAAACTGAACCACAGACACCGCAAGAATAATCAGGAAAAGGATATACGCAATCGCGGATGCGTATCCGGTCTGTGTCGTCCCCGTCTCAAAACCGAATTTGTAGAGATACATTACCACCGTCTGCACCGAATCATAGGATGCGCTCGCCTTCTCCGCCATCAGGTACGGCAGGTCGAACATCTGCAGACCGCCGATCAATGAAGTGATCGCCACATACAGAAGAATCGGCCGAAGCAGCGGCAGCGTGATTTTTCCGAATACCGTCCATCTCCCGGCGCCGTCGATTGCCGCCGCCTCAAAATAATCTTTTGAAATTCCCTGCACGCCCGCCATCAGCATAATAAATGAATTTCCGAACCACACCCAGGTCTGTATAACAGCAATCGTCACACCGGCATACGCCGCGCTTCCCAGCCAGTCAACCGGCTGATAGCTCTTTCCAAACAGCTGATAAATGCCAAAAATAATCTGGTTAAACGTACCGTAGCGCCAGTCTAAAAGCGTCTTGAACAAAAACGCGATAGATGTAGCCGCAATCAGGTTCGGCAGATAATAAATCACACGGAAAATGCCAAGTCCCTTCATTTTGTATTTCACATCGCTGAATACCATCATCAGGAGAAATGCCAGACCAAGCTGCAATATAATATTTACGCCCCAGATCCGCACGGTATTCCCCAGCGCTCTCCAGAAAAATTTATCCGTCAGCACACGTTTGTAATTTTCAAACCACACCCAGCCCGCTTCGCCGACCCCTGCTATTTTTGCATTGGTAAAGCTAAAATACAGGGTTCTTACCACCGGATACACACTGAAAATCAAAAACACAATAACAAAAGGCGCCACAAAAAAATAGCCCATGTTATTGTAATTTTTCATTTTTTTCTTTTTCGTTTCCATAACACCCATGTCCTTTCCCATATTCTATCCTTCCGCACCCGAACAGGGGAGCCACGCGGCCCGCCGATACAGCGGGCCCGCGGACTTTCGGTTACTCTCTATTTACCGTGATATCCGGATATGTGGACTCTATCTTGTCATAAAACTCATTAATTGCCTCTTCCTTTGTCTTCTCTCCGGTCTTTACCGCAGAAATTGCATTGCCCCACGCATCGCCGATTGCGGTATCATATCTGGTTACTTTGGAAGTATCGATCCCCTCCGCCTGCTGTAACCAGAACGCATACAATTTCTGACCGCCGTAAACCTCGTTCGCATCATCTTTGTGTTTCTCAAGAGCCGATTTCAGAGAAACCGTATCCCCCTCGGAGAACTCGATCCACCACTCCGCGGTCTCCTCGTTTAACGTACAGAACTTCACATATTCCCATGCCGCTTCTTTCTTCTCGGACTGGGAGGAAATGCCGATGTAGGTACCGCCGTCAAAACCGTATGCCGGACCTGCGCAAACGCCCCAGGAACCGGAGGTATCCTTCACATTATCTCTCAATGTGAGCACGCCCCACGCCGGAAGCCCGAATGCAAATACTTCTGTCTTATCCATATCCTTTGTCGCTTCCTCAAATGCCTCCGCATCCCATACATTGACGGAATCATCCTCATAATTCTGAATATCCGCGCTCAGAATCGGCACCTGCCCAGCCATCGCCTGATACCATGGCGTGGACCACTGGTTTGCATAAGCGGTCAGATCTTTCTGATAAAGCTCCACGCACAGATCCATGAAATCATAGCGCGACTGCGATACATTTAACACTCCGTCGATCACCCATGCGGAATCGCCGGAAAATACATTCATCTCCGCATCGGAGGAGAAAATCCGGTAGCCTGCATCTTTTAACGTCTGCGCGGTCTTTAAAATCATCGGATAATCCGCAAAAAGCTTTCCGATTTCTTCCGGATCGTCCGTGCCGAATACCGTCTGCGCAATATCTCTCCGGTAATAAATACCCGCCGGTGTAATCTGATAGGAAATCGCCCTCTGCACGCCGTCATCGGACTGACCTACTTCCCACACATAGTCGACAATCTGATCCGCGTAATCTTTCGCGCCAAACTGATCGAGATCCTCAAAAAATCCCGCATCATAGAAATCTTCCAGCATTTTCGGCTCGCCCACGATGATATCCGGCTCCTTTTCTCCTGCAAGCAGCGCCGTCTGCACCTTGGTCGGATAGTTTGCCGGCTCAATTACCACCGTCTCGACCTCCACGCCGGTCTGCTCCGTGTAGCGCTCTCCGAAATCGATCAGGTCGTTTGACAGTGTCCAGACAACAAGCTTCTCCCCCGATGATGCGCCGCCTTCCACAGCGCTTCCGCCTGCATTCTCCGTCCCTGCCGCGCCGCCTGCCCCCGCGGATGCATTGCTCTCTTTTGAATCCCCGCCGCACGCCGTCATCGAAAGTGCCATCGCACTGACAAGCGCCATTGATACTGCTTTCTTCCAATTCATAAAAATATCCTCCTTTATTTTTCGAAACGGTCACGTCCTGTTTCTTTGTAGCTATATTATAAAAAGGAAAAAAGCGTCATATAATGACGCTTTTTTCATAAAGGTGTTCTTTTTTTAGTTTCCGGATTTTATCGCCCGCGTCACACTATCTTTCCATCGTCACGCAGATCGACTCTGCTTTTCCTTCCCGTATGATTTCCGCAAGCGTTCCGCAGATTGTATCCCCTGTCGTCGTATAATGGCCTTCCTTCTCGTAGGTCACATCAATCGAAGTGATCCGATACCGTCCCGGCAGGTAGTCCGCCTGCTCCCGCACGCGGTACGTCACTGGGATTTTGCCGAGGAACATGGCCGATATGCATCCGTCTTCCCCGACCAGATACTGCGGCAGCGCCGGGGCAAACTTAAGACACAGCGTCCCATCCTGCACCGTAAACGGCTGCTTCCCGAACATCATGATCCGCCACATCTGCAGAAATTCCACGGTCGAGCCGCTGAGCCTTGCCACAAACCCTTTTCCGTGATACGCCCGGTTCGGGTTCGCGCTGCTCGCGATAAAGGACGAATTTTCGTAAATGCTTCTCCCGTACTGCTCCTCGTCTAAAAACGGAACCGCAGCCTTTTTGAAATCCGCAAAAAACTCCTCGTACATCCCGGATTTCAGAAGCTCTAACAGATATTTGTACTCCATGTGCAGCCACACCGATTCGTTTTCAAGCCATCCGGGCGTAAATGCCCGCGCTCTTCCAAGCTCATAGGAACCGGACGCCAGATCGGCGTTTACTTTGTACATTTCAAGCTTTCTGTCATACAGACCGCTTTCTTTTACCCCGTCATACAGCTTTTTCTTCTGCTCCATTTCCGTGTCGAGCTTCAGCCAGCGCACCGGGCCTTCCAGGAAATACGGCGTCTGTTTTACCATAAAATCTTTGACGATAATGCCTTCCGCCGTCTCCTCATAATCCGTAACCTCATAGGTAAAATAAGTCGGAAAAACGCTTCCGCCAAACCGGTACGCCTTGCGGATACCCGCCTTTACCGCTTCCTCCCACATCCGCAGAATACCCGTAAGCGCTTCTGCCGACATCGTCACCTTCCTTCCCGATATACCGGCATAAATTTTTTCCCGGTAGCGTTCCCGCGCATCATTTATCTGATTCCAGAAGGAAAGCACCTTTTCCTCCGAAATCAAATGCTCCCGCTCTTCCTTCGTTATTTTTTCCAGTTCCCGAATCAGCTCCGCAATCTCCTCTAAAAGCGCGACCGGCTCCCCGTGCCGCTCCAGGGCATCCGCCGTATAACAGAGCATCCGCTCAAGCTCACAGGTCTCCGCCATCGACGAACCGAAAATCCCCGGCATACCGTTTAACGCGTCATACCAGCCCGGCTTGCCGCCCTCCATTTCGATTCCCATGCCGTAGCTGTCTAATGTCGCATACTTCACCGCACAAAGTAAAATCAGCTTTTCCGCCAGCGTTGCGCCCACCGGCTCCCCGTTTTCCTCCCTTACCAGCTTTTCCGTTCCGCTTTGCCCGTTTTCCTCATCCAGTGCATGATACTGGCGGATACCCTGCGGTGTTTTTACATAACGCTTTTTTCTCGGATTCACATTTGCCGCGGAGCGAAACCAGGTGTAATCCCCGCCGTAAAGCAGTTCTTTTTCCCGCTCCGGGAACACCGACAGATAATTTTCTATCAGATCCAGATTGTAGGTCCAGTGATCGCACCAGTATCCCTCTCCGAAATTTCCGCAGACCTCTTCCTCCGCCGCGGAGATAATCTGCGCAAACAGCTCCTGCTGCCGCTCTTCTTCGATGCCGGCCTCCTCCAGGCAAAAAAACACCTCGCCCGGCGTAAAAGGTTCCGTGAATGTCCGGCTCAGGGCAGGCTCCAAATGCAGATTTTCCGCCGCTTCTTTTCCCAGCCGGTAAGTGACCTTCTCCACCACCAGCGGATTGTACCCGTCGAGCTGGATCAGGCTGTAAAACATTCTGATATTCTGATCCCCGACAAACGGATGAAACGCGGTGTCGAGGCGCCGGTTCTGATTCACATCCCGGAAATTACCGTTCCCCTGACTGTAAAATTCCGGCTGCATGCAAAAATAGTTATAATCGCGTTCGAGATCGCCGTGTTTCCGTGAATAGAGATAAAATACCTTATCGTCCGCAATCCTGACCGGATAACCGCCCCGCAGCAGATTGTCAAGATATGTGTACTTGCAGTATGTGTCAAACCGGCTGTCCGCGGTATGCGTTTCCACATCCCTGACAAGCTCCTCCGCAATCCTGACCGCCTCCTCATATTTTCGCGCAAAATAGGATTCGTCAAACTGTTTTTTCAAAAACTTCCCTAAAACCGCTTTGTTTGCCACCTGGCCTATGACTTCGTAAAACGTGACGCTCTCTCCGCCCGCAAGCGTCCGTTTTGCCGCAAAAAAGCAGCACGGGAGCTGATTGGCCGTCACCTGTTCATATTCTGTCAGCCACTCCGTTCCGCCTCCGAGAAAGCCCGCCGCCGTCTCCAGGCTGTTGTCATAGCCAAACACCGCGTCCGGATCCACAACCGCGCCAAGCTTTGTCCCGTCCGCAAAACGGGCAAATGCAAAATTGCCTCCCTTAACCTGTGCAACCGCCGCGGAATCCGCCATGCTCGCGCGCACCCGAAAATACGGGACGCCGCTTTCCACATCTTCCACCTGCATCCATGCCTTTGACGTCTGCGCCATATTTTTCATACTGTCCATATTCACGCCGTAGGGGATACATGCCGGCATACCATCTAAGATTTCCAGCTCGCAGGCGTGCATATCGGCATTTGTAATCGTAACCTTCCGCACAAGCGCTCCCACGCGCTCCCCGGGCAGCGTGAAATAGGTAACTTCCGTGTCCAGATGGCTGACCTCATCCTGCTCCCGGACGGTAAGCATGTTCATCCCGATTTCCATCGCATGCGGCTTTTCCTCCTTCTGAAAGCATTCCAGATAGTAGCCGTCTTTTTTCAGAAAGGTACGGAAACCGGTGCGTTTCACATTCTGATATGCCTGATGCGCCGGATAAAATTCCATAATCGCATGATCCTTATCCTGCACGCCGAAACTTGCGACTCCCTGTCCGCGGTTTACGTAATAGCACCAGATCGGTATCCCGTGTTTCCCGGAAATTCCCGGTAAGAAGCTTGCGAACGTCGATTTCTTCCCGTAATTTTTCACTGTAAATGTCTCTGTCATTTCTGCCTCACTTTCTGCCGCAAGCGGCGTCTGTTTTATTTTCATATGATGCGCCCTTACCCCAGCCGCACGGCAAGCTTATGCACTTCCTGCCCGGCAAGCTGCGCAAGACTTTCGCGCGCAAGCAAGAATCGTCCCGCGGACAGCTCCTGCTCCCTTCCGTCAAGAATTGCCTGTGTGATTTTATATTCCCCGGAGTCCAGCCGGTCCGGGTTTTCATAGCGCAGCAAAAATTCTTTTCCGGCAAACACGAATGAAATCTCTGCGTTACCCGCACAGTCAAACTGCTCCGCGAGAAGCTTCGGCTCCACGACCAAATCTCCGGATTCTCCGCGCACGCCGAACATCTGCTGTACCACGGTCAGCATCAGCCAGCTCGCAGCGCCGGTCAGATAATGGTACATCCCTCTGCCCCGCGCGTTAAAATATTCCGGGATGCCCGGATAAATGCGGCTGTGTGCAAAATCGGCGGCCTGTTCATACAGCGTGTGCAGCGCCTTATATCCCTCCCGCACAAATCCTCTCTGATAGAGCGCATTTGCGTACATCACTGTCATATGGGAAAAGACGGCTCCATTCTCCTTGTGCCCGAAAGCGAAACCGAACATGCGCCCCAGATCCGTTTTCAATTCGCCGAAATCGGTATTCAGACGGTAGCCGCCGACTTCCCTGCGGTACAGATATGTATCCGCCGCGGCTGCGATTTCAGCCGTCTGTTCCTTTGTCGCCGTTCCCGACATCACTGCAAATACCTGCCCTGTCAGCATCATGCGGACTGTGTCGTCCACTGCTCCCTCCGCCTGTCTTCCGTGATCGTCATAGTAGCTGTTGAACCAGTGCGCACCCCGGTTGTCGCCCACCCACTCGGTGTTCCGGATGTGCTTCCTGATCCACTCTGCCATCTTCTCCAGCGTATCGGCGGCCTGTTCGCATGAAATCTCCGCTTTCCGCCCCGAAATCTCATGGAAGCAGGATTGCAGATATGCGTTAAGCACGCTGTTTTTTGCGTTCGTGTCTTCGTACAGTTCCTCCGTCTGCCCAAACAGCGGCATCATTTCCTCTGCAAGCGCAACCGTTTCCGTTCCGTGTGCCGCAAGATACCGCAGCAGCCCGGCAAGCGTCTGCAGATTGCCGCTGTATGCGGCGGTAAACGCCACGCTCTCGCCGCGCTCTTCTGCCATATCCAGCGCATCATTCCAGTCTGCCCCCCGCAGTCTGAAATGATTGTGTTCCCCGGTCTCATAAAAAGCCGCAAGGTTCTGCAGCAACAGATGTTCCAGAACCGTTCCTTCCACAATCTCATTCTGCGCATCCCGCTGCAACGTACCGTCTGCCGCGCTCCATTTATCATCCGTTTTTGTTCCGCGGCAGACCTGGCCATCCTTGAAATAAGTCTGCTTTTCAAGCAATATCCCGTAATCTCCCGTCTGATCGATATAAAGCTTCGTCGTCGGAAGCGGCCAGAATCCGTGATCCATCCAGACTCTGACGATGTGATTCCGGTCTGCGATAAATTCTCCCTGCTTATTTCCGATAATGGTCGCATTGCTGCCGTCCATACGGACTCCCGCAAAGTTATTGAGCAGCAGCCCGCGCACGCTCTCCGGCTCCATCACAAGCAGCGCAAGGCAGTCCTGCCACAGATCCCGCCAGCCTCTCCCGCCTTTTCCGTAATCGTGATGAGGCAGGAAGGAACAGCCGTAGATTCTCCGAAGCGTCGGCTGGAAATTGACCCAGTACATAAAATTGTCAAAATTCCGATCCCCGGTATGGTAGCTCACATTGTTGCGCGACTGCCAGTATGCTTTTGTCTCCTCAAAAATCCGCGCCGTTTTCTCCTCTGTCCCGAACGCTTCCACAAGCCCCGCGATCTCGTCCCGGTTCTCCGTCAGTCCGATCAGTATCGTGTAAGAAATCCGCTCTCCCGGAGCCAGCGTCACCCTCGAAAAGCGGATGCCTCCAAGCGCCTCATAGCCGTCCGCGGCGCTCCCCGCAGGCACTCCCGGAAAATCTCTGGCAATTGCCACCGGGCGCTCCAGGCTGCCGCCCTCCCCGATAAAGTCCTCGACCACCGGGTAAAAGCTTTCCGGCTTCTCCCCGGTTCCGGTGATTCCGCACACATAGTACGTCGTATTGTTTTTCTGATGTCCCCGCTCGTCAAAAGAGAGCGTCGGCATAACTTCCACTCCGTAATCCGTCGTCACGGTCCGGTGAAGCAGGGACGTCACATGACGATGGTCCCTGAGATTGTCCGCGCTCCGCCCGTACAGCGGAACCGCCGCCACCGGAGTCACGCTCACCGCGCTCTGCCCGGTGCACCGCAGCGTCACCTGCATGACCTCCGCCTTTTTCTCTTTCGCCGGAACAAAAGAGAGAACCTTCGCCTCCAACGGGTACCTCCCTGCACGGCGCGTCACCTCCTGCCAGAGCACGCCGGCCCGCAGACGACTCTCCTCCTGCCGTTCCGTAAATTGATCCGCATGCGCTCTGGCTGAATTTCCGGTGACAGACCAGCTTTCGCCCTGCCCCATACAGCACCAGAAGTTTCTTGCGGATCGATTGTTGTGCAGTTCTTCCGCGCTGACCGGCTGCAGCACAAAATGATTCTGGTCCGTCTTTAAATCCCCGCCGAGATTTGGTGTCACGGCCCCTTTGAGTCCCGTCTCCCCGACAATGGGAAAATACAGATAACTGCTGTTTTCCGGCCGTTCTAATTCAAATGTTCCCTTCTCGTCGATAAATGTATACCCTGTCATTTTCACATCCTCTTTCCTGCCCTTTTTAACTGTTTTTCTGACACTCCTGATTTTACAGTTCTATTAAACCGTTTTTCTGACACAAATAAAATCCACTGTTTTTTAGCAGAGTGTCATATTTTTAGCGGCAGGCGCAGACAGGGCAGAAACAAACAGAAAGCTTTGCGGGATAACCGGATTTTTCGTAAACGATATATAAGGCACAAAAAAAGCAGCCGCCCTCTGATATACGCAAAGGTCGGCTGCTGACCGCTTTGTTTTTATCTACAGCACCAGCTTCCGGTTGCAGATCTGCCTTATCGCCTCCTTGTGGGACGTGACTATCAGGATGCTTTGCGTCTGCTCTACATACGCTAAAATATTGCGGATGACCTGCTCCTCGGTCGCTGCATCCAAACCGTTGGTGGCCTCGTCTAAAATCAGAATCCGCGGCCTGCGGATTAAGACGCGCGCAAGCGCCAGCCGCTGCTTCTGCCCGCCGGACAGATTTCTTCCCGACTCGCCGATTGCATAGTCCAGTCCGTGCTCCGCCGCAAATGTGTCCATCATCACCAGCTTTAACGCCCGCATGATTTCTCCGTCGTCGTAGCCGTCCCCGAGCGCGATGTTCTCCCGCAGGCTCCCCTCGAGTATCACAGGCTCCTGAAACTGTATCTTGATATAGTCAAAACGCGCCGCTTCCGGCAGAAGGCTGACGTCCTGCCCGTTGATGCAGACGCTGCCCTGCGTCACCGGATAAAATCCGCAGATCAGCTTTAACAGTGTCGTCTTCCCTCTGCCGCTTTCCCCCTCAATAAAAATGCGGTCGCCGCCGCGCCAGACTTCATGAATGCCGTGTAAGATCTCACTCGCTCCCTCTTTCCAGCGGAAACTGTCAATGTCCATCGCAAGCGTGACGGTCTCGTTTTGGGGAATCCCGCACTCTTTTACTTCCTCGTCCATCAGGTAATCGTAAATGCGGTCCGCCGCGCCGACAGACACCTGTGTCCCCCGGTAAAAATCCGCCAGATTGTTGAGCGGCTCAATCAGCTTCTGCGTGTAGGTGTAGTACAAAATGATCGCACCGATGGTTAGGATTCCCCGCTGCATAAAGATTCCGCCGAGCAGTACCATCATCACCGGGAAAATAACCGAGATAAAATTATTCACGCCATAGGATATCACATCTATGCGGATCAGGCGCTTTGCCGCCCCAAACAGTTTTTCCCACACATGCGCCCCGAAACGACGGTCAAAAAATGGCTTTTCGTTCAGCGTCTTGATTTCCAGGATGGCTTTCACATCCTCCGTGAGGTGCTGGTTGACATCCGCGACGTTCTGCGAATAATTCTTATAGGTGTCGCGCATGGATCTGTTCACACGGTTTACCGCCGCAAAATAGACGGCGCCCACAAACAGCGCAATCATTCCCATCACCACATTCTGCCAGATTAATACGCCGAGAATGACAATAACCTGCAGGCTGTTTAAAAAGAGCATCAGGATATTGATTCCCGCCCCCTCCGCAATCATCGTGCCGTCGTTCATAACCGCCGAGACAATCTCTCCGGTCGTGTGCGCGTCATAAAAAACCGCTTTTTTCATCAGCAGTTTCCGGTACATTTTGGTCCGCATCTCATTCATCAGCGTATGCCGGAACACATGCCACGTCTGGCTCTGCCAGACGCCCACCGCAAGCGCTGCAATGCCGAGCGCAAGAATTTTTAAAAATGTCTCCCGTATAAGTCCCGCATCCGCCCCGCCGGTAATGACATCCACGAAATCCTGTATCTGATAAACGAAATAAAGATTCAGCAAAATCGCCGCCGCACTCAAAAAAAACAGCCCGATCTGCCGTTTCCGAAAACCGGAAAACAGCTTCACCAGCTCGGAGTATTTTGTCGTGTTCATAAGTGTCTGTATCCTCTCTGTCTTTATAAATTAACGCTGCAACTTATTCATAGGCATCACCGACACTTACTTTTTACCGTCATCTCCGCCGGTCAACATCTGTATCTGTATCATATTTCCTATCATTTCTACATAATCTTGCACGTTGGTAATATTATATCTTTTTGTAAATTCATTTGCAATAATGTTTATATCATTAAACTACCGCAAAACAATTTCATTTGTACTAAGTTATCCGCAAGTTAATCCGTTTGTATTATAATTTTTATAAAAACTTTTTTATAAAAGTTCTTATCGTTCTCATTGTGCAGACAATCCCCGGCGAAAAATATGAAATATAAATACTTCCTCCGTTTTTTCTGCACTTATACAATTCAAACCAGCTTCCGTTGTCAAATACCGCAGCTATACTCTGTAAAAATTCCCTGTTTAAATTTTGCAGCCATACATTTTCAACCTTTCCGATAAAGGTTCCGTCTTTTATTACAAGCGCCTTTTTTACATGCAGATATATCCTGTTGTTTTCTCTTTTTGCCTCATCGCTTTCTATGATATAAAACCCATACTTTATGTTGCTGATACACTCCTCCATTTCATCTACACCATTTTCCACAACTAAATTCCTCATTCTTATCTGCTGCATATTATTATCGATACTGCTTCTGCAAAAACCGGACAACTGATATTCTTCTCCTTTATGATGCATTTCTTTGTCTGACATAACACCCTGAAAAACGCCTCTTTTAATAATTGGCAATGGCTTTGCCAGCGTCATTTCCTCATCAAAAATAATTCCTGTTTCGATTCCGCTCCAACCGGGATAGTCTGTAATAGATAGCTGCTGATTACTCACCTTATCCCCGATTTTAACATCTTCATTCCTCATGCTTTCGTACACATCCGCCTCTGCCAAATGTCCGATGCTTTCATGAAACAGCTGTCCCGCAACTCTCGGTAAAGCTACGCATTCTACTTCCATATCCACATCACAGTCCCGGTTTACATCAATTTTTTTAAACCGCTCCCACTTTTTATAATTTTTGATTTTTTCCCGTATCTCAGAAATAAATTCCTGTTCCTGCGGCATTTCAGTGTAAACGAAAGGTCCGAAATTTACTTTCTTATAATCAATCTCCATAATGACAGATTGAAATCCACGTATCTCTACGATTCCATTGCCAAATATAATGTCCTCTTCATAAGATTCATACAACAGATCAAAGTCAATATCCTTCACTTTCTTTTTTATCTTTTTTATAAAACTGCAGACTTGTTTTTTTGAAAGATATTTCTTCCCGCCGCAAAATTCTATCTTTTTTTCTGTAGTTTCTATCTCTCTTATTCCGCTTATCCATTCCGCAATCTGCTGAATGTCAACCGGATCATCCAATCGATAAGTAAAAAAGACTCCGTTTTTATTTATATAAAAATCAGCTGCATTTTCAGTCATACTGTATTGATCATTCTCTGATTCATCGTCCGCCGATAATTCAAAAATAGATTTTTTGTATATCTTCACATAATCCTTGTCGTTTAATAACCTGCACAATTGCTGCAGCTCTTTTCTCATATTTTCTTCCATCATATCTGCTTCGCTTCTCTCTACGCGTCTATTGCCATCTGTCTTTTCATGTTAAAGCGCATTGTATCAGTCAAAAATAAAAAAACTTATACCAAAACCGGAGAAAAAATTATCCGCTTTTGGTATAAGTTTTTAATTTATTTTGTAGTATGATTTTTAAAACAGTCAAACACACAGGAGGTATTTATGAAACAATTGCCAAAGAAAACCGCTATGCTGTTATTAACCGGATTACTTCTCGCTCAGACTACTTGCTATGCAGACAATACACCGGGCAATCCTATCGTCTGTTCTGCTGAAGATGACGGTGATACCGTTAGCCCCTACACTGCATTTGGTGACTCTTCGGAACTTGTGTTGATATCTTAAATATTTATATATCAACCTCTTCTCCGTACCATTTCTTATATCCTTCCCGCATGCTTTTCATCAGCTTATCTTTTTTCATTAATTTCAAAAGCTGATAAGACTGTTGATAGCATGCCTTGCTCTGCGATCTGTCCCCTGTTATTCTGTCCATCGTGTATCTTTTTTCCTGCAGCATAAATCCCAGCGTGTTTGCTTTTTTGCATCTCAGTTCAAATAGAATGGAGCGGTCACACCACACAATTGCTTCTTCCAGTTGATCTGTTTCTTCATAGTCTATTGCAAGATGGTGATATAAAAGTGCCATTTCCTCATAATGGTACTTCAAATCCACTCTGCTGTTTTTATAGCCTTCCAGCATCTTCTCCAGCAGTTCTATCGCCTTTTTCTTCTCTCCCATCCCATCGTAACATCTTGCAATATAGTTTATAATAAGGTTTTCCGTCCTGCAGAGAACAATCCCCGGCAGCTGTTCCGGTCCCACATTTTGTCGTGTGATACGAAATGCCTGCCAGCAGCGCTCTATTGCCTCCTCGGCCGCTATCCGTCCAAACTCCTTATCATACATTGTGTCCATGTACCTGATATATTGCAGATTTTCCTTCCATTCGAGTGACAGCTGCATTTTCAATGACCGATATATCCGTTCTGCCTCTGTCACATGCCGTCTGCTGTTTTTCTTTGTAATATCCCTTTCCAAATCCAGCAGTGCAAAATCGTCCACGACAAGGCGTGTCGTGCAGATATCCCGGTCTATCTGCAGATATTCCTTCATTTTCCGGAAGGTTCCCGGCTTTGGCTTATATTTTCCGCACTCAATCCGCGAGACCGTCTTTTGGTCGATTTCCAGCGCATCCGCGATCTTTTCCTGCGACTCCCCCGTCAGTCTCCGCTCCTGCCCGAACAGCTCTGATACCAGATAGATTTCCCGCTGCCTGTAGTTTTTCCACAGCGTGATTTTATCTTCTTCCCACGGCTCGCCGTACTCCTCATACAGACTGCGCAATGCGTCCCGCTGCCTCTGCCACTCCGCCTGCGCTTTTCTGTCCTTCTTCCCTGTCAGCCGCACAATGCGGTCCAAAAACTGCGGCAGGTGAAGCAGCATGCAATTCGCTGCCAGTACACGTTCTCCCTGCAAGGCGTACCAGAGCGCCTCCCCGCCGTCCTGCTCCATAAGTACCGTTCCAAACAGCCATGCCGCTTTATTGTAGAGATTCGCACGCACTTCCTCATCCCGGCATACCTGCTCAATATACGCGAGCATCTGTCTGCCCTCCGTGCGGATAAATGCAGCGCCCCTGTCGTCAGCGGCTTCTAACAGCATCAGCGCCAGAATCAGTTCGCCCTCCCCGAGCACACAGGCTTCCAGCCGATGCAGATCAAATCCCGGTACGGTCTGCGCGAGCGCCTCTTCCAGCAGTTTTTCCGCCGCCCTGCGATTGTCCCTCAGATCTGACTCAATTACGGCCCGCATCTGGCAGATATACTGTCTGTGGAGCGGCTCGCCCGCCTGCGGCGTGCTCTCGTAATAATCCAGCGCCCGCGCTGCCTCCTCCTCGTTTTTCTGCTCCAGAAACAGTTCGATCCGCTCCCGCAGATAACAGATTTCATGGGCCGGCTCGTCATACAGAAATTCCGTCTTATTGACGGATTTCCCGAGGCGCTCGATCAGACGTTCCAGCACAAAAAAATCAGGCAGACGCTCGCCGCTTTCCAGCCGCTGCAGCGCCGCTGTGGAACAGACTCCAGCCGCCATCTTCTGCAGGCTGATATTTGCTTTGGTGCGTTCATAACGTATCATTCTTCCGATCTCTGTCCTGTTCATTACACCTTCTCCATCTTGTAAAAGCAGTCCGGCGGGAAACGCGGTCCTCTTTGGTCTGTCTCAAAATCCGTCACCGCGTCACGATTTTTTGTATGCGTCTCGTGACCATCGCGCCGAGCACACCGATTGCAATGCCCGACAAACTTCCCGCCAGAAGCAGCACCGGCAGATAATAAACGAGGCTTGCCGTATGCAGCACCCAGATTGCCATGAGAATCTGTCCGATATTGTGAAACACACCGCCCAGCACGCTCACGCCGGTCAGAGCCAGCAATTTTGCGCGCTTCGCAAGGACCATAACCGCAAAGCTCAACACACCGCCCGCAAGGCTGTAGAGCATGCTCGCCATACTGCCGAACGTAAAGCCGACCAGCACAATCCGAATCACGGACAGAAGAAATGCGTCTCTCTCATTCAGGGTGTAGAGCGCCACGATGATCACAAGATTCGCAAGCCCCAGTTTCGCACCCGGCACGCCGAAATTGACCGGAATTAAAAATTCCACATAAGAAAATACAAACGCCAAAGCGATCAACAGTCCCAGATATGCAATTTTTCTTGTATTCATTCCATTTTTCCGCCTTTAATTTGTCACGGAATCCACGTCGGATTCCTCTCCGTTTTCAATTTCCACCACTACCTCATTGGGCAGACAGACAATTGTTTCCCCCTGCCTGCTTACTGCGCGGTGATTCACGCAGATTCCGTCGGGACAGGATGCCTCTGTGACATCCGCCCTGCCGTCCTTTATCACCAGTGTATTATAAGCCCCGTCCGGCAGCTCTATCTTTTCCGTGACATCTTCATCCAGCGGAAAGCGCCCGTATTCGACATCTTCTATCGTGACAACCGCCAACGGGTCTTTTGTATTTATTTGCTGATAAATTCTTATTCCGAAATATGACGCAGCCGCCAGTGCAATGATAACCGCAATCAATACGATATCATTTTTCCTCGCTTTCTTTTCCATCCGATTCCCCCACATACCGTTCTTTTCCGTTCTTATTCCACCACATACGCTTCGAAATTTTCCGAATACCGCATACTTTTGTCCTCCATGATCCACATGGCTTCCACACCGTCCAGTGCGTTCACAAATGCAAGGCCCTCCTCATACGGCATATTATATACCGATGTGGACAATGCATCCGCCACCCCGGAATCTTTCGCAATGATGGAAACAGAGAGGAAATAATCTGCCGGCATCTGCGTATCCGGGTCGATAATATGGCAGTATCGCTCGCCGTCTACAATATAATACCGCTGATAGTTTCCGCTCGTCACCACGCTGGCATCCGCCACATCCACCTTCCTGACATAAGCCTCCTCACTGTCAAGATCCGGGTTCTGAATGCCGAGTCTCCACTTCGTCCCGTCGAGCCGCTCTCCCACCGCACAGACATTTCCGCCGACACTTAAGAGCACATGCTCCATTCCGATCTCTTTTGCGTACTCCGCAACACGCTGTACCGCATATCCCTTGCCGACGCTTCCCACATCCAGAGACATTTCCGGATCACTCAGATAAACCGTAGACGCCTCCTCGTCAATGATGATTTTCGTAATATCCGTATGTTCGGCGGCCACGCGAAGGTCCTCCGCCGGCGGCAGCTTCGCATCCGCCGGATTTTCATTTCCCGCCTCTCTGTAATCGTGCCAGATCGAAAGCACACTTCCCATGGCGATATTTACCTGCCCGTTTGTGTCCGCATATATCTTTTTGCAAAATAGCAGCAGACGGATAATCTCCGGATCGACCCGAACCGGGGCAATCCCCGCATTGTCATTGATTGTCTTGATATTATTGATCCCCTCGTAATCGTGATAAATATCATAGAGTTCATTATAATAGACAAGTTTTTCTTTCAGCTGTTCGATCTGCTCCGTAAACGCCGCCTGACTCATTCCATACCCGATAATATCCGTTTTGGTGTCAAATACATCCAGAAATGTCGCCGTATAGCGCGTCTGTTCCTTCGACCCGTCATACCGCAGCGCAAGCGCGCCGAGCAGTATCGCTGCAGCCGCAAGGATTCCCGCTTTCTTTCCTCGATTCATACTCTTTTTCCTCAAAAATGTCTGTGATATTTTTATGCCCCGTAAAGGCTGCCGCACTTGGGGCCGCGTCCACTGAGTGATTCGTGCGCAGCTCCTTTTCTATGCAAAAATAACTGCCAGACCTCGAAAGAATCCGGCAGTTGGTGTAAAATTAATGTATGACCAAACACATTAAACTTACAGAAAAATTATAGCTTAAACCAGAGCGGATATCAATTAAAACTTCCGCTAAATCTTGAAACGATCATTCATTCCCGATGAAAAGTGTCTGATTTTTGAGGCTTCAAAACAAAGCTTTCAGCCATTGGGAATGGCTTGTTAAAGTATGCCCTTTTATAAAAGCATCCGGGCTTTTTCAGAAACTTTGCTGTCAAAAAAGCAAAAAGGAAGCTGCCGCTTCACGATTTTTCAACCGTTAAAGCCACAGCCCCTTTTTTATCCCGTTGTTCTCACAGCAGGCTTCTGTATAATTCTGCGATTTCCTCCACGCTCGTCTCTCTCGGATTTCCTGGTCTGCACGCATCGTCGTATGCGGACTGCGAAAGGAACGGAATATCCTCCTCCTTTACAATCTCCTTTAAATCTTTCGGGATTCCCACATCCTCGGACAATTTCTTCACCGCGTCGATTGCCGCTTTCCGGTACTCCGCTTCGGACATCTGATCCGTACCCGCTACGCCCATCGCCTTCGCAATGTATTTGTACTTGTCGCCGGTCGCCGCCGCGTTATATTCCATAACGGTCGGAAGAATGATGGCGTTTGCCACGCCGTGCGGCGTATCGTAGAGCGCTCCGAGCGGGTGCGCCATCGAGTGGACAATGCCGAGTCCCACATTCGAAAAGCCCATCCCCGCGACGTACTGTCCGAGCGCCATATCCGCTCTTCCCTCCGGCGTATCCGCAACGGCATCCCGCAGAGAACGCGCGATGATTTCGATTGCCTTTAAGTGGAACATATCCGACAGCTCCCACGCGCCGGCCGTGATATAGCCCTCAATCGCGTGCGTCAGCGCATCCATACCGGTCGCCGCCGTAAGCCCTTTGGGCATCGAGGACATCATATCCGGGTCGACAAACGCCACAATCGGAATATCTTTCGGGTCCACGCACACCATTTTCCGGTTCTTCGCCGCATCCGTGATCACATAATTGATCGTCACTTCCGCAGCCGTGCCCGCCGTCGTCGGAACCGCAAAAATCGGCACGGATTTGTTCTTTGTCGGCGCCACGCCCTCAAGGCTTACGACATCCTCGAACTCCGGATTGCTGATGATGATTCCGATTGCCTTCGCCGTGTCCATCGAGGAACCGCCGCCGATTGCGATCAGATAGTCCGCGCCGGATTTCTTGTAGGCCGCAACGCCGGTCTGCACATTCTCAACCGTCGGGTTCGCCTTGATTTCAGAGTACAGCTCATAGGGAAGCGACGCCGCGTCCAGAATGTCAAGCACCTTCTTCGTCACGCCGAATTTCACCAGATCCGGATCGGAGCACACAAACGCTTTCCGAAAGCCTCTTGCCTCTGCCTCCTTGGCAATCTCCCCGATTGCCCCCGAACCGTGATAAGACATCTCGTTCAACACAAATCTGTTTGCCATAATAGTTCTCTCCTTTTTCTGTTTTTTATTTCTCATACAAAAACTTCTCCGGCAGCGTCACCTTGAAATCAACCGCCAGATCCCGGAAATTCTGCGGCGAAATCGTCTGCCGCTTATCCGGCTGCATCGAACGCATTTTTACCAGAATCTCCGCGGATTTCTCCACCGTGTGCATCAGCCCGAATGTCAGGTCAAAGTCCTCCCCCGAGCAGAACATCCCGTGATGCGCCCAGACTGCCACGTCGTACCGCTTCATCAGTTCGCTCGTCGCCGCGGCGATCTCCCGGCCGCCCGGAACCATCCAGCCCACCACGCCGATTCCCGACGGGAACACGACCGGACACTCGGTCGCCATCTCCCAGAGTTCTCTCGTAAACACCTCGTCCGTCAGCGGCAGCACAAAGGTGAGTGCGATCACGTTTGTCGTATGCGCGTGGTAGATCACGCGGTGCGCCCCGTCCGTGGCCGCTTTCTTTACCTCGTGATTCATCAGATGGCTCGGCAGCTCACTCGTCGGCCTTCCCCCGTTTACAAGCCCCCAGCAAATCCGGTAACGCTCGCCCTTCTCATCCAGTTCGATGATGCAGATGCTGTCCTCCGGGTCTAAAATCACGTTGCGGAAGTATTTCCCGCTGCCGGTCACCATAAAATATTCGCCGGCCAGCCCCGGCACGCTCGCGCCGATTTCCTTCCACGCTCCGTCCGCACGGAGGTACTCTTTCACCGCCCCGACTTCCTCGGCCTTCATGCGGTAGGACAGATTCCCGCCGTTTCGTTCGTGCCATCCCTGCTCCCATCCGTCATTGCACATACGGATAAAGCCGCGCACAAATTTTACATCTGTAATTCCCATTTTATCCCTCCTGTGTTCTCTTTGCAAGGACTTGTGCCTCGTACCGCTTCACTTCCTCAAACCATCCGTCCTCCGACGTGCCGCACCGTCTGCAGTACTCGGCCCACACATCGCAAAACGGCATCATCTTTTGTTCCTCCTGGCGCACCATAAGCGCGGTCCAGTCCGCCGCATCCTGCAGTTTCTTTAACTCCGCGTGCGGCGTGCAAAGAGCCGCAAGGAGCGCCTTCTGCCAGCTCCGGAATCCCACGACCCACGCCGAAATACGGTTGATACCCGCGTCAAAGTAATCGAGCGCCATATCCACGCGCTCTAATGCGTCACATCTGACAATCTCTTTTGCCATCTCCCTTGTCTCGTCGTCATACAATACCACATGGTCGGAATCCCACCGCACCGGGCGGGTGATATGAAGCGCGATTTCCGGGAAAAATGCGAGCAGCGCCGGTATCTTATCCGAGACGACCTCGGTCGGGTGATAGTGCCCGTTGTCCATCAGCGGCAGGCATCCCTCATGCGCCGCCGCAAACGACAGCGCAAACTCCGCGCTGCCCACGGTGTAGGACTCGACGCCGATGCCGAACACCTTCGACTCCACGCACGGTTTTACGAGCGCCGGATCATGCGGCTCCGCGAGAATCTCCTCGATGGCCTCGCGGTAGCGCACCCTCGGTCCGAGGCGGTCCGCCGGGATATCCTTTGCGCCGTCCCCGGTCCAGATATTCATCACGCACGGCACCCCCGTCTCTTTTGCAAAATACTCCGAAATGCGGATGCACGCCTTTCCGTGCCCGATCCAGAACCGGCGCGTCTCCTCGTCCGGGCTCGAGAGCGTCAGCCCGTCTTTTACCTTATCGTGCGAGAAGAACGTCGGGTTAAAATCCAGACCCATATTCCGTTCCTTTGCAAATTCCACCCACTTTTTAAAATGCTTCGGCTCAAGCTTATCCCGGTCGGCAAACTCCCCGTCCTCAAAGATCGCGTAGCTCGCGTGCAGATTCAGTTTTTTCTTTCCCGGCGCAAGCGCAAGCACTTTGTCGATATCCGCCATCAGCTCCTTGGGCGTTCTCGCCTTTCCCGGATAATCCCCCGTCGTCTGGATTCCGCCTGTCAGCGGCCCGTCATGGTCAAAGCCCATCACGTCGTCCCCCTGCCAGCAGTGCAGCGACACCGGAATTTCTTTCAGCTTTTCTATCGCCGCATCCGTGTCCACACCAATTTTCGCGTATCGCTCCCTCGCCTCCGCATATCGTTCCGTTCCTGTCATACGTTTCTCTCCTTTTCCTCATTCATATTTGCTGGTCTGTAGACTTCAATCTCAAATGAATCAAACACACACCGTCTCGCCGCTTCCAGGTCTGCAAGCTCCCCGTCCGCAATCATCTGCGCCGTCAGATTTCCCACCGCAGTCGCCTCCGCGGGTCCCGCGTATACGGTTTTCCCCGCGGCATCGGCCGTCAGCTGATTTAAGTATGCGGCGTTCGAGCCGCCCCCGATAATCCGGATGCTGTCGTATTTCTTTCCGGTATTTCGCTCAATCTCTTTTACGGTCCTGGCATAACACGCGGCAAGACTCTGATAAATGACCGCCGCAATCTCGCCGATTGTCTCCGGCGCCTGCTGCCCCGTCCGGCGGCACGCTTCCCGGATCGCCTCCGTCATATTTTCCGGCGCCAGAAACGCCCCGTCGTTTACATCCACGCGGGACGCAAAATCCCGGTTCTCCTCGGCGAGCTCACAGAGCTCTGCAAAGGAATGGGCATCCCCATACTCATGCCGCACGGACTGAATCATCCAGAGTCCCATAATATTTTTCAGATACCGGAACCGGTATCCGTATCCGCCCTCATTCGTGAAATTCGCCCGTCGGCTCTCCTCGGTGCAGATCGCCTCCGCCGTCTCAATCCCCATCAGCGACCAGGTGCCGGAGCTGATGTAAAGCCCGTCGCCCGATGCCGCCGGCATCGCCATCACCGCCGAGGCCGTATCATGGCTCGCGCAGAGCACAACCTTACAGTCAAAGCCGACCTGCTCTCTGATCTCCTCCCGCAGACTGCCGACACAGGTTCCCGGCATCCGAAGCGGCAAAAACAGCCGCTTCGGGTAGGAAAGCCGCTCGAGCAGCTCCTCATCCCACTGCTTTGTCACCGGACTGACAAGCTGCGTGGACGTCCCGTTTGTGTACTCGGACAGCTTCTTTCCGGTCAGAAGGAACTGGAAATAATCCGGCAGCATCAGGAAAGTTTCCGCTTGCCGGAACAGTTCCGGCGTCTGCTCTTTTACCGCAGCAAGCTGATAAATCGTGTTAAACAGCTGCTTTTGAATCCCCGTCCGCGCGTACAGTTCCGTCTCGGGAATCAGCCGGCCGACCGCCGCATCCATGCCCGCCGTCCTCTTATCCCGGTATCCGTATGTATCTCCCAAAACCCGGTCCTCTTTATCTAAGAGCACGTAGTCCACCGCCCAGGTGTCAATCGACATGCTGACAGGAATCCGGTTTTGCTCACGGCACCGGCGCATCCCGTTTACAATCTCCGCAAAAAGCCGGTCCGTCTCCCAGACAAGTTTCCCGTCCCGCCGTGTCATACCGTTCTCAAAACGGTAGATTTCCTCTAAGACCATCCTGCCATTTTCCATATGCCCGAGCATATGGCGGCCGCTCGAAGCCCCGATATCAACAGCCAGATAATATACCGCCATCTTCTCCCTCCTTAATTTACGCCTGTCTCTCTCTGACTTCTATCGTAACGGTATCCGCCCGTGGATATAAGGTCTGTATCTTTTAAAAAAAGGGACTTTATTTGCAGATTTGTCTTGCCGCTTCATCCGATACCGGCTATAATGGCCGCAGGGGAGGGCATCGTATGAATCAGCAATTATTGAAAAAGCTGCAGGCAATCACACCGGAGGAGCAGGCAATTCTTGACGGGCGTCTCGATATCCAAAAGGATTTATATACCGACAAAAAGGACTTTATCATCGACAGCCGGTTTCTGCTGTCAAAGGGAAAGCTGATAGACGTCCGCCCGCACACGCGGTTTGCGCATTTTCCCAGACACCGCCACAACTATGTGGAGATGGTCTACATGTGCAGCGGAAGCACCGTTCATATGGTTAACGGCACTGATAAGATTGTTTTAAACGAAGGGGATCTTTTATTCTTAAACCAAAATGTCACACAGGAAATCGAACCGGCAGGAGAAACCGACATCGCCGTCAATTTCATTATTCTCCCGGAGTTTTTTGACAGGGCGTTCAATATGATCGAGCAGAAAAACGTGCTGCGGGACTTTCTCGTCTCCACGCTGTCGCAGGACACTTCGCTGACAAACTATCTGCATTTTGAGGCGCAGAATATTCTGCCGGTTCAGAATTTAATCGAAAATATGATATGGACGCTGACCGAAGAGAAATCCGGCACAAACACCATCAACCAGACTACGATGGGACTTTTGTTCTTAAACCTGTCCGCATTTGCGGAAAACATCAACCGAAACCATCCGAATCAGTACGAACAGACGCTGGTCTTTTCGGTTTTAAAATATATCGAGACGCACTATAAAAACGGAACGCTCTCCGATATCGCGGGGGAGCTTCACCAGGAGACCTACTACCTCAGCCGCCTTTTAAAAAAGCATACCGGCTCGAATTTCAAGGAGCTTTTGCAGCAGCGAAAACTCCAGCAGGCAGTCTACCTGTTAAAGCAGACCACGCTCACCGCGGATTCGATTATAGAGGCCGTGGGTTATGACAACAGCAGCTATTTTTACCGCAAATTTAAAGAAAAATATCAATGCTCTCCGAAGGAATACAGACGCCGTACACCTCCACCGCAGGCTGTGCTTTCCTTATAGAGACAAAAAAAGCGGGAGAACGGAACCGTCCCGTTCCGTTCTCCCGCTTTTCTCAGACATCCCGCGATTGATTTTCAGTCGTCATCATCGTCATCATAATCATCATCGTCATAGTCATCGTTATAATCTACCTCAATGTCGAGTATCTTTCCCGTCTTTGCATGGATTTTAATCTCGTACTCATTCCTGTCGTCATCTATGATCTCGATTTCATATACAGGGATTCCGTCGTCCATATCGAACTCAATCTTTATCACCATACCGCCGCCGACTTCCTCAAGGGCAATCTGCTTTGCTTTCTTCTCGGAAATATATTTTGACTTGCTGCCCTTATCCTTCAGCTCCCACTCGTATTCGAGCAGTTTCCCCGTTCTCGCGTGGAAGGTCAGCTCGTAATTTTTGCTTCCCTTCTGCATTTTGACCTTGTACACGTCAATGCCGTCGCTGCGCTTTCTCGCAACGCTTTTCACCGTTCCGCCGGAAACCTGCTTTTTCGCGAGCTTCTTGCATTTGCTCGTACCGATGAGTTTTCCCTTGCCCTTTTTGATATACCAGGACTCTATTTCCCATTCATAAGCGATCAGCTTGGAATCCGAAGCGCGGTAGGTCAGCTTGTATTCCTTCTGTCCCTTCTCCATCGTAACCTCATACACAAGCACGCCCTTCTCGTATTCTTTGTCAACCTCAGTCACGGTCGCGCCCTTCACTTCTTTTCTGGCGAGTTTTTTCGCGGCGCTGGTATTTTTAATCTTTTTTGCGGCAAATGCCGTGTCTGAAAAGCAAAAAACATTTGCAGCTACCAGACAAAACATCATAAACACGGTTAAAAATCGACGGCTCTTTTTCATAAAATGTTCCTCCCCTTTCATTTTATACCCTTATAATACACTGGAAACATTAAAATAAAATTAGAAGCCCGCATTATTTTATGTTACGGCGGCCCGGTCAGCCGAAAAGACAAACGCGCTCCCCTGCCCCGGCTCGCTCTCCACGCTGATTCTTCCGCCGTGAAACTGCGCGATCTCATACACCATCGACAGGCCGAGCCCCGTGCCCCTGCCGGAATGCGATTTATCGGCCTGATAGAAGCGCCGGAAAATCTTGTCCTGCTCCTCTTTTGCAATGCCGATTCCGTCATCTTTGACTGACAGCTCGATCCCGTTCTCCCCGGATGTCAGACGAACAAAGATATGTCCGTTCTCTCTCCCGTAACGATAAGCGTTGGTGATCAGATTCGTCAGCAGCCTCGCGAGAAGATCGCGGTTTCCGCACAGCGTCACCCCCTCCTCGGCCTCATACAAAAGCGTGATCCCGTTCTCCTTTATCAGCGCCATGTCAAAACACACGGACCGCACCAGCTCTGTCATATCGACCGCACAGCGCGGATAGCTGGCGGCATTCCGCTCGAGTCTGGTAAAATCCAGCATATCGTTAATCAGCTTTGACATCTTTCTGCTCTGCCGCCGGACGGTCTGTATCGCCTGCTCGTATTCCTCCGCGCTCCTCGGCTTCTCAAGGGAAAACTCGCACTGCGACAGAATTACGGCTACCGGAGTCCGCAGCTCATGAGAGGCGTCCGCGGTGAACTGCCGCTCCGCCTCAAACGCCTGCTCGAGCCGCTCAAACATTTCGTTAAAACGCTCCGCAAGCTGATGCAGCTCGTCTTCCCTCCCGTCAATCGCAATCCGTTTTTTCAGGTCATCTCCCGTCGCAATCTGTGCAGCCGATTCCGAGATCTTTTGAATCGGCCCAAACAGCCTTTTCGTCAGCAGATAACCGCCGACGGCGGAAATGAACACCAGAAGCGGCAGAGACAGCAGAGACAGCAGCATGACGTCGGGCATCTGCATATTTCCCTGATGCTCCGACACCACGCCGCGCAGCCACAGTCCGTCCGTTCCCTCAAGCCGCAGTTCCCTGTCAAAAATATAATAGAGCGTATCGTCCACGGTCAGTTTCTGTACTTTCGCATTCACAAACCGCAGCCTGTGTACCTGTTCCCCGATGGGATTTTCCCCGTACAGCAGCATGCCGTCCGCGTCGTAGAGCGCCGTGCAGACCTCGTTGACCTGCTCTAAAAAGTCATCGTCAATCTCCAGAAACCCGACGCCGAACGGAAGAAAGAAATCCGTCTCGTTGCGCAAGTCTACCCCGTCAATATTGCCGTAAAACTCCACCTCATCCACATTGTCCTCGACGGCCCCGATCAGGTTATCCCGTATCGTCTTCAACAGCAACTGACGATTGGCGGACAGAATGATAAAATAGGTGACGAGCATCACCAGAATCAGCGCCGCCGTAAACCACAGTGTGATTTTCATCCGTATGGAAAGGCGTCTCATACTCCCGCCTCCCGCAGCACATAGCCCTTGCCCCGCACCGTGTGAATTAATTTCACGTCATATCCGTCGTCAATCTTCTTGCGGAGATAGCTGATATACACGTCGACCACATTGGTGCCGCCCTCATAGTCGAACGCCCAGATATGATTCTCGATCTTCTCCCGCGACAACACGATTCCCCGGTTGTACATCAGGTATTCCAGCAGCGCGTACTCCTTTGCGGACAGAGAAATCTCCTTCCCGCCGCGCGTTACGAGATGCGATGCACAGTCCAGTGTGAGGTCCGCCATCGACAGAACATTGCCGGCCGCACCAAAGGACGTCCGCAGCATCGCGCGCAGCCGCGCCGACAGCTCCTCGAACGAGAACGGCTTCACCAGATAATCGTTTGCCCCGCAGTCCAGCCCCTTCACGCGGTCGGCGACTGCATCCCTCGCAGTCAGAAACAAAACCGGCGTTGTCTTCCCCGCATCGCGCAGGCTGCGCAGCACGGCATAGCCGTCCGCCTTCGGCATCATAACGTCAAGAATAACCGCATCGTAATCCGTATAGGACAGAATATCCATCGCCTCACGGCCGTCAAAACAGCTGTCCACACTGTATCCGTCAGATGTCAGCTTCTGCGTGATAATGTGATTCAGATCCTCCTCGTCCTCTGCAAGCAAAATTCTCATACTCTCTCCCCGCCGCCATAAGCGGTCTTTTTCCAAACCATTCCCTGCAGCACTATTGTAAATCCGTTTTTGTAAAAAATCAATCCGGTAAGAGCGCTCGCCTGAATTGCTGCAGCTTTTACGCTCCGCACAATACCGCATAGATTTTTGATTTCGCATATGCTATAATCCAGAAAAACAGACGGAACTTACGATCAGAGAAAAAGAAAGGAGCCCTGCCCCATGTCAGACAATACAGCGCCGATAATCCGCATCGCACGCCCCGAAGACGCACCGAAGCTTTTAGAAATTTACGCCCCCTATGTGGAACACACCGCGATATCCTTTGAATACACGGTTCCGACCGCAGAAGAATTTCGGGCCCGCATTGAAGCGACCCTGCAGAAATATCCCTATCTCGCCGCGGAAAAAGACGGTGCGCTCTTAGGCTATGCCTGCACGCATCCCTTCATCGGGCGCGCCGCCTATGACTGGTCTGCGGAGACTACCATTTACCTGCGGGAAGACTGCCGTAAGATGGGCCTCGGAAAAAAGCTGTATCACGCGCTGGAGGAGATCTCAAAGGCCCAGAATATCTGCAATCTCAACGCATGTATCGGGTGGACTGAGAAAGAGGATAGGCGCCTGACGAAAAACAGCGTCTTATTTCACGCGCATATCGGGTATACGCTTGTCGGAACCTTCCGCAAATGCGGATATAAATTCGACACCTGGTATGACATGGTCTGGATGGAAAAAATACTGCGGGAACACCCCGCGCATCCGGACCCCGTGATCCCGTTTCCCGAGCTGACCAAAGAGCAGCTGAAAGAAACCGGCCTCTTATAACCTGCGCCGTCCGGCGCATCAGACAACGGACGCCGCACTCTGCAAATCATCCTTTTTTCGACTCCTCGATAAACGCCAGCACCTCTGTCTCCTCCGGCATGACACGCAGCGCCCCTTTCCTTGTTGTGACGACGGATGCTGCCGCATTGGCAAAGGTCAGCATCTGCATCAGCTTATCTTCGTCCAGTCCGTCCAGCCCATACCGCAGCACATCACGCAGACAGCAGGCGCCGAAAGTGTCGCCCGCCCCCGTCGTCTCAATCGTCGCCTGCTGCAGAAACGGTGCAGCCTCGACCCTTCTGTCTTTATAATAGGCGCGGCTCCCCTCTTTCCCCATCGACAGCAGAATCAGCGGGATATCGTACTGTTCCCGCAGCCTGCGGATGCCGGCATCATAATCGCGCTCCCCGGTAAACCACAGAATCTCATTATCGGAAATCTTTAACACGTCGCACAGTGCCAGCCCGCAGGCCGTCTGTTCCCTCGCCTCCTCCATGGATTTCCACAGCGGCTCTCTCAAATTCGGATCAAAGGAAATCACTGCGCCCGCTTCCTTTGCCACGGCAATCGCCTTTTTCGTGGCATTGCGCACGCCTTCATGCGTCATTGACAGCGTGCCGAAATGAAAGATTTTCGTATCCGCAAGCAGGTTAAGGTCCAGCTCATCCTCCGTCAGCATCATGTCCGCGCCCGGGTTCCGGTAGAACGAAAAATCCCTGTCGCCGTCGGGGAAAGTCTCCACAAACGCCAGCGTTGTGCGCACTTTTTCGTCCGTGACGAGATTTCTCGTATCAATCCCCGCCTCCGCGAGTACCGCCGCAAGGCGGCTCCCGAAAATATCCTTTCCCACTTTGCCGATAAAAGCCGTTTTCTTGCCCAGCTTTGCCAGCATGGCAAGGACGTTGCACGGCGCGCCGCCGGGATTCGCCTCAAAAACCGCATTCCCCTGCCCGCTCGTTCCGTTTTCCGTAAAATCAATCAACAGCTCCCCCAAAGCCACTACGTCATACGTTTTCATTCTTTTCCTCCATTGAAAACTTTTTTGCTCTTTCCTGCCTGCGGCGGCACAAACATCGCGCCTTTAAGCGTTCAGCTCATATTTCACGACATCCATTGTCACATCTCCGTCCGCGTAAAAAGAAATCCCCTCCGCGGCAGATTCCGTATACATGGTCACGGTCAGCACATGCTCGCCGTCATTTACAAAAATCTCCGCGCTGAATTGATCGAGAATGATCCTCAGTTTCAGCGCTCCGCCCGCACTGTTCACAAGACAGCGGCGCTGATGAATCAGCGCTCTGCGCGAGCCGGAAAATTTTCTGTCCACTTTGACAATAGACTCATAAGGCCGGAAGCTGACCGAAGTCTGATAACTGTCATTCTGCGCAAACCGAACTGCAAATTTCCGGTAACTGTGTTCCGCATCCGCCGGGCGGATGAAAAGCTCCATATCGACCCTGCGCCCGTTTACGCCGTCAAGCCGGAGTAAATCGGAAAAGGTGACATTTTCATACCGCACCTGTCCTGTGCGCAGACGTTCCAGCTCCCGCACAGGTTTCTGGTACAGACGCCCGTCTTTTACCGAAAGCTCCCGCGGCAGACTCATCTGGCCGAACCACGGCTGATCGGGCGTGTGCAGATTGCAGGTATCCCAATTCTGCATCCACCCGATCATAATCCGCCTGCCGTCCGGTGCGAGGACGGTCTGCGGCGCGTAGAAATCGATTCCGTAGTCAACCGCCTGATGATGTTCCTCCGCAAATGTCTCCGCCGCTTCGTCGTAAGACCCGATCAGGCAGAGCGTTCCGTTCCCGTTGTGATATTCAAATCCCTGCGGCAGCATATCCTGCGGGCTGACAAGCAGCACCGCTTTCCCGTCCAGCAAAAAGAAATCCGGGCACTCCCACATCCTGCCAAAACGCCGATTATTTGCCGCCAGCACGCCTTTAAAATTCCAGTGCATCCCGTCGGGGCTGTGATAGAGCAGAACCCTGCCGTCCCCGTCCGCCGTACAGTTTCCCACGACGCAGCCATAGGTGCCGTCCGGCTTCTGCCACAGCTTCGGGTCGCGAAAATCAAACCGGCTTCCGCCTTCGGGCAGATCCTTCTCCGTGAGCACCGGGTTTTGCGCACATTTCTCATAATCCGTGCCGTCCCCTGCCGCCGCGCACTGTACCTGCACATCCCGCACGCTTCCGTCCGGCTGCATCTGCCGCGAAACACCCGTATACATCAAAAGCTGCCTGCCGTCCGGCAGAGTCACCGCGCTGCCCGAAAAGCAGCCGTCCCTGTCATATTCGGTGTCCGGCGCCAATGCCGCGGGACGGTACTCCCAGTGCAGAAGGTCTTTTGAGACCGCATGCCCCCAGTGCATCGGCCCCCAGTGGGAATCATAGGGGTGGTACTGATAAAACAGATGGTATTCCCCATCATACCGGGAAAACCCGTTTGGGTCGTTCATCCAGCCCACGCGGGCGGCAAGGTGAAACCCCGGCCGCTCCTCCTTCCCTATCTTCTGTTCCATTGTCTCTTCGTATTTCCGCGCATCACGCAAACTCTGACTTATCATATCGATTCTCCCTGTCCTTATTCCAATCCCGCATAACGGTTATATGCATTCTGATATACATTCAAAAGCTTATCCATACCGCACTTATCTCTCAGATGTTTGATATAGGCCTCCCACTCCTCATCCGTCGGCCCGCCGTTTTTGATCCACAGTCCTTCCTGCTCGGACACCGCGCTCTCAAAATTCGCCTTATACCAGTCAATGTCGTCGAGTTCCCTTCCGGTATACACACAGTCCACCGGGTAAGTCGTCGTATCGTTCACACAAGGCAGCCAGAACTCATACAAATCCGTCAGACGCTCCACTGCGCGGTCCTCCATCCGGAATGTCGTCCGGTAGTAGTCGCTTAAAATCAGCTTCGGCCCTGCCACCTCGCACTCCCCCTTGAGCTCTCCCGAACTCTTGCCGTACTTTTCGCGGCTCTCTTCGTCGGAAATACTAAGCCATACGCCTTCCTCGTCCTGCTCTGTAAAGTAAGTGCCGATCGGCCCGTACTGCAGCTGCATGACATTTTCCGGGTCATACCACAGGTCAAAAAATTTCAACAGATTGGCGGGGCTTTTACACGCCTTTGTGATATTGAGCTGCCCGCTGTTGATCCCGCCGCCGGTGCGCACCGTCACATTGTGCGTCCCGTCCGGCCCGTCAAGAATCGGAAGAAATACATAGTCTTTTGCATAATCGCCCATCAGCTCCTCGATGTACCACCAGGTCGAAACCCCGACATAGCCCTGCGAGCATTTTGCGATCAGCTGCGTATCGGTCTGACTGAACATCTCAACGTCCATCAGCCCTTCGGCATACCAGTCATGAAAATAGGTCAGCGCCTGCCGATACGGATCTGTCGTGCACACAAATTCCACCGTGCCGTCGTCCCGCAGCACCAGATCATTGCAGACATCATTGGGCCAGTTCGTAAATCCGAAGCCCGCGTAAAAAATATTCTGTCCCCAGCACCACTGGTCAAATCCCGTGCTCATGGGAATCGTGCTGCCCGGCGCATTGCCGTAATATTTCGCGCTCATGTCATTGTCCTTAAATGCCTTCAATGCCGTATGCAGCTCGTCGAGTGTCGTCGGCACCGCAAGGCCGAGCTCGTCGAGCCATGCCTTGTTAATCATCGAAAACTGCGGAATCGCGTATATGCTGTAATCCTCCTTCGTGCCGATCCCTGCCGTCCCCATGCGCTCCCCTGCCGGGAGACCGTAGATATATCCGTCATCCATTGTAATCGCGCTTCGGATATCCGGGTTTTCCTCGAGGATTTTGCTCAGATTCGGCATATATTCCTCGGTCAGATACGGGGTCAGGTCAATAAAAGTTCCGTCGTCCCCATAGCGCGAAATGTCATAGTTGCTGAAACCGACTCCCATGAAGGCGTCCGGCAGTTCATTGCCCGCAATCCGGATATTCACCTGTTCCGCCAGAGATTCGCTCATTGTGGTCCAGTCAACCGAAATCCCCGCCTCCTCCTGCATCTGATTTAACACCGCATTGTCGTCATAACCCGGACTCAATGCGCTCTGCGCCCCCATAACCGCAAACTGTGTCTGGGACACATCCGGGTTCGCAACCCCTTTTTCATGACGGCTTTCCTCCTTGTCTCCACACGCCGTCACCGAAAGAGCAAGACCTGCAGCCAGCACACACGACACCAGTTTTTTTCTGTTACGATATCTTTTCCGCTCCCTCATCTCTCATTTCCTTTCTGCGGTCAGCCCTTCACCGCGCCTGCCATAAACCCCTTTTCAAAATATTTCTGCACAAACGGATAGATGATTAACATCGGCAGCGCCGCTATGATAATGGATGAAAACTTAATCATCTCCGTCATCTTATTCAATTCCGCAAAGCCTCCGGATATGGTGCTCGCCTGACTCGCACTCGCCGAACTTTTAATCAGTATATTGCGCAGCACAAGCGGCAGCGGCGCCTTCTCCGGCGACGGCAGGTAAATCATCGACGTAAACCAGTCGTTCCAGTAGGCCACCATGCTGAACACGACCATGACAGCCATAATCGAGCGGCTTAAAGGCACCACAATTTTGATAAATGTCGTCCACTTCGACGCGCCGTCTATGTCCGCCGCCTCAATCATTTCCTTCGGAATACTGTTCTCAAAGAAATTCCTCATGATAATCATATTTCCGACCGCAACGCCTCCCGGCAAAAACAGCGCCCACATATTGTTAATCAGCCCCGTCTCCTTCACAATCAGGTAAGTCGGAACCATTCCGCCGCCGAAATACATGGTGATAATGAAAAAGATACTGAAAAACTTTCTGCCCGGCAGATCCTTCACACTTAAGGGATACGCGGTCAGATAGAGCATAACAACGGAAAAAACCGTGCCGATCACCGTGTATTTCACGCTGTTGAAAAGACCTGTCAGGATGTTGTCATCGGCAAATACCGCTTTGTACCCGTCCAGTGTAAACTGACTCGGCAAAAGAAAGGTCTTGCCCGCAAATACGTCATACGGGTCGGATACGGAAGCGACCAGAACATAATACAACGGGTACGCGACAATCACCAGAATCAACACACAGAGTATAACCAGAACCATGTCACTGCTTTTTTCGGAAAGCCCCGCCGGCTTTCCGGATTTCGTATTCGCTTTCATACCGCACCTCCTATACAAAACTTGTATCCTTCGATATCTTTCCCGCTATCTTATTTACCGCAACCAGCAGTATAATGTTAATCACCGTGTTAAACAGCCCCACTGCCGTGGAATAGCTGTACTTGGCATTTTCAATACCCTGCTGATAGACATAGACCGCAATCACGTCGCTCACCGCCTTATTCAGGTCCGTCTGCAGAAGCCAGACCTTCTCGAACCCCACATTCATCAGTCCGCCGACGCTCATAATCAGGTTGAGCACCATGACCGAAGACAGCTCCGGGATATCAATATGCCGGATGCGCTGGAACAGCGACGCCCCGTCCACCTTTGCCGCCTCATAGAGCGAGGTGTCTACATTCGCCAGCGTTGCCATATACACAATGATTCCCCATCCCGCGTCCTGCCAGATTCCCGATGCGATATAGATCGTCCGAAATGCAGCCGACTCTGTCAGAAAATCAATCGAGGTCCCCGCAATCAGATTGATCAGCCCGCCCGAGGGACTCAGGAAGATACGGAGCATACCGCAGATCACCATTGTGGAAATAAAATGCGGTGCATAGAGCACGGTCTGCGTCATTCTCTTAAAGCGCTGAAACCGCAGCTGGTTCATCATCAGCGCGAGGATAATCGGAATCGGAAACCCCCACAGCAGACTGTAAAAGCTCAGCAGCAGCGTATTTTTAATCATCCTCCAGAATGTCGGCGCCGAAAAAAATCTCTGAAACCATTCCAGTCCGATCCACTCGCTTCCCATAAATCCCCGGCTGGCCTTGTAATCCCGGAATGCAATCTGTATGCCGTACATGGGTATGTATTTGTATACAATCGTCAGTACCACCGGAACCAAAAGCATCAGATATAACTGCCAGTTATCCAGCACCCGCCGTTTCAGCGATTTACCGCCCGTCCGCCGCACCTGGACGGCCGACGCCGTCTTGCTTCTACTCATATCCTGTCTCCTTCCTTTCTCATACACTTTCCTTAACCTTCTGTTTCACGAAACGTTATTTTATGTTGTATTGAGTTTAGCACCGTTTTGTTCAATCAGTCAATATTTATTTGGTATGTTTTGGTTAATCTCAATGCTTTTTTCTGTTTTGCACGAATTTATTTATGCATTTTTGTACGATATTTACATGAAAATATGTGTAACGTTTCACATATATGTTATTTTCATTTCATGAAATCTATGTTTACAACACACACGGCCTGTCTTATAATAGAGCTGCATAAAACTTTCGCAAAAATACAGGACGCATGGTCTCTGTGCAAAATAAATGTAAATTTAAGGAGATTCGTCATGAAAAAGCAAAGCTCTGCTCCGACAATGAAAGATGTGGCAAGAGAAGCCGGTGTGGCGCTCGGCACGGTATCTAAGGTAGTAAACGGTCTGCCCGTCGGCGATTCCTATCGGATTCGCGTGGAGGAAGCCATCCGGAAACTGAACTATCAGGTCAACAGCTACGCGCAGGGACTTAAGGCTGGCAAAACCTGCACCGCCGCCCTTCTGATCCCCAATACGATAGACCCGTTTTTTGCATCCGTCGCTTACCATATCAATATCGCGCTTATAAAAAGACAGTATCGGATGCTTCTGTGCTGCACCGACTATGACCCGAAACAGGAACAGGAATATGTCACGATGGCACAGCAGAATAAAGTAGACGGCATCATCGGACTGACCTACAATCCCGCGCTCGTCGTTGAGGAAAACACGCCTTTTGTCGCGATTGACCGTCCGATCGGCTCTAAAATCCCGTGCGTTGCCTGCGATAATTTCGGAGGCGGACAACTTGCGGCGGAGAAGCTGGCCGATCTGGGCTGTAAGCGCGTCGCATTTCTGCGCGTCGGTTCGTCCCTCGACAATGAGCCAAACAAGCGCAGAGCAGGCTTCGAGAACGGCTGCCTCTCACACGGTCTTTCGTATGAGATGAAAATTATAAACGACGGGGATCCCTATGAAGAATTTGAAACATTTCTCTCGGAGCATATCCGCAGCGGGAAATTGGCTTTCGACGGTATCTTCTGTGTCACAGACCGCCTTGCCTGGCTTGTCCTCGGCATGCTGCGAAGGCTCGGGCAGCGTGTTCCGGAGGACGTACAGCTCATCGGCTTTGACGGAATACGCGCGTTCGGCAGTATCGACTATCACTGTTCGACCATCGTTCAGCCCATTCCGGACATTGCGGAAATGTGCGTGGAACTCCTTCTGCGCGAAAACGCGCTTGCAAAGCCGCCGTTAGTCTGTCTGCCCGTCACCTACGCGTACGGCGGAACGACAAAAGAGTCCTGACAAACAGGCGGCTCCCGCCGCATCGGCCAGGAACCATCCGATCGGCACCGACATCCAGATCCCCGTCACGCCGATTCCCGGCACTGCCGAGAGCGCATACGCCAGTCCGACGCGGGTTCCGAGCGAGATCACCGTCAGCACCACCGATACCGCCGGCCGCTCGACGGCGCGAAAATATCCGTAAAATAAAAACAAAAATCCGATCAGGCAGTAAAATGCGCCCTCCACCCGCAGGTACTGCACGCCCGCAGCGAGCACTGCCGTCTCCTCCGGCTTTACGAAAATAAGCAGCAGGTTTTCCGCAAAAATCCAGACTCCCGCCGATATCACCACGCAGAATATCAGCACGGAAATTCCCGCGCTGCGGATGCCCTTTTTGATCCGCTCTCTCTGTCCGGCCCCGTGATTCTGCGCCACAAACGTGGAAAACGCATTTCCGAAATCCTGCACCGGCATGTAGGCGAACGAATCGATTTTTACCGCGGCCGCAAAGGCTGCCATAACGACCGCGCCGAAGCTGTTCACAAGTCCCTGCACCAGCAGAATCCCGAAATTCATCACCGACTGCTGCACACTTGTCAGAAATGAAAGCCGAAACAGCTCCTTCGCCACCGAACCGTCCCATTTTCTGTATTCCCGCGCCACCCGAAACTCCGGAAACTTTACCGCCGTATACACACTGATTCCCACGCCCGCGAAAATCTGCGCCGCAACCGTGGCCTCCGCCGCTCCCGCGACTCCCCGCTTAAACACAAGCACAAACAAAATATCCAGGAAAATATTGCCGACCGTCGAGGCCGCCAGAAACAGCAGGGCCGCCGAGGAATTTCCCACCGCGCGCTGAATCGACGCAAAGTAATTATAGAGAAAGATAAAGCCAATCCCCCAGAACACCGTCCAAAGATAGCTGCGCATCATCTCATAGACCTCCGCCGGCGCCGAGAGGAACCGCATAATCGGATCAAGCCCGAGAAATACCGCGCCGTTTAACAGCAGCGTCAGCCCTCCGATCAGCACAAAAGACAGAAACACGCCCTGCTGCATCCGCCCGAAATTGCGCTTTCCGTAATACACGGAAATCATCGTTCCGCTGCCCATGCAAAGCCCCAGCAGAATCGAATTTAAAAATGTCATCAGCGTGTAGGACGAACCCACCGCCGCGAGCGCTTCCTTTCCGATATAACGCCCCACGATCAGCGTGTCCGCGATATTGTATACCTGCTGCAGCAGATTTCCGAGCATCATCGGAAATGCAAAGCGAAGCAGCGCCGGCGTGATGCCGCCCCGGGTCAGATCATTGGTGTTCGAATGTGCCATGACTATCTATACGCTCCCTTCTCTCCCGCAGGCGGACAGGGGAACAAACCTCCTTGTCCGCCTGCGGTATTTCCTGTCTATTTAACCACGCATCCGCACAATTTTCAATCGCAAACCGCAATTGATGCGGCAGCATTCTTTACACTGCCCGAAAATCGGTCTATAATCAACTCATCAAGGAGGCAGACCAATGATTACATACAGAACATTAGACGAAAACGAATTGTGCCTGGAATTGTTTCAAGACTTTATCCGCCGCCAGACCGTAACAAAATGCTGGCGCAGGGAAGAAGGCGAATGGGTGATAAAAGACGATCCCTTTATCGACGACTGGACCGAGGCGGACTACGGCACATTGATTTCCTGCTTAAAAAATACGCTCGCCGCAGGCGGTTTTGTGTACGCCGCGTTCCGGGACGGTTCCTTAAAGGGGTTTGTCTCCGTAGAACCGGCCCTCTTCGGCGGCGAGCAGCGCTACCTCGACCTCTCGAGCATTCACGTATCGGAGGACATGCGGGGCAGCGGCATCGGAAGGGAACTGTTTCTCGCCGCAAAAACATGGGCGAAAGCGCACGGCGCGCGCAAACTATATATCTCCGCCCACTCGGCCGTTGAAAGCCAGGCTTTCTACAAAAAAATGGGATGCGTGGAAGCCGAATGGTATCATCCGGGGCATGTTGCGGCCGAACCGTATGACTGCCAGCTAGAGTACGGCTTATAAGTATATGGACATTTTGTCAAAAAACGGGGCCGTACAGGTTCCCCCGCACCGCCCCGAAAAGCATTGTCTATTCTACATTTTCCAATTTTTCATCCACCGCTACCGCAACCCCTCCGGATGCATTTGCAAAACTGCCCGCCTCCGAAAAACGTATCTCCGTCCCGTAATAAGTCGGGTTACAGAGTGCGCTCTTTGATTTGTTCAGCAGCATATTCCTGTTGCGCTCGCTCGCAAAAAGCCTGCAGTCGATAAGCATTGTATCCGGACGCGTAAAATTAATAATATTGCTCATCGCGATCGCAAGTATATAAATCGCCTCTTCAATCACGCGGGTAACATCCCGGTCTCCCTCATGCTGCGCGCGCAGAATCTCCTCCATGGTAGGCTTTTCGCAATCCGCACAGAGCCCTCTGAGAATCACGGCGCGTTCCCGGCTCATCTCATTGATGCACTCATTGATAATCGAACATTCGCTCGCATAGGCTTCCAGGCAGCCGCGGTTCCCGCAGGTACAAAAACGCCCGTGCGGGTCTATCACCATATGCCCCGCCTCACCGGTTCCCACCACCGAACCCCGATAACCGGAATCATTCAGAAATACCGGGCAGGCAATTCCGGACGCCACCAGCATATAGGCCAGCGATTTTCCCCGCGCAAGATCTTTCCAATGAAAAATCTGCGCGCAGAGCCCGCGCGCCGTCGCATTGTTCTCGACCGTAATTTTCCCCTCGTAACCGGTCAGCGCCGCAAAATCCCGGCGCACCTCCCGTTTGCCGTACCCGTCACGCGCGCCGTGCCCGCCTGCCTTACAAGACCTTCCTCCATCATTTTGTTTATATTGGTCGTTACTGTCGGAAGTGTAAGCTCCAGTTTCTCTGCAATCTCGGCACGCCGGATCGGGCCGTAATAATATATCATGCGCAGAATTGCCGACTGATTTGATGACTTCACACGCGGCAGATTGCTTCCTTTTAAAAACTGCATGTTCTTTTCACCTCGAACCGTATTTCACACCATCCACCTGTCAAATTTCTCAAAAACTTTCCTTATCTTGATTTTTTTCCATCGTCGGAATATACTCATGGAGAAAGAGGTGAGATGATATGGCTGAAAACAAATTCAACACCGAGGAAAACATTGCCCGCTGCGTTCCTATGGGCAAACTTCAGTCCGTGATCGGCGGCAAATGGAAAATTCTGATCTTATGGTATGTGTCCTTTTACAAAGTCCAGCGGTTCGGGGAGCTGATGCGCCGCCTTGACGGGATCACACAGTCCACGCTCACAAAACAGCTCCGGGAACTGGAACGTGACGGTTTCCTCCACCGGGAAATCTATAAGGAAATCCCGCCGAAGGTCGAATATTCTCTCACCGAGTTTGGGGCGAGTTTCATCCCCGTGCTGCAGACCATGATGACCTGGAGCGAGACATATCTCTGCCCCGATTGGCAGAATCCCTATGAAAAAGAAACACCGCAAAAATAATTTTTGAAATCTCAATATATGAAAATTGTTTCCTTTCGTTTATATCCTAAATATTCAAATCAAATTTGGGATAATAGGCATCTTCCAGTCTTTCTTTCTGCATCATTGCCTTTGCCTCTAATTCAGATTCGGATTCCACATACTTGACAGAGATTTCCGGCTCCGTTGTTTCCTCTTTTTTCTCCTTTACTTTTTCTTCCTCCTCTTTCTTTTCTTTCTGCCTCTCCAACCGCTCATCCATGTTCTTCTTCATTCTCTCTGCATTGGTCATACCTGTTTCCGTTACGGAATATACGGTACTCTGTATGCTACCGTCCTTATTAATCATCCATGTCTGCTGATAATAGGTTACCGTTCCGCCCAAAGCCTTATTTTGTGCTGAAAGCTGTTCATATCCCTTCTTTTCCAGTTCGGGAATTTTTTTCAAAAAATCTTCCAGTTCCTTTGCTTTTGCCAAATTGCCCGAACACTTCTTCAAATACTCACTGGATATTGTTACTTTTCCGCCTGACATACAATCATAATTCTTCTGTAAATAAGAATAATAGTCTGATACGCTCTTTGTTCCTGCTTTCTTCGTGTTCTCCGCCTGCGCAGATGCAGTATCTTTCATTCCCGCATCCTTTGCCGCCTCATTTTTTTGTGCAGCATATATCTCGTACACGTTGCTGTTATTGTTTCCGATACCTGTAAGTGCCATAATTTTGCCCTCCTGCTTGATAAATTTCATACTTTGTCATTTCTCTGATATTGTCACTCTATGCTCCTTTCATTTTTTATCATAACGGAAAGGATAAATACCCTGCCGTCTACCTTATAATCCATGGTTCCCTGATATTTCTCTGCGGTATTTTTGATGTTTGCAAGCCCTATTCCATGTACTTTTTTGTCCGCTTTATCCGTTTCGGGAAGCCCCGCCCGGCGTTTCCGTTTCAGCGTTCCGTCAAAACTGTTTTCTATCTTGAAGATTAACAGGTTATCTTTCCTGACAGACGACAGCCGGATAAAAGGAGGCGCTTCCGGCTCTTTTTCTTTTTGCTTCCGGCACGCTTCCATTGCATTATCCAAAGCATTGCCTAAAATAACGCCTATATCATAACTCCGGATAACCAGATCAGAGGGGAGAAGCAGTTTTTTTACATCAAACTGCAAATCCGGGACCATGCGCAGCGCTTCATGGTATTTCATGTTGAGCAGCGTGTCAATCACACTGTTTCCCGTCTTAAAGCAAAAGTCCAGACTGTCAAAAGTCTGATTCAGTTCTGACAGATAGGTTTGCAGTTCTTCATTTTCACTTTCCCCCTTTTTGGCGGCAAGCCGCAGGACAACGGAAAGCGTATTCTTCATATCGTGTTTCATGCTCCGTATGCCGGAATAGACACGCTCCATTTCCGCTATATGCTCCTGCATACTCCCTATCTGTTTTTCCAGTACGATTCTGCCGCTCCGTTCCCTGTTCAGATAAACCGTATCCTGAAACAGCTTTACTCCGTATATGATAGACAGCAGCGACAAAAGCAGAATTGCGGGGAGGATGATCAATAACAGCGGGTATTTATCATACACCATTTCCACACCACTCTCTTCTACCGTAAACAGGATCGTACGGAGCAGCGCGCATAGCAGCAGACTTATCACAGCCGGTGTAAGGATTGATAACAGTTCTGTCCTCTGGATCGCATAGTCCTTTTCCTTGTAATTTCGTACAATTCCTTTCAGTGACAGGTACAGCAGCAGAACAAGCGCGGTTTCCCGAAAAATCTGATTTCCGATTACGCTGACGTTTATTACTGCTTCAAAAGTTTTCTCAGAAGTGATAATTCCTTTCTCCATACACAAGTTCCATACCATAAGCAGTTTATCCACCGGTTTATCAAGCAGAATACAAAGGGACAGTACCGTTTTCCAAACCGTCTTTACGCTTTCATAGCCGGTTGGGGGACGCCAATAGATACATAGCCGTGACAGCCCGTAAACAGCTGTTACATAATGCACATGTAAACGGCTTTTTGTCCTGCTCTCCAAAAAGCTGCCTAAAAAATATTGCAGACAGTACCCTTGAAGCAGGACGGAAACTACTGTAAAAATCGTAAAAATTAAATCTATCCGACTATACACGGAAAGCCCCTCCGTTCTGCAGGTACCACATATACGCATTTACAAATTCGCCGTATTTTTTCTTTGTCAAATAAACGGTATCGCCGCCCGCAAGCGTTATGCAGTCTCTTTTGTATTCCTTGATATGCGCCATATTCACAAGATACCCCCTGTGGCAGCGGTAAAATGATTCTCCAAGCTGCGTTTCCAGTTCACCAAGCGCGGCATAGGCTTCAACGACTTCCTGCATGGTATGAATTTTCACTTTTCTTGACACGCTCTCAATGTACAGAATATTGTCTGCGTCTATGGTAATCCCCCTGCTCCTTGTATTGATAAAAAGCTGCGTTTTCCGGCGCATTTGACGCATCCCGGCTTCCCTTAACGCCTGTTCAAAAACTTCCGTGAATTTCTGTTTTGTGACAGGCTTTAACAGATAATGGAATGCATATATATCAAGGGCTTCAAATACATATTCCTTTATTCCTGTAATAAATATAAAAACGGTGTCTGCACTCTTCTCCCTTACTTTCTTTGCGGCTTCAATGCCGTTTATGCCGTCCATTTGTATGTCAAGGAAAATAATGTCAAACGGCTTTGCTGCGGCAACAAGCTCTTCCCCGGACGAAAAGCAAGCGATCTTACAGTCCGGCTTCCGATTTTCTATCATTTCACGGATATGCTCACGGATTACTTTTTCATCATCAACAACTGCTATATCCAAATTGCTCACCCCTGATCTTCTATCTCTCTACTTATTTATCGGCAAAAAATTTGTACTTTTTTGTGAAATGCAGCAAAAGGCGGTTTGAACCGTAGCGAAAGGATTTGCGGAATAAAGCCGGCACCGCGGGTGACGGGCAGGCATATATTTCTGCTCTATCGTTTTAAATCTCTGCGTCGGTACGCGGAAGGGGTCATTCCGGTAAGCTGCTTGAATTTTCGAATAAAGTAGCTGACTTCATTGAAACCTGTCAGGGATGCAATTTCCTGATTTGGCAGCGAAGTATCACTGAGAAGTTCCATCGCGTATTGAACGCGCAGGCCGGTAATATACTGGGTCAGCGTCATACCGATTTCTTTTTTAAAGAGTGTACAGAGATAATTTCTGTTTATGTTAAAGTGCGCAGCTAAGAAGTTCAGGCTCAAATCCGTGTGAAGATGAGAGCTGGCATAAAAAATAATATTTTGGATTAAAGGCTGATATTGCCTGAGAGAGTGTTCCTTTACCAGATTGCAGTATGTGTGAATCATCATAAAAAGGACAGAAGCGCAATCCTTTTCTGTCCGCAGCTGCTCGATTTGGTCCATGATATGATTTGAGGATTTGTTGACATAAATGAGAGGAACGGAAGATCGTTCTGCTTCCTTTCTGAAAATGGAATTCAGCCCGACAAGCCGGTATTGCAGTGCAGTGGGAGTAGGCGCTCCGCGAAAAGGCACAGTGATACCGCCGAAACGCTGAATGATTTCCAGTGCCAACGCCTCATTTCCGTGATATACAGCTTCTATGAGCTGATTTTCCAACTCTGTACGGTCGCACACAGACTGGATGCTGAAATCTGAGACCTGCTGCAGTTCTTTCAGGAAAATGCATGAAATATCATCAAAAGAAGAAGTCAGGTCTAATACGACATTCCTGACTGCCAAATGACTTCCGAATAAATATTTTCCGAGTTCTGAAATCAGTGTGTGGTAGCCGCCAATGACGGACAGATTAGGAAGACGCTGGTAATAGTTTTTTAGTTCCTGACAAAATTTTTCCGGAAATTGTTTTTGAGCGCAGATGTTTTGATAATAAGATTTCCAGGCGTCTCCCTGTACGGTAGGGCCTGCAAAGAAAAAAATATCCGGTTCCTGCGGAAGCCTGAACAATGAATAATAACATCCGAATGCATCTGTGACGTGAATCAGTGTCTGCTTCGGAAGTTGATGAACGCCGTCAATAAATGCTTTATAATTATAGTCACTTCCCAAAAGCCGTTCGCGCAGCCCGTAATCAAACGGAAAAAAATCTGAACTTTCTTCTATATGGCACAGGCGCACATTGATTCGGTTTTGTTCCAGTACGCATTGGACAAACGAAATTACATCTGACTGCATAATAGTGACCTCCGGCATTCATTCTTTTCGGCAATAATAACACAATCCTCAGTTGAAGAAAAGGATTTGTGAATATTGTTCTATCTTTCACGAATATTATGAATTTACTTTTTGAGGATGCAACTATAATATGGCATTAGCAAAAAACAGGAAAAGGAAAGGAGAACTTTATGTCTGAGAAACAAATGCGTCCTTTTGGAATAAGGGACAAAATGGGGTACCTGTTGGGAGATTTGGGAAATGACCTTACGTTTATTCTCTCTTCCAGCTATTTGATGAAATTCTACACGGATATTATGGGCGTGCCGGCCGCTGCTGTAGGAGTTATTATGATGATTGCACGATTTGTAGATGCGTTTACGGACGTGACGATGGGGAGAATCTGCGATAAGAGCAAAGCGACGAAAGCGGGAAAATTCCGTCCCTGGATTCGGCGTATGTGCGGTCCGGTTGCCGTAGCATCTTTCCTGATGTACCAAAGTGCATTTGCGGGAATGCCGATGACATTTAAAATTGTCTGGCTGTTTGTGACATATATTCTGTGGGGGTCTGTATTTTATACATCCATCAACATTCCGTATGGTTCGATGGCGTCCGCAATTTCCGCCAAACCGGAGGACAGACAATCCCTGTCTACATTTCGCACGGTAGGAGGTACATTATCTGGGGTATTTATGGGAATTTTGGTGCCGTTGATTGCATTTGAGACGGTAAAAGGCCGTACGGTTCTGGTAGGAAGCAAATTTACAATAGCAGCCGGCGTATTTTCGGTTTTGGCCATTCTTTGCTATATGGGATGTTATCATTTGACACTTGAACGCGTAAAGCCTCAGAATGTTGAGAAAACGGAAAAGGAAAGCTTCGGCAAAGAGTTTGCAGACCTGATAAAGAAATTATTTACAAACCGCGCACTGTTGTCCGTGATTGCCGCTATGGTCTTTATGCTGCTGGCGCAGCTGACCGTGCAGGGAATGAACAACTATGTATATCCGAATGTATATAATAATGCCGGCGCATTATCGCTGTCCTCTCTGTTGATTATGGCAGTTGTTCTGATCTGTGCAGCATTTGCAAAACCTTTGACAAGCCGTTTCGGGAGAAAAGAAATCAGTGTGGCAGGTTCAATTTTGGCGGCGGGTTCTTATCTGGTCTGTTTTATAATAAGACCGTCTAATGTATGGGTATATCTGACATTTGCCATGATTGCTTATACGGGACTGATGTTGTTCAGCATAATGTCATGGGCGCTGATTACAGACGTGATTGACTATTCGGAAATTAAAAACGGTGTCCGCGAAGACGGGACGATTTATTCTGTATATTCATTTTCCAGAAAGCTTGGACAGGCGGCCAGCGCAGGCTTGGTCGGCGCACTTTTATCCATCGCAGGGTATACGGCAGAAACAGCTTTTGAGGCGGAGGTTGTGCGTTCAATTTTTAACATTTCCTGTATCGTACCGGCAATCGGATTTATAGCGGTGGCGGTTATTATGGGCTTTTTATATCCGCTGAACAAAAAAATGGTAGATGAAAATGTAAGGATTCTCGCAGAAAAGCATGCGGACGACGAAAGGAGATAAGGCATGGAGAGGATAGAACTAAATCCAAAAAAATTGACAGTTTTGCGCAAAATGGATTCCGCTATTACTTCCTATAACATTGAAATGACGGAAGTGACAGGCGGGACATTCTGGAAGGCATTTACGCCGGAGCAGGTAGCCGGAACGGAGGAAATATCAGCGTCAGGTTTGGCTGACAAAGAAAAAATGATGCAGGTGTTTCCGCCGATTAATTTAAAAGAACCCAGAATCCGTACACTCGGAAGCGCGTTGGGACCGGTCTGGGTGCGTGTAAGCGGCACGTGGGCAACAAGTACCTATTATGATTTTGACGGGCACACGTGCGGGAGCGTTCCCAAAGGTTTTCAGAGTGTTCTGACAAAAAAACAGTGGGATGATGTGCTCGACTATGTAAAGGCAATCGGCGGGAAACTGCTGGTTTCCGTGGCAAATTGTTCCGGAGTACACAGGAAAGACGGGACTTTGGACCTGGAACAGGCAAGGATGCTTTTTACTTACAGCAGGGAATACGGCGTGCCAATCTCAGCAGCGGAATTTATGAATGAGCCAAATCTGCTCAAAATGAGCGGAGCGCCGGAAGGATATGGGCTGGAACAATTCTGCCGGGATCAGGATGCGTTTTTTGCGATGCTTAAGGAAGAGTTTCCCGAGGTACTTCTGGTCGGGCCTGCGGCTACCTGTGACAAAGAGGAAAGTCTCGGAGAAGCGGCGCAAGTTTTAGATACGTTGCCGCTTATTGCAACAAAAGACATTTTGGCCGGATGCAAAATACTGCCGGAGGTGTTTAGCTATCATTATTATAACGGCGTATCGGAAAGGGGCGCGGCGATGGGTGGACACTGGGATGCCGGGGATGCGGTAACGGAGGATTATCTGCATGTTGCTGCAAAGACATGCGGAATTTATCTTCCGCTGCGCGACAGCTTTTGCCCGGGCGCGCCTTTATGGGTTACGGAATCCGGAGCAGCCGCATGCGGCGGCAATTCGTGGGACTCTACATATCTGGATGTGTTCAGGACGGCAAATGAACTGGGCGTGTTCTCTACGCTGACCGACGGCGTAATCTTCCATAATACGTTTGCTTCGTCTGATTATGGACTCTTAGACCCGGTTACCCACCTGCCGAGACCGAATTACTGGATTTTTCTGCTGTGGTCCCGTTTGATGGGAGAAATCGTGTATCATACAGGAGAACCGCTCCGGGAAGGGGTGCATTTATTTGCCAACAGCCGCAAAGACGGAAAGGACGGTGCGGCATATTTGCTGATTAATAATAGTAAGACGGAAACTACGGAAGTTGTTTTTGAAAACAGAGCCGAGCTGTACCGTTTGACAGCGCCGTTTATGCGGTCGATTGATATGTATCTGAACGGAACTAAACTCCGGATGGAAGACGATTTTACAATGCCGGATTTGAATCCGGAGCATTGTGAATCCGGAAATATAAAAATCGGACCGGGAGAGATCGCGTTTCTTCTTCTGTGAAGTGTTTCTGCAGCGCTATGCCAGCGATTATGACCGGGACGGATTGATGAAAAGCCGCGCGGGCAGAACCGAATTTTCCTGTTCCGCCCGCGCGGCTGTAATGTAAAAGAAAAAGTATATTTATCCCCTCACGATGATAATTCGTCACACGCATAACAATATGCAACGCCCTTTTCCAAGGGAGTATCCCAAAGTTATGGGATTATGTGAACTGGTATAATCATCACAGAATACATTCTTCCCTCGGATATCAAACTCCGGTACAGTACAGGGAAAACAACCTTAAAAAAGTTGTCTAAAAATGCTTGACCACTACAACCACTACAAGTTATACACATTCCCACAATGCCGACTACTACGGAATCTCTCTCATACCTTTTTAGCAATAAAAGCAAGAAATTGTTGACAACTGTATATCCAAGTGTTAATATGAAATAAATTTCACATGAAGTTTATTTCATGCGAAGGGGGCAAAATTTGAAAAAAGAAGTTCCTACACTACTATCGAATAATGTAAGAGCATACCGAATGGAGAAACAACTTACCCAACAGCAACTTGCTGATTTAGTAAAAGTTTCTTCAAGAACTATCATTTCACTGGAAAAAGGGCAATATAATCCGTCTGTTTTGCTGGCACATGATTTAGCTAAAATATTTGGATTGAAGATTGAAGAATTATTTAATTTTGAGGAGGATTGACATGAGAAAGAGTAAGAAAATTTTTGCGTGTTTATTTATCGGTATTGGTATTTTGCTCTTACCTTTTAGTCTTATAAAGGGATTTCCGGCTGCTTTTATTCTCTCTGCTGGCTGCGCACTAATAGCTTATGGCATTGTAGATTTTTTATTTGAACATTTTATCCATAAGATTGGACGCGCTAAAATCATGGATGAGGACGAAAGAAACGTGCTTATTAACGGCAAAGCATACACCCTTGTATCTGAATTTGCAAATATTGGTTTTATTGTCCTTGCTTTGTATTCCGCTATCTGCAAGGCAGATATGGTAGGTTGCATGATTGCTGTAGGTATATTTTTATTAAGCCATATAGTTTATGCAGTGTGTTTTAAATATTTTGACAACCATTAACAGAATAAAGCCAGTTGTTAAAATAAATAGTTTTATGATTTTGCCAGAAAAAATTTTAAGGAGCGGAATAGTTCAAACAATCACCGCACCTTGAATTATAAATGCAACTGCAAACCACGCAATGCCCTATGT
>CAJTOI010000010.1 GCA_910577925.1 uncultured Roseburia sp.
AGGCGTCTTGTCCTTCGGGCGCTGTTCCTTCGTCGGCTCGATTTTCTTCGGCCCGATGTCCGCGCGCGAAAACCCGATCTCGGGCGCTTCCCCGGCGGACGGCCGCTCCTGCCGTTTTTCTTTTTCCCTCGCTCCGCGCGCTCTCTGCGCCCATGCCCGCTCTGCCGTTTTCGGCTCCTCTGCCCGCTCTGCCGTTTTCGGCTCCTCTGCCCGCTCTGCCGTTTTCGGCGCTTCCTGCCGCTCCGGCACGGGATCTTCAATCAGCCCCGTCAGTCCTCCCGTGTGCAGCACCGCAAGCTCATGCAGTGCGCGGGTCGCCGCCACATACAAAAGTTTTGCATGGCCGTTGTCGGAAGGATACGCCTCTCTGTCGGGATTTAAAATCACGACCGCGTCAAACTCAAGTCCTTTTGTGTACGCGACCGGCAGTACCATCACACCGCTGCCGAACTCTGCCCCCGCTAAAGTTCCGTCCGACAGCTCCACCGTTTTTCCGAGTCTGCGGACAGCGTTTTTTGCCTGCGCCTCGTCGCGGCACACCACCGCAATCGTCTCAAGCCCCCGCCTCTGCCATTTCTTTATCGCTGCCGCCGTCTCCTCCATCAGTTCCTCCTCATCCGCACACCGTTCCACGCGCACCGAATTTCCGTGGCGCACAATCGGCTCCGACGGATAGATGGGAAAGCTGCCGTGCCGCAAAATATCGGTCGCAAAGCGGGAAATCTCAACGGTGTTCCGATAGCTTTTCCGAAGTATCTCAAAACTGTCAAAGGGACCTGTCAGAAAGTGTTCCCGCAGCTCCTCCCAGTCGTTTAACCCGCTGCCGAAATGGATATTCTGGGACACATCCCCCATAATCGTAAACGTGCAGCCGCCGCGCATACAGTATTTCAGCGCCGCATACGCCGTCATCCCGAAATCCTGCGCCTCGTCAATAACCACATGGCTTGCCTCCCGGATTTCCTCCGTCTCCTTCACCCGCTTGTACAGATAGGCGAGCGCCGCCAGGTCATAGACGTCAAACCGATCTTTTTCGTAAGGAACCGGCTTGCCCTCCCGCTCCTGCTGCGCCAAAAACTCCTCATAGATTTCAAAAATCGGTTTTTTCCAGCGCTTCGGCCCGAAATGAAAGCGGAACTTCCGGCACAGCTCCTTTTTTTCCTCGGGCGTATAGCCGACCTCCTTTCCCGCAATCTCATTGTTGACTTTTGCGGCAATGCGCTCGTTTAACATCCGTATCTTATTCTGTATGGAAATCTGCGGATTTTCCCGAATATAAGTCTCAATCGCGTCACGCGGCAGCAGCAGTTTGCTGCGCGCCGCGGCCGGATGCGTTTCCTTCACGCCGTAAATCCCGTAATCGGCGCGGTTAATCGCGATATCCTCCCGGGGAACCGCACGCCATTCGAGCGCGGCACAGTACGCTTCGAGCGCGTGAAACCACGCAATGCGGCCCTTTTCCTCGGCCCCCTTTTCCGGCGGTTTCACACTCATTTTCTTTTCGTCCCAGTCCTCATACAAAAGCCGGACAAACAGCTGCTCCATCGTCATCTGCCGGATGCCGTAAACGTCCAGATCCGGCAGAACGCTCGTGATATAATTGAGCAGAATCCGGTTGCTCCCGACGATATAAAAATCCTCTGGCCGGTACTCCGCTGCATAGTTGTATAAAATATAAGAAATCCGGTGCATTGCAACCGTCGTCTTCCCCGAACCCGCCGCCCCCTGCACAAGAATATTCCGCTTGGGGGATTTCCGGATAATCGCGTTCTGCTCCTGCTGGATCGTCGCGATGATTTCCCCGAGCACCGCCTTCTTATTCTTTGCGAGATACTTTGTCAGCAGTTCATCATTTGCCACCACATCCGAATCATAAAAATCCCGCAGCTCATCCTGCTCGATCTCATAAGTGCGCTTTCTCGTGAGTTCTATCTCGTAGGAACCCTCATTTTTTACCTGATAGCTGCAGCGGCCGACAGCATTTTCATAGTAGACCCCCGCGATCGGCGCCCGCCAGTCAATCACTTCAAGATTCGTCACGTCCCTTGCAATGCCCACGCGGCCGATATAGCAGCACTCCGGCCTCTTTGACTGTTCGGCCGTAAAATCGATGCGGCCGAAATACGGCTTTTTTCTGGCCTTTTCGCTGCGCGCAAGCTCGTTTTTCGTCTCCTCAAGCCTGGCCACCGTATTATTCCACAGGGCGAGCGCCTCCTTGTCCTTCGTCCCGTAAGTCTCAAGCAGCTCATGCAGTTCTTCCTGCAGCCCCTTTACTTCCCCCTGTTTTTTCTCCAGATTTTCCTGCGCAATTTTCAGCACGCAGGCCAGCCGTTCCTCTTCTTCCTCTCTCGTAATTCCCGGTATCTTTTCCATCTTTACAGCCACGCTCCTTTCTTCTACGAATTTTAACAAATATCCGAAAAAAGGTATAGACTTGTAATCGGCAATATACTATAATGGACAATGAAGTGTGCCTATGAGAAACTTACAGGCACACTTCGCTTTTTATATACTGCAGAACTTCCGTTTTTTACCGATACTTACGCTTCATTTTCCTGCCTTATTTACACATTCCCTCATTCTATTGTATAATAAATATTATTATTTCTGATACTAAAAACAGTGCCAAAGGAGGTTTTACATGTCAAAAGATTATCTGACCGAATTTCTGCCTGATTTGGAAGAATTCAAAGAAAAAACCATGAAATTTCACAGGAAAGAGCTCACCGTAGCCGAATATAAGGGCTTCTCCGGCGGATTCGGAAGCTACGCGCAGCGCGGCGGCGAGCGCCATATGCTCCGCCTGCGCATGGCGGGCGGCCGTCTCACAAAGGAGCGTCTGCGCTTCGTTGCGGAGATTTCCGAAAAATACAACATCGACCTCATCAAACTCACCACCTGCCAGTCTGTCCAGCTTCACAATCTTGCGGCCGAAGATTTGTGCGAAATTATCGAACAGGCCTGGAAAGCAGGTATGATCTCCCGCGGAGGCGGCGGTGATTTCCCGCGGAATGTCATGGCGTCTCCTCTCTCGGGCGTACAGACGGAGGAATATTTCGACGTGCTTCCCTACGCGGAGGCGGCCGGGGAATACTTAATGGGCTTTATCAAAGCGGTCAAATTCCCGCGCAAGCTCAAGGTCTGTTTCTCCAACTCCCCGGCAAACGATCCCCATGCCACGTTCCGGGATCTGGGCTTTGCCGCAAACCCCGACGGTACCTTTGACGTCTATGCGGCCGGCGGCCTCGGGAACAAGCCGCTGCTCGGCGTGCGCGTCGCAGAGTCCGTGGCCCCCGAAACGATTCTCTACCATATCAAGGCGATGGTAAATACGTTTGTGACCTACGGCAACTACGAAAACCGCGGCCGGGCCAGAACACGCTTTATGCAGGAAACCCTGGGCCGGGAAGGTCTGATCGAGGCATACCGCAAAAAGCTGCAGGAGGTGCAGGATTCGGAACGGCTCGATATCGCCGTATCCCCCGTCCCCGTCACAAAATCCGGCTCGCCCTGCGATATTTCCGACAGACGGCTGATTCCCCAGAAGCAGGACGGCCTGTATGCGGTATTCTACCAGCCGATCGGCGGTATTCTGGCGCCCGATAAGGCTGCCGGGCTGTATGCGCTCATCCGCGATATGGAAGCTGTGGAAATCCGCCTGACCGCCGAGGAAGGACTCTATGTCATCAACTTAAACGGCGATGAGGCAAAGCAGGTGCTTGCGGCCACAGCGGACGGCGCCTCCACCCTATTTGAGACCTCCGTTGCCTGCATCGGCAGCGCCGTCTGCCAGGTCGGCATCGGCAATTCCCAGGCCCTTCTCGCATCCTGCATCGAGGCCGTGCGCAGAGAAAACTTCCCGGACGGCACGCTGCCGCAGATTCATATTTCCGGCTGTCCATCCTCCTGCGGTGCACACCAGATCGCAGGGATCGGCTTCCGCGGCGCCGTAAAACAGTCCCCCGAGGGACCGAAGCCCGCTTTCGCCGTCTTCCTCGGCGGCTGTCCGCTGCAGGGACGGGAAGTCATCTCCGACGCCGGGAAAGCAATCGCGGTCGACGATATCCCGCAGTTCCTTGTGGAGCTCGGCAGAATGGTACATGCGGCGCATACCACCTACGCCGAATGGATCGACGGACACCGCGCGGATTTGGATGCACTGATAGAACGGTATACGGCGTGACACTCTGTGTCACGCCGTATACCGTTTAGAAAGACAATCCCGTTACCCGGCGCCGTCAGTTCCCGTCGATCTGAAATACGCTCAGCCCGTCTTTTAATTCTCTTGACAGAGTCGACAGATTATTCACTTTTTGGAGCATATTCTCCATCATCTCTTCCTGCTCTTTTGCATTATTTGAAACACCCATCGTATTTTCTGAAACATTTCCTGCAATATCGGATATTTTGTTGATCGCCTCATACAGCTCGGCCGTACCGCTCGTAACCTCCTCCGTGACCGCCGCCACACTGGTCATTTCCTCCGACACCCGTGAGATTTTCTTCATGATGCCCGAAAAGCTTTCCTTGGTCTCCGCCGCAAGGCTGATCCCCTCTTTCACGGAGCCGGTTCCCTCTTCCATCAGGACTACGCAGCCCTTGATACAGCTCTGTATATCCATGATAATCTTTGTGATTTCTCCGGTCGCTTTTCTGGACTCCTCGGCCAGATTTCCGACCTCGCCTGCCACAACCGCAAACCCTTTTCCCTGATCGCCTGCTCTGGCCGCCTCAATCGAAGCATTCAGCGCCAGAAGATTTGTCTGCGCGGCGATCTCGGAAATCAGCTGAACGACATTTTGAATCGTGTTGGACATCTCCGACAATTCCTGGATCTGAGTGAAGGTATTTGCCACTTTGTGCTCAATCTCCGACATCTGCCCGACCACCAGTTCAAGCTTATCCGCACCGGCCTGCGCCTCCTGCACCGTCTCTGCAGACGCCGTGCTGATATTGGAAATATTCTGTGCGATATTTTCCATCCCCTTAGAAATTTCCTGGGTCATCTGTGAGTTGGCGCCCGTCAGATCACTCTGTTCCCCGGTCTCCGCCACCGCATGTTCCGATATCTTCACGATATCGCTTGCCTTTTCCTGCGTGTCTCTCGCACTGCTGCTGATGTTTTCCGATATCAGCATCAAGTCCGCCGCGTGAACATCCGTCTTCGCGATTAACCTGCTTAAGTTTTCTTTCATCTGCTGCATCGCGTCCGCCATATCACCGACTTCGTCGCCCTTACGCAAAAGCTTCCGGCTGACATTGACCGTAAAATCTCCGTTTCCCATCGCATTGCAGATACCGACGATTTCCTGAATCGCCTTAAACTTATAATTGCAGTACAGCGCAATCAGCACCGCGCTGGCCGCGCACATAACAAGCGCGATTAAAATCTCAATATCTCTGATTCTTGTAACGATACTGTCCACTGTGGAATTATAGATTCCCACATCCATAGACCCCCACAAAACACCGTCTACATAGATGGGACACATCACGTCATACGTCCACGCATTCTGCACGTCCGCCCAGAACTGGCTGGTCATCACCTCGCCCCGCTCGGCTGCGGGCACCGTATACCCCGTGTCATCAAGGTAGGACTTCCCTATTTTTTCCGTATCCGAATGGGCCACTGCCGTGACGGATGTGTCAATCGCCACCACATATGCAAAATGGCTGTTTTCCGCCGCCGTCTCCTCCACAAATGCCTGCAGCTCCTGTATATCCGCGCCCTTTTCCAAAAGAATGCCCGCCTGTTTCGCAAGCTGGGTATTTTCTTTCACAAACTGCGCCGTCATGCTTTCCGTAATGTATTTCTCCATAAAGTGAAGTGAGATAACCGCCATCGCCGTAAAGCTTGCCACAAACAGTACAATTGCCGCCAGCGTAATCTTTGCTTTTAAAGAAAATTTTTTTCTCATCCATATTCTCCTGTCGCTCGCTCTTATATTTTTAAACCGTCATTTCAGATACTTTCCCGCATCCTTCAAAAAACCTGCCACGATCAGCAGGATGATCATCCCGATCGGCAGCGCCGCGATAATCGATACCGACTGAAGCTGATTCAAAGAGTTTCCCGCAAACACAAGCGCAATGGGAAGAATAATAAACATCACCGCCCAGAACGTCCGTACCTTTTTATCCGGCTCGGCACCCACTTCCAGCTTTTTGTAAGAGTAGGAAGACACCACCATCGTCAGGGCGTCAAACGTCGTCGAGTAAAATGCAACCATTGTGATCACCAGCAAAAGCAGCCCCAGTTCGGCAAGCGGAAGCGTGTCGAATATCATCAGAATGGCATCCGATATCTCGCCTCCGCCTGCAATATGCCCGGAAATATCGACTCCGTGCTTCATCTGCTGTGCAAGACCGTAATTTCCGAGAATGATAAACGATGTGTAGGTGCCCGCAAGCCCCCAGCCGTATCCTCCCAGAATCACATTGCGCACCGTCCGCCCCCTGCTGATGCTCCCGATAAAAAAGGGCGTTGCCACACACCATACCATCCAGTAAGACCAATAGTAGATCGTCCAGTTCTGCGGGAAGGAGGTCTCCCGCAGCGGGTCCATCCAGGTAGACATCCCGATAAAATTCTGCACCATATTTCCGATCGCGGAAAATCCCGTCTCAAGGATATAGCCGGCCTCCCCGCCCGACACCAGAAAATACGCAAGCAGCGCAAAAAACAGCCATGTGCAGATTCCCGCAAGCTTTGAGACGCCCTTCATGCCGAACCATACGGTGAGCGTGTACACCGCCGCGATCACAAGAAGGAGCAGAATCGTAACCCCTGTGCCCGCCGTGATACCGGACACCCGGCCGAGCGCGGCCGAGAGCAGAGGCGTTGCCAGAGAAAAGGTTGTGGCCGTCCCCGAAATCAGCGCAAACACGGCGATCAGATCAATCACTTTTCCCCATACGCCGTCGACCCTGCTGCCGAGCAGCGGCCGGCATGCCTCCGAAAATTTCTGGATCTCGCGCCCTCTGACATGGAGCATAAACCCAAACGCGGCTGCCAGAATCACATAAAAGCTCCACGCGATCGGTCCCCAGTGGAAAAGCGGATAGGTCGAAGCCCATTTCTGCACACCTCCAAGCTGCTCGATATACGGCTCATTTGCATACAGCGCCCACTCGCACAGAGAATAAAACAAAATATCCGCCGCCATCGTGGAGGTGAAAATCATCGTCCCCCACCGAAAGGAAGAATACTCCGGTTCCGCGGTATTTCCGAGCTTAATTTTCCCGTATTTCGAAAAGGCGATATACAGCGAACACACCAAAATCCCTGTTCCGAGAACCGCGTAATAGAGGCCGCCCTCATCGCCGATTTTCCCCCGGATAAGGTCAAGCATCCCCCTCGACTGCTCCGGCCACAGAACGAATACCGCAAAAAGCAGGCCGACAAACCCCAGCGGAACCAGTGTCGATACCCAGTCAATCTCATCCCTTAACTTCTGTTTCTCTTTCATGTCTTACCTCTCGCTTTGCACTTACTCCCGCATCTCTGCCGCATATCCGTAATAGTCCTTTGCGTACCGATACTGTATTTTCTCGTACGCGTCAAAATGGACGCCGGAATCTTTCTTGATCTCACACCACACGGTCCAGAGCAGGCCGCAGACCGCAATGTAGCAGTAAATTTTCCTCCGCACCTCCCACGGGCAGCCGTCCTGAAAATAAAACCCGATCACGCGGTCCACCTGCGCCTTATCGTACTCCGCATAGATGCAGAACATTGCAATATCCATATGCGGGTCTGCCACAGACGCATACTCCCAGTCGATCAGACTGATCTTCTCCGGCCCGATTAAAAAGTTATCCGCTACCGGGTCCACATGGCACAGGCACTTTTCCGCCGGGGCCGCCTCAATGAATCCGCGCAGGCGCAGCACATCCTCTTTTGTCTGCGCGTAATCCGGAAAACTCTGCGTGATATCATGGCCGCACTCCCGCTCATAATCCGAAAGCTTGCGGTAAACGTCAAATTCGGCCTCCCCGTCAAGCCTCATCTGATGAAAATGGCACAGATGCCGGATACACCGTCTGACTTCCTCCATATCCTCCACGTTGCAGGTATGCGCATCCGAAAGATACTCCGTAATCTTAATTCCCGAGTCGGGGTTAATATACAGATATCTGTCTGTAATGTCTTTCCCGGCAAGCGCCCGGTAAACCATCGCCTCCTGTTTTCGGTCCAGAAGCTTCTCCGAGCCCTCCCCCGGCACGCGGATCAGATATTCTCTTCCCCGGCAGCAAAAGTGAAACAGCCGGTTTGTCATCCCCTTTTCCAGCCGGCAAAACGCTTCCATATCCTCCAAAAGACCGGTTTCCGCAAGAGCCAGAACCGCCTGCGCTGCGGCATCCGCACCCAGTCCGCACTCCTCCATCGCAGAACATATCTGCCGTTCTTTTTCAGTCTGCACCTTTTCCTCTTTTGCTCTGTCCATTTTGCCCTCCATACACGCACACATTGCCGTGCGCAGCAATACGGCAAAGGGCTTTTGCTCTCTTTACGCAAAAACCCTTTGCCTGTTTCGCTCATATTTATCCTTCGCTGTTCCTGTAATCCGATACCATCCGGTAGAACTTCTCGGCCTGCGTATGGCATCTTTTCAGCTGCTCAAACTCATCGGCGCCGGAAATACATACCTCAAAATCGGCCGGCAGCTCAAGCGGCGCTTTTGCCAGATGTTTCGCGATCAGATCCCAGTCCAGGATTCCTCTCCCGAGAGTCCCGTCCACATTCGGAATCCAATGCGCATCGTGCAGAAGCACTTCCCGATCCGCACTCTCCTCATCCTCCTGGTATAAGAGTTCATCGGGTATCGACTCATTGTCCTGCAGATGCGTCGCATACAGGCGGTCGTTATACTTCTTTAAGAAATGGTAATAATCCTCCCGGCACATCAGCGCCCCATGGCCGGAATCCCATGCAAATCCCAGAAAATCATCCGAATAGCGATCAAACAGCAGGTCAAACTGTTCGTCCTGGTATTTCTGCGGCGTACAGATCAGGTTTTCCAGCGCGATGCGCACCCCGGCCGCCACCGCATACTCCTTCACCTCATCGAAAGATTTAAACACCTGACGGTAATAAAGCTCTTTTTCCTCCGGCTGTTCTTCAAACATCCGATACGGCAGCTGCATGTGGAGCACCATAACGGAAGCGCCGATATGGGAACACAGGTCAATCCGGTTCTTCAAAAGGTCTACCCCGGCCAGTCTTGTATACTCATTCTTTGACGTGTAGTCCTTGCGGATCTCCGTAAAACGGTAGCGGTTCCGAAATACCGGTTTCCCGTCTTTTATGACCGTCCTCTTTCCTCCTTCCGTCGCATGGATGCTGTGCGCCTTAATATTGTAATGGCGCAGCACATCCCGCGCCTGGAACATCTCGCTCGGACTGTAGAGATATTCCCCCTCCCAGTTCTGCATCCACTGGGTATGGGTAAACCCCGCCTTTGCCAGATTGGATATCTGCCGCTCAATATCAATCCAGCTGTGAAGATCACTGTTGTAGTCCGTCTCACAGGAACTTAATAAAGTTAATTCAGACATAAGTCCTCCTCCGTCGCTCTCGCCGATTATACATTCTGTGCCGCTTCGATTGCTTTCTGGTTCATTCTGCGAAGAACAAAGCCGCAGACAAATCCGATTGCGGACAGAACCGCCATCGCGATAAAGCAATGATGGTAGCCTGCGAGCGGTGTCGCCGTCCCCTCATACTTGTCGACCATATTTCCGGATACCGTGTACAGAAAGATTTCCGGTGCGTAGGTGACAAGCGAGATCACGCCGGATGCCGTACCTGCCAGACGCTTCGGAACCAGCACCTCGTCAATCGTCGAGAAATAAAGCGCTTTTATGCTGTACAGGCACAGACCGTATACAACGAAGTTTGCCACTACAAGCGGAACCGCCGCTCCTCCGGTCGGGATAATCACATACACGCACGCAAAAACTGCCATTCCCACAAATGCGTATGTAATAAACCGAATCCGGCTGCCGATTTTATCTGCGATAATTCCGGCCACAAACGCGCCGACCATCATCATAAAGTAGGTACGGATGACACTTAAGTTTGCCACCACGGAATCACTCAGACCGAACGCCGCGGACAGATAAGCCGTCACATATCCGTGGAAAATCAGTGCGGAATAATTGCAGATTCCCAGCATACCGCAGAGCCATACTCTCGGCATCTTTGCAACTTCCATGAAATCTTTCATGTTCAGGTCATTTTTCTTTTTCTCAATCGGCGTCGACGGCTTATCGTCTTTCATGAAAATCGCCGCGCACACACCTGCAACGATCAGAAGCACGCTGTAATAAAGAATCGCATTCTTCATTCCGCCGACTCCGTCGGATGCCATCGAAAAGACTGCAACCGAACCGAACGCGGCCACCGTTCCGACCAGGCCGCGGCCGCCCTCAAGGAATCCGAACAGGCGTCCCTGCTCCTCCGGGCCTCCCAGACCGTTAATCGATTTTACCATTGCGGCCCAGAACGTAAATACGGTTGTAACCGCGAACACCGCGTGGATTACGACCAGCCAGATAAAGCCCGGCATTGTCCAGTACCAGAGACCTGCAGCTGCCGTCCCGATACAGGAAAATACGATCAGTTTCTTGGAGCTGAACTTATCCGCCAGGATTCCTCCCGGGAAATAGCAGATAAAGTTGACGATTCCGTACGCCGACATAATCAGACCGAGCTGTGTCTTTGTCGCACCCGTTGCCGCCTGCAGAGGCTCCATATAGGTCTCCCTCAGGTACGGCAGCTTTGTGATAAGACCGCCGGCAAACGCTACGATAATCAGCGTAAGCCATTTGGTTGCATTCGAAGTTTTTTGGTTTTCCATAAAAAATCTCCTCTCTCCTTAGTTATTGTTTTACCAGCACAGATACCGATAAAAATAAAAAACAGCAGAAAGATACCAAGCTATACTTGATATTTTCCTGCTGTCTCCTGTCTCTTATCGGAAAATCTATGCTTATTATATCATTTTGCCCTAAAAAGTCAAGTATCTTTGCGTTTTTTGCACGTTTTGAACAAAAAATAACATATCGACAATGAGCCGGATGCTATTTTTTGTTCCCGGCGCGCAGCAGCCTGATAATCCGGTATTCGAAGATTCCTGCCGTCATAAGAATCAGCGTCACGACGACAAGGCTGTATCCCTCGTTCATCTCTTTTCCCATCACGTCGCAGACGCTGGTGAAGAGCAGGCCGAACACAAAGATAAGCTTAATCAGGCGCACCATCTGTATCGTGAGCCGGCGGATCTTTCCGGCGCACACTTCCTCTGTGAGGCCGTTCACCCGCTCGGGGTACACCGCAAGCATCGTAAGCCCTGCATACACCAAAAGCATCGCCGCCACGTTCATCACGATATTCGTCAGTTTGGCGCCGTATAGGATCCCGTAATAAATCTGAAGTCCCAGATAAAGAAACGCAGAGACAAGTCCCACCGCCTCCGCAATCATATCCGGCCATGTCATCTCATTTCTATGCATTGATTCTGCTCCCCCATGCCTCCGTCAGACGCTCCAGACTCCACGCCGCATTCGCCGGGCTCGTGGACGGCAGCTTTTCAATATCCTCCCCGCAGTATTTTCGGTATAATCGATACGCAGTGTCCCCGTTTGCAAAAATCCTCCGGATATCCGCGTTCTGTTTTATCACGTTCATATCGTTTGCGGTCACGTTGCGTATGGAACTGTCCGAGGAACCCGTGATATCGCAGGAGGCGATCACATCCCACACCGCCACACGATGCTGCAGCAGAAATGCCTTTTTCTCCGGTATCGTCACGGGAATCTCCCCGCCGTAAATACCGGCCAGCACCCGCCAGAAACGGTTCTGGGGATGCCCGTAATAAAAGCAGCTCTCTCTCGATTTTACCGACGGAAAAGAGCCCAGTATCAATATCTCCGAGTGTGCGTCATAAACCGGTTCAAAATTGTGTACGACATGCGTCGTCTCCATCCGCCGTCCCTCCCCTGTCCTTATTCCCCTCTAGTATACGTGCATTATTTTTAAAATTCAATCATCTTTTCTTGAAAAAAAAGACGCATATGGTATAATAATCTCGCTGGCGCGAACCAACCGGCTCACGACCGCGGGCCATTAAAAGTTGCGCCATATCAGAGAGGAGAACCTTCCATGGAAAATCTTATCATTCCAAAAGATTATCATTCCGCACTTAATTTACATGATACACAGATCGCCATCAAGACAGCCAAAGACTTCTTTCAGGGACTGCTTGCGCTTCGCCTGAACTTAACCCGCGTGTCCGCACCGCTTTTTGTCGATCCGGCCTCAGGCTTAAACGACAACCTAAACGGCGTCGAACGACCGGTGTCCTTTGACATCAAAGGGCAGGACGACCGCGAAGCCGAGGTGGTGCAGTCTCTCGCAAAATGGAAGCGCTACGCGCTCAAAAAGTACGGCTTTTCCTACGGCGAAGGCCTTTACACCGACATGAACGCCATCCGCCGCGACGAGGACACGGACAATATCCACTCCGTCTTTGTCGACCAGTGGGACTGGGAGCGCATCATCAAAAAGGAAGAGCGCAACCTCGACACTTTAAAATCCATCGTCGATATCGTTTACAAGTGCCTGTGCAAGACCGAAAAATACATGGCAATCCAGTACGACTACATAGAAGAATTTCTGCCGCACGATATTTTCTTTATCACGACGCAGGAGCTCGCCGATATGTTCCCGAATTACACGCCGAAAGAGCGGGAGTACTATATCACCAAGACAAAGGGCGCGGTCTGCCTGTTGAAAATCGGCGATAAGCTCGAAAACGGCGAACCCCATGACGGGCGTGCACCGGACTATGACGACTGGGAGTTAAATGCCGACATTCTGGTGTACTATCCGATTCTGGACATCGCGCTCGAGCTCTCCTCGATGGGAATCCGCGTCGACAGTGAGGCCCTTTTATCCCAGCTGAAAAAAGCCGGCTGCGAAAATCGGGCGGAGCTTCCGTTCCAGAAAGCGATTCTCAATGAGGAACTTCCCTACACGATCGGCGGCGGCATCGGCCAGTCGCGCATCTGTATGTTTTTCCTGCGCAAGGCTCACATCGGCGAGGTACAGTCATCCCTGTGGACCGTGGAAACCGTCGATGCCTGCGAGGAATGCGGCATCCAGCTGCTGTAAAAACTATTTCAAAAAAACGGGAGAAAAGCAATCGCTTTTCTCCCGTTTTTTTTGAGACAGCGGATGATACGCTCCGCTGTTTTTGTCAGTCTAATTTGATTCCCGCAAGCAGTGATCCGAGGCTTGTTCCCGTGGACTCCTTGCTGGTGTATTCGGCGAGATCTGCAAGCTCCTCCGTATCCACCATCTCCTCCTCAAGCGCTTTCATGCTCAGGCTGATTTTATTGTCGTTGGTATTCAGCACTTTGGCTTTTACCTTCTGCCCCACCTTTAAAACCTCGGAGGGCTTTCCGATTCTGCGCCCGCAGATCTGCGAAATGTGAACCAGTCCGCTCAGCCCGTCTCCGAGGCTGATAAAAGCGCCGTAAGGCATCAGCGACTCCACGGTGCCCTCGAGAACCGTGCCCGGAACGATCATCGAAATCCTGTGATTGCGCGCGTCCGCCTCCGCCTCTCTCGCGACGGCCTTCCCGGAGAGCACAAGCTTTTCTTTTCCGGCGTCCACCGTAATCACGCGTACCGGAATCTCCTTTCCGATCCATTCGTCGGTATTCTCCACATAGTTCAGCGTAATCTGTGAAGCCGGGATAAACGCGCGAATCCCCTCCAGATAGGCCACCACGCCGGCCTTTACGCTCTCCTTAATGCGGACGGTGACGGTAGTCTCCTCCTCGAGCATGCGCTGCAGCTTCTCCCATGCGAGCTCGTCATTGGCCTCCTTCTTTGAGAGAAGGATATTTCCGGCCCCGTCATCGGTCCGTATCACCGACGCCTCTATCACGTCTCCCACATGCACCTGTTCGAGCACGGCAAAGTCAGGATCGCTGCTTATGTCCTCCGTCTTGATAATCCCCGGCGCATAATAGCGCAAATCAAGCGTAACCTGCTCCTCGTTCACATCTATCACCGTACCGGAAATAATATCCCCTTCCCTGATACGGCGAAAGGACGCCTCCAGCTCCTCTTTGTAATCATCCATTGTCTCCATGGCAATTCCCTCCTGTATGCTTCTGCGTGCATTATACCATATCCCCGAAACAGATGACAACCTTAAATAAATCTCCGTCCACCGCCACATGCAGTTTTCCGTTCTGCACCTCGGCAAAACTCTTTGCGATCGCAAGCCCGAGTCCGGAACCTTCCGTATTTCTCGCGGAATCCCCGCGCACAAACCGCTCCGTCAAATCCTCCGAGCTGACGGTCAGCTCCTCAGCCGACATATTTTTCATCACGATCTCGACGCCCGAAACAGGTCCCGCACCCGTGCGCCGCACTTCCACATAGACACGGCTGCCCGGCATCGCATATTTTACGACATTGACAAACAGGTTTTCAAAGATACGGTAGGTCTTCTGGGAATCCAGCCTTTGCACGAGCTTTTCCTCAGGCACATTCCAGCGCAGGTCCAGTCCCTGCTCCGCAAATTTATCCGCATGTTCGATGCTGACCTGTTTTAAGAGATTTACCACATCCACATCCACAAGGTTTAGGGTGACGTTATTGCTGCTGGCTTTGCTGACCTCAAACAGATCCTCTATCAGAACCTTCAGACGGAGGCTCTTCTTCTCTAACGTGTCAATATAAGCCTTCCGCTCTTCCTCCGTGATATCCTCCTTTTTCAAAAGCTCGATATAAGTCGTAATCGCCGTCAGCGGCGTTTTTAAATCATGGGAGACATTTGTGATCAGCTCCGTCTTCATCCGCTGGCTCTTCACCTCCTCATCGACCGCCCGCTTAAAGCCGGTGCGCACCTGCTCTAACTCTCCTTTGATCGGCTCAAATACGCCGATATCCTCGGTAATTACGGTATTCAAATCCCCCATCGCAATCCGGTTCACGCCTCTTTGCAGCACCTGATAATCCCGGACAATCTTGTCATAATATTTTTTTATCAGGAAAAACAGCACGACAGAGTAAACGACAAGCGCAAAAATACCAAAGAACCAAAGACAGGAGCATAACACCAGCACCGCAAAATTAACCGCTACGATCTTTATGATCGTCTTTATGGATTTCTGCGAAAAATCTATGTGCTGTACCTCCGTGACAAACTTTTTCCAGATGCGCGAGACAAGCGGTATGATCTGATAGCAGAAGCTGTACTGCCTGATATATTCCCACAGCCCCAGCGTAAACACCGGGCGCAGAAAGCGCAGGCTTACGTACCACACAAAGTAAATGCAGAATACGCCAAACACACTGCCCGTTATCGTTCCGACTACCTCCCAGGCCCCCGCAAACTGATTCGCGGTAAACGCACGGTAAATATCTCCGATTCCTTCCCATTCGCTCCAATCCCCTGCCAGAGATACCATCGCCTCCCGCATCGCCATCACGCAGATGACCCCGATTACCGCAGCCTCCATCAGATACCAATTTCCGGGGCGGTTCATCGACAGATACTCCGGCAGTTCCTGTTCCGCAAGCATCTGTCCGTCCATTCCGGACATGCGTACCCTGCGGCTCGTCATCACAAGCATCAGCGCAGCCACCAGTGTCAGCCCTGCCAGATACACCGCCGCGGTTCCCGATGACGCATATACATAGCGATAATAGTAATAATCGTTATTGAGATGATCCGATGTCTTCCATGCAATCTGCTCCGATGCGTCCGGCGTGATTCCGAAGATCACTTTAAAATTAACCGGCGTACCGACCGTGACATCCGTAATTTCCATACCGTACAGATCATTCAGACCTGTCCGCAGGGAATCCTTTCGGTCCGCCTGCAGAAAGCTCTTAATCAGCAGATCGCCAAACTCGCTCCCCGCATCCGCCGCCCCCGCATGAATCTCAAAGACACCGTTTTCATTAAAACCGAGCGTGAAATAGTCGTCGTAATAACTGTCAAGCGCTTCTTTTTCTGTCTCGGACCCAAGCACCGCTTTCTCTAACGCTCTTTCCGTGTTCTTCTCATAGGTCCCGTCCGGCAGCAGCACACAGTAATCCACAGCGGAACGGTATTGTTCAAACTCATTGCTCCAATTTTCAAGGAAATCATTGATTCTGCCCGCATATTCGCTTTCCTGCTGCTCTGAGGCGCTTCTCTCCGCCTTCATATAGACGTCCGCTGCAGACATATTTTCTTCACGCTGCGCATACTCAAGATTCAAAACATAGCAGGCGTGATACAGCAGTTTTACCGCGGCTTCGTTAATATCCTTCTCCTGCTTCATCATCTCGATATTGCGTCGTTCAAGCTCCCCATTCGCCCGGCGCGCGATTCCCGGAAACGTACATACGCTCAGAACCGCCGCCAGCGCTATCGCCCCTATAATCACACAATTTCTGTTTTTACGATTGTTTTTCAATTTTATATCCAACACCCCACACCACCTTTAAATATTTCGGCTCCTTCGGGTTTATCTCGATTTTGTCCCGAATATTCCTCACATGCACCATAATTGTATCCGTATTGACCGCCTTTTCGTTCCATACACGCTCGTAGATTTCTTCCGCGGAATACACTCTTCCCGGCGTCCGCATCAAAAGCGCGAGAATCTTAAACTCCGTCGGCGTCATTTTTACCGGGTTTCCGTCCACAAGCACTTCCACCGTCTCCTCGTTGAGCTCAATCCCGCCGACCGCATACACCGTTTCATTCTGCAGCGCAGCTGCCGTGCGGTTTTGAAATTTCGTATAGCGCCGCAGCTGCGAATTGACCCGGGCCATCAGCTCCAAAGACGTAAACGGCTTTGTGACATAGTCGTCCGCCCCGATATTTAAGCCGATGACCTTATCCGTCTCCTCCGACTTTGCAGAGAGCATGATCACCGGGAAATCGTATTTCTCACGCAGCTTCATCGTCATTGTCACCCCGTCCATCCGCGGCATCATGATATCTACGATTGCCAGATGAATTTCGTGCTCTTCCATGGCCGCAAGTCCCTCAACCCCGTCTGCCGCCTTGTATACATTGTAATTCTGACTTTTCAGAAAAATTTCGATTCCGTCCCGGATTTCTTTGTCATCCTCCACGATTAAAATGTTGTATGCGTTCATGTTTCCTCTCGTTTCCGCGCCGCGTTTTGCGCATGTTTTTACGTCCGCACTGCGAACTTATAATGGCTCACGTCAGTGAGGCTATTGACTCTCGTCAGTGAGACTATTATGAGTATAGCATGCCGTGCACCTGCTGCGCAACGTGCCCGCGCGCCGCGATACACACGGAAGCGTAATAAGCGGCCGCCTGCTCTGCGATTTTCTCCTCGCAGTAAGACGCTGCCGTCGCCGCTGCAGTCTGTTCCATCTGCCTGCGCAGCGGTTCGTTTTCCATCAGCTCCGCCGTCCGCACCGCAAAGACAAGCGCGTTTTCCGAAGTCAGAATCCCGTTTTCACCGGTGACGACGACATCGCACACGCCGCTGGCGTCCACTGCGATCACCGGCTTTCCCGCTGCCATCGCCTCAAGTATCACAATCCCCTGCGTCTCGGATTTCGAGGTAAACAAAAACGCATCGGCTGCGCCGTGATAGTTTTTTATTTCCTCATTCTCCACATTGCCGAGAAGAAGCACATTCTCTTCCAGTCCCCTGAGTGCGATCTCCTGCTCCAAATGCTTTCTGTCGGGTCCCTCCCCGATAATCAGATGACGGAATGTCTTTCCCTGCTTTGCGAGTATCTGTTTTAAGCAGTAGAGCGCCTCGAGCTGAAAGTCCAGATTTTTTTCCTTCGCCAGACGCGACACGGTGCAGAACAGATAGTCCGCGCCTTTTTTGTAGGTCTGCCGTATGGCCTCTTCCTCACCCGCATCCCTCCGGAAACTTTCCGCCGGAATCCCCGTCGGCAGAACTTCCACGGGTGTGCCGATAATGGAGCGTTCCAGCAGATACCGGCGCATCCCCGGCGTCGGCGCAAACAGCATGTCGCACTGCGTGCAGAACTGTTTTAAATACCATTCGATACCGCCGACATGCCGCTCTATGCTTTTGAGCCCTCTGATGTAATAGAGATACTCCTCATAGCGGGTGTGATAGGTAAACACCACCGGAATCCCGAGCTTCCGGCGCAGGCGAAGCGCCACATTTCCCACAAGCGCCGGGTGGTGTACATGTATCACCTCAATTTGCAGCTCGCGCACCTTCTGCTCAAACACCTTCGTCAGAATATTCGGCACCGGCGCTCCCGCCACCGCAAAGGGAAATGACGGATAGCGAATGACGTACGGCTCCTCCTGCTGTCCCTCATAGCTTGGCGCAAATACATATACCAGATGTCCCTGTTCCCGCAGCGCCTCCGCCAGATGTTCAATGGAGATCGGCACGCCCCCGATATAGGGCTTATAGTTATTTGTAAACATTGCGATTCTCATAACGCTCCTCCTTATTTTTACAGCAGTGTCTCCCCGAAAAAGTAACCTCCGCCGACAAAGATCAGATTCCAGACGGTAATTCCGAGTGTGGAGCTGACGATATATCTCGTAAGATCCATCCGTATCACCCCCGCCGGGATGGAGATCAGCGTCCGCACCATCGGGATCAGTTTGCTGACAAAAATTCCGACACCGCCCTTTTCCCTCAGAAATGTCATCTTTTCTTCGATCAGCTCTCTTTGCTTCGGAAACCGTTTATAGTATTTTTTCAGAAAAATATCTCCGCCGCTCCGTCCAAGCGCATAGAGAACCAGACTTCCCGCAAGCCCCGCCGCGACCGTAATCGCGATCGCCGCGGCAAAATTTATCTCCCCGCGCGCTGCAAATATGCCCGCCAGCGGCATAATCACACCGGCGGGAAACCCCGGCAGGTTCAAATATTCCAGAAATACCACCACAAAAATCGCAATCGGTCCGTAAGTTGTAAAATACTGCATCCATATATCCGTGTTCATTTTTATCGCCTCCGTTTTGTTTGATGCCTTTACTTTACAACGGGAATCCTAAAATCAACTTCGGAAAAATCAAAAGAATTTATAAAGATTTTATATATTGATTTGAAAGAATAGAAAACACCGTCTTATTGACAAAATGAGTGATGCTAGGTCTTTTGACCTGGCATCACTCATTTTTCGTCTCTGCTAATCTGTGTGAGTGTTTTTCGTGTTTATTATTCCGTGTCCACAAACACGATATTCGAATCTCCTTTTTTTGCCTGCTCCAACACCGCCTCCGACAGCTTTTGAAAAGAACCGTAAGAGGAAGTGGCGCCGGTCAGAGCGTCGATGCCGCTCTCTCCCTGTCCTTCCAGAAGCTGCCCGGCATAATAGCGGGTATACTGGTTGGGATAGGTGCCCGTGACATGAAACATTGACTGCATATAGGCGTTGTCCCAGCTCTTGATAAAACCGCTGGCATTCTCGGCATTATACTCTACGGAGACGATGCTCCCGCCTTTGACCATAATTGTGATATATTCCTTCCAGCCATGGCTGTACTCCGCAGCCTGAGCAGTGTAATACCCGTCCAAAAGCGCCGTCTCGCTTTTGTCCCCGCAGGCCGTCAGAGTTCCCGCCAACAGCAACACCAGAATCATACTCCGTATCCGTTTCATCTGCCTTTATCCTCCCTCACAACAAATTTCTTCACCTGGAAGCGAAGCTCCTCCGCTTCCTTTGCCAGCATTCCGCTGGACTGCTCCGTGCCGCTCGCACTCTGCAGGTTTTTCTCCGCAATGAGAGAAATCGTCTCAATCCGCTCCTCCATGAGCGCAAGGGCGCTCTCCTGACTTTGAACCGCCGTTACCAGCCGGTCGGTAATTCCGCTGATCTGATCGGAAACATCCGAGATATCCCGGAGCGAACCGACGGCGGCATCGGTCAGCTCCACGCCGTTTTGGATAACGGCCCTGGTATTGCTGACCATATCCGCGGCACTCTGCGCCGCCTCGCTGCTCTTAGAGGCCAGCTGCCGAACCTCTTCGGCCACCACGGCAAAGCCCTTCCCCGCACTCCCGGCCCGCGCCGCCTCGACAGATGCGTTGATGGCGAGAATCCCTGTCTGGAAAGCGATATCCTCGATGGCCTTGGCAATCTGCGTGATCTTCTGTGCATTGGCGCTGATGACGCTCATTGCGTCGGAGAGCGCATCCATGCGGGTATTTGCCTCCTGAATACACCGGGCAATCTCTTCTGTCTTCTCCTTGGTGCGGCTGCTGTTCTCCGTAACGCTGGCCAGACGCTCTTTGACCTTGGACACCTCATCCACCAGCTCTTCCGTAGACTGTGTCTGCTCCATTGATGCCTGGTGCAGCTGTCCGGACTGGCCGTTAAGCTCCTCAGACATCTCCGCTAAACGGACGGCTGCGCCCCGGAATCCCATGATGGTCTCGTTCATAGACTGGATGATGGTCTGCAGACTCTCCCTGATCAGCGTAAAATCTCCCTTGTATTCCACGCGGGGCGCTGCCTGCAGGTTTCCTTCCGCCACCTGCGTCAATACCTGTTCAATATCCGATATGTAGTGATTGACACTCTCCATCGTCACATTCAAAGTCTGGGTGAGCACCTCCAGCTCATCCCCGGACCGCACCTGTAGTACCTCCGTGTGGAGATCGCCGTCGGACAGCGCGACCATGCGGTCCGTCACATTCTTCACGGGTTTCGAGATGGAACGGGCCAGGCGCAGAACCAGCAGCATGCAGACAAACAGCACCACAAGCGTCGCACCCATCACCACAAGCATCGCACCGTTTGTGTAGGAGCCGTAATCCTCTTTCGGGACCTGAATAATCAGAGACCACTGGGTTCCCCGGACAGGGGAAAAGGCCGCCAGCATCGTCTTCCCGTCCACGGAAAACTCCGCGGCGCCGGTCTCGTCGCTGGTCACCCGGCTCACGGTATTCTGATCCCCTCCGTTCAGCTCGGTCATGGCGCTTCCGGCAAGAACGACCGACTGATCCGGATGACCGATAACGGCACCCGTGTGATTCACCATATAGGCCATCCCGTGCCGGCCCAGATTAATGCTGCTGATCACATCGTTTAACGTATCGTATTTATAGACTCCCATCAGATACAGGGCGGTCTCCCCGTCCTCCTTTACCGGCATCCCCATCGTAATACCCAGCCGGTCCGCATATTTCGTGGAGGCATCGATCGTCAGATTATCCGTCTCCTGCAGGAGTGAAAAAAAATCTCCCTCCAACTGCTCCGGCGCATCGCCGGTTCCCTGAATCAGCCGTCCGTCCATGTCATAGAGCCCGATCGTATACAGCTCATAAGTCTCGGCTGCCTCGGTCAGTATCGTATTCCGGTTTGCCCGGAGTGTTCCGGCATTCACCGTTCCCGTTTCAGGGTCGGCGGCTCCTTCCCTGCTCATACGGGGATCTGCCGCGATCGCCATCATGCGGTCTGCCAGCATATGGATATTCGCCTCCACCGTCTTGGCCGACTGACGTGCCATGGGCTGTAAGCTGTCCATCAGGATGTTGTTGGCCAGCGACTGCATGGCAGCCGCCATAATCACGCAGCATACAATTACCAGTATTAAAATATTAAGGGTCGTATTTTTCAATATTCTGCCGTTGAGGCTCTTTTTCATCTTCCGGCCGCCAGGGCCCGTTTTTCTGCCAAACACGTTTAATTCTCTCCTTTTTCAAAATTTTATATAAACCGTGGAATACTCAAAGCACAGCCGCTGTTTTCTACAGGTATTTATCGATCCCTTTGACTGCTTCAAGCAGTTCCTCCATCAGTTCTTTTGCCTGTTCCGCCTTGCGGCTGGTATCTGCTCCGAGTTCCGTCGCCTGCTGTGTGCTTGCCGTCACCTCCTCACTGACGGCGGAAATATGATTGATGCTGTCCACAATCACATTATTGGATTCCAAAACTTCTTCTATCTTTTTATACATCTCCTGAACATTGGAGTGAAGCCCCTGCATACGGCCGCCGATCTCACCGAACTGCATACTTGCATTTAAAATCAGCTCATGTTCCGTACCTGATATGGTAATTACGTTGTCTACCGTATTCTTTGCGGCGTCGGCGTTTTGTCTCAGCTGCATGACAATTCCCTGAATCTTTTCCGTCAGTTTTCTTGTCTCATCGGCAAGCGCCCGGATTTCCTCGGCCACCACGGCAAATCCCCGTCCGGCCTCACCCGCTCTTGCACTCTCGATGGAAGCGTTGAGCGCCAGCAGGTTCGTCTGACTCGAAATGGAAAAGATCTGTTCCGTAATCTGTTCCACTGCAGCCGCATTGGAGATCAAACCGGCCACAGACGAAACAACCTGTTCATTTGCCTCCCTTGTCTTATCCGCCTGCACCTGCAGTCTGTCAACGGTCTGCTGTCCGTCCCGCACGGCCCCTTCGGAGCGCTCGGCCATCGAGAGCATTTCGTCGGACATCTGCCTGGTCTCCAATATCATATTGTGAATATTTTCGGTCATAACGGTCTGCTTTTCGATGCTTTCCGCATTATTCATATTTCCGTCCGCAATATCGCCAAGCTCCGATACCGTGGAGTCCACGTACCGGCTCAGCTGACTGATATGCTCCGCGGCCTCTGCAGAATTGTGCCTCACAGATGCCGCAACCTCGAGCACCTCGCCTAAAAGCACTGTGCTTTTTTCTTTCTCCCGGCTGATGCTTGCAACTTTTTTTGCATTGTTATCATTTGAAATCCGTGTCGTCCCGCAGAGTACAATCATATAGACCACCGTAGAAGCGCCCTGCAGAAGAAGCGATGTGCTGTTGATCTCCCCTCCCGAATGCATATGTCCGAGAACCGCAACGATATAGATGACATCCGCTACATTAATCGCGCCGAATATGACTGCAATCTGAAGGATAAGCTTATAATCATAGTACAGAATATAAATGACGGTCAGAGGAAACACCATCAAAAATACAAGGTCATTCTGCGCGCCGAACACCGCCAGTCCATAGACGATTATGTATCCGATCATCGAAACATTCGGAAAGGCCGCGCTGTCTTTTTTTCGGAAATAGACCGCGTAGCAGGCTATCATGGATACAACCACCGACAGATCGACGGCAAGCATGAACCCCAAGCTGATGTTTCCCTGTGCATAATCTCCGATATAGCCAAAAAACAAAAACAGATCCATAATCGTGACAATCACAAGCACAAACTTATTGACTCTTACTTCTTTTTCGGAATGTTTTTCTGCCATCAGAATCCTCCTCATCCATCACATGTATTTATTTGTTCAACAGACGGTCCCTGAAATGAGATTCGGAAAATGCATAAAAAAACGGAACCTCTTAATATATATAAAAGATTCCCCCACAAATAGAATTATAAAACGTTATCATCCAAAAAAGCTGATGACGGGAATCGAACCCGTGACCTCCGCCTTACCAAGGCGACGCTCTACCGACTGAGCCACATCAGCATCTGTACAAGCTTTCCTAACACCTGTACTAATATACTATACGGGTCACATTTTGTCAAGATACATTTTTGATTTTTCTCTCCGACCAAAGCATTATCGGGAAATCGAAATCCTTCTCGATTATGACACGGAAAAATCATAACGCTCGGAGAGCTTACGCCCGAGTGGTGGATATAGCCCCGTCACTGCGGCGGCCGGCACGCTCCGCAGGGCTCTAAGCCCCGCTCTTTCGCCTCCGCAAGCGTCACCTCGCAGTCGCTCTGCCCGAGATACCGGCAGCCCGCCGCATGATATTTGACGCCGCTGTCCGTGATATGTACGACAGCCTCCGCCTCTTCCTCCGCCGAAGTACCATTCTCCTCTCCCTGCGGCGCCGTGACCGCGCCGGATGCCTTTGTACCTTCCTCCCGCGCCGCTCTCCGCTCTCCTGCCCTCCAGCTCTCCGACGGCGAAGCATTCCACGTGATTTCGGTTCCGTCAGACACCGCCACGATCGTCCCCTGCTCATCCGTGCGGAACACCGACACTCCGGCGCCCCGCAGATCGTTTAGCACCTGCGCGTCCGGATGTCCGTACTGATTGTCCTCCCCCACGCTGATGACCGCCCAGTCGGGCGCGACCGCCGCAAGAAACGCTTCACTTGAGCCCGTGTCGCTCCCGTGGTGGGCAACCTTATACACATCTGCGGACAGATCCATTCCGTTCGCGAGCATATCACGCTCCGCCTCCTCTCCCGCATCCCCGGTAAAGAGAAACCGGTTTTCCCCGTTTTGCAGCAAAATCCCCACCGACCCGTCATTCTTGTCGCTTCCGTAATCTCTGTTCGGCGCCACAATCGTAAACGCCGCATCCCCTAACGGATACGTCTGCCCTACTTTTGGATAAGTTACGGCGTAATCTTTCTCGCTCATGGCTGCAAGCACATCCTCATAAGTCTTCGTATCACTTTCTATGTCCGGAAGAATCACGGTTCCGCAGTCAAATTTGTACAGCACGACGTCAAGCCCGCCGATATGATCCGCATCCGGGTGCGTCCCGATCACATAATCAAGCGTTTCGACCTTCTGACTTAGCAGATAGCTCTGCACCGCCGTGCCCTTGTCATTATCTCCGGCGTCAATCAGCATCGCATGTCCGTCACACAGAATCAGCGTCGCATCCCCCTGCCCGACATCGATAAAATGCACCTCCATGTCGGAGGAATCCGGTTTTTCCGCTGTCGTCCGCACCGCCGCTCTCTCCGCCGCGCCCGCCGGCTCCCCCGGCATCTGTCCGCAGCCCGCGCACAGACAAAGCAGAAGTCCGACAGCCGACAGCAGCCTGCGCACGCGGGCTGTGTGCTCCGAGCAGGCCGTTTTTACGCACACGGCCGCCCGGGATATGTATCTGTTCCGGTCATTTCGATTCATGATCTGTCCCTCCCGTCAAATTTCCGTACCTTATTAAAAAATTCCCGCGCCGCACGGACTGTCCGTGCGCTGACGCAGAAGGTGCGCCAAAATCCCTCCGGGACTTTGGCACACCTTCTTTCCGGCTATTCTCTCCTTTACTACATACGATTCATAATCTTAATGTGCGACTTAAACAGAGAATAATACTTCATTCCCTTGTCCTTCCCATACTGTCCAACCAAAGCGGCCCGCAGAGAATTCAGGTTCTTTCTCTTGTCGGCTGCCCGATAAAGAAATCCTGCAAAATCCTGCGGCTCTTCCTTTGCATACTCACTCTGAGAAAAGACGACGTGGCAGTAGATCCCAAACTTTTCTCTCTGACTGTGCTTCGGAAGTCCCGCGCGGTAAGCGCTGTATTCAGGGTCCGTCTTTACCTGCTGGTAAAGCTCCTTTCCCTTTTCCTTACCGAAAAACATAACCAGCGCATTGTGGAAATCCGCAAGATATTCTTTTCCGATGCAGCTGAGCAAATCTTTGACAATGCGCTCCGTATTCTCCTTTTCGGACAGCACTTTCTCTTTGCCCGCCTGCTTCTCCTTTTTATTCGCCTTCTTCGGTTGACCAGTCTCCTCTTTCGCCGCCGACTCGGCCGCGTCTTCTTTCACTGTCGGCTTGACCGCTTCCTCTTTCGCTGTCGGCTTGACCGTTTCCTCTTTCACCGTCGGTTCGGCCGCGTCCTCTTTCACTGTCGGCTTGACCGTTTCCTCTTTCACCGTCGGTTCGGCCGCGTCCTCTTCTATCACCGGTTCGACTGCTTCCTCTTTCGCCGTCGGCCCGGCCGCGTCTTCTCTCACGGCTGCGTCTTCCGTCTGCCGACCGGATTCTTCCGTCTCATCCAGCTTCTCTTCCCCGGCCTCATCTGCATGCATGCGGATGCTCCGCAGCATCCGGAAGCACTCTTTGCCGCTCAGCCGGCGCACCGGCATCGCCTTCTCATTCCAGTACCGCACTGCCGCATCAAATCCGGTATCATTCGACACAATCACGTACTCGCAGTCCGGCTCCGCGCACAGACGATAGCCCAGATCCGTCACCAACTGAAAATCCAGCGCATTGTTCCCCTCAAAACATTTAATAAAAACCGCTTCCCTGTCCGTCTCCTTCAGCTTCCGCACATTCTCATAATTCATGTGCGGACTGCGCTGCGTATAAAACACGACAACCTCTTCCTCCGCTTTCGCGGCTGCCAAAAGCGGAACCCATACATCCCCTACATTCTCGCTGTCAACCAAATATACTCTCTTCATCCAATCTTTTGAATAGCCGGAACGGTATTATTATAACACACTTTTCCCGGATATAAGCACCTTATTTTCAAATTCCGGAACCACATTACCACTCCAGCTGCGAAAGCCACGCGTTCACCCTTTCCTCCCGCCGCTTTTCTGCTCTCCTCTCCGGCTTGCCGAGCACCAGCTCCCCGCAGATACGCCCGTCCCGCAGAGATGTTTTCCGAACAGATTTCCCGCAAAAAAACCGACGAAAAGCCCTGCAATCACCGGGAAAAGCCCTTTTATAAAATAAATCCGTTTTAGATCCGTACCGGTAAATCCCAAGGCTTTATACAGTGAGATTGCATACCGGTTTTTCTCCACAATCAGCCGCATAAACAGCAGGACTACGACGGCCGTCACAAGCGCAGCAGACAGCATCGACAGCGCTCCATCCACCGTTCCTTTTCGGCTAAATGCCGTATATCGTATACTCCGTTTCCTTTCCGTCCGGCATAAGCCGCAGCGTATCGCCGATCTGCCACAGACGGCATCCCCCGTTTTTCTGCTACTCTGCGTGGCATTTCTCTGAAAGAAAAAAGACAGCCCGCATCGGCCGTCTTTTCCCTTTTTGCTCACCGTATTTTTGCCCGGATTCTCGACAGCGCATTGTCAATCGCCTTCGGGCTCTTCCCGAGCTTTTCCGCAATCTGCCTGTAATTGTGCCCGGCCAGATACTCGTCTAACACCTCCTGCTCCATGGCGCTTAAGTGACGCTTTACTTCCTCCCAGAACTGCGCAAGATTCTCCTGCGCGATCACAAGCTGTTCGGGGTTATCCATCGTATCCGTCGACAGCGTTTCCGCCAGAGACTTCCCCTCCTCATCCGTTTTCGAATAGAAGGACACATAGGAATTGAGCGGCGCATGCTTCTTTCGGTTAGACGCCTCCACCGCACTGTAGAGCTGTCTTGTAATGCACAGCTCCGCAAAATGAAAAAACGAACTCTCCCGCTCCGCCCGGTAATCGCGGATCGCCTTGAACAGCCCTATCATTCCCTCCTGGATTAAATCGTCGGTATCGCCGCCGATCAGATACATCGCATTCGCCCTCCGGAGTACCAGCGGCTTATATTTCCCCAGAATATAATCCATAATCCCGTCATTCCCCTCCCGCAGCATTCCGATCAGCTGCTCGTCGGAAAACTTCTGATATCCCTCCATCTTCCCCCTCATTCTGCCGCCGCACGCGGCTCATTCGGAAAACACTGTGTATCGCCGAAAATTTCTGCAGCGGTTTATTTCCCGCGCCGCTGTCTCACAATCTCATAGGCAAGCACGCCCGCCGCCACGGATGCATTCAGGGAATCGATCTCTCCCTTCATCGGAATCGACGCCGTAAAGTCGCAGTTTTCCCTCACCAGTTTGCCGACGCCCTCCCCCTCGCTTCCGATGACAAGGCCGATCGGTCCGCGCAGATCCAGATCGTACATCTCGGTACCGTTCATATCCGCGCAGACAAACCAGACGCCCTGCGCCTGCAGCTCCTTTATCGTCGCCGTCAGGTTCGTCACCTTCGCCACCGGCGTATAATTGACGGCCCCGGCGGATGTCTTTGCCACCGTCGCCGTGAGTCCCACGGCCCGGCGTTTCGGGATAATCACCCCGTGGGCTCCGGCAAGATTTGCCGTCCGGATAATCGCCCCGAGATTATGCGGGTCCTCAATATTGTCAAGCACAAACAAAAACGGCGGCTCTCCCCTGTCCCTTGCAGCCGCAAGGATGTCCTCCACTTCGGCGTACGCGTAAGCCGCGGCGACGGCGATGACGCCCTGATGCTTTTTCGTCTCGGAAAGCCCGTCCAGACGCTCTCTGTCCGCATAGCAAATCACGGTGTCATGCTTTTTGGCCTCTCTTATTATCGTGCACACCGGACCGTCCTTGCAGCCGTCAAGCACAAACAGCTTATCAATCGTCTTCCCCGAACGGAACGCTTCCAGCACCGCATTTCTTCCCTCAATCTTTGATTCCTCGTATCCCATCATTTCCTCCCTGTTACCGCACGCCTTTGTCATTAAAAGCTCAAATGCATCCCGTCTGCGCCGAACCGCACCAGCTCTACAATCCGCGGAAACTCATCCCGCAGATACAGCCACCCTATCAGAGCCTCAAAGCCTGTCGCCTTCCGGTAATCCGACATCGTCGCATTTTTTGCCATCGTGGGCGATTTGGCATTTCTGCCCCGCCGGTAAATATCCTGCTCCTCCTCCGAGAGCAGCGGGAGAAGCAGCTCCATCATCTCCGCCTGCGTGTGTGCCTTCACGATTTGGCTTGTCCGCTTATGCAGCTCTCCGGCCCGGGTATTGCCGCCCGCCACCACCACGGACCGGATCACCAGATCGTAGATACCGTCCCCGATATACGCCAGCGTCAGCGGCGAGTACGTGCGGATATCCACATCTGGCATGCCGAATGTCTCTTTTATATAGGAATAAATCCCCTCCGTCATTTGTTCCTCCCAAATACGCCTATACAAGACTCCAGACAACGCCCTCTCTGGTGTCTTTGAGCGCGATTCCCTTTGCGAGAAGTTCGTCGCGGATCGCGTCCGCGCGCGCAAAATCTTTTTCTTTCTTTGCCGCTTTGCGCTCCTCGATTTTCGCCAGAATAAACTGCTCAAGTTCGGCGTCCACGCCGTCCTCCGCCGCGGTCTCCCCTGCCGTCAGAAGATTTAAGGAGAGCACCCCGTCAAAATCGGCAAACAGCGCAAGCTTTGTGGCCGCGTTCAGATCGGCTTTGAGCAGATCGTAGAGAATCGTGACCGCCGTCGACGTGTTCAGATCCCCCGAGAGCGCCTCCGCAAACTTTGCCCGGTACGCGTCAAAATCAGCCTGAACGAGTTCCCCGGCGCCGTTTTCCTCCGAAGTCTTTTTCAGCTCCGCAATCTTTTTCACAAGCTTTGTGTACGCCGCGCTCACATTGTCGAGCACCTCATAGGAAAATTCCAGCGGCTTGCGGTAGTGGGACTGCAGACAGAACATGCGGTACACGATCGGGTCATACCCCTTTTCCTCCAGCAGCGACACGGTCAGAAAATCTCCTTTCGACTTGCTCATCTTGCCGGATTTATCGTTCAGGTGGTTGACATGGAACCAGTAATTGCACCATTTATGCCCGAGATAGCTCTCCGACTGTGCAATCTCATTTGTGTGATGCGGGAAAATATTGTCCACACCGCCGCAGTGGATATCCATATACTCGCCCAGATGCTTCATGCTGATGCAGGAGCACTCGATATGCCAACCCGGATAGCCGACGCCCCAGGGGCTCTCCCATTTCAATGCCTGATCCTCGAACTTTGACTTTGTAAACCACAGCACAAAGTCGTTTTTGTTTCTCTTGTTTGCGTCTTCCTCCACATCCTCGCGGACGCCCACAAGAAGCTCCTTTTCGGTCTGCGAAGAAAACACATAGTAATCGTCGAGTTTTGACGTGTCAAAATAGACATTGCCCCCGGCCGTATAGGCAAAGCCTTTTTCCAGCAGCGCTTCCACCATGTGAATAAACTCGGGTATGCAGTTGGTCGCAGGCTCCACCACATCCGGCGTCTTAATATTTAATTTCGCACAGTCCGCAAAAAACGCATCCGTGTAAAACTTTGCAATCTCCATCACCGTCTTGTGCTCGCGCTTTGCGCCCTTTAGCATCTTGTCCTCGCCGGTGTCCGCGTCAGAGGAGAGATGTCCCACATCGGTGATATTCATGACGCGCTTTACCTCATAGCCGACATAGCGCAGGGATTTCTCCAGAATATCTTCCATAATATAGCTGCGCAGATTGCCGATATGCGCATAGTGATACACGGTCGGCCCGCAGGTGTACATGTTGATTTTCCCGTCCTCATTCGGGATCACCGTCTCGACTTCTCTCGTCAGTGTATTGTAAAATCTGAATTTGTTCTCCATGTTTCTTTTCCGTCCTTCTGTTAGATTTGTTTATACGGGCGGGCCCAAAAGGCCGCCCGCCTACTGTTTTGCCAGCTGACGCACCGCATTCTCGAGGTCAAGCACACGGTTTACAAGCTCCGCGTTCTCCCGCTGCAGCACGGTGATATCCTCTTTGACCGGATCCGGCAGATGTACCTGGTCCATATCGCTGCGGGGAATTTTCACGTTGTTGCGCTTTACGATACGGCCCGGGACGCCCACCACCGTACAGTTCGGCGGAACCTCCTCAAGCACGACGCTGCCGGCCCCGATTTTGGAATTTTCCCCGACGGTAAACGATCCGATAATCTTCGCTCCGGCGCTGATCATCACGTTATCCCCGATGGTCGGATGACGCTTTCCGGTCTCCTTCCCGGTACCGCCTAGCGTCACACCCTGATAGAGGGTCACATTGTCCCCCACGATCGCGGTCTCCCCGATAATCACACCGCTCCCGTGGTCGATAAAAAATCCCCGTCCGATCGTCGCCCCCGGGTGTATCTCGATCCCGGTCTTGCGCGCCGCCCGCTGGGAGATGGCCCGCGCCCGGAAATAGTGTCCTTTCTGGTACAGTTTATGCGCCCGCCTGTAGCTTAACATCACGCGGAAACTCGGATAGAGCAGAACCTCCATCGGAGATTTGATCGCCGGGTCTCTTTCACGGATTACCTGAAATTCCTCTCTGATACGTGTTATGATTCCCATAAATTATCACTCTCTTTCCACACCCATGTCATTTTGTCCGCAGAATCCCGCACAGCGATAAAAATATGGTAAAAAAGCGGACTACTTCATCCCAGAGACGAAATAATCCGCGGTTCCATTCTATTGAAAATCGATTGATTTTCCCTCGAAGCACGCAACATGTGCAAGATCGCTTCTGTTACGCTTCCCGTTCTGCGCTTTTACCATGACAAAATATTCGTATATTATAGTTTATGCACTTTCCTCCTATTTGTCAATTCTTTTTTACTCGGCTGCGCTGCCGCTGCAGCCGCCGCAGCCCGCACAGCCCGCCGCCGAATCCGCCGCGATGCTGCTGCCCTCATAAAACGAGGTCAGCGCGCAGATTGCCTGCGCGGAAATTCCCTGCTCGGTGCCTGTAAAGCCAAGTCCCTCCTCCGTGGTCGCCTTGACATTCACCTGCCCCAAAGAAATTCCAAGCGTCTTTGCAATAGTTTCTTCCATCTGCGCGATATACGGGCGCATCTTCGGTTTCTGCGCGATAATCGTGGCGTCGATATTCTCCACCACATATCCGCTCTCCTCCAGCAGCTTTCCCACATGCGCGAGCAGCTTTACGCTCGAGATGCCCGCATACTGCGGGTCGGTGTCCGGAAAATGTTTTCCGATATCCCCGAGCGCCGCGGCTCCCAAAAGCGCATCCATAACCGCATGCAAAAGAACGTCGGCGTCCGAGTGTCCCAGCAGACCCAGACTGTGAGGAATTTTCACCCCGCCGACAATCAGGTCCCTTCCCTCCACAAGCCTGTGCACGTCATATCCCATTCCTACTCTCATCCGAATCCTCCTTCCGCCGCTTCCGGCAGGGTTTTTAGTTCACGGTCTCATACACAAATCCATAGCCTTCCGCCTCCACCCGTTCTCTGAACCGGTAAAAGGTATCCGAAAGCTTCTGCAATTCGGCGTCTTTATTTTCCGGCGTAATCTCCTGCTCCGCCGTGCCGATCTGCTCCGCCATCCGGTCTGTCACCGCGGGCCCGCCGTGGATATAATCCATATACTGATACATATCGGTGATCGTCCCCGCCTCATTGAAGTCCGTGGCATAAAACCGGACATTTTCGTAAGGAAGCAGACGGCTCATACATACATCCAGCGTGTGCAGATACGCATCAAGCAGCCCTTTCTCATACGCGTCGTCCCACCAGACGATATTGTAAGGGGGGATAAAAAACAGAAACTGCGTCTTTGGATGCGCCGCGACCAGCGCCTCCAGGCGGTTTAAGTTTTCCTGCACATGCGCCCCCATATAATCCGCCGGCTTTTTCTCCTCAAGCATCCCCGCGCCGGGACAGTGCATCTTTAACACCTCCTCGGGTCCAAGCGGACTGCCCCGGTTAATCTGATACAGGAGTCCCTCGCAGGGTTCCTGCCGCGACATCTCGATCATGCGGGGAATTTTTTCCGCCAGGACATCCATATTCCACAGATACTCCACATCGTCAAAGGGATTTTTGTTGACCAGATACGCCACATCCTCCGAGATAACGGACATATCCGGGTCGTTGTAAAAAGAAAACACATCCACGCCGTAAAAGACACGGGATAACTCATGCTCCTCAAAAGCCGTCTGTAAATAGAACGCGAGGAGCGGCGCCGAAGCGGAACCGCCGACCGCCTTTACGGTTCTTCCCCCAAAGCGTTCGTCAAGCGTCTCCGTGTTCATACTCATCACCACGGAAGAACCCGCCAGCACATTGTCGTAGGCAAAATTTCTCAGCATCCCCGGTACCTGGTACTCTTTCTCCTCCTCCACAACGGCAAGCCCGAACCACGGCTCATGATAGTGAAAAAACGGGTCCGCAAGAAACACGAGCAGAGCCGGCGCGCCGAAAAAGACCAGCGCCGGACACAGAAAACGCAGCCAGCTTCTCTCTCTCATACCTATCTCCCTGTCACACTCCATCCTTTAAAAATTAAAATACAAAAATGCCGTCACGCCCGAAAATGAAAAGACGCTCAGCGCAAACAGCGCCGTAACCCCCCACGCCTGCCAGCCGCTTACTTCCCGCTCGGTAATCACATCATACGCATTTCTACCGCAGCAGAGCGCGGCCGCCGCCAAAAGCAGCAGAACGGACAGTACCAGAAACAAGACCGGAAGCGCCTCCGCTCCAAACATCCGCTCCGCGATGCGCTGCAGCGGGTAATTCCACGATGCACGTACCTGTTTCGTCAATTCCCACACGCTTCCGTTGTAAGTAAAGGAAAACAGCCTCCGGTAGAACTGCATCGCCCCGCCCAGAGACCCGCTGCGAAACAGCACCCACGCGAGATTGACAAAAAGAAACGTGACAAACCAGCGCAGCCTGCTGGAAAGTCTTTCGACTGCCGGGAGATTCTCGAGACACAGCATCAGCCCGTGAGCCGCTCCCCACAGCACAAACGACCACGCGGCCCCGTGCCAGATTCCGCTGAGGAGAAATACGATCATGATATTGCGCAGCTTTTTTGTCATTCCGCGCCTGCTCCCGCCCAGCGGGATATAGACATACCGGGTAAAAAACGCATTCAGCGTCATATGCCACCGGTTCCAGAACTCCCCGACGGAGTGCGCCCGGTAAGGAGAATCGAAATTGCGGGGCAGGCGAATCCCGAACATCCATCCGAGTCCCACCGCCATATCCGAATAACCGCTGAAATCGAAATAGATCTGAAACGTATACGCGAGCATCACGATAAATGCCCCGACCGCGTCCAGCCCTGCCGTATGCCCGTAGCCGTAATCCACCAGAACCCCGAGCTTGTCCGCCAGCAGCACCTTTTTTGCAAGCCCTGCCGCAAACAGGCAGAGCCCTTTCTGCACCTGCCCCGGGTCAAGCAGATTTCTTTCCCGCACACGCGCCCCCGCGCCGATCTCTTCAAACTGCGGCGCCAGCTCCCCGTGATTTACAATCGGTCCGGCGACAAGCTGCGGGAAAAAGGTTACAAAATTCAGGTAATCCGGCAGCGCATAATGCGGCGCCGTACGGCGCATGCGGTCCGCCATAAAGGAAATCTGCTGAAACGTAAAAAAACTGATTCCCAGCGGCAGCGCAATATGTTTGAGCGCAAACTCCACCCCCGGCAGACGGTTGAGATTACCCACAAAAAAATCATAATATTTAAAATAAAACAGCAGCCCCAGATTCAGCCCGATCCCCAGCACGCCAAACAGCGTCCCGGCGCGGCGCCGGCTCAGAACAGATTCTTTTCCCGCGTCGATGCGTGCAATCGCTCCGCTGATACACCAGTTTCCCAGCACACTGCAGAGTATCAGCAGCACATAAACCGGCTTCTCATAGCCGTAAAACACCAGCGAAAGCACTGCAAGCGCTGCCTGCGCCGCCCGCGAGAGCCCAAGTCTGTTCAGCCCGTACCACAAAAACAGCGTGACAGGCAAAAACAAAAACACAAAAACATACGAATTAAACAGCATTGTTTTCTCTCCCTGATATATCTGTAGTATACCACATCCGCACCGCGGATAAAACAAAAGCCAAAACGGATTCTTTTCATATTTTTCCTCATTCTGCGCACACTATAACCGAAAGAACTTTTTTATTTTACAATCCGCGGCTGTGCGCTGCCCGCCGCACCCCGGCATATCTCACGGATATTCGCACAAATGCAGCGCAGAAATGAGGTCCGAATATGGCATCCTATGTGGCCCCGGCTCTCCGGGAAAAATTTGAAACACTGTCCGTCGAATTAAAAAACGCAATCTTAGAGCGGAACGTCCGCATCGAGGACATTCACGACCTGATCCGCGTCCTCGAGGACATTGTGGCGGAAGCAGAGAATTAGAATTCGAAAAAGCCCCCGGAGAACATGTCCCCGGGGGCTTTGGCAGTAGCGGAAGGGAGACTTGAACTCTCGACACCACGGGTATGAACCGTGTGCTCTAGCCAGCTGAGCTATTCCGCCATATATTTAGATAGATATGGGACCTATAGGGCTCGAACCTATGACCCTCTGCTTGTAAGGCAGATGCTCTCCCAGCTGAGCTAAGATCCCATGTCTGTCAGTCGCTAACGCAACTGACTTGATTATTGTACTATTCATATCAAAAAATGTCAATACTTTTTTAGAATTTTTTTACGCGAGAAGACGCTCCACCAGACGCACGCATTCGGCCGCATCTTTCGAGTAGCCGTCCGCGCCGATTTCTTCCGCAAAACTCTCGGTGATAGCCGCGCCCCCGATCACGATTTTTGCCGCGCAGCCTCTCCTGTGCGAGAGCTCCACGACCTCTTTCATGCGCATCATCGTCGTCGTCATCAGCGCGGACAGACCTATCACCTTCGCGTTCTCACGCATCGCGGCGTCCACGATATCTGCGGCAGGCACATCCTTTCCCAAATCGATCACCCGGTACCCGTAATTTTTCAGCATCAGCACGACCAGATTTTTTCCGATGTCATGGATATCCCCCTCGACCGTCGCCACGACCAGCGTCGCCTTCGGCTCCCGGTTTTCCTTCGCCAGAAGCGGTTCCAGATACGAGATCGCAAGTTCCATCGTATTCGCGGAGGAAATCAGCTGCGGGAGAAAATATTTCTTCTTCTCAAACAGATCTCCCACCTCGCCGATCGCCGGGATCAGGCGCCCGTTTATGATCTCCTCCGGGTCCTCCCCCTGCGCTAGGGCGGCCTTCACCTCGTCTAAAATCACATTTTTATTTCCCTTTAAAACGGCCTCGCAGACCGGGTGCCGCACGCCTGCAGACGGCGCTGTACTCCCCTGCGCACCCGCGGACGGCGCCGCGCTTCCCGCTTGCGCAGACGCATGCGCCGCAGGGACCGTCCATACCGCACTTTGTCCCCCGGCAGCGACACGCACCTGCGTCGTCCCCGCATATTTTTCCGCAAGAAAATTCATCCGTTCGATATAGCGGATATCGCTGTCCTTCCGGTTCAGCAGCATATCGGACGCAAACGCCGCATTCATCAAAAGCTCCTGGGAGGGGTTTGCAATGGCCATCGTAAGCCCTCTCTCCATCGCCATCACAAGAAATGCGGTATTCACAAAACCGCGCTCCGGCAGGCCGAATGAAATATTTGATAACCCGCAGACCGTCGGGAGCGAAAGCGTATCCCTGCAGTAGGCAAAGGTTTCAAGGCACTCTAAGGCCGCTCTCGGATTGGCGCCGACGGTCGCCGCAAGGCCGTCCACCACGATATCCTCCGGACGCAGTCCCACAGCGGCCGCCCGCCGGACGATTTCGCGGATAATTCCGTGCTTTTCTTCCGTGCTCTCCGGCAGGCCCGCATCCGACAGCGGGAGCAGAATAAACATCGCGCCGTATTTCTTCGCAATCGGAAGCAGCCGCTCGATTTTTTCTTTTTCCAGAGAAATCGAATTAATCAGCGCCCGCCCCGGATAAATCCGCAGCGCCGCCTCAATGATATCCACATGACTCGAATCGATACAGAGCGGACAGTCCACCGTGGAAGTCACTTCATAAATCGCTTCCAGCATCATTTCTTTTTCGTCGATGCCGTTCATCCCCATATTGATATCGAGAATCTCTGCGCCGTTTTCCTCCTGCTCAAGCGCCATCGCACGCACGAGATTTAAACTGCCCGCAAGGAGCTCCGCCTGCAGTTTTTTCTTCCCCGTGGGATTGATGCGCTCGCCGATTACCAGAAAGTTTCCGTCCAAAGCAATCTCCACGTGGGCGCGCTCGGAAGCCAGCATCCGGCGTCCCGCGGCAAGCGGCGCTTTCACGGCGCACCCTACGGCAGCCGCAGCCAGCGCTTTTATATGTGCGGGCGTCGTGCCGCAGCAGCCGCCGACAATCGAAGCCCCCGCCTCAATCAGCTTTGATGCAAACCGTGCAAACTCCTCCGGCGCGGTCCGGTAAACCGTTCTGCCCTCCGCAAGCTCCGGCAGGCCCGCATTCGGCTTTGCGAGAATCGGGATCCTGGCATATTCCGCCATCTGCTCCACCAGCGGCAGCATCGCCTCCGGCCCCGTAGAACAGTTGAGTCCCACCGCATCCGCACCGAGGCTCTGGAGCACGATAACCGCCGTGGCCGGGTCGGTCCCGTAGAGTGTCCGCCCGTCCTCGTTGTAGGTCAGTGAAACCATAATCGGAAGTTCGCACACCTCACGGATTGCAAGCACCGCCGCACGGCACTCCTGCAGACTCATCATCGTCTCCACCACAAACAGATCGACACCCGCCGCAAACAGCGCCTTCGCCTGCTCCCGGTAGATTTCCGCAAGCTCCTCAAACTGCAGATCCCCCAGCGGATACAGCTGCCTGCCGGTCATCGTCATATCTCCGGCCACAAATATCGGCTTCTTTGCATCTGCCGTGCGAACGGCTTCTCTTGAAAGCTCCACCAGCCGACGGTTCATCTCCGTCAATTTCCCTTCCAGCCCGTACTCTGCCAGTTTGACCCGGTTCGCCGTAAAGGTCGGCGCAAACAAAATATCCGTCCCCGCTTCCGCATAGCGGCGCTGCAGCTGCACAAGCACTTCCCCGTGCTCCAAAATCCACTGCTCGGGGCAGACGCCTACCGGCATCTCCGCTTCCTGCAGATTGGTTCCGGTCGCCCCGTCTAAGATTACCGGACCTTTTTTTACAAGCGATTGAAATTCTTCTCTGGTCATTCCGCTCTCCCCTCTCTGTTCTGTTCCCGTATCACGCCGCCCCCGGCCACATAGTCCCCGTCATAGAGCACCACTGCCTGTCCCGGCGTCACCGCCCGGACAGGTTCAAAAAATTCACAGCAGATCTCATCTTCCCCGGTCCGCGTCACCAGACATCGGTCTCCCTTGTGAGAATAACGGATTTTGGCCGTAAGTTCCGTCTTCTCCCTGATATCCGCAAGCGCCATAAAATTAAGATTTCGGGCATAAAGCCTCGTCGTATACAGCTCCGTGTCCTCTCCGAGCACCACCTCATTGCGCTCCGTCCTTATCTCCCTGACGAACATCGGCTTCCCAAAGGCGATACCGAGCCCTTTGCGCTGCCCGATCGTATAGTGCGTCACACCCCGGTGGCGTCCGAGTACCGTTCCGTCCGCCGAGACAAAATTTCCCGGTGAAGGCACCTTGTCACCGCATTCTCTGTCGATAAATCCCGCATAATCGTTGTCCGGTATAAAACAGATTTCCTGGCTGTCCTCCTTACCGGCCACCGGGAGCCCTGCGCTCTCTGCGACGGCGCGGATTTCTTCCTTTGTGTACGCGCCCACCGGCATCAGCGTGCGGGCAAGCTGTTCCTGTGTCAGATTGTACAGTGCATAGGTCTGATCCTTTTTTGCCGTCACCGAATTTCGGACGGCATACCTGCCGTTTGAAAGGCGTTCCACCCGGGCATAATGCCCCGTCGCGATATACTCCGCGCCGATTTCCATACTGCGCTGCAGCAGGGACTCCCATTTCACATAGCGGTTGCAGGCAATGCACGGGTTCGGGGTTCTTCCGCTCAGATACTCCGCCGTAAAATAATCTATCACCTTTTCCTTAAACTCCCGCTTAAAATTCATCACATAATAGGGAATCCCCAGCAGCTGCGCCACACGTCTCGCATCGTCCACCGCGCGCAGGCCGCAGCAGCCGCCGTTCTCCTCCAGAACCGCCTGCTCCTCATCCTGCCATATCTGCATCGTCACGCCAATCACTTCATATCCCTGCTCCTTCAGAAGATATGCGGCGACCGACGAATCCACCCCGCCGGACATCCCGACTACCACCTTTGTTCCTGCCATACGTTTCTCCTGCCTGCTTTCCGAATGTTTTCACAGAAAGAGGGTGTCCCGCAAAACACGGGAGACACCCTCATCCTTACATGCACTATCATCGCATATTTTATTTCTTTTGACAAGCCTATCCGGAAAAATTATTAACCGTTCAGCCACGTCCGTCCGCAAAACGCGTCATCAGATCATAGAGTTATACAAATCGCCGGAATTGTAATTGTAAGTATAATTTCCGCTTCCGCCGTAGGTGTTGGACTTGGACGCCTGCAGTCCCGCATAGGTGTCTATCTTGGAAATCTGCGCCTCTAACTCCGCACCGAGGCTTCCGCTTCCCTGGAACATGGATTTCACCTTTGCCATATCCGACGCTTTGAACTTATCCGCATCAATCGAAAGCTTATTGTCGTCATCAATCCGGATGCCCATCTTGCCGAGCGCGGTCTCGTTTGCCTTAACGAAATTGCTCATCGTTCTTCTCGCGCGCGCGATATCCGATGTCTTGGAATCCTCCGTCTTATCCATGAGCGCATTGTAATCCTTGATAAAATTCTTTACCGCATCATAGATCGCGTCTTTGTCGTATTCCTTGACCGTGTTGCCGGCCGCATCCGTCTTCTCAATCATATTGAAAATATTCTTACTGCCGGTCTTGCGCAGCAGAGAAAGCGTCTTCTGTGCATCCTCCGCAGCTTCCTCAATCGCCGCCAGCGTCCGCGTGCTGTCCTTGGAAGTGGAAGTCGAGGAAGAATTCAGGCCGGAAGTGTTTTTCTTCGTGGTGCTGCCGGTCTTCTCCGCCTTTTCCGACGCGATCGAAGCATGGCTCTCGATATTGGTCGCCTTTGCACTGATCTGAGATACAAAACCGCCCCTGGAATGCAGCACGGACTCCACACGCGCCTTGCTCGCATTCTTAAACTTGTCTTCGTCAATCGAAAGCTTGTTATCCGAGCCTACGGTAATCCCGATCTCGGCAAGCGCTTTCTTATTGGCGTTCGTATAGGATACCATATTCTTCGCATCGCGCAGAACACTGATCGTATCCGTCTCCGCAGCCGCGTCGAGTGTATCGTTGTAGCTGTTGATAAACTCCTTGGCCGCCTTGTAAACCTTATCCTCGTCGTAGTCTACATACTCATGTCCCGCCGAATCCTTCTTGGTCACAAACAGCGAATCTTTACCGTTATTCAGCAGAACCGCAGACGCATTCTTGAGATCTCCCGCAGCCGTGCTCACCGCATCCAGATTCAGCTTTGTATCCTTGCCGCCTTTCTCCTCTGCCTCCGCCGCTTTCTCGTTCGCATAATACGCATTCATCAGCTTACGATAACTGCCGTTCTGTATACTCGCGTAATCGGTATAGCTGATACCGAGAAAGTCCCCGGAGCCCGAATTTCCGTTCGAATATCCAAGTCCGGAAAACAATGAATTAAAATCTGACATATGATCACTCCTTTGAAATAGAATCCCGACTTCCCTGTCCCATTGATGCCGAGTCTCCACTCGGCATTAGTACCTATTATCTATATCGTCATTTCAGCGTGACTCCTTATACTTTTCGGAAAAAAATCCCAGCCTCACTGCAGGTTATGCTTGACGTCCCGCACATCGTAGCCGCGCTTCTCAAGCGCCCGCACCACACGGTCAAAATCCTTTGCCTCCACGCGCAGGAAGATTTCCGCAAGATCCATCACGTTCGTCGGAATCACCATCATATTGCAGATATCCCCGCCCTCTTTTGCGACAATCTCGCATATCTTGCCGAGCACGCCGCGGATATCATAGGTGTATATCGCCATCGAATTGTGCTTGTTGCCGAATATCTTCTGATACTCCTTAAACACGGCCTGCTGCGTGACGATACCCAAAAGCCGGTTTTTGTCGTTTGTGATGGGAATAAACCGGGCCTTCGAGGTGATAAACAGGGCCGCGGCCTCCTCAATCCGGGTATTCTCCCCGATTGTGTCTATCTTCGTCCGCATAAATCCCTGTACCTTCTCGGCGTTAAATTCCTCTTTCGTCCCCGTAAACTCCCGAAAATACTGTTCAAACAAATACTGTTTTGACAGCACGCCGATAAATTCCTGACTCTCGTTTACCACCGGAAGCGACAGAAGTCTCTGCTCGTCGATAATCCGAAGCGCCTCCTCCACCGTGTTGTCCACGCTGATGCATGCCAGCTGTCTGAAAGGCATCATAATTGCTTTTACCCGCATAAGTGTACCTCCTGCACATTTGATGTTGTTGAGGTGTCAAACAGCATCTTTTTTATTAATTATACACTATATATTCTCAATCTGCCAGTCTATCGGCGCAACCCCGTTCGCTTTTAAAAATTCATTTGCCTGACTGAAATGCCTGCACCCGAAAAATCCTCGGTACGCGGACAGCGGACTCGGATGCGGCGCCTTTAAAATCAGGTGCTTCGGATTTGTCAGCATGGATGCTTTCATCTGTGCCGGTCTGCCCCACAGGAAATAGACGACGGGCCGGTCCTGAGCGTTCACCGCCTGGATCACGGCATCCGTAAACTGCTCCCATCCCCTGCCCTGGTGAGAGTTTGCCTGATGCGCGCGCACCGTCAGCACGGTGTTAAGGAGCAGCACGCCCTGATCGGCCCATTTTTTCAGATAGCCGTTATTCGGTATGGAGCACCCCAGATCCGATTCCAGCTCTTTATAAATGTTCTGCAGAGAAGGCGGGATTTCTCTCTGATTCGTGGGTACGGAAAAAGACAGCCCGTGCGCCTGATTCACATTGTGATACGGGTCCTGTCCGAGCAGCAATACTTTCACCTCGCCAAGCGGTGTAAAATGAAACGCGTTAAAAATATCTTCCGCAGGCGGATAAATCACCGCTTTTCCGTATTCTTCCCGCACAAAACCGTACAGCTCCCGGTAATAGGGCTTTTTAAATTCCGGTGCAAGAGCCGGAAGCCAGTCATTGTCAATCATCGCCATGCGCTTACCTCCTTACCGATACTCCCCTCCCCGCAAGATACTCCTTGAGTTCCGGGATTTCCAGTTCCTTGTAGTGAAACAGGGAGGCCGCAAGAACCGCGTCCGCGCCCCCTTTTGTAAGTGCGTCGTAAAAGTGCTCTTTTGTGCCGGCGCCCCCGGAAGCAATCACCGGAATCCCGACATTCTCTGCAATGATGCCGGTCAGCTCCACATCGTACCCGGCTTTCGTCCCGTCGCAGTCCATGCTGGTCAGAAGGATTTCTCCCGCGCCCATTTTATCCGCCTGCACGGCCCACCGGACGGCATCGATTCCGGTGTCGATGCGCCCGCCGTTTTTGTAGACGTTCCAGCCCGAACCGTCCGCCCGGCGCCGCGCGTCAATCGCGACGACGACACACTGGCTGCCGAATTTATCCGCGGCCTCCGAAATCAGCCTGGGCCGGTCAATCGCGGCGGAATTGACGGAAATCTTATCCGCGCCGGCCCTAAGGAGCTCTTTAAAGTCATCCGCCGTGCGGATTCCGCCGCCCACGGTAAACGGGATAAATACCTGTTCGGCCACACGGCTTACCATATCCGCAACCGTCTTTCTTGCATCCGAGGTCGCCGTGATATCTAAAAAAACAAGCTCATCCGCACCGGCCGCGTCATAAGCCGCGGCAATCTCCACCGGATCTCCGGCGTCCCGCAGATTCACAAAATTAACCCCTTTTACCACGCGCCCGTTATGTACGTCCAGACAGGGAATCACTCTCTTTGTAAGCATACGCAAGCCTCCCTCACAATTCGGCAAAGTTTTTTAATATCTGCAATCCGACGGAGCTGCTCTTTTCCGGGTGGAACTGACAGGCAAATATATTACCGCATTCCACGGAAGCGTGGATATGCACCCCGTATTCCGTCTCCGCCTTCACAATCTCCGGCTGTCCGGCCGCAAGATAATACGAGTGTACAAAATATACATAGGGCGTCTGCGCGATTCCCGCAAAAAGTCTTCCGTCGTTTTTCAATTCCAGCGAGTTCCAGCCGATATGCGGAATTTTGAGCCCCGGCCCCTCCGGAATGCGCAGGATCTCTCCCTCCAGCAGATGAAGTCCCTCCACGCCGCCGCACTCCTCGCTGCCCGCAAATAAAAGCTGCAGGCCAAGGCAGATGCCGAGAAACGGTTTCCCGGCATCTGCCGCCTCGCAGATCACCTTGTCAAGCTCGTATTTCTTCAGCTGCCGCATCGCCGTGCCGAAAGAGCCGACTCCGGGAAGCACTACCCGGTCCGCAGCAAGAATCTCCCTGCGGTCCCCAGTCACGACGCTCTCCTGTCCGAGCGCCGCAAAAGCTTTCTCCACACTTTTAAGATTGCCCGCATCATAGTCGATAATCGCTATCATGATTACTCTCCGTCCTGTCCCGTGTCAAAACCGGCCGCGGTCAATATCTGATATATTTCCACGGAATACGCCTCTCTGTCATCGTTTGCATACAGCGCAAGCGCCTGTTCCTCGGACACGCCGAAGCCGCTCAACGCTCCTACCGCCTGAGTTCTGACGGCCGCAAGCTGTGAAGCGCATCCAAACTGCTCCGCATCCGCCGCGTACTTCTCGCATCTTCCGATCGCCCGCACCAGCGAGTCGAGCGCCAAATCGTAATAATCATGCGCAAAGAAGCTCTGATATGCGCGGAACTCCCCGGAAGCATACGCTAAAATCCGGCTTTTCTCGTAGATTTCGATATCCGCCTCTTTGATCTCCATCCCGGAGAGACGGGCAAACGCACTCTCATAATCGCCCAGATCATAACTCTTCTGCGCTTCCGCGACGCTGTTGGAATAGCCGAACAGATTTGTTCCGATCACAACGAGCGCAAGCAGGGAACCTGCCATGACAAAGCACAGAATTACCGGCGCCTTCGGCAGCGGCGGCGTGTTGTCCGGCTCCTTCGGTTTTTTCGGCTTCTTTTCCTTCTTCGGCCGGTTCGCCTTCTCCTGCTTCTTCTGCTCTCTCTTCGCTGCCCGCTCTTTCTTCTTCTGTTCCTTTTTCTCTTTCTTTTCCTGTTTCTTGCGGGCCTTTTCGTCTATTTCTGATTTTTCCGGAATATCGTCAAGCTCCTGACCGCCGCCCTCCAAAGCCTGCAGCAGCGCAAGATTGTCATCGGTCAGATCCTCAATATTGGTCGGCATCACCGGCGCGCTCTGGGCCTTTGCCGCCCCGGCTTCTTCCTCATCCGGCCCGAACAGCAGCATGGAAAACCGTTTCAGGAATCCCGGTTTTTTCTCTTTTGGGGTCTCCTCTCCCGTCGGCTCCGCATCGGATTCACCCGTCAGTCCCGCAAGACCGTCATCCATCATCATATCAAGTCCGATATCGTCGATATCGCCGCCGTCGGGTACGGCACCCCCAAACTCAGGCTCCGCCGACATTAAATCGTCCATATCCCCGGTCCCGTCAAGGTCCGAAAACTCTCCCTCCGACTGGAGGAGATTCATTAAATCATCATCCAACTGCACGTCCGCATCCTCATCATCCATTTGATTTTCTTCGGAAACCATAAAGCCTCCCATCGCGTCGGTCTCCTCCGGCAGATTCAGGTCGACATCCGGTATGTCAAACTCTTCTTCCGATATGGCTTCCGCCGGTTCCGCTGCCTCCGCCGGCAGATCAAACCCGATATCCGGTATCCCATCCGGCACATCCTCGGGGATATCAAGGCCGGCATCCGGTATGTCATTCAGTCCGACATCCGGTATGTCAAGCTCCAAATCGGGAGCTTCTTCGGTCGGTCCGCCTGCGAGCGCAGGCATATCGCCGATGGTGTCCACCATCATATCGTCATCCGGCTCTTCTTTTCCTGCACCGCCCAAAATGCCGTCCAGATTTTCGAAGAATACCTCGTCTCCCGCCGGCTGTTTTACGGATTCCGCATCCTCGTCTGCGGCCAGTTCCTGCTCGAACTGGCGGATAAACGCATCCGTATCCTCGCCGGACAGAAGCTCTTCCTCAAATGCCTGCAGAAATTCGTCCTCCGACGCTCCGCTCTCCTCCGCGGAGAGCACCGGTTCCTCCGGCTGCTCCCCCGCAGACACAGGCTCCCCCGCAGGCATTTCATCTGCCGCCGCTGCCGCAGACACAAGCTCCTCCGCGGGGGCCTCCGACTCGGTCTCTCTCTTTTTCCCACTGATGGATTCCCGCAGCAACCCATCCAGATACTCTTCTGAATTACTCATCTGGTACCTCCGCTACCTATAACTTAATTCGGGGATGTGATAAATAAACTATCACACCCCCTCTTCGCCTCAATCTCACTCAGTCCATATGCTTATCGATCAGTTTGTCTATCGCCGAAACCAGATTTCCAATCTCGGGCTTGGTCAGCTGGGCATCTGCGCCGAGCTGCTCTCCCTTCCTGCGGATCTCATCGTTAATCAGCGACGAGAAAATAATCAGCGGGATCTTCCTCAAGACATCATCGGTCTTCGTCAGCTTTGTGAGACGATGTCCGTCCATAAGCGGCATCTCAATATCCGTAATAATACAGTGCACTTTATCGTAGACATTCCCGGCCTTCTTAAACTCCTGAAGCTTATCCCACGCTTCCTGTCCGTTCATTGTCACAATCAGCTTCGTGTAACCCGCTTTCTTGAGGCAGTCCGTGATCAGCTTGCTCAGCAGCGGGGAATCCTCCGCGAGAAGGATCGGGGAATCGGATCTCTCACGCTCCTCCATATTCTCGACATCCGATACCTTAAGTCCCGTCTCCGGGCTGATGTCGGTGACAATCTTCTCAAAGTCAAGAATGATAATCAATTTGTCCGCCATCTTAATGATACCGGTAGACGCGCTGTTCTCCTCCGTGTTGATCGTGGAATCCGGCTTGATGATGGACTCCCAGGATACGCGGTGAATGCCGAGCACCTCATCTACGTGAAACGCAATGTTTAACTTGTTAAAGTTCGTGATAATGAACAGTCCCTTATCCTCCATCCCTTCCGGCATACCGAGGCATCTCTTAAGGTTTACCACGGAAATCATTGTGTCACGCGGCATGAAGATTCCTTCGATACTCGGATGTGAATTCGGTACCGGCGTAATCGGATAATAATTCAAAATCTCTCTGATTTTCGCTACGTTAATACCGTAATGGTTATTACCCAGCGTAAACTCTAAAACCTCTAATTCGTTTGTTCCTGATTCCAACAGAATGTTTGTATCCATGACTACCTCTCCTCTCGCTAGTATCGCAATTCAATCCGCAAAATACTTACGGCTATTATAGCATATTGGTACTAAAAATGCATTATTTTTCACTCATTTTATAAAACAATTTGATAATTATTTCCGTCCACGGACACTTCCAGTTTTAAATTCTCCACAGACACCACGCTTTCCGGAACCTGGAACAGCAGAACCGTCTCTTTTGTCTCCCCTGCCGCCAACGTCCCTACATACGTCGAGAAGTCCTGTGTCAGAACCGTAATCTCCGCCGGGCTGCGCACTTCCTCGTTTACCGTAACGGAAAACTGGGGCTGCCTCGAAAGGTAATCCAGCGCCGCCTCCTCTTGCGAATTATTCGTAATGTCAATTCCGAGTATCAGATATGTATATCCGCGGTCCGCCTGCACTGCATAGTAGGAACTCTCCACATAGCTGTCGTCAAGTCTCGCTCCCACGTAAGTAAAGGAAATGCCGTCCGTGCCGAACAGCTGCGCAAAATCCGCAGTCTGTGCCGACGGCTGCTGCGCGTCCTCCGCCGGGGCAGCCGGTCCGCCCGGGGCCGCATCATCGGGAACCGTCTCGGTGTCCTGCTGCTCCGTCTCCTCGGGAACCTCTTCCTCCTCGGACATCTCCATATCCACGAAAGTGAGTCCTTCTTTCTGATAGGTGTTATATTTTGTCACCATATGAGCCGCGTAGCTGACAATGATACTCTCCTCATCCGCGGTCAGGCTGTAAGCCGCATCACCGCATCCGGTAAGCATCAGTCCCGCCGCCGCTGCCACTGCAATCTGTACTGTCTTTTTCCTCATAAGCATCCTCGCCCGTTCTCTTTCTCATTTTATGTTAGCATTTCAAATATAATATGGCAACAAAAATTTATTTTCCCATATCAAGTTCAAACCAAAATTCTACGCCGTCGTCACAATTGACGACACCGCATTCCCTGTGATGCGACTCCATAATCGCTTTCACGATAGAAAGACCTATGCCGCTGCCGCCGTATTCCCTGGTGCGCGCCTTGTCTACCTTGTAGAACTTATTCCATATTTTATCGATATCTTCCTCCGGGATCCTGCTTCCGGTGTTAAACACGCTTACCCGCACGCACAACCCCATCTTCCGGTAACGAATCGCAATCTCTTTCGGCTCCCCCGCGTAGTGAATGGCGTTGCTCAGATAATTGGTGACAACCTCTTCCACCATAAACTCGTCCGCCCACACAAACAGCGGCTCCGACGGACATTCCGTCACCGTGATGTTCTCCTGCTGCAGCAAAATCCCCGCGGCGCTCACCACGCCCGCAATCAGTTCGGTCAAATCGAATCGTTCGATGGATATCGTCTCATTCCCGGATTCCAGCTGATTTAAAGTCAGAAGCTTCTGAACCATGCGGTTCATTTTGTCCGCCTCGTCCATGATAACCTCGCAGTAAAAATCCCTGCTCTCGGCATCCTCGTTGATACATTCGCGCAGTCCCTCCGCATACCCCTGGATCAGCGCAAGCGGGGTTTTCAATTCATGCGAAACGTTAGACAGAAATTCTTTCCGCATCCGGTCTACCCGCGTCTTTTTTTCTATGTCAATCAAAAGCTGATTGTTGGCGCTTTTCAGCTCCGAAATCGTCTGCTCTAACGTTCCCGAAAGCCCGTTCATATGCTCGCCGAGTTCGTCGATCTCATTGCGCCTGGGCCTCGGGATATATTTCGCCTCAAAATCAAGCTCCGTCATCCGCTTGGAAATATCCGTGAGCTCTAAGATCGGCATCGTGATTCTCCCGGATACAAAAAAAGCAGTCACCGCGCCGAACACAATCGCCAGCACCGCAACATACGCCAGAAATTCATTGGACACCTTCACGCTCTCCCGGATACTCTCAAGCGCCGTGCGCATCAGTATCATATTTCCGTCGGAAAGGCTCCCGTAGAGAACCAGATATTCGGAATCCAGACGCGTATCTCTCTGCAGCTGAATGACATAGTTCTCCTTTTCCGTAAGAACCGTAACCTCATTCTCTCGCTCCCCGAAGATAATGTCCAGAAACTCCACCAGCATCTGCTGTGTGTCATTGACGGAAGACCGCACAATCGCGCGCTCCGAGCTGATAATCATCACGGTGATATTCCCGTTTGCACACAGATTCTCGAAGGTCACGTCAAACTCTCTGTCCAAAAGCCGGTTATTTCTGCTCGCGGCATCAATCATCGAAAATCCCGCGGCCAGCATATCCTGTTTGTCCTCCACATAATAGTTCTCCAGAAAAACAGTATTCAAAAACCAGCACAGCAGCACCGTTCCCGCAGCCACGCCGAGAATGCTCCGCGCAATTTGCCATGTCAGAGAACCGTGTCCGCTATTTTTCAGCACATTTTTTGTATTCGTTGCAATTAATTGAATTTTATGCCTAATTTCCATAATTGTCAATAGTGTTTAAATGAACCGATTTCTGCCCTTTTTGCATCCTATCCGTTCACCTCGAATTTATAGCCCATCCCCCAGATTGTTTTGATATATTCTCCCTTATCGCCGATTTTTGCCCGCAGTTTCTTGACATGCGTGTCAATCGTCCGTGCATCCCCAAAATAGTCATAATTCCACACGTGATTCAGAATCTTTTCTCTTGACAATGCAATTCCTTTATTTTCCATAAAATAGACCAGAAGCTGAAATTCCTTGTAGCTCAGCTCCACCTCCCTGCCGTCCACCGTCACCATATGAGCGGTCTTGTCCACAGAAATCCCGCCCGCGCAGAGCGTCTCCTCCTGCCCGCTGCCGACGCTGCGCCGCAGAATCGCCCCGACCCGCGCCGCCAGTATCTTCGGGGAAAAGGGCTTTGCGATATACTCGTCCACCCCAAGCTCGAAGCCGTTTAACTCGTCACTCTCGTCGCCTTTTGCGGTCAGCATGATAATCGGAACCTTTGAGCTCTCCCGCACTTCTCTGCACACTTCAAATCCGTTCCGCCCGGGCATCATCACATCAAGAATCAGCATTGCAATATCCGGTTCCCGATAAAAAATATCGAGCGCCGCCTCGCCGTCCGCAGCCTCCAACACCTCGTAATTCTCCCGGACGAGAAAATCTTTTACCAGCTTGCGCATTCTGCTCTCGTCATCCACCACCAGTATCTTAATTCCGTTCAATCTCCTTCTCCCTCTCTTTAAGCGCCGCCTCCCGCTCCTCTAACTCCCGTTCCCACTGCTCGTACCGGTCAATCAGCTTCGTCTCATAATTCAGAATCGTGGGACTGCTTGAAGATATGCTGACTGCAAACATCCCGACAATACACAGAAACAAAACCAGACAGACATAGAGCGCGGCCTGATACCGTTTTCTGAAATCAAAATTCTGGACCTGTATCTGCGTTTCGGGTGTCGTCTTACGCTCCGCCCGTCTCTTTTTCTGTATGCTCTCCTCAAGTACCGGATGCTGGACCGGAATCGGAAGAATCGCCTCCGCATCGATAAAGGGGATGGATTTCAGATACTCCTGCAGCTCTCCGAGATAAGTATACCCGACTGCCGTCTCAAACAATCGCTGCTGAACCATCTTATTGTAGATGCCGAGCACCGATTCGGGCGCATCCGTATTAATCTTCTCCCGGAGATACCGGACTCCGTCGGCCTCTTTTTTCGCCTGCGCCGCCTCTTCCTCGTTTTCAAAGCAAAATCCGTTTATCATGATTCCGTTTTTCTTCTCAGACATATTTTAGCATTCCTCTTTTAATTTCAAAAAATGTGACTCTGTTTTTGCCATATTCCTTCGCCTTGAGCAGCGCCTCATCCGCACAGGAAAACAGGGACGCATAGGAGGCATCCATATCGCTGTTGTAAGAAACTCCGATGCTGACGCTCCCCTGCACGCTGGCGTTTTTCCCGAAATAGCCTTCCGCAAATGTCTCGCGGAAAACCTCGACGCGCCTCTCGAGTTCGCCCACATCGTCAATCTCCCGGACGAAGATCAGAAATTCATCCCCGCAGAAACGCCGCCTCCGCGAGCTCGTCCTGCGTCGCCTGCACCGCGAGGCATCTGTCATAATTCTCCAGCAGCCCCCAGACATCCTCCTTGGAATTGTTGTACTGACAGGAGATAATTTTTCCCTGATATCCCGCTTTACTTCCCCGATTCCCATATCGCTTCCCCACTCTTATCCAGCCGGCAGATTCCGCATGCAAACGCGCGCGGCGCGCATAATTGTCAAACATACCTTCGATGAACAAGGGCATACACGCCTCAAAGCGTGATAATTTCAGCATTTTCTTCGTTATCCTCAATCGAGGGCGTATGCGAAGTGAGGGTAACGATGCAGGACGCAAAATTTATTCTGCCCTGACCGTGTGTGCCCTTGTTCATCGAAGGTACCTTTATTATAAAAAATACCCATCGGAAATGCAACTTTTAAGTTTTTTTCTTCCAGAAATCCGTACGGATAAGAACTACGGTACACACAGATGCCTTTTCCGCAAAAAACAGCCGCAGCAGGCCGTCCGAACCCGGATTGCCTGCTGCGGCTGCATATTCTTTTCTACCAGCGTCTCGGCAGATCGACCGTCACGCGGTCTAAATGCCAGATATCGTCCACATACTGCTGTATCGTCCGATCCGACGAGAACTTGCCGCTGTGGGCCACATTTAAGATTGCGCTGCCTGCCCAGGCCGCCTCGTCCTTGTAATATTCCATCACACGTTTCTGCGCCTCCATGTAGGCGTGGAAATCCTTGAGGATAAAATAGGTATCCGCATACTGCGTACACCGGGTATTTAACAGTGAATTATACAGATCCCGGAACAGCTCTGTGTCATTCGGCGAGAACGTTCCGTCCACAAGCTGATTCAGCACTCTGCGGACATCCGGATCATTGTTGTAGATTTCCATCGGCTGATAATCACGCTTGTGCTCGTGCTCGATCACCTCCTCGGAACTCATGCCGAAGATAAATGCGTTTTCCGCACCCACTTCCTCGACGATCTCCACATTGGCTCCGTCCATCGTACCGAGCGTCAGGGCGCCGTTTAACATAAATTTCATATTGCCGGTTCCCGATGCCTCCTTGCTGGCCGTCGAGATCTGCTCGCTGACATCCGCAGCCGCAAAGATCAGCTCCGCATTGGAGACGCGGTAATCCTCGATAAATACTACTTTGAGCTTTCCGTTGATCGACGGGTCATTGTTCACGACTTCGGCCACACTGTTGATCAGCTTGATCGTCGTCTTCGCATTTTTGTAGCCCGCCGCAGCCTTTGCACCGAAAATATAGGTCTTCGGATGGAAATCCATATTCGGATTCGCCTTGAGCTCATTGTACAGGTGCATCACATGCAGAATATTCAGCAGCTGGCGCTTATACTCGTGCAGACGCTTCACCTGCACGTCAAAGATGGAGTTCGGATCCACATCGATGCCGTTGTGCTCTTTGATATATTTTGCCAGACGCACTTTATTGCGATATTTGATTTCCATAAATTCTTTCTGCGCCCGCTTGTCGTACGCGTACGGCGCCAGTCTGGAAATCTTCGGCAGATCGGTGATCCAGTCCTTCCCGATGCGCTCGCTGATCCACTCCGCCAAAAGCGGATTGCCGTGCAGCAGGAAACGCCGCTGGGTGATGCCGTTCGTCTTGTTGTTGAATTTCTCCGGGAACATCTCATAAAAATCATGCAGCTGCTCGTTTTTTAAGATTTCCGTGTGCAGTCTCGCCACACCGTTTACCGAATAGCCGGCAACAATCGCGAGATTTGCCATGCGCACCTGTCCGTCGTAAAGAATCGCCATCTTGGCCACTTTGTTCTCGTCGCCCGGATATGTCTCGCGGACTTTGATCAGGAAACGACGGTGAATTTCTTCCACAATCTGATAGATGCGCGGCAGCAGCCGTGAGAAAATCTCAATCGGCCATTTCTCCAGCGCCTCGGCCATAATCGTATGGTTTGTGTAAGCACAGGTTCTCGTGGTGATATCCCATGCCTCCTCCCATCCGAGCCGTTCCTCGTCGAGAAGGATGCGCATCAGCTCCGCCACGGCCACGGTCGGATGCGTGTCGTTCATCTGGAAAGTAACTTTCTCCGGCAGTCTGCGGATATCGCCGTTCTGTCTCTTATAGCGCTCAAGCGCTCTCTGCACGCTGGCGGAGACAAAGAAATACTGCTGCTTTAAGCGCAGCTCCTTCCCCAGCACGTGATTGTCGTTCGGATAGAGCACTTCGACAAGGTTTCTCGCAAGGTTCTGCTGCTCCACCGCCTTCATATAGTCGCCTTTATCAAACGAGTCGAGCTCGAAGCGCTCCTTTGCCTCCGCGTCCCAGATAATCAGGGTGTTCACCACGTTGTTTCCGTAGCCGACGATCGGCATATCGTACGGAACCGCGATGATGGACTGATACCCCTCCTGCACAAAGCGGGTCCTTCCGTCAAGATCGGATTCTTCCTTCACATGTCCGCCGAACTTCACCTCATACCGGTATTCGGGTCTGCGCATCTCAAACGGGTAGCCGTCTTTGAGCCAGGGGTCCGGCGTCTCCACCTGGAAACCGCCGTCGATCTTCTGCCGGAACATGCCGTAGCGATACCGGATGCCGCAGCCGTAAACACCGTATCCGAGTGTGGAAAGCGAATCGAGAAAACATGCGGCCAGACGTCCGAGTCCGCCGTTCCCGAGCGCGGGATCCGGCTCCTGGTCCTCAAGCTCGTTTAAATTCAGTCCGATTTCTCTGAGCGCATCCTGCACGTCTTTGTAGTACTGCAGGTTGATCAGATTGTTTCCGAGCGCCCGGCCCACCAGAAATTCCATTGACATATAGTAGACAATCTTCGGCTTGCGGCTGTCAAACGTCCGCTGGGTCGCCAGCCATCTGTCGTTGATATCCTCCTTGACCGCGTAGGACACCGCCTGAAAAATCTCCTGCTGGCTCGCCTCTTCAAGCGTCTTGCGGTACATGTTTTTCAAGCTGTCACGTACATTCTGAATAAAGCTTCTCTTATCGAAGAACTGTGTTCTCATTTCATTTCCTCCTTGTATTACGATACAATTTCCACTCCCAAAAGAACGGTTTCCCCGTTGATATTCCACTCTTTCCGGTATGCTCCGCCCGATGTCCCGCCGTCTGCGTCATCCGATACAATCTCGGCGGCAAGCACATCCTCTTTGATTGTATCACGATACGCGGCAAAAATACCAGCTACTTTTTCGTCCGAGCGGTAATAAACCGTAATTTTGTCCGTCACCTCGAAGCCTGCCTCCTTGCGCATCGTCTGGATTTTGCTGATAATCTCGCGCACAAAGCCCTCCTCCACAAGCTCGGGTGTGAGGTTGACGTCAAGCACCACCGTCACGGTATTGTCTCCCTCCGTCACATATCCTTCCGTCTGCGTCATGGTAATCAGCAGATCCTCCTCCGCAAGCTTTACGGAATCGTCCACGGAAGCGAGGGACAGCACGCCGTTTGCTTTGAGCTCCGCCATCGCGGCATTTCCGTCAAGCGACGCGAGCGCCTTTTGAATCTGGCCGAGGAATTTTCCGTATTTCGGTCCCACGGTGCGCAGCTGCGGTTTGAAGGTGTAGCTGGTGTAGGCGCTCACATCGTCCGTAAAATGCGCCTTTTTCACATTCAGCTCGTCCTCGATAATCTCGGTGAAAAACTCCGGCAGCGCGGACGGCGCTTTAACGAACATGGAGCCGATCGGCTGACGGTTCTTGATATTGGCCGAATTGCGGCACGCGCGGCCCATCACGACAATCTTTAACACCGCATCCATGTTCCGCTCAAGTTCGGCATCGATATGCGCCTCGTCCGCCTCCGGAAAATCACACAGGTGAACGCTCTCGGGCGCCGTCTGATCGAGTGAGCAGACCAGATTCCGGTAGATCTCCTCGGTCATAAACGGAATCATCGGCGCGGCAACCTTGCTGATCGCAACAAGCGCCGTATAAAGCGTCATGTAGGCGTTGATCTTGTCCTGCTCCATCCCCTTTGCCCAGAAGCGCTCCCGGCTTCTTCTGACATACCAGTTGCTCATCTCGTCCACAAAACCGTCCAGAGCTCTTGCCGCCTCCGGGATGCGGTAATTTCCGAGGTCTCCGTCCACCTCTTTGATAACGGTATTGAGCTTCGAGAGCAGCCATTTGTCCATCACGGAAAGCTTTTCATAATCCAGCGCGTATTTTGTCGCGTCAAACCCGTCGATGTTTGCGTACAGCACGAAAAACGCATAGGTGTTCCACAGGGTTCCCATAAATTTGCGCTGTCCCTCCTGGACCGCCTTGCCGTGGAAACGGTTCGGCAGCCACGGCGCGCTGTTGATATAGAAATACCACCGGATCGCATCCGCTCCGTACTTCTCCAGCGCTTCAAACGGGTCCACGGCGTTTCCCTTGGACTTGCTCATCTTCTGCCCGTTCTCGTCCTGCACATGTCCGAGGACGATAACATTCTCGTACGGCGCCTTATTGAAAAGAAGCGTGCTCTCGGCCATCAGCGAATAGAACCAGCCTCTTGTCTGATCGACCGCCTCGGAAATAAACTGTGCCGGGAACTGCTGCTCAAACAATTCCCGATTCTCAAACGGATAGTGATGCTGTGCAAACGGCATCGCCCCCGAATCAAACCAGCAGTCGATGACTTCCGGCACACGGCGCATCGTCTTGCCGCAGTCCGGGCAGGCAAATGTCACCTCGTCGATATACGGGCGGTGCAGCTCCACCTTCGCGTGATCCGGATTTCCGCTGCGCTCCGCGAGCTCTGCGCGGCCTCCGACGGCCTCCTGATGTCCGCAGTCCTCACACTCCCAGATGTTGAGCGGCGTTCCCCAGTAACGGTTTCTGGAGATTCCCCAGTCCTGGATATTCTCGAGCCAGTCGCCGAACCGGCCTTTGCCGATGGATTCCGGAATCCAGTTGACCGTATTATTGTTGCGGATCAAGTCCTCGCGCACCTCGGTCATCCGGATAAACCAGGATTCTCTTGCATAATAGATCAGCGGCGTGTCGCAGCGCCAGCAGTGCGGATAATCGTGCTCAAACTTCGGCGCGTCAAACAGTTTTCCCTCCGCGTCGAGGTCTCTGATGATTTCCGGGTCCGCCTTCTTCACAAAAAGCCCCGCGTACGGCGTCTCCGCCGTCATCTCACCCTTTCCGTCCACAAACTGCACGAACGGCAGGTCATATTTCCGGCCGACATTGGCATCGTCCTCACCGAACGCCGGCGCGATGTGAACGATTCCGGTACCGTCGGACATCGTGACATAGCCGTCGCAGGTCACATAGTGGCCCTTTTTGCGCTGCTTTGCGGCCGCCTCACCGGCGCAGGCAAAGAGCGGCTCGTAGGCGCGGTGCTCGAGGTCCGTCCCCCTGCAGGTCTCCAGCACTTCGTAGGCCGGTTTTCCTTCCTCCTCGTTCCCGAGCTTTCCGAGCACTGCATCAAGCAGCGCCTCCGCCATATAGTAGGTATAGCCGTCCGCCGCCTTTACTTTGCAGTAAGTCTCCTCGGGGTTCACGCACAGCGCCACATTCGAGGGCAGTGTCCACGGCGTTGTCGTCCACGCCAGAAAATAAGCGTCTTCCCCGACCGCCTTAAAGCGCACGACGGCGGAGCGCTCTTTTACCGTCTTATATCCCTGCGCCACTTCCTGCGCGGACAGCGGCGTGCCGCAGCGCGGGCAGTAGGGCACGATCTTAAAGCCCTTATACAAAAGCTTTCTGTCCCAGATCTCCTTTAACGCCCACCACTCGGACTCGATAAAATCATCGTCGTAGGTCACATACGGGTTATCCATGTCCGCCCAGAATCCGACGGTGCCGGAGAAATCCTCCCACATCCCCTTGTACTTCCACACGGATTCCTTGCATTTTTTAATAAAAGGCTCCATTCCGTACGCCTCGATCTGATCCTTGCCGTTTAATCCGAGCAGCTTTTCCACCTCGAGCTCCACCGGAAGCCCGTGGGTGTCCCATCCGGCCTTGCGGGGCACATATTTCCCCTTCATCGTCTGATAGCGCGGGATCATATCCTTGATTACGCGCGTCAGCACATGCCCGATGTGGGGCTTGCCGTTCGCAGTCGGCGGACCGTCATAGAACGTGTAAGTCTCGCCGTCTCTCCGGTTCTCCATACTCTTGCGGAAGATGTCATGTTCCTCCCAGAACTTCTCTACCTGCTTTTCTCTGTCCACGAAATTCAGGTTCGTATCGACTTTGTTGTACATCGTCTGACCTCCAAGTTTTGAATGCTGATAAGATTTGAACGCCCCGTGCAGGCTCTGCGGCTGACTCCGTTTGTATGGCTGCCGCGCAGAACTTCCGGCCCGCATGTTCTGCCGTCTTCGATTGCTTCTGTCCGTCTGACGGTTGGACATTCAATGAAATCTGTCCGCAGGTGAAAGAGCAGGCTTTTATCCGATTCCGTGCGGCACTTTGCGGCTGTCCAAGCAAAACGGAAATCCGAGGAGACTTGTTTGAGCTGCGCTGTCATCTTTTGTGCGGCAGCACATCAAAACCAGCGCCGCGAGTTGTCGGAACGGATTTCCTATCACGATTTTGTGAGGACAGCCGCTTAGTGCCGCCAGAAATCGGAACCAGCCTGTCTTTCACCTGCGGACAGATTTCTGTAGAATGTTCAACGCGGCAGCCGTACAGAACCTTCTCCGGCAGAACATGCGGGTGGAAGTGCTACACGCAACAGCCATTATCTGCACAGAATCAACCGCAGAGCCTGCACGGGGGAATGTTCGAATCTTATCCGATTAAAAAGACCCTCATCCTGTAAATAGGACGAGGGTCTTCGCATCGTTATACCACCTAAATACAATGTACGCGACTCCTGCCGAAAATACGGCAAAATCGGATACTTCGCTCCCAGTAACGCGGGAAAAACGTCAGCCTCTACTCTGCCTGTGCGCACTGCCTTCTGTATGCCCTATGACACATGCATTTCGGACTGCGGCTTGGAAGTGATCTTCATTCTCCCGCTACTCGTACCGGCTTCCACCCTGTGCCTGCGCACCTCCGGCTCTCTGTGACTTTCGCTGAAAAACTACTGTCTTCGTCATCGCCTTTGCTCATAAACTAAGTGATAGTATAGCGCGGCAGTCACAAATTTGTCAAGGCCGTTCCGTAGTTTTTGCCACTGCACGTATCACATTGGCCGCGTTAAACTGCAGATCCGCAAGCGTAATGCGGTAGCCGTCAAGCTCTTTCCCGGACTTCACCGCCTCCACGATGTCATCCACGTTCTTCTTGCAGCCCGGCATCTGGATATCATTTCCCGCATAGATACATCCCGTGGAAGCCGAAATCGGGTAAGCCGCCGGATGTCCGCCGGTGATCTGCGGCATTTCCTGGGAAGTAAACCAGTCCGTCATCACCACGCCGTCAAAGCCCCACTCGTCCCTTGCCGCCGCCTGCAAAAGGTCATGGCTGTTTGCCGTATGGATGCCGTTTAACAGATTGTAGGACGTCATAATGGAGAACGGGCGGGATTCTTTTACCGCAATCTCAAAGCCTTTCAGGTAAATCTCCCGCAGTGCCCGCTCGCTGATATGCGAATTGGTAAAGTAGCGGTTATCCTCCTGATTATTCGCCGCAAAATGCTTGACGGTCGTTCCCTTTCCCGGATGAGCCTGCACACCCTTCGTGATCGCCGCCGCCGCTTTTCCGGACACAAGCGGATCCTCCGAATAATATTCAAAATTTCTTCCGCACAGAGGATTGCGGTGGATATTCTGCGCCGGCGCCAGCCATAAATCGACATGGAACTCTTCCATCTCCGCTCCTACCATATCGCCCGCTTCCTGCAGAAGTTCCGGGTTCCAGGACTGTGCAAGCGACCAGCCGATCGGGATTGCCGTGCAGTACTGGTAATAGTCGTCCGTCTCCTCTTCCTTTACGGACGCGTCAAACGGCACAAAGCTGTCGCCCAGGATCGAGCCGCCCGGAAGAAGCGTTCCGTCCTTTTTCGTCTTGAAATGGGGCTGCAGCCGAAGTCCTGCCGGTCCGTCCGCAAAAATCATGTTTTTGATGCCGCGCTCCTTTGCCAGAAGTGCGGTGGTATCGCCGGCGGCTCCCGGTACTGTGACGGAAGCATTTCCCACGACAGTCCCTTCGCCCGCGCGCAGTGTTCCCACGCAGAACTCTGCGAGCTCCTCCACGCTAAGCTGAGATACCAGCTCCTCGACGGCGCACTTTCCTGCAAGAATATCTTCCATCGTCAGTTTTTCCGTCTTGTCGGTGTGATACTCCCCGCGCTCTCCCGTGTATGTTACGGTTTTTGCGGCAATCTCCGACGCATTTAACACAATGCGGCAGTCCGGATGCGCGCACTCCGCATTCCGCTCCGGCGGCGTAATTTCCTCCAGCGGTTTCTCATCCCGAAACAGGTTTTTCAGCTGCTCGGTCTTTACCGTCTCGGAGAGTACCAGTTCCGCCGCCGTCTCTGCAGCGGCTGAGCTGTTTCCGACCCTTATGTAGTAGCTGCCTGCCTCAAGCACCCACGCCGCCTGCTCCTCGGAATAAGACGCCATATCGGAAACGGCAAACGTAATTGTCAGCTGTTCGCTCTCTCCCGGCGCTAAAAGCTTTGTCTTTCCAAACGCCGCAAGCTCCTGGAACGGTTTTTTCAGACTTCCCTCCGGCGCCGACGTATACACCTGCACCACTTCTTTTCCCGCGTATTCCGTTCCCCGGTTTGCGACCGTCACAAGCACGCGCACCGTGCCGTTTTCCACCTGCACCTCGTCGGTTTTCACCTCAAATTCGGTGTAAGATTTCCCGTAGCCGAACGGATACAGCGGCTCTACCCCGAAGGTATCAAAATAGCGGTAGCCCACGTAGATGCCGTCGCTGTAATATTCGTCGTCCACATTTCCGTCATTGTGACTGAATTTAGCCGAGGACGGGTAATCCTCGTACCGTTTCGCCCAGGTGTCGGTCAGCTTGCCGGACGGCGTCACCTTACCCGTCAGCACATCCGCCAGCACATTTCCGCCGATATTTCCGAGCTGTCCCATCAGAAGAACGCTTCCGACTCCGTCTATCGCCTTAAGCTCCGTCAGGTCCATGACACCGCCGATATTGAGCACCACAATCACCTGCTCATAGGACTCGGTCAGGCGTTTGATATCTTCACGCTCCCGTGCAAAAAGCAGGTAATCGCCCTCCTCGCAGAAACGGTCCGCGCCTTCTCCCGAATTTCTGGCGATGACATACACTGCCGTCTTGGTGTCGGAACCGCTTATATCCGCTTCGATAACCTGCTCCGGTATCACCGCTTTCATCGGATGGTCAAACATCACCGTAAATTCCTGGCGCTGTTCCTTTTTCGCCTTCTCACTCACCCAGCTTAAGTAATCCTCTTTCGCCTTTCTGACCTTTTTCTCGTTGCGGTCAAGCCAGTCTTTTGTGGTAACCGAAAAGCCGGCTTCCCGAAGTCCCTGCTCAATCGTGACTACCGTTCTGGAATTGACATCGCCGGAACCGGTTCCTCCTTTTACGGTCTGTCGCGCTCCGACTCCGTAGAGCGCAATCTTTCCGCAGCCGGCAAGCGGCAGCGTGCCGTCGTTTTCAAGCAGTACCGCACACTCTCCCGCAAGCGTGCGCGCAAGTTCCATATGTCTTGTCTCTCTCTCCGTCACTTCCGGAGATTTCGCTGCATAATAGTTCATACGTCTTTTCTCCCTTCACAAAACGTTTTAAAGAAATCACACTCGTCGTCGTTGCATTGTGCGGCCTCCGCCAGCCTGATATTGCAGTGGAACACATGTCCCAGCGGCTCTTTGCCGCGGCTGTAAAACCGGTACACAAACGGCACGTCACACTCGGAAAGCTTCTCCGCCATAAGCAGCTGATCGGGCTTTAAAAAGTCTCCGCTCGCCGACATGAGAAATACGGGCGGATAATTCTCCGTCACATACGACGCTACGGCAATCCGCTCCAGCTCTCTGTCGGTTCCTCCCTCCGGCAGGAAATCTCTCATAAGATGCGTCGTCATATCTTTGGGGTCCTCACTGAGCGCGATCCGGTAAGAACCGCAGTTTAACGCGACAGCCGTCGGTGCAAACCCCTTCGGCGGCGCAAAGTCATATTCCTTCGCGCAGTCCGGGTTGGTACAGATTGCGGCGTAAAGCCCGAGATTATGAGCCCCTGCGGAATCCCCGACACCGAACACATGCGCCGTGTCAAAGCCGTACTCGTCCGCATGCCCGAGCACCCAGGTAAAGACGAGATTCGTATCCTCGATATTTGCCGGGAACTGAAATTCCGGCGCCAGACGATAGGTGAAATTCACCACGGCAAATCCCCGCTGTGCCAAGTTCATGCAATAAAACTGATAGCGCTCCTTGTCGCCGTATACCCAGCCGCCGCCGTGTACGCTGACAATCACCGGCAAACGCTCTCCCTCCCTGTCCTTCGGGCGGTAAACATCAAGCACCTGCCACTTTGCGTCCATACCGTAGCAGATGTCGTCATAGCGCAGGATATCTTCCGGCGTCGTCAATCCGGCATCACGCTTGGAATCGGCCTCTCCGAACATCTTTCTTACCATATCACTTGTAGCTGACATAAAAATCCCCCTATTATAATGATGTTTCCTTTTTGTTACAGCATCATTATAATAGAGGGAGCTTTTCTGTTTCTTTACCGTTTTTGACTAAAAATTAGCATTTTTTGACCTGATATGTATGCCTTTACGGCTTCGGCGCAGCCTTTTTTACCATTTTCCGATACTGCAGGGGCGTCGTGCCAAAGCATTTTTTAAATGAATTAATCAGCCGCCTCTCATCGGAAAAACCGTTTTTATGCGCGATCTCAAGTATCCCCGCACTGCTTTCAAGCAAATCCTCCCTGGCCCTCTGCAGCCGGTACTGCGTCACATATTCCGTGAACGTCATACCGCAGGTCTTTTTGAAATAGCGTGAAAAATATTCACGGCTGAAATAAAACTTCTGCGCCACCTCGCCCTGGGATATCGGCTCCGTATAATGATTCTCCACATACCCGAGCACGCCCTTGATCCGCTCGATATTTTTCAGACAGTTGATGTCATACGCGCCCTCCCTGTCAGTCACGCCCTCCTCATACATATAGTAGAGCAGCTGCAGCACAAGCCCCTTTGCGTAAAGCAGCTCATGGGGCGCATGCGAATCGGCGCGGGCCCACGCCGAAAGCCGCAGCATGATGTCCTGCACCTCCGCCCTCGCCCGGGTTTTCTCGTTGAGAAACAGCAGGGAGGCATACTGCGGAAAATGCTCCTCGAGAAACCGGGCGTGAATCACCAGCACGACCGCCGCCAGCCCTTCCGCTTCACTCTCTTCGGGGATCCCCGGCTTGATGCTGTGCACGCTGCCGGAGTTTGTCACGATCAGACGTCCCGGTTCCGCCGTAATGCAGGTACCGTCAATATAGTGCGTACTGCGGCTTCCGATGATATAGGCCACCTCCAGCTCCTCATGCCAGTGACTGTGGAGCGACTCCGCATCCCTTATGGACGCCGGCACATTGAGTACCATAAACGGCTGCTCCTCCCGGTATTCAAACAGCTGATGGCGCGCCAAAGGCTCACTCATAGTTTTCGCCTCTCTTTTTTGCGATTACCTCGATAAACCGTTCTTTTACCTGGTCCACCAGAAGGTTTTCCTCATGTTCGCTGCCTTCAAACGGAATAAATCCGCCCGCCATCGAGGCATGTCCTCCTCCGCTGCCGATACCCGAAAGTGCCTCCCCGATGATTTTTCCCGCATCAAACAGGGAAATCTCACTGCGCACCGACAGCTTGATTCCTCCTTCCCGGACGGAATATACCACCGAAAAAGATACCTCCTTTAACGCCAGCATAAAATCGGACACACTCGCAATCAGCGCCTCCGGGCAGTCTTTCCCGGTGTCCGCAAAGCTGACATTGTCGTACACCTCGATACTCGAAATCGCACTCGAGTAGGCCAGCAGATCCCCAAAGCAGAGATTGCTGTGCTCGAGCATGCGGATGATATCGTTATCGCACAGATCATACATTCGGTAAATCATTTCCAGATCCAGTCTTGAGACGCTCCGCGAGAGGTGGTTGGTGTCAACGCGTATCCCGTAAGTCAGCGCCGTCGCAACTTTTTTATCCATCGGAATATCATTGTCAAAAAAGTACTGTGCAATAATCGTCGAACAGGCTCCCACCTCCGGGCGGATGTCGGTAAACCGGTATTGGTATTTATCGTTGAGGGGATGATGGTCCACACAGATAATCTCATCCCCGGTGATGTTGATGACATTCGAATTTCCCTTCTGGGAATCGACAAGTATCACCTCATCCTCATCCGTCAGCATCTCCGCAAGGTCCTCCGTGTTCAAAAGCTCTATCTCTGTCAGCTCCACGAGCTTTCCCGTGCTGTAGCGGTCTATTTTTCCCTGATAGCAGATGGTTGCCCGGATTCCGCGGGATGCCAAAAGCCGCTGCAGCCCGTAGGCGCTTGCAATCGCATCCGGGTCCGGGAAATTATGTGTCTGAATATAGACATGTTCTCTGTTAATCTGCCGTAACAATTGATCTAAGTTTGTCATACGTCACCCAATTTTTTTCATTGCAGCCGCGATATCCGTCTCTGCAAGTTCTGTGATTGCCCGGACTGCAGGCACTTTCTGCGCAACGGCGCCGAATCCGTACGCCGCGTGGATAAATCCCACGCCCGCCTCCGCGCTGGCGTCATAATCCCCCTGAATATCCCCCACATAAACCGCGGCGTCCAGGTGATTCCGCTCCGCCAGAAGGCGGATATTCTCTCCCTTTTTCCTGCCGTTGTTGCCGTAACACTCGATGTCCGAAAAACAGTCCCAAAGTCCGTAATAATCCAGAAACGCCTCGATGTAGCCGCTCTGACAGTTGCTTACAATATACAGGTTCCGGTTTTCCTTTAACGCCGCGAGCGTCTCTTTTACTCCCGCGTACAGCACGCCCCCGTGTCTGCGCAGATAGTCGTTCTCCTCCGCGCAGCACAGTGCAAGAAGCTTTTCTCTCGGCCCGTCGGCAAGCTCCCCGAAAAGCTCCTCCGCGATTTTATCCATAGTTTTACCCATGACGCCCTTTATATCCGCCGTCGTCAGCGTCTTTTTCAAAAGACCGCTCTGCTCGATCGCAAGATTCCATGATTTCGTGACGTTCTCTGCGGAGTCCCAGAGGGTTCCGTCCATATCAAAAATAATTCCCTGCTTCATAAATCATAGATCTCCGTATATTTTTCCGTGAAATAGCGCATCAGCGGTTTGGCCGAAACTTCCCTGCCGCACACCGCCGCAAGCACTTCCTTCGGCGTGCGCGTGCTCCCGTACTGATGAATATGCGTATTCAGCCATTTTGTGATTTCTCCGATACGTCCTTCTTCCAGAAGCCTGTCCACGCTGCCGAGTTCCTCCTCGACAGTCTCCAGATACATCCCGTCATAGATGCTGCCGAGCAGGTAGCTCGGGAAATAGCCGAAACTGCCGTCGGACCAGTGCATATCCTGTAAAATGCCCTCGGCGTCATTCTGCGGTGTAATATGCAGGTATTCCTGCATTTTCTGATTCCAGAGCGCCGGAAGGTCTTCCACGGCCACATGATCGCGGAAAATCGCCTTCTCCATCTCGTAGCGGAGAATGATATGGAAGCAGTATGTCACCTCGTCGGCCTCGGTGCGGATCAGGCTGTTTTTCACACGATTGATTCTCCGGTAAAACGCGTCAAACGGAATCTCTTTAAACTCCGGCAGAAGCTCGCCTAAGCGGTCGTAAATCGGCGTCCAGAAGCTGCGCCTGCGCCCCAGGATATTCTCGTAGAACCGGGACTGGCTCTCATGAATCCCCATATAGCTGCAGCTTCCTGCGGCTGTGTTGTCATAGTCCGGGTTGACATTCTGCTCGAAGATGCCGTGTCCGCCCTCATGAATCGCCGAAAACATCGCGCTGATCGGTTCATCCTCATGGTAGTGGTTGCTGATTCTGACGTCCTTTGAGTTAAAGTTTAAGGTGAAGGGGTGTTCCGTCTCGCCCACACAGCCCGCGTCCCGGCGGAATCCGATGTATTCTAACAGCATATCCTGCACGGCTCTCTGTCCGTTGACGTCAAAGGTTTTCCTAAAAAGTGCATCCTCTTGTGCATCTTCCCTGCGGCTCTGCGCCTCTAAAATCTTGTCCACGAGCGGAACAAGCTCCGCCTTAAGCTCCTCGAACAGCTTATCGATCGACGCCGAATCCATCCCCTCCTCGTACTGATCAAGCAGCGCATCATAAACCTCTTTCCCCGGGTCCGTGTAGGCCGTAATCTCTCTGGTCCGCTCAATCATTTTCTTCAGATGCGGCGCAAACATCGCGAAATCCGATGCGTTTTTGGCCTCTCTCCACGCATTGCCGGACTCCGCCCGCTCTCTTGTAAACGCCTCGTAAAGCTCTACCGGGATTCGTTTGTTCTTATCGTAGTCGCGCTTCATGCGCGTTACGATAAACTTCCACATATCGTCCAACGCCTCATATTCTTCCGGCTCGGCAAGCGCATCCAAAAGCGCGCCCATCTTCTCGGAAGTGCTCATCGTAAACGAATCCGTGGAAAACTTTGTCATCGCCTCCACATGCGCCGCCTGCCCGAGCTTCGGAACACTTGTCTCCATATCCCAGTAAAGCAGCTCTACCACATGGTCGTACAGGCTGATTTCTTTTAAATACGCCTGCAGTTCTTCTGATTTTTTGCTCATTGCAATTCTCACTTTCTGTTTATTTGTAACGACTCCGTATGGTATTTATTCTACCATAATTTTCTGCGGATGTCATATCCTTATGTACTTACCTCTTGACAATCGCAGGAAAAAAAAGTATGTTGTAAATACAAAGGGAGTAGCATACATGGAATTTTCCGTGTTTACTTTGCCGTCAGTACGATCCTTGCGGTCCGGCGCTGTAATGAAATTGCGAGACTTTGCTGTTATTTATTAACGGCAGGGTCTTTTTTATACTTTGCCGAAAACCAAAAGGAGGTATTTTTTATGGAAATTTTATTGTGTACACTCGTTTTAACGGCAGGAATTGTCCTGCTTGTGAAAGGTGCGGACTGGTTTGTAAGCGGAGCTTCCGAACTTGCGGCAAGGCTCGGTGTCACACAGCTTGTGATAGGTCTTACCGTGGTCGCAATGGGCACAAGCATGCCCGAAGCAGCGGTCAGCATTTCCGCCGTGATAAAAGGAAATGCCGACATTACGATCGGCAATGTCGTGGGCAGCAACATCCTTAATATTCTGATTATACTCGGTCTTTCGGCAGCCATTACCCCGCTTGCAGTCGGGAAAAGCACCATAAAATACGAGCTTCCGTTTCTGACAGCAGTCAGCATGCTGCTCCTTATACAGGGGCTTGACGGAAGCATCAGTCTTGCGGACGGTATTGTTTGGCTCCTTTTCTTCGGTCTGTATCTTGCTTACTTAGCCGTATCCACCAAAAAAAGCAATGCAAAAAATGAACCGGAGTGCAAACACCCCGGAAACCGAAAACTCCGGCAGACGATTCTGCTTTGCATACTCGGCTTGGCAACAACGGTAACAGGAAGCAGCATCGCGGTGGATGCAGCCTGCGAACTTGCATCCAGACTCGGCATGAGCGAACGTTTTATTGGCCTTACAATCGTGGCTCTCGGCACTTCGCTTCCCGAGCTTGTAACATCCGTCACGGCTGCAAAAATGGGTAATTCGGGCATTGCCATCGGAAATATTGTAGGGAGCAATATTTTTAACATTCTGTTTGTGGTAGGGCTTTCCGCGCTCCTTCACCCCGTAGTGTTTGCGCCGGAGTTTCGTTTTGACTGCGCAGTTTCCGCAGCGGCGTCCCTGCTTCTAATCGTATTCTGTCTGAAAGACAAAAAGCTGAAACGCCGGCACGGCATATGGATGCTTGCAGGATACACGGCATATTTTGCGGCAATCCTGTAAAACATCCGTCCGCATTTATCAGGAAAAGGGGACAGCGGACTTTTTCGTTTCTTCGTTATCCGGAATTTGTTATCGCATCCCCTTTAATATGTTCCACTCGCTTTCTAACATTGACCTCAATATATCATCCGCATATTAACCGCCGTCCATAACGGCATCCCTCAAAACGCCTTCTCTTTTGAACCCTGCTTTTAAATTTGCATTATCTTCCGGTTCATTGTAAATATCCTTTCGAATTTTTCTTATTTATCTTCCGAATAAAAAAACGACAGAGCTTTTACGCTCTGCCGCTGATTTTCTTATTTGACGGGAGTCACAATCGGCTTCCCGTTTTGATCTACTAAAATACTCATTCCGCACCCCGGTGTCAGAGTAGAAGCAGCCAACAGGTAATTTACGCCGGTTTCCGTGTCTACAATAATCTTTTCCACATTGGTGGCACCCTGAGAGTATACTTCTACAAAACGCTTTTCTGCCATACGCTCATCTCCTTTCTCCTTCTGTTGTTTTGTCCCCGCAAACATACCACAAAAATGCCTCCGGACGGCTCAAATTTCCTGAACAGACATCAGAATTTCCCAAATGAAACAGGAGCGAAACAAAACGGGAGAGACTTTATCCGCCCTCTCCCGTTTTTCTGCGAAGTTCTGACTTCCCTCTGCGGGAAAGCAGGCATTCACGGCCGCCGACCCACAGTTTATTGTGTTTTAAATCCACCGCCCCGATCTTATCTGCCGCCACAAGGTAAGCCCAGTGCGTGCGGATAAATCGGTCTCCCAACTGATTTTCCAGTTCGTTAAGGCTGCCCAGAAAATCCATTCGGCTACTGGCCGTGTGGAGTAAGACATGGTGGGAAACGGCGGCGGTTTCAAAAAAGAGAATCTCACTCAGCGGAATATGGCGCACCACGTCTCCCGTCCGCAGGGTGAACGTCTCCGCAGGGTTCTGCCGTTCTGCCAGCAGACGCGCATGTATTTCTTCCAGACACTGTGCCGCTGACGGCCCGATCTGTTCCGGCTGTTTTACGATGTAGTCAAACGCTTCCAGATGATATTGAAAGGTGCGCCACGCCAAATCGCCGTAGCCGGTGATATAGACCAGCGTGCCGTGCGGGTCTCTCTGCCGCAGCTTGCGCCCCAGCCGGAAGCCGTCCCAGTCTCCGTCCTTCAACTCTACGTCCAGAAAGTAGATGTTCCGTCTGCCGTTTTCCGCTGCGTCGAGCAGTTCCTGCGCACCTGCGGCACTGCACACAACCTTCATATCATAATCTTCGGCAAGAATCTTTTGCTCCAGGGCGGTCTGAATCTGGTGACGGACAGCGTCCTCGTCATCACAAAGATAAATTCCGATCATAGTCCGCCCTCCACTGTCAATTCCTGCACAAACACCCCGTTCTCCCAACCGGTGCAGGCGGAAGCATTGGGATAATTCTTCAAAATGCGCTGATAGCCGGGCAGCCCAAGGCCACGGCCCGCTCCCTTTGTGGACCAGCCATCGTCCCATATTTTTCCCGGGTCGATGATATTCGTGTATGAATTGGAGACCCGGAGAAACACTCGCCTGTCGGAGGCCAGCAGAATGATTTCCACCCAGGACGGTTCTGCGTCCATTGCAGCCTCCACGGCGTTGTCCACCAGAATGCCCAGACAGCGGACAAAATCCCACACGTTTATATTCACAGTCTCTACGGGATAGAGTACCTCAAGACGATACTCCACACCCTTCTTCTGCATCTCCCCGAGCTTGCTCAGCAAAAGACTGCGCACCTGGGGAATCCGCAGATTGCCGATTTGAACGGACAGCCGGATTTTTTCACCCAGGTGCCGGTCAAAGTCAGATTCCAATTCCGACAGCGCAGCCTGCAATTCGTCCTGTCTGCCCTCCTTCGCCTGCCAGGCCAAACCCGCCAGGAGGTTTTTGTAGTCGTGCCGGAAAGAACGCACCTCCCGGCGAATATCCTCCAGACTTTGCTCGTAAAACTTCTGCTGGGCGATAATATCCCGCTGCATCCGAAGTGTTCGACTGTCGTCAAACCGATAGGCCAGATAGACAATCAGTCCGATGATCACAAATACCATCACGACAACTAACATGTAATACGCCGCAATGTATTGCCCCTGAACGCCGTTTTGCAGAATCAGAAATGTCTCCATAGAGACTTCCAGCACAAAAATAATCACGGCAGTTCGACGCAGGCCGGACTGATCCTCCAGCAGCAGCCGGAACCGGGAGCCGAACCCAAGCCTCCGAAGCAAGACGGCGGCAATTGCGGAAAAAAGCAGGAGCACGGCCATAGCGGCGGCATCGAGATTCAAAACGGACGGAAACATCAGAAATAAAATCTGGCCCAGGGCCGTGGTCGCGACCTGCAGGATCGCAGCCATACATGCGGCGCAAAAGGCACGCCAAAAATCCCACTGCCATGCCCACATCACCCATATGGTACACATAAAAAGGACGAGCGCAGAGCCGATGAAATACCGGAATACGTTGAATTCCGGGACAGCATAGAGTTTAACAGCAATCAGACTGGCAATCAGCGGGGACAAAAACAGCGGCGGCAGTTTTTTCAGCCTGTTTGACAGCGCCCGTTCGTCCGTCACGGCCAGCAAATATGACGCCCACATAAGGTGTCCGGTCAGAGAATCCAAAAGCCCCATCAAAAATTTTTGAAAAATCAGTATGGGAATATCTTCTCCATCGGCTTTCCCTTCGCCAGATCATCCACCAGCTTATCAAGCCACCGCATTTTCTGCATCAGCGGATCTTCGATCTCCTCCACCCGCACGCCGCAGACCGTTCCCTTGATCAGAGCCGCGTTCGGATTTATCGCCGGCGCGTTTTCAAAAAACTCTCCGTAAGTCACATCCAGCCCTTCAAACTGCGTATATCCCGTCAGCCATGTAATCACTTCGTCAACCTCGGCCTTTGTTCTGCCTTTCTTCTCCGCTTTCTGAACAAGAAGCGGATAGATCTTTGAAAATTTCATATCGTAAACGCTCTTACGTGCCATATTATCACTCATTCTGCCGCCGCAGACGGCATTTACTCCTTTCCGCAAAATTCCGCAATCTCCCGAATCAGTTCGAGCGGAACTTTGTCATACGGAAACCGAATCGCTCCCTTGCTGTACAAAAACCCGTGTTTTTCCAGCACAGGTGCAAAATGCTCCACCGCCTCCGGTCCCGGATATATTCCCAGGTGTTTTTTCTGCGCCGCAAAGTGAATCAGATTGCGTTTTTTCCAGAATGTCGGCATCTGCCAGCTCATCCGTTCTTCCGCGTCCGGCAGAGCCGCGCGTATCACGGCACATACTTCTCTCAGCAATGGCTGTATCTTCTCATCCTGTTTTAAAATATATTCATCCATGCTAACCCTCCATGGCAGAACCTCGAATTGCCGATTGAAAAATCAGCCATCAGGCTTATTATTCAATCGACCTCCTCAATGCCGCGCTCAGAGTATTTGGTATGCCTCTCGGGCCCCTGACTGCAAAAATTCCGTACTCCTTCTTTAACGTTTCAAACGCAAACCGCTCCGGCTCGTATCTTTTTAACAGTTTAAGTTTCATCGCCGTTTGAATCGTCAGGTGCTCGTCCTGATAGCTGTACGGAATATCTGCTTCCGTGACTCTGCATTTATACATAATCGCCGACACCGGAGCACCCACATACAGGTATACCGTATCGCCGGCCTTCATGGCGCCGCTCTGCTTCCATTCAATGATATCCGCGTCGTCAAAGGCATGTACGATATCGTAATATTTCGGATTTGCCGGAATAAGCCACTCTTTCGGGGGCCTGGCTTTCTGCTTTCTCTGTTTTGATGCGGTGGCAAGATAGCTGTCGTCAAGCATTCCGCAGATTTCTTCAAAGGGAACCGTTCCGTCAAGAAGAACGGATATCCAGTTCCTGTGGTTCATGTGATATCCCGGAAAATACCCTTCCCGCTGCACAAGTACATCCGCAAAAAACGCGTCCTTCACTTTCACGTTCAGAACATCCACCCGCGCTTCCCCGCTAAGCCCCAGCCTGCTTCTCGGAATATCGACGATGAGGCCGTACCACTTTTTGTTGTCCGCATGGCGGAATACCGCATGCTCCGGGGAGCTCTTCCACGGATAATCCGGCTTACATTGATATTTCTTTTTTACATACTCATACAGCTCGCTGCGGCAGGATTCTGCGGCTTTCATTCGCTCCCCTTCTTTCGTAACACAACCTATCTGACCTCGTCCACCGATTTTGCGATATCGGTGCGCATATATTTATTGGCGAACTCCACCCAGCCGGTCGCCTCATAGGCTTTCCTTCTCGCCTCTTTCACATCCGCACCGGTCGCCGTGATCCCGAGCACACGGCCTCCGTTTGTGACGATTCTGCTCTGCTCGTCAAACTTTGTCCCGGCATGGAAGCAGTAATAGTCCGCTTTCCCCTCAAAGCGCTCGAGGCCGGTAATCGGGAAGCCCTTCTCATAAGACACCGGATAGCCGTCGGACGCGAGCACGACACACACCGCCGCGTTATCCTCAAACTGCAGATCAACCGCATCCAGTCTCCCCTCGATGCATGCCTCCACTACGTCGATGATATCGTTCTTCATGCGCGGCAGCACCACCTGCGCCTCCGGGTCACCGAAACGCGCGTTGTACTCCAGCACCTTCGGCCCTTCCTCCGTCAGCATCAATCCAAAGAAAATAACGCCGGTAAACGGTCTTCCCTCGGCCGCCATCGCGTCCACGGTGGCCTGATAAATATGCGTTCTGCAGAACTCGTCCACCTCTGCGGTGTAAAACGGACTCGGTGAAAAATTCCCCATACCGCCGGTATTTAAGCCAAGATCGCCGTCCTTCGCGCGCTTGTGATCCTGCGCGGACGACATGATTTTGATTGTCTTTCCGTCCACAAAAGACAGCACCGACACCTCGCGCCCCGTCATAAATTCCTCGATAACCATTGCATTTCCGGCTGCACCAAACTTCTTATCCTGCATAATTTCCTTCACGCCGGCTCTGGCTTCCTCAATGGTATTGCAGATCAGAACCCCTTTTCCAAGCGCGAGGCCGTCCGCTTTCAGTACAATCGGCAGCTTTGCCGTCTCAAGATATTTCAGCGCTTCCCCGGCGTCCGTGAAGTTCTCATAGTCCGCCGTCGGAATGTGATATTTTTTCATCAGGTCCTTAGAAAATGCTTTCGAACCCTCTAAAACCGCCGCATTCTTCCGCGGCCCGAACACTTTAAGACCCTCGGCCTCAAAGACATCCACGATGCCGCCCACAAGCGGGTCATCCATACCGACGATCGTAATGTCAATCTTCTTTTCCTTCGCAAACGCCGCAAGTCTTTCAAACTCCATCGCGCCGATTGCCACGCACTCCGCGAGAGCCGCTATTCCGGCATTTCCGGGTGCGCAGTAAATCTTGTCCACCCTCGGGCTCTTTGCCGCACTTGCCGCAATGGCGTGCTCCCTGCCTCCGCTTCCAACGATTAAAACTTTCATGTTATCCCTCATTTCTTTATACACACTTTTCCGTCCGCAACCGTCACTCTGTCATTTACAATCAGCCGGATTGCCTCGGGCAGAATCTTCCACTCCGCCTGCTCCATCACGCGGCGCTGCAGCTGCTCGGGGGTATCCTCCGGCTGCACCTCCACTGCCTTCTGCAAAAGAATGGGGCCGGTATCCGTCCCCTCATCCACAAAGTGCACCGTGGCGCCGGTCACCTTCACGCCGCGCGCAAGCGCCGCCTCATGTACCTTAAGACCGTAAAATCCCGTGCCGCAGAACGACGGAATCAGAGACGGATGCACGTTGATAATGCGGTTTTTATACTGCTTTATCATCGGCTCCGGAATCACCACCAGAAAGCCGGCCAAGACGACCAGATCCGGCTCGTATGCGTTAAGCCGCTCCAGAAAGTCTTCGTTAAACGCCTCTCGGTTCTCGTAATCGCGCGGGGAAATACAGACCGCCGGGATCTTGTGCATCTTTGCACGCTCGAGCGCATAGGCCTTTTTGTTGTTGCTGATGACGGCGCAAATCTCCGCATTTGTGATGGCGCCGCTCTCAACCGCGTCTATGATTGCCTGAAGGTTCGTTCCGCCTCCGGACACCAGCACTGCTATTTTTCGCATATGGTCACTCCCTTTTCGCCGTCTGTCACCTCACCTACCACATAAGGTGTCTCACCTGCCGCCCGAATCGCTTCCACGGTCTTCTCCGCGTCCGCCGCATCAACCGCGAGCACCATGCCGAGCCCCATGTTGTAGGTGTTGTACATCATCTGTTCCTCCACCTGTCCTTCGCGTGCCATCATCCGGAAAATAGCCGGCACCTCATAGCTGTCCTTCCGAATCACCGCATGCTTTCCCTCCGGCAGCATCCGCGGCACGTTCTCGTAAAACCCGCCCCCGGTGATATGGCTGCAGCCTTTGATGCGGACGCCGGCCTCTTTGATGCCGCGCAGCGCCTTCACATAAATTTTCGTCGGCGCAAGCAGCGCCTCGCCGAGCGTCTTCCCCAGCTCTTCATGGTAGGTATCAAGGGTTTCCCTGTCCATCCGGAAAATCTTTCTGACAAGGGAAAAACCGTTTGAGTGTACCCCTGAGGATGCTATTCCGATCAGTACGTCTCCGGCCTTGATATCCGCGCCGGTGATAATATCCTTCTCGTCGACGATCCCGACCGCAAAGCCAGCGAGATCATACTCGTCCTCCGGCATCAGACCCGGATGCTCCGCGGTCTCCCCGCCGATTAACGCCGCGCCGGCCTGCTTACAGCCCTCCGCCACACCGCTCACAATCGCCGCTATCTTCTCGGGATAATTCTTGCCGCAGGCGATATAATCGAGGAAAAATAACGGTTCACCGCCCGCACAGGCAATGTCGTTGACACACATAGCCACACAGTCGATGCCGATTGTATCATGTTTATCCATAAGAAACGCCAGCTTCACCTTCGTACCGCAGCCGTCGGTTCCGGACACTAACGTAGGATTCTCCATTTCCCGAAATGCTTTCATCGAAAATGCGCCGGAAAATCCGCCGAGCCCGCTTAACACCTCCGGCCGCATCGTCCCCTGCACATATTTTTTCATCAATTCCACCGACTTGTAGCCAGCTTCAATATCAACTCCGGAATTTTTATAATCCATCCCTGTTACCTCCTTAATATTATGGAAACTGCTGTTGTCCTTTTTGAACCATTCTGCCTGCCGCAATCCCTGCAGGAAGTTGTCCAACTATAGTATAGCGGGTAACGCCGCGTTTTTCCAATTATATATTGTTATCTTTTTTATTATTTACGCTAATATATTTATGTTTTCTTTTCTGTTTTTCTAATAAAAGATGCCAGTTTCATTGCATCGGCGCTTTCCCTGATTCCCCAAAATGATGTTCTTTCTGATATCTCTCAATCATTTTCATCAATATTTTTACATCCGTTTCCAGTTTGCTGCCGGCATACACTTTAGCCGCAATTTCATATGCTTTGTTTACATAGTCCAATGCTTCGCCCGCGCTTTTTTTCTCATGAACCGCAATCCGGTACAAATCATCGGACAAATTGAAATATGCTTCCGCAAGTTTCCCGTTCATCCCGTCCAATTTTTCTTCTCGTACGCGAACTATCTTTCTATCGTATTTTGCCGCTTCATAATAATTTTGTCTGTAGCAATATATATTTGCCATATTCTGGTACCATATCAGCATTTCCAGATGATTTTCCCCATACGCAGCCCTTAACATCGGATACATCTTCTTCAAAACCGCTTCCGCTTCATCTAAATATAGTGCATCCGCCTGTTCTGCGGACACAGCGCCGCTTCCGGTTGCATCCACATATTGATTGATCAGCATACCGCAATAGGCCATATTGATTTTCATTTTTTTTCGTTCTGTTATTTGGGGATTCTCCATTGCATCTGCATGTTTATATTCCGCGGTTGCCACATCATAATCTTTTTGGTCTATACAAACCTCAATAAATATTTCCCGAAAATAAAACAGACGCATATCATTTTCATCGTACAACCTGTCACAGACCGCATATAAAACATCACAGCATTCCCGCGCCTCGTCAAACCGCCTTGCCGCATGCAGGATTCTGGCCCGATTAAATAAAGCTTCCGCCGTATCATCATTGTATAAAGTTTTATATTTTGCGAGGCTCCAATCATATTGCTTTTCCGCAAAACAGATTCCCTCTTCAAAGCGGCTCTGATTCCCGCATGCCAGGATAAATCCTTCCATGATTTCCATAACCGGCGCATCATCACCCTCATAGGGTTCAAAATATTCCAAAACGCTTTTCGCGATATTGATGCGCTGATTGATCTCCGTAAAATCTAACATCTCGTCAAAATATTCGTCTTTTTGAATCCTCTGAAGCAATGGTACGATATCATGTACGTTTACTCTTCCCTGTGCAAGTATAGATTCCCTGATAACCCAATGCATGCTATATCCGTTCGTTTCTTTTTTAATCCAGCCGCGCTCTGTCAGCCACCTGAAATCCGCTTTACTCCTGGCGGCACTGTTTTCATCAGAGATCCATATTCGAAAATTAAACGGTAAAATAGAATCCTGCATAATGGCAAAATTATAAAGAATATTATTTTTTTCTTCACTGCTCATTTCTAATTTGTATAATTTTGAAAGATGACCGGCCATTGTCTCTTCCTTTTTATCATGTCCTGTCCTTATCTCATCCTGTGAATATCCATACCCGATCTCATTTACTTTATCAATAAATTCTGCTAATGGTTCCTCTGCAAACCGTGCCGCTTTTGCTGCCATCTCAATCATTAACGTATGATAATTAATTCCCTGTATCAAAGATACTACTTTTCTTCTTATGTCAGAAGATGTAACCTCTTCGCCATAATAATCCCAAAATAATTTCAAAGCGTCATCGGGTTGTACGGACTCAATTTCATATTTGATAAAACACTCGTCTTCCGGCCAGTATCGTGTTGAGATATAGACATTTGTCGTTGCGGTTAAAAATTGAAAAAAAGAATCATCCTGAATGTCTCCCGTGACATTATCAATAAACCAGACAACTGTTTTATTATTTTCACGCAAAAAAGTCTTAAGCGCATTCTCCCGCTCATCGGCATCCGAAATATTTTTGATAAGCAGACAATGATCCATTACATCCTTTTTTAAATCTCTGCCGTATGGAATCCATCCCAGATAATACTTTGTATGCTCCATATGATATTGATACATATATCGTAGTATCGATGTCTTTCCAATTCCCCCGACACCGCAAATTGCAATATTATTTTTATTTTTCAGCAACTCCGTGATCTCTTTTATTTCTTTTTCTCTATAGCCAAACTTACTCGGAGGATTTGGCGCTATCTCAGTGATAAATCTGCTTGTCTCTGCGCCCCGGTAATCTGTGTGATTGCGAACGCGATCTTCCAGTGCGCAAATTCGGTCGAGCACTTTCTCCTGCCGTTCAATAATTATCTTTTCGCCGATCGACATATGTTCGCTGATATATTTATTTATCCCGGCAAACAGCCTGTCCAGTATTTCGTATAGTTCTTTTTTATCATAATAATCCAAAGGAACGGAATCAAAAACTTCCCCTTCTATTTGCCTGATTTCATCTTCATGAAAAATATCTTTTCTGCCGCTGTTGACGAGCCATTGCTTTAACTGATCGAGCTTCCTGTTCACCACTTCATTTTCAGATATGTATTCCTGAAAATCAAACTCCTTCTCTGAAAACAAACCTTTCATTTCTTTTATCCAGGCTCTGCCCGCTTCCTCGATCGTAACAATAGAAGAAATATATCCTATTACATCTGCACACGCCGAAAATTCAAATGCCATCCTTCTTCTCCTTGTGTTTAAAAAGGCGGCGCGCTTTACACGCTGCCGCCCTTCATCCCGCTATTTCCCGTAATTCTGATATCCCACTTCCTGCAGTTTCGCATCCTTTGCTTCCACCTGCTCCTTCAGTTCCTTCGAGTAGTCCTTTAGTCTCTGTAAAAGTGCATCATCTGATGTAGCAAGAATTTTTGCTGCAAGTAATCCTGCATTTGCGCCTCCGTTAATGGCGACTGTCGCCACCGGTATCCCCGACGGCATCTGCACGATGGAGTAAAGAGAATCCCGCCCTCCGAGTGAGGTCGTGTGCATCGGAATCCCGATTACCGGCATCGGGAAAATCGCCGCACACATGCCCGGCAGATGCGCGGCCATGCCCGCGCCGGCGATAATCACTCGAAAGCCCTTTTCCTCCGCGCTCTTCGCATACTCAAAAAACACATCCGGCTCCCGGTGTGCGGAGATGATCTTCATCTCATACGAAATCTCAAGCTTCTCTAAGATGTCGGCGGCTTTCGCCATCACCGGCATATCCGAGTCACTTCCCATCACAATTCCTACTTTTGCCATATCTGCTCTCCTTTTCTCTGTTTTTATCCCGCGCCGTCTATGCTTCCAGCGGCGCGTTGAGTTCCTCCGTCCCCGGCAGCACAAATTTTCCGCCGGCAATGATATCCGCAGTGCTGCCGTCCTTTCGTATGACCGTAATCCGGTCCAGTTCGTCATAGGGAATCGTGATATCCGTATGACAGTTCAGATACGCTTTGCCGCTGTCCGTATGGCGCAGCGCCGACACCGCATTTTCCCTTGCCACAATCCGTTTTCCGTCCGGATTGTAGGAAAGAATGTCCTCCTCATGGCTGTAGCAGGTGTCTCCCACAGCAAAATGCGGCCCCGTCTTCTCCGCAATCAGAATCGGAAGTTTATCCGCGATATCAAAATCCTTTGCCATCCGATACGCCGCGGTGTTTGTCCCGATTGCAAATTCTCCCATCGGCAGCGTGTCATGGTGCAGCAGCACATTGTCCTGAATATACTTGCGGTTCTCCGCTTCTCCCGGAAAATTTGTGCAGGTATAATCCGTAATCATGCCGTCTTTAAAATCGATCTGCAGATTTTCGTACCGGAGTCCGCGCAGATACACCTGGCTGACAAACAGCCGTCCCGTTGTCCCCGCAAGCACCGGGGAGGTGAAAACCTCTCCCACCGGAATATTGACATCCGCCACACAATTCTCAAAAGCCGTCTCTTTTTCCGGGTCCGAAAGCTTCCAGATATTGACATAAAGATCCGTCTTATTCGCACCGCTGCCGGTGATATGCACCCGGTCGGCCTCGTCCAGCATATCAATGATTTTCTGCTGTATCTCCCGGTAACGCACATAGTCGAGCGTATTAATCTCCACGGTCTGCGCAAAAATCTCCGCAAACCGCGGCCCGATCGCCGGCGCCGGATAGGCGATAATCGTAAAGCTGCGCTCCTCGCCTTTGATATACCGGTTTGTGATCTGCCCTGCCATATTCGCCTCATAGACGCAGAGTTCGCGCTGCTTTTCGCTATACCGCAGCGCCGTCTGTCTGTTCTCCGGCGAAAAAGGTTCCTCGCCGAACACTTCTATGACCGCGGGACCGGCCATACCGGCCGCACGCCTGCGCTCCTCCTCATAGCAGGTTTTTCGCACCTCCAGGCAGCGCTCCACATAGGCCTTGTCCAGATAATAAGCCGCATCCTCCCTGTGGTCATACGCAAATTGTCTGTTTGCGGAAGTACCCGCGGCCGACATCGTCACCTGAAGATTCAGCTTTTCAAAATTGCGGACCGCAGCCCGCGCCACGCGCTCAAATCCAATCGGATAGCGAATCTGCGCGGTCTGTTTTTTTGATAAGTCTTTGCCGGTAATCTCAAATCCGATACGGTAGCCTTCCGTGTATGTGTCCGCCAGCGCCTGAATCTCATCCTCTGTCATACCGTTTAAAAATTCCGCAACGCCGCGCTCGTTTTCGCCGATATATGCGCCGTAGCGGTACAGGTAGCGCAGATCCTTTAAATCCGAATCCATGACAATCTCACGCTCGAAATCTTCCCCGGAATGAATGAGCCTGCGGATGCTCTCCCCGTAAAAAAGTTCGCTGTAATCGTGAAAATACCAGTAGACCGCCCGGCGGATTTCCTGCTCCGCTTCCTCCTGCGTCTCCCCGTCTGTCTCCATGCGCTCAAAACAGTTGCAGATTTCCACAAACAGCTCCATCGCAACCGTCAGATTCAGCAGATTGCCGCGGTATACCTCTCGGATTTTCCCGTGAATATGCGCATAGAGCAGAGACAGCGCCGGCGCAAAACGCGCTCCGAGCCTCTCTTTCGCGCAGTCCGGGTTCCCGTAACTCTGCGCGTAATGCTCCGGCACGATATCCGCATAGAGCGCCGCGTTTTCCCGCTCGCACACCGCAAGGCTCTTTTCCGTAAGCGTTCCCGCCCGTTCCTCCTGCGCGCGTTCCGCAAGCATCCGCAAAAAAGCGGCCGTCCTCTGAAAGTAATCCGCAAACGCCTCCGGCACCTCTGCCCGTTGCGCAATCCGGCTCACACGCTCCTCCATCAGTGCAAAGCGCTCCTCGGCCTGCTCGTTTGCCTCCCGATACAATTCCCTGTAACTCATATATGAAAACTCATACCTCCGTCCCGGTTTCGATCTGTTTTTGGCTTACGCATCCAAAAGATGTCCCGCCCGCACATTCCGCTCGATCAACTCTTTCGCGTAGGCCCAGAGTTCCTCCGAACCCTCGTGCGTGCGCTCGTTTCTCGCGAGCACCTGAGATTTTTTCACCCCGTGCTCTTCCCATGATTTCCCGCCGGAAGCATCGTTTAACAGAAGCGGCTGCACCTTGTCAAGCATATTTGCAAACCGCGCCTCCGCCGTCTCCATCGCCTCAAACTCGTCCCACAATCCGCGGTACTCCCCGGCCTGTCCCGCCGGAAGCAAGCCGAAAATCCGGTCCGCGGCTTTTTGTTCTCTGTCACGCTTTGTCTTGTTTCCCTCTGTATCGTATGCGTAGGTATCCCCGGCGTCAATCTCAATCACATCATGCAGAAGTACCATTTTCATGGTCTTTAACACGTCGATTTTCTCGTTGGCATACTCTGCGAGCACGAAAGTCATCAGCGCCAGATGCCAGGAATGCTCCGCGTCATTTTCCTTTCTGCTCGCATCGGAAAGATACGTCTGCCTGTTTATTTTTTTGATTTTATCCAGCTCCATAATAAATGAAATCTGTTTTTCGAAATCCGTCATCTCAATTCTCCTCACTGCATCATAAATCCAAGTACATACAGCGCAACCCACACCCCCGTTGTCAAAAACGAAAAGAAGGTCGCCAGATAAGGAAACAGCTTAAAGCTGTTCTCCTCCCGGAGACTTCCGACTGCAAGTACCAGCGCGGCGACCGCAAGCAGCATTGAAAAAATCCCGACGCTGCCCAGATATATACTGCCGCTGCCTCTGTTCCAAAACGAATCCACGACAACCGCAACAAATATCGCCATCGAAACAATCGCCGTAAAAAGACTTGCTATCCCTCTTTTTGACTGGGTTTTCTCCGTAAATTTGTAGTTTCTCTTCTGCCGTCTCCTCACAATCTTTTCCTTCCCATCCACATCACACACGCATACAAACCAAATCCGAGCATTCCCCCAAGCGTGTTTAACATCAGATCGTCCACATCAAAACAGCCCACGCGGAACACCAGCTGCCACAGTTCTGCCAGCAGGCTCAGCTCCAGACTATACAGTGCCGTCAGCCAGAATTTATTGCATTTCGGAGCCACCACGGGCAAAAAGGCGCCAAACGGAACGAACGCCAGCACATTTCCCACGATATTGAGAAGAAGCGCATACGTTCCGAGTGTTTCCCTGTATTTGATAAAACGGGTTATCTCCCGAAAAGGCGCCAGATTGTACCGATACGCGCGGTCCGCATCGGTCCGCCCCATCGTCTCCGCAAAGAACAGAAAGTAAAACAGCACAATCAGATACATTAAAAATATAATACCGACAACCAGGCGGTTCTTTTTATTATCTGCACCCATACTGCTTGTAGTATTCGTCAATTGCCGCTTTGATTTCATCGGTAATCACAATCCGTCCCCGGCATTCGCGGTTGTACAGATGTTCCACAACCTCTTCCATCGTCACAATGGCATTTGCGCCAAAACCATACGTTTCTCTGATTTCATCGAGCGCACTCTGCTCGCCGCCAAGTCCCTTCTCCATCCGGTTTAAGGAGACCATCAGCCCGAGAATCTCCACATCGCCCTGCGCTTTCACAATCGGAAACGTCTCCTCGATGGATTTTCCGGAAGTCGTCACATCCTCGATAATGACCACTTTGTCGCCGTCTTTTATTTTGCTCCCGAGCAGAATCCCGGTGTCGCCGTGATCCTTGATTTCCTTGCGGTTTGAGCAATAGCGGATCTCCTTATTATAGAGCTTCGCAAACGCGATTGTCGTCGCGACGGAAAGCGGAATCCCCTTGTAGGCCGGTCCGAAGAGCACATCGAAATCCACCCCGTAGTGTTCATAGATTGCCTTCGCATAATACTCGCCGAGACGCATCAGCTGACTTCCCGTCACATATGCCCCCGCATTCATAAAAAACGGGGATTTTCTGCCGCTTTTTAAGGTGAATTCCCCAAATTTGAGCACGTCGCTCTCAACCATAAATTCGATAAATTCCTGCTTGTATTGTTCCATAATCTTATTGTCCTCTCCGTTTCTGCGCCGCTTTCTGTCCCGGCAGTGCACCGCGCCCTATAGTATTGCCGGAATTTTGCATAATGATTTTGTGGCAGGCAGCGCCCAGACACAAAATCCGTAAACTCTTTTGTTTTCGTTGACTCCTATCTTACCATAAAACCCCACCCATAGCAATCAATGAAACATGTATTTTTGCAACGCGTGTTATACGATGGCTGCGGGCGCGCCGGGCGGAGAAGTCACTGCAGACCGCATAGGAGGCGGGGAGACGTTCCTTTCCGGCTGATTGAATTGGCTGTGCGACTATGCTATACTTCGTGTGGGCGGAGCCCGGAAAATCGGGATAAGTGAAATCTGACGGAGGGATATTTATGGAAAAGATAATTGTTTCATCTGTTCTTTTTTTCATATCGGCAGGATTGTTTATCTTGAGTTTTCGTTCTTTTCGGGAAAAAGGGTTTTTGTTCAATAACGCATACATCTATGCTTCAAAGCAGGAACGATAGCGTATGAATAAGAAGCCATACTATCGTCAATCTGCTGTTGTATTCTTGCTTTTAGGCGTCAGCTCTGCATTAGCCGGAACGGAATTTCTGCTGGATATTGATTGGTTATTTTGGCTTGAAGGAATAATCATAGTTGGCACAATTATTTATGTTCTCGTTTCATGTATAATAATTGAAAAACGCTAGATAGCTTCCTGTTTGCAGGATTGTCTGGCGCGTATAAAAAGAAGAGTCTGCTAATTCTTATGAAATAACAAACTCTTCTTTCTTCAAAAATATTACTTATTCAATCTTCTGGTTTTGCTATGGCAGCGTTACTACTATAGAATTTTAACCTTAGCCCTGCAGCGGAGCCCCGCAAAAATCACATTCCCCAACTGCCCCTTTTACAATTTTACTCATACCGCCGCAGCAGGAACAAGTACATGCAACTAACTTGGGTTGGGGCACCTCCTGATCCGTCTGCTGTGAAACCTGCGTTTGCGCCTGTGCCTTTTTCTCCATAGATAAGAGAACCAACCGATTGGCCTGCTCGTCAATATACGCGTCTGTAAAAAATTTCTTATTAATCATATATGCGAGATTCTTCTTTACAACCTCAACTGATGTGCCCGTTACAGATGCCAGACTATCCAGTGAGCCAAAGGAATCCATCGACAGCTGTGCTACGTACTTCTTAAATTCGAGCCGCATTTTCATTCTCTTTCTCCCCAGAAAATATACCCAAAAACCAAGTGCGGCGAATATCCACATCATAATTATAGCCACGGCTTCCTCTTTACTATTGTCATGTTCAACCATGGTCACCAATGCTGCTAACACACAGAGTGCACCCCACCCAAAGCCCAGGACTCTTTCAATTAATTCAATAATCTGACTGACTGCTACTGCTACTTTTGATTTGCTCATAATCATTTCTCCAGTGGTATTGTTCTTTATAAACTGTGATTTTCCTGCTAAAAACTATCTTTCTTCATCTCAAAAACAGATTATCACAAAACCCCCTGATTTTCAACATTGCATTCCTTTCACCTTCCTCGCATTCCACGTCTTTCTAAATCATTTTTTTCACCGGATGCCGTATCACGGTCCTCCATTTTTCCGGCGCAACCCTTCTCGCGTCCGACAGATAAATCTCATGGTGAAGCCTGTCGTCGGAAAAATCATTCTCATATCCGTTCTCGAGAAGATACCGATCCATTTTATCGACGGTCGCCGGTTCCTCGTCAAACGGCCCGATATGCATGCACTGCACGCACAATCCCTCCTCCAGTGTCAAAAACTCCACCTTTGAAAAATCCGTTTTCTTCTTCGCCCCGGCCTCTGCGACAGCCCAGTCAAAATCTGCCTCCGTCACAAAATCCGGCAGGCGAATCACTGAAATCCAGCAAAAATCCTCTTTTCTCGTATAGTCAAATCCGCGGATTCCTTTCTGCCACCAGAATCCCTCAAGCGGCGGCACCACATAATCAAAATATCCCTCTATCTCATGGCTCCCCTTTTTGCTCATCTTAATCGTAAATGCAATCCCGTACAGCAGGCCGATCGCTTCCTTATACGCCCCGCCCTCCTCGTTCGGATCCCCGTTCCCGCGCACCGCGATAAAGTTCATCTTCGGAATCCGCACAAGCTCCGGACGATCTTTGGGCAGGTAAAATTCCTTATACTCCTTCTTATAATCAAACGCCATCCTTTTTCCCCTTCTTCTCTTTCTTTTTCTTCGGCATCGGAAGCTCCTCATAAATCGCCTCAAACAGCCCCGTTAAATATTCCGGGCTGTCAACATTCTCCACCAAAAGCATGTCCTTTGCCCCCTCGTAGGGCGGCTCAAATACGCCGTCGGGAATATAGCGTTTCGCCGCTTCCACCGGCTTCACCAGCAGACGGCTGCCGCACACGTATGCGGCGATTTTTCCTCTGTAATAGATGATATATTCCCCCATCATCGACCGGCAGGTAATCTCCTCAAGACCGGACAGCTGCCCCAAAATAAAATTCATATAATCCTTGCTTGTCGCCATACAAATCCTCCTCCGTCAAAATCACTCCTGTAAATCTCAGTTACATTTCTTGCGGTCTCAAAAAGCCTCCTGCTCACTGCCACCGCGCACTGCTGCCCTCGTCCGTTTTCGTCACGACAAGCTTTTTCTCCACCTGCGCTTTCAGCTCCGTCACATGCGAGATAATTCCGATCAGCCGATCCCCCTCCGACAGATCCGCGAGCAGGGAAAGCGCCTGATTTCTCGTATCATCGCTGAGCGTGCCGAAACCCTCGTCGATAAACATCGTGTCAATCCGGATCTTTCCGGCGCGCCTCTGGATGACGTCGGACAGCCCTAACGCCATCGAGAGCGCCGCCATAAACGATTCCCCGCCGGACAGCGTTTTCACATCGCGTATCCTGTCATTCGCGATATCATAGATATCCAGGTCCAGCCCCACATTTCCGACTGTCCCCAGATTCGAAAGTTCGCGGCAGCGCAGGATAAACTGATTCCCCGACATCTTCACGAGCCGCTCGTTTGCGGCAGAGATCACCTGCCCGAAATAACGTCTCTGAATATAAGTCTGAAAATCGATACGCTTGCGCGAAAGCTTTCCTCCCGCGGTGTCGCGCAGCGTCTCTATCACCGTGTACCGGGTGCGCAGCTCCCTGCGCCTTCGATACCCCTCCGCCGTTTTCCGGCGCGCAGTCTCATTCGCCTGCCTTCGGGAAAACAGTTCCTTATCTTCCCGTCCGAGACGCTCAAGCTCCCCTGCGCACTGCTCCCGTTCCTCTTTAAAGCCGGACACATCCACGCGCACTCTCCCTTCCGTCCGCTCCGCAAGCATGAAAAGCTTCGTCCGGTTTTCGTGCACCTGCCTCTCGTATTCGGACACCTCGGCTCTCAATTGTGCCAGCATCTCATCCGTCAGTCTGGCCCCGGCAAAGTCTGCCTCATCCGCAAATCCGTTTTCTGCAAGCGCCTGCGCAAAGTCTTTCCGGCTTTCGCGCTCCTCCCCGGCAAGGTCCCCGCAGGCTCTCGTCTCCGCCTCAAGCTGCGCCGTAAGCGCGATCAGCTTCTGTTCTGCCTGTGTGCACGTTTCGTCCGCGTTTCGTTTGTCCTCCTCCAGCTCTTGGCGTGCGGCTGTAAGTTTTTCAAGCTGCCGTGCGGCCTCTTCCTTTGTCGGAAACGGAAGCTCCCGAAAAAGCGCCTCCCAGGCCGCTTTTTTTGCGGCAGCCTCCGCGGTCAGCCGCTCGGCTTCAAGCGCAAGCCGCTGCACGGTCTCCCCGATCCGTGCGCAATGCCCGCTGCAGGCGGAAAGCTCCTCCGTTTTTAATGCGAGCGTCTCCTCCGCCGCGGCGGCCGTCTCCGATTCCGCGCGCAGTGCCGAAAGCCGCGCTTCGGTCTGACGCACCTGCGCAAGGGCCTCGGATGCCGAAGCGCTGCCGTCACGGATATCCGGCCGTCTCCGGTAAACCGAAAGCTGCTTTTTATTTTCCTCTCTGCGCAGGCACAGTTCCGTAAGCGCTTCCTTTTCTCCCTGCGCGGCTTTCGCCTGCCGGTCAAACGTTTTCTTTGCCGCGTCGACCTCCTCCTTTACGACTGCAGGTGCCGTCGTCTGCGGCAGCACGGCATGATGCACGCTCCCGCACACCGGACAGGGCTCCCCCTCGACCAAGAGACTGCGCAGCGCCTGTGCCTGACCGTCAAGAAACGCCTGATACAGACGATTATATGCTTCCTCCGCCTGTCTGCGCGTCTCCTCTGCGGCATCATAGCGCCTCTGCCGCTCCGATATCTCCTCCGCCAATCCCTCGGCAGCCTTAAGAAGCGTAAAAAGTTCCTGTCTGTCCGCCGCCTCACGCTCGAGCCTGTCTGCCTCGCGCGCCTTTGCGTCTTTCGTTCCGGCCAGCTCCGACAGTCTTTTTACCTCCTTCGAAAGCTCCGCCTCACGCTTTTTCGCCTCTTCCCCGCGCGCTCTTTCCGCATCCAGCACGTTTCTTTTTCCTGTAAGTTCCGTCTGCTTTTCCTCAAAAATTTCCTGCGCACAGACGGCCGCGTCATAGCGCTCCAGCACGCCCCCAAGCTGCGCCGACTCCTCCGCGAGTCTTGGACCGTCGCTGTCATACCGCGCGCAGACGGCCTCCCGCTCCCGGACATAAACGTCCAGCCGCTTCTGCTGCTCTTCGACGCACAGCCCGGTCTTCTCCCGCTCCTCCCGCTTTTTCGCAAGGGACTGCCGCTTCTCACGGCAGCGCACATAAGCACCGGAGACACGAACCGCCCGTTCCCCCTTCGCGATCCGCTCCCGCTTTTCGTCCGTCTCCGCTTTTTGTGCCGCCAGCGCTTCTTCGGTGCGTTTTTCCGCGTCAAACGCGTCAAAATCCCGGTTGACCGCCGCAGCCTCGTCCATCTTTCGCCGGATTTCCTCAAGCTTCCGGCTGCAGCTTTCCGCCTCCTGCTGCTTTTTCTCGCCGCGCACAAGAAGTTCGTTATTGATATCGTCAATGAGACGCAGAAGTTCGTCCGCGCGCTCCTCCCCGAAGTTCCCCTGCTCTTCCCACGCCCCCAAAAACGCGCTGTCCGCCGCGCATCCGATATTCGAAAGCTGTATCTCGATTTCCTTCCGGTTATCCTCCAGTTCCCCGTAAAGCGTGCGCCAGCGCACCTCCAGTTCCTTTTCGACGGCGCCGTAAAAACAGGTGTCAAACAGTTTCGCGAAAATCTCCTTGCGCTCGTCGGATCTCGCATGCAGAAGCTTTAAAAAATCCCCCTGCGCAAGCATCGCAATCTGCGCAAACTGCGGGGCGTCCACGCCGACAATCTCTTTGATTTTCTCGTTCGTCTCTTTGATTTTCCCGTCAAAAATTTTCCCGTCCGGCAGTGTCAGCATAACTTCCGGCTGCCGCGGCTTTTTTAACTCCTCATACTCCCACGCTCCCGGAATTTCGCCGTTTGTTTTCGCCTTTTTCTTATATTTAGGCTGTTCGGGCAGACGTCTGACCGTATAGGAATCGGGGCCGCAGGAAAAGCAAAATTCCACCTCCGTGTACTCTGCGGGCCCCGCATACTGGCTGACCATCATTTTTCCGTCCCGTTTTCCCCCGCTCGACTCCCCGTACAGCGCAAACATGACGGCGTCAAAGATTGTCGTCTTCCCCGCCCCGGTGTCCCCCGTAATCAGGAAAATACCGCTGTTTGCATCCGCAAAATCAATTGTCTCGTCCCGGTACGACCCAAAGGACTTCATTTTCAGATATACTGGCTTCATTTTTTCCTCCGGCCATGCGCTCTGTGGTTATGCGCGCAGGCATTTCCCCGTTTCTCACCGAAGTCTCCCGCCGACCGTTTCTATCACATCGGTCATAACCGCAAGCTCCGCGTCGCTGACCGGCTGTCCGTTCATCTCCCGGTAAAACTCGCAAAACAGCGCAAGAGGCTCCTCATTTTCCGGCTCGGCCGCCTCGCTTTTTAGCAGCGCCGCCGTTCTTGTATTTTCAATGCGGATGTCAAGGATCCTGCCGTAATATTCGCGCAGCCGCTCCTTCGGCCGAAACAGTGTCTCCTCGTCGGTCAGCGTGATACTCACATAGTCCTGTGCGCACTCTGCCGCCATGTCAGCGACCTCCGCCAGAGTGCCGCGCAGTTTTCGGACATCCGGTTTCATCACAAGCGGAAGAAACGAAATTTCCGGCTCCGCACCCTTTTTGCCGACCGTCACAACCGTGATCGCTTTTGTGTCAGACGCTTCGCTCACCGAGTATTTCAGCGGCGTACCGCTGTAGCGGATATGCGGCATCCCGATCTGCTGCGCGGTATGGATATGCCCGAGCGCCGCATAGTCAAACCCTTTGATATGGCAGATATCGACGCTGTCGATTCCTCCGACCGAAAGATAGCGCAGCTCGGATTCCCGGCGCTTTGGCTCGGCACCTCCGGACACGAAAAACTGATGCGCGATCAGAACATTCCGCTGCGCAAAATCAATCTCCTCACGCGCGAGGATCGCCGAAAACGCCTCGTCATAGGTCCGTATCTCTGCATCGGCCCCGAGCAGATTTTTCGCGTCGGCCGGTTTCACAAACGGAAGCATATAGAAATTTACCTCGCCGTATTCATCTCTCAGGACAATTTTTTTCAGATGCTCCTCCTCGGTTTTCGGCGGAGCGGATGAGATATAGATCTGGTGTTTTTCCAGAAAAGAACTCGCAAAATTAAGGCGGAGATTGCTGTCGTGATTGCCGGATATGATGAGCACCGGAATCATCGGCTTTAGATTACCGAGACGGTTCAGAAATGCGTCAAAAAGCGCAAACGCCTCGCCGGAGGGCGCCGACCGGTCATAGATATCTCCGGCGATTACGATTGCGTCCGGCCGCTCCCTCTCGGCGGCCGCCGCAAACTGTGCGAAAACATCCCGCTGTACCTCCGACAGGTCATACAGGTTCAGCTGCTTTCCGATATGCAAGTCGGATATGTGAAATAGTTTCATATGGATTCCTTTCCCGAAGCGCCGGATTCTCTCTATCTGTCATGCACCGCGCCCACAAGCTCGCGGATATCCTCTACCCCGTACCGCTCCATATAGGCCGCGATTCCGTCCGCAATCTGCTCTGTCGCATGAGGATTCGTGAAATTGGCGGTTCCCACCGACACTGCGGACGCGCCCGCAAGAATCATCTCAATCGCATCTTCCGCCGTCATGATTCCGCCCATTCCGATAATCGGGATATTCACTGCCTGGGCGCTCTGGTAGACCATGCGCACGGCCACCGGGTGCACCGCCGGGCCCGACATGCCTCCGGTTCGGTTTGCAAGCGCAAAGCATCTGCGGTGAATGTCAATCTTCATGCCGGTGATCGTGTTTATCATCGAGAGCGCGTCCGCGCCGCCGGCCTCCGCCGCCAGCGCCGTCTCCGTGATATCCGTCACATTCGGGGACAGCTTCATGATGACCGGCTGTTTCGCATGTCTTTTTATCTCCGCGGTAATCGCCTCGACCGTCTTCGGGCTCTGTCCGAACGCGATGCCTCCCTCTTTGACATTCGGGCAGGAAATATTGATTTCGAGCATGTCGACAGGCTCGTCGGCAAGCCGCTCGACCACCGCTATGTACTCCTCCGCGGTATGCCCGCATACATTGACAATAATCTTCGTATCGTACTGCTTTAAAAACGGGATATCCCGCTTGACGAACACATCAATGCCGGGGTTCTGCAGACCGATCGCATTGAGCATCCCCCCGCAGACCTCCGCCACGCGCGGAGTCGGATTTCCCTCCCACGGCACGGCTGCCACACCCTTTGTGACCACGGCGCCGAGCCGGTTCAAATCCACAAACGCACCGTACTCCTGCCCGGAGCCGAAGGTTCCCGATGCCGTCATCACGGGATTTTTTAATGTTACGCCGCACAAATCCACACTAAGATTCATCAGAACTCCACCTCCTCTGCCAAAAATACCGGACCTTCGGCACAGACACGTTTATTCTTTACGTTGGAATGCGCGTCCACGTCCTTTGACTTGCAGACACAGGCAAGGCAGGCGCCGATTCCGCACGCCATGCGCTCCTCCATCGAAATCCAGCAGGGAATGTTCTGTCCGGCCGCATAATCTTTGAGCGCGCGAAGCATCGGAGCGGGGCCGCAGGCGTAGATCACATCGGCGGTAAGCTTCCGCTCCCGGATAACGTCCAACACATTCCCCCGCGTTCCCGCGCTTCCGTCCTCGGTCGCTATGTAAATGGATTCATCCGCAGCATCCCCGAACAGCTCCCTGAAATCCTCGAGCAGAAACAGCTCATCGCGGTATCCTAAAACGACCTGCTTTCCGCAGTTCAATTCCTTCGCCAGCGCAAGCATCGGCGGAATCCCGATCCCGCCGCCGATCAAAAGCGCTTTTTTCTGCTCTTTGGGAAATCCGTTTCCGAGCGGTCCCACAGCTCTTCGCCGCGCGCCGGGGAGCATCTTTGCAAACTCTTTTGTCCCTTCTCCCGCCACGCGGTAGACAAGACGGATCTCTCCCCTCTCCGGCGCAATCTCGCAGATGCTGATGGGCCTCGGGAGCAGCCTGCTCTGATCCTCACTGTACAGAGACACAAACTGTCCCGCCTTCGCATGCGCCGCAATCTGCTCCGCGCGAAGCCGCATGCTGTAAATATCCGTCCCGACCTGTTCCTGACTTACGACAGTCACGGTCTCTTCAAACTTTTCGTGTATCATTGAAACCTCCGTTTATGCCTCGTATGCGATATGCCCGCCCACAATTGTCATGCGGACCATGCCCTTGACTTTTCTTCCGTGGAACGGGGTGTTTTTCCCTTTGCTCACAAACTGATTCTTGTCGATGACATATTCTTTTTCCGGGTCGAAAATCACGATATCCGCAGCTTTGCCCGGCCGGATATCGCCCTTGTCAATCCCGATAATCCTCGCCGGATTGCAGCTCATCTTTTCCGCCATCTGCATCGGCGTCAGATAGCCCTGCTCCACCAGCTCCGTATACGTCAGGCTGGCCGCCGTCTCAAGCCCTACGATGCCGAAAGGCGCCTTGTTCATCGTGGTATTCTTGTCCTCGTAGGTATGCGGCGCATGGTCGGTTGCAATCACGTCCATAATGTCGTCACGCAGTCCCTCCTTGAGCTTCTGCACGTCCCGCTTTGTGCGCAGCGGCGGATTCATTTTAAAATTCGTATCCGCATCCGCATTAATCGCGACTTTCTTTTCCGGGTCGATTTTCGCTTCCACCTTATGGATGTCGTCGGAAGTCAGCGTAAAGTGGTGCGGACACACCTCTGCCGTCACCGAAAGTCCGCTCTGCTTTGCAATCTTTACCATCCAGACGGAATTGTAGGTCGAGCAGTGGCACAAATGCAGCTTTGCACCCGTATCATGGCTTAGCATAATATCCCTGGCCGCAATAATATCCTCCACGGAATTCATGATTCCTTTTAATCCGAGTTCCTCGGCATTCTCATCCGCATTCATAACTCCGCCGCACACCAGATTGGAATCCTCGCAGTGTGCCAGCACAAGGATTCCGAGGTCTGCCGCCTTCTGCATCGCCTTCCGGTACAGTTCGGCATTCATAACCGTTTTGCCGTCCTCGCTGATAGCCGGTATCCCGGCATTTACCATCTCTTCGATATCCGCAAGCTCTTTTCCCATCTGTCCTTTTGTGACGGCCCCGACCTGCATCACATTGATCACACCCACGGTCCTCGCCTTGTTCTGCACATAATTTACCACGTCCTTATTGTCCACCACAGGTCTGGTGTTCGGCATTGCGAGAATCGTCGTATATCCTCCGCGTGCAGCCGCGCGGCAGCCCGTCTCAATCGTCTCTTTCTCCTCAAACCCCGGGTCCCGCAGATGCACATGCATATCGATAAACCCCGGCATCACAAAGCAGCCCGCCGCATCAATCTCCCGGTCGGCTTTCGCTTCGATCCCTTTCTCCAGCTTTGACACCTGTCCGTTTTCAATCAGAACATCCGCAATCTCATTCGTCTGAGTCGCCGGATTCATCACCTGTCCGTTTTTGATTAATATGGTCATTTGTCCATCTCTCCTTATTCTGCCGCTTCCGAATCTTCCACGGAAGCATCACGGTCTTTGCTCTGCCCGTTTATTATAGCACGATACCCTGTAATTTTCCATAAAGTTCCGGTGTCACATAAGCTCTGATGTAAATGCCTTCGGGGCGGTATTCCTCCTCCAAAAGCTCCCCCTGCCTGCGTATCTGCTCAAGCACCCCGCCTTCCCCGTAGGGAAGCGTCTGCTCGACCAGAACCTTCTTATCCCGCAGAAGCTTACAGAGCAGTTCTTTCAGCTCCTCAAACCCCTCTCCGGTTTTCGCCGTGACAGGGAGCGTATAATCCGCCTTAAAATCCCGCAGCGGCTCCCGGTCCGTGACGATATCCTGTTTGTTAAAAAGCGTGATAATCGGCTTCTCCTGCACTCCGAGCCGATAGAGTGTGTCGTACACGATATGCATCTGCTTCTCCCGCTGCGGATTTGACGCATCCACGACATGGAGAATATAATCCGCATGCTTTGCCTCCTCTAAAGTGCTTCGGAACGCCTCTATCAGATGGTGGGGCAGCTTGCGTATAAATCCCACGGTATCCGTCAGAAGAATCTCCTGTCTGCCCGGCAGCGCAAGCATCCGCGTCGTCGGGTCCAGCGTCGCAAAAAGCTTATCTTCCGCGAGTACGGCAGCATCGGTCAGCCGGTTTAAAAGCGTGGATTTCCCCGCATTGGTATATCCCACGATAGCCGCCACCGGCACATGACCCTTTTCCCGCTTCGCCCTCTGGGTCTCTCTGTGCTTCTGCACTTCTTTCAGCTCACGGTTCAGCTGCGCAATTCTGTCCTTGATCAGGCGGCGGTCTGTCTCAAGCTTTTTCTCGCCCGGGCCGCGCGTCCCGATTCCGCCTCCGAGTCTCGACATCGACCGCCCGAGTCCCGTAAGACGGCTTAAACGGTAGCGCAGCTGTGCGAGCTCCACCTGGATTTTTCCCTCGCTCGTCGTCGCCCGCGCCGCAAAAATATCAAGGATGAGCAGCGTGCGGTCCATCACCTTCGTATCCAGCATACGCTCTAAATTTTTAAGCTGCGCCGGCGTAAGCTCATCGTCACAGACGATTCCCGTCGCAGCCGTCCGCTCCGCGAGCTCCGCAAGCTCCGCGACCTTTCCGGTTCCCACATAGGTGCCCGGATGAATCTGCTCCCTCTTTTGAATCAGCGTTCCCGCGACAGCGGCTCCGGCAGTCTTTGCCAGCTCCGCAAGCTCCGCCACGGAATCCTCGGCATCGTCTCCCTCCTGCTCGCTGACGCCGACTAAGATGACCCGCTCCGTCAGTTCTTCGATTTCAAATATCTCTGCCATACTTCCCCCGTTTCTCTTTTCGCTCTGTGTGCCTTACATCCGGCTAAGGCGTTCCCGCAGCGCCCTCCCCGGCCTCCGAGGCCTCCGTATCCGGCGCCTCCGCCTCCGTATCCGGCGCGGGCTCTTTGATTCCCTGTCTGTTTTTCAGAAAGATATATTCCCGCGCCGCATTCGCATCATCCGGGTAAAGCGTCACATACTCGGAAATCACGCCGAATGCCCCGGCAAAATCGCCTGTCATCTCCATCGCGATAATCTGGTTCTGCATCAGCTCTCTCCGGCACTCTTCCTCTTCCATCGCAAGTCCCTGCTGCGCATACGAAAGTGCGGCACTGTAATCACCTTTTGCCATCGCAAGCTCCGCCAACGCATTCATCGCACCGGCATCATCCGCCCCCTGCTCCACATAGGCCGCATAATATTTTTCCGCGCCCTCCGTATCGCCGAGCTCCTCACACACCTGCGCCATCGTGAGATTTGCCTTCGGCTCCTTTTTTTCGAGCGCCGCGGCAAGCTCGGTCTTTGCGTTTTCGTACTGTCCAAGCAGGTAGTAAATCCTGCCCCGCGCCGCATTGTCCGCAGCGGTATCGCCTTTTACGTCAAACGCTTTATTTAAAAATTCTTCCCCGTCTTCTTTTAAATTATAAGCGCAGAGATTTTCGTAGACCGATATGTAAAGCTCATAATCCTCAGCCCGGTTTTCGGCCGCGCTCTCGTAAGCCTTTTTCGCCTCATCCGGCTGTCCCGCGGCCAGCAGCAGACAGCCGTACAGATACCAGGCATCCGCATTTTTCGGGTCGTAGTCGACAAGCGCTTTACACGTTTCGCGCGCGCCCTCAAGATCCGCCGCCGCATACTGCGCCGCCGCCTTGTAATAGCAGATATCAATCTCCGCCTCTCCCACGAAACCGCCGCATTTGCCAAGCGCAGCGTCAAACGCTGCAACGGCCTCCTCATAGTTCCCGCTTTCCATTGCGGTTATGCCGATCTGCCGGTAGGAGAGTTCCTCCTCCCTGCCCTTGCCCCCGCAGCCGCACAGTGCGCTGCCCAAGAATATACCCGCCGCCAAAAATGCCGTAAATCGTCTGTTAAAATGGTACTTCATAAACTCTCCTAACTTGCTGTATTTATGAAAAGTATGAGGGATAATCCCTGCTCTGTCAAGGCAAAAGCCGCACTAGAGCACGTCGCAAAGAACCCGCATCACATTGCCCCGCGCAATCTGCTCAAGCTGTCCTTCGGACAGTCCCCTTTTGTGCAGTGCCGCAAACAGCCGCTCCATCTGTGTGCAGTCCGCAATCTCAAGCTCCCCCCGGATGCCGTCAAAATCCGTGCCGATCCCCACGCATCCGATGCCGCCTTTATCGATAAAGCGCAGCACATGGTCGCACATGCGCGCAATCCGGCTGACTTCATCCTCCGTGTCCGCATTTAGAAAATGCGGCGCGAAATTAATGCCCGCCACGCCGCCGGACTCCGCTAAGACGCGTATCATCTCATCGGTCAGATTGCGGGTCGAAGGAGACAGCGCCCGGCAGTTTGAATGCGATGCCACAAACGGCTTTTTCGACACATCCGCCACATCGTAAAAGCCGCCGTCCGACAGGTGCGAGACGTCCACAATCATTCCGAGCTCATTCATATAGCCCACGGCCTCTTTTCCGAAATCGGTCAGTCCGCGCCGCATCTCCTCCGGATTTGCGGCGTGAGGCCAACCGAAGCAGTTCGCGTCGTTCCAGGTCAGCGTCATCAGCCGCACACCCATATCATAGTATTCTTTTATTTTCTCAAGCTTCCCGTCCGCGACACTGCCGTTTTCAATCGTCAGAAATGCGGAAATCTTCCCCGCACGCTGATTTTCCAATAAATCCTCATAAGAGCGGGCCGGCGCCATATAATCGCTGCAGGCCTCCATCGTGTTCCGGTAGATTTCATACATCATGTGCAAAAGCTCTGAAAGCGCCGGCATTTTTTCCTGTCCGAACCATTCCGGTTCCGTTCTCTGCGGCAGAAACATTGCAAAAAACTGCGCCGCCGCGCCGCTCCGGCGCAGGCGGGCAGCGTCAACCATCGTTCCCGCAAGATGCTCCACCGTGTCCTTTCGGCGCGCCAGCGCCTCCGCTAACGTATCGCAGTGCATATCGATATACTTCATAAATTCTCCTTTCCCACATCCGCCATCTCGTATACGGTATACGTATGACTATAGCGATAGCCGAGCTTTTTTGCAAGCGCCGCGGACCATTTGTTCTGCGCATCCCAGCTCGGATACAGACCGCGCTCTAAGCACTCCAGAATGAGCTTTGCCCCCGCGGCATACGCAAGCCCCTTTCTGCGGTATTCCTCTTTTGTGTCAATCTCGATCTCGATCCCGCCGAGATAGCCGGCGTAGGACGACGCGCCCGAGACAATCTCCCCTTCTCTTAAAATCACCGCGCCGAGTCCGTGCGCACGGTACGCGTCATAGCCGTCATAACAGGACACCAGGTCCCTGCACCACGGGATTTTCCCGCACTGTAAAAAAAGCGCCTCGTCTATCATCTTCATCCGGTATTCTCCCGGCAGTGCGGATGCGGCCGCCTTCAGCGCTTTCCGGTCAAACACGTCCGGCTCCTTATAAAACGCATACCGCTCGGTCTTTTTTACGCTTCCTCCCAGGCACGATTCGATCCGTCTGCACCAGTCCTCATTCTGCGGTACCAGAATCAGAAAGTCCTTCCCGGCGCAGGCGCGCACATCGGAAAGAAACGTCTCCTTCGGCACGCCCGCAAAAAAACAGAAATCACCCAGCAGCGCCGCCGCGGACACCGGATTTTCCGTATCATCTGCATAGATGCGCCCCATCACGTTCTGCAGGCAGGACCAGATTAAGGTTTCCTGCCAGTCTCCGAAAATCGGGCGCGCCTTCTCTGTCTGCTTTAATTCATACATTCGTTTCACCTGCTTTCCTTTCTGTTGCCAACTGCAATTGTACCATACTTTCATGTTTTCAGATAGATTTTCAGAAAGCAAATTAGTCCAACAAGAACCCTCAAATCCGTAAGAATCTGAGAGTTCTTTTTTCATACCGGGTACCGTCATTGCCCTGGCGCCCATAGAATCTTTTATTTCTAATTCAGTACAATGGCATTTACTGCCTCCACTAAATCCACAACTTTACTTCTTGTCACAAGGGCTGTCGGTTCACCGTCCACTACAGCCATACAGAAATCCCCGTCCCGCCGGTACAGACCGATATGTACGGTCGGATCATTTTCATCATTCAAATGAAGCGTCATGCTGAGTTCTTCTTTCGCACCGATTTCCTCGTTCTTAAATTCCGTTGCCGTAAGCGCTGCAAGAGCCGTCCGGAAATCATCTACCGCAATCTCTTCTTCTCCATAGGACCATACGGTTTCTTCCCCTTCTTTCCCGGAGGTCAGGGTATATGTCTCGCCCTCCAGTGAAATATCGACCTGAGTTACCTTGTCAAAATCAGCCCGGAAAATCTCCTGATGGCGCAGTTCGTTGTAAGATACTGCCATTAACGATTCATATTCCGTTTCTGTGATCTCATAGATAATCTGAGACTCGCCAATCCGTACATAGGCAGGCACAGATTCCTCCTCCGATTCATAATCATCCGACGTATCTGTTTCTTCCGAAGGCTCCTCCTCTTTCACTTTGGCCTTTTCTTCGGCGGATCTGGAAATATGCAGGACAAAAGTTTTAACTTCTTCTGCTTCCTCGTCCGTGCTGTCATCATCCCCCGCATCCTCTTTTGGCGCCATGTACCGCACCGTCGCTGTCAGTTCCGGATTATCCAGTCCATAAACGGCCAGTTCTTCTTCTGTTGCATTGTATGACACATAATTGCCCAGCCCCAGACTGCCGATAGAGGCAAGATAACTCTTTACGGTATCCGTATCCAGAGGCAGATGCCCATTCAGGCATCATAATATCTAAAACAAGTCCGTCGTATTCTCCTGTGCGGGCATATTCCAGAGCTTCTTTTCCGTCGGACACCCCATCCGCACTGAACTTGTTCAAAGCAAAAATATGCAGCAAAGATTTCAGCAATCTGGTATCATCCTCTGCAATTAATATTTTCATTTATTTTACTCCAATCCGGTATACTGCCTCTATTATAACACCCCTTCCTAAAGCTGCGCTAAAGGTTTTCCTCATTCAACAAAATATCACGGATCGTCTGCATAGACAGATCTGTAGATGCTATATCATTACTTCGGCAGCAGCCATCTTTTATCAGATAAAAAACGGCATAGCCCGCAAGCCATGCCGTTTCCGAAAACAGTTTCAATATTATCTTATTCTATATACCGCTGTCTTTTACAGATGCCAGATATCTTTGTTGTACTGCTCGATCGTCCGGTCTGACGAGAAGAAGCCTGACTGGCTGATATTGACAAGCATCTTTTTCGCCCACGCCATGCGGTCCTCGTAGTCTGCGTAGATGCGTTCTTTTGTCGCAGCATAGTCCTTAAAATCCGGAAGCGTCATAAACCAGTCTTTATTCAGAAGCTCACGGTAGAGACGCTCTAAATTCTCTCTGCATCCGACCGCCATCAGCTCGTCACTGATGATAAAGTCGACGGCACGCTTGATATCCGCATCCTTCTCGTAGTATTCTCTGGACACATAATCCGCTTTTTCGTAACGCTCGATTACCTGCTCGGAACTCTCGCCGAAAATGTAGATATTGTCATCTCCGACAAACTGGTGCATCTCCACGTTTGCCCCGTCCATCGTTCCGATCGCGACCGCGCCGTTTAACATAAATTTCATGTTCGAGGTACCCGATGCCTCCTTGGATGCAAGAGAAATCTGCTCATGGATATCCGCCGCCGGAATTAATTTTTCCGCAAGCGTCACATTGTAATTCTCCACCATCACGACTTTCAGATACGGCGCAACCTCTGGGTCTTTGCTGATCACTTCCTGCAGGCAGAGAATCAGATGGATGATATCCTTTGCGATCACATAGGCCGGAGCCGCCTTCGCGCCGAACATAACGGTAATCGGGCGCGCCGGTTTTTTGCCCGCTTTAATCTCAAAATATTTGTGAATCACATACAGTGCGTTCATCTGCTGACGCTTATACTCGTGCAGACGCTTAATCTGGATGTCAAAAACAGAATTTTCGTCCAGCGTGATGCCCTGCGTCTTTGCGAGATATTCTTTGAGTTCTGCCTTTTTCGCCGTCTTTACATCTAAAAGGCGCTGCAGCACCGCCTCGTCGTTCACCAGCGCACCGAGCTTTTCAAGCTCTTTTGCATCCTTCTTAAATCCGTCGCCGATCAGAGACTCGATCAGCTCGGCAAGCTCGTGGTTGCAGTGCAGCAGCCAGCGGCGGAACGTGATTCCGTTTGTCTTATTATTGAATTTCTCCGGGTAAATCTTATAAAAGTGATTGAGCTCGGAGTTCTTCAAAATCTCGGTGTGAAGATAGGCGACACCGTTTACGCTGTAGCCGTAATGGATATCCATATGCGCCATATGCACCCGTTTTTCACCGTCAATAATCGCAACGGACGGATCGTCGTATTTCCTTGCCACGCGGCTGTTTAACTCATAGATAATCGGCAGAAGCTGCGGCACCGCTTTCTCTAAGAAATGCATCGGCCACTTCTCGAGCGCCTCCGCCAGAATCGTGTGGTTTGTGTACGCGCAGGTCTTTGACACGATCTCAATCGCCTCGTCCATCAGGATGCCGCGCTCCATCAAAAGGCGGATCAGCTCCGGGATTACCATACTCGGATGCGTATCGTTAATCTGAACCGCCGCGTATTCATACAGCTTATGCAGATCACCGCCGCGCGCAAGCGTCTCGTCGATAATCAGTCTCGCCCCGTTGCTCACCATAAAATACTGCTGATATACCCTGAGAATCCTTCCGGCATCGTCGGAGTCATCCGGGTAGAGAAACAGTGTGAGTCTGCGCGGGATATCCTCCTTGTCAAAATCGATGCCGTCGCCCGACAATGTCTCGTCCACCGTCTCCACGTCAAACAGATGCAGCTTTGTCGTGCGGTTCTCATAACCGATCACATCGATGTCATACATTCTTGACTGTAAGGTAAATCCTCCGAAGGAAATCGGGTAGGTCACATCCGTTTTCGTCAGCCAGCTCTCCTTCTCAATCCACGGATTCGGCGTCTCGCGCTGTAAATTCTTGTCAAACACCTGCTTAAACAGACCGTAGTGATAGTTTAATCCCACGCCGTCGCCGTTTAAACCGAGACTTGCAATCGAATCGAGGAAGCACGCCGCAAGACGTCCGAGACCGCCGTTTCCGAGAGACGGCTCCGGCTCGACCTCTTCCACCTCGGCAAGGCTTTTCCCGTTTTCTGCCAGAAGCGCCTTTACGTCCTCATAGATGCCCAGATTAATCAGATTGTTTGATAAAAGTTTTCCGATTAAGAACTCCGCGGAGATGTAATACAGCTTCCGCTTTCCTTCGTTGCTCTCCTTTTCCTTTGCCATGTCTTTCGTCATCGCGAGCAGCGCATAATAAAGCTCCTCGTTTGTGCACGCGCCGATCTCTTTTTGATATTTCTCCGTTACCGCCTTCTGTAAATCCATACTCATGTTTGCAACCATGCTCCTTTCTTGGTGTGCGGATTCTGCCGCCGCAGGCGGCGCAGACAACACATTTGAATGTATTCGCAGTTCTGTCAAAGTACGTATTTCCGTCATGCTGTTATTATATGCATTTCTTTTCGGTTTTTCTTGTAAAATACGGCACAAAAGTGGTACAATCCTATCATGAACATTTTAGAATACGAAAACTATCAGGAAAAGAAATCGCACGGGGATCCCCTGTTCCCCTATATCACCTACCCCTGCTCGATTCCGCTCGACTTTCTCCACGTGCCGCTCCACTGGCACGACGAGGTGGAGATCATCTATGTCAAAAAGGGCTGCGGCACTATCACGGTCGATTTCTCGCCCTGCCGTGTGACGGCGGGGACGATCGTGCTCATCATCCCGGGCCGGCTTCACTCCATCGAACAGTACGGAGAGGACTGCATGGAATACGAAAATATTATTTTCCACCCCAGTATCCTTTTGTCCCGGAATGCCGACGCGAGCAGCACCGATATCTTGCAGCCGTTGTTTTCGGGCAGCCTCTCGCTGCCGCTGCTCTATACGCCGGAATCCGAGGGCTACCTGGAGCTGTCCGCCTGCATTGACGCCAACGACGAGATCAGCCGCACGCATCCGAAGGGCTACCCGCTCTTTATCAAGAGCCAGCTCTTCATGCTCTTTTTTCTGCTGTACAACCACTGCGGCGTGAAAGAACATCCGGGAAAACCGCGCAAGTCCTTAGAGAAAATGAAACTCGTGCTCAAATACATCGAAAATCATTATATGGACAAAATTACGATTGAGGAGATCGCCGCAAAAGCCGGCTTAAGCCAGTCCCATTTTATGAAATACTTTAAAAACACGATGGGCGCTTCCTTTACCTGCTATCTCAACGAGTACCGCCTGATTATGGCGTCGAGGCTTCTGGTGTCCTCGGACTCCTCGATTTTGGATATCGCGGCGGAGGTGGGCTTCGACAATCTGTCGTACTTCAACCGCAGGTTTAAAAAGCGTTTTTCCCAGACACCCCGGGAATACCGAAAGGAGCATACATGATCTACCCGATTCTCACCGCCGGCATCTTCGTTCTCGACTCCGCCGTCAAATATTTCGCCGACAAACGGCTCGACGAACACACAAAACACCCGCGGTTTTTCGGACTGCTGACACTCGAAAAATATTACAACCGCGGCGCGGCGCTCGGCTTTCTCTCCGGACGTCCGAAGCTTCTTCGCGGGCTTCAGGCCGTCCTGATGTTTGCGGTCGCAGCCGCATACGGTTTTCTATTACGGCTTCCGGGAAAGCCTCTCGCAAAGACTGGAATGGCGCTGCTCGCCGGCGGAGGCGCCAGCAATTTTCTCGACCGGTGCACAAGGGGCTATGTCGTCGACTATTTTCATCTGAACATAGGACCGAAACGTTTCAGACGCGTGATCTATAATATCTCCGACCTCTGCATCTTCATCGGCTCCGTGCTGACCGTATTCGGCGCGGAAGAATAAACGGACATCGCTTTTATCGGGAAAGGAATCCTATGACAAAAGAAACTTATCTGAAACTCACAAAACCCGTGCGGGAAAACAAAAAAAAAGCCAGACTCCTCTCCCTTGTCAACGGAGTTCTGACTTCCTTTGTATTTGTGCTCTATCCGGTTTTCCTGCTGCTGCTCTACGCGGAGCGGCACCCGCTTCTGCCGCGGGCAATTTTGATTCCCGGCATTTCCTTCGCCGCCGTCAGCGTGTTCCGCGCCGTCGTCAACGTGCCGCGGCCCTACGAAAAATTCAATCTGCCGCCGGCGCTCGGCAAAGACACCAAAGGGAAATCTTTTCCCAGCCGGCACGTTTTTTCCATTTACATTATCGCGATGACCGTCCTGTATGTCTACCCGGATGCCGGCCTGCTGCTCGGCATCCTGGGACTTGTTCTCGCCGTCATCCGCGTTGTCGGCGGCGTCCACGAGCCCCGGGACGTCATCGCGGGCGCGCTTTTCGGCATCTTCTGCGGCCTGTTCTACTACCTCTGACAGAGCTCTGGCGCCGGGATCTTCCGCTTCCATGCCGCGCACAGCGCCGCCCCGACCAGCAGTGACAGCATATCCGTAAGCGGCGCCGTATAAATCACGCCGTTTAGGCCGAACAGCATATTCAGTCCAAAAAGTATCGGCAGATAAAGAACCCCCTTATCAAGCAGTGCCACAAGCGTGGCATAGGACGCTTTTCCCGTGGACTGCAAAAACATAGTGCACAGCTGATACAGTCCGTAAAGCGGCCCCAGCAGCATGGAGGCGGTAACCATCCGCTCCCCCAGCAGAATCACTTCCTCATGCTCGATGAACATTGCCGTCAGCTGGCTTTTTCCCAGCAGGCACCCAATCGTCAGAAGACCTCCCACAACGACCGCGAGAATCCCGAGATTTCTTATGATGCGGTACATTCTCTTATATGTCCCGGCCCCGAAATTATAAGAAATCGCAGGCTGCATGCCCATGCAAAGCCCCATTGCCACCATAGATACCACCATGGAAACTTTTCCCGCAACTCCGCTTGCCGCCACCGCAACAGAGCCGTATCCGGCCAGCACATGGTTCATAAACAGTCCTCCTTTACGCCGCCGTATCTTTTACGGTATTAGGGTCGTCGTAGGTTTCTGATAGGCAAAAGAAACGGCGGCTCTGAAAATCAAAGCCGCCGGAATAGAATAGGCATGAAAATATGTCTGCTTTTCGACGGCTTTTTTTCTTTGCCGTCGTCCGGCAGATTGCATTTTTATTCGGCTAAATGGTGTGGTTATTGAAGTAGTCCGTCACTTACGGTGATAACACGGTTGCTGCTTTTCGCCGCTTCCGGTGAATGAGTAACCATGATAATTGTCTGTCCGCGTTCCTTGTTGATACGCTGCAACAAACTCATTATCTCTGCTCCTGTATAACTATCAAGGTTTCCCGTCGGTTCGTCTGCAAACAGGATTTCGGGATTTCCAATTAGTGCGCGGGCGATTGCCACACGTTGCTGTTGTCCCCCGGACAATTCGCGGGGGGTATGCCCCATGGGCGCGAACTTAAGCCAAAAACATAAATGACAGAGCGTAACAGCATTGATACAGGAAGTATAGCATATAAAAAATTCATG